>NZ_DAIEIF010000039.1 GCF_027352905.1 Acidocella sp.
GGCAATTGCCGACCCCCTGGCCCCTGGATCCTGAATCCTGGCCCCTTGTTCACAACTCTTCTAACCGAACAACCTAAGGAGAAAACCAATGGCTGACATCACAGCATCAATGGTGAAGGATCTGCGCGAGAGCACGGGCGCGGGCATGATGGATTGCAAAAAGGCGCTGACCGAGACGAATGGCGACAAGGAAGCCGCGGTCGATTGGCTGCGCAAGAAGGGGCTGGCCGCCGCCGCCAAAAAATCGGGGCGCGTCGCCGCCGAGGGGCTGGTGGGCGTGGCCCTCGCCCCCGGCAAGGCGGCGATGGTGGAGGTGAATGCCGAGACCGATTTCGTCGCCCGCAACGAGGCGTTCCAGAATTTTGTAGAGACCGTCGCCCGGCTGGCGCTGGATGCGGGTGAGGATGTCGAGGCGCTGAAAGCGGCGCCCTTTCCCGGCACGGGCCGCACCGTGGCGGAGGAGATGGTGCATCTCGTCGCCGCGATCGGCGAGAATATGAATGTCCGCCGCGCCGCGGTGGTTTCCGTGCCGAACGGGACCGTCGCCGCCTATGTGCACGGGGCGCTGAAGCCGGGCTTGGGCAAGATTGGCGTGATCGTCGGGCTGGAGGGAGCTGGCGAGGGGCTCGACCGGCTGGGGCGGCAGATCGGCATGCATGTCGCCGCCACGCGGCCCGAGGCCCTTTCCATCGCCGATGTGGACCCGGCGGCGCTCGAGCGCGAGAAAAACGTGCTGATGGAGCAGGCCCGCGCCTCCGGCAAGCCGGAGGCCATCATCGAGAAGATGGTCGAGGGGCGGGTCAAGAAATATTATGAGGACGTGGTCCTGCTCGAGCAGATATGGGTGCATGACGGCGAAAGCCGGGTGAAGGATGTGGTGAAGAAAGCCGGGGGGGGCGTCACCCGCTTTGTCCGCTTCACCCTGGGCGAGGGGATCGAGAAGGAAAATTCCGATTTCGCCGCCGAGGTGGCCGCCGCCGCCGGGGTTTAACAAACCCGGTCTTTGGGCTACGCAAGGGCGGTCCGGGCCTGTCGCCTGGCCGCCCTTCATTTACAGGACGATCATGACCGACACCCCCCGCTATAAACGCGTATTGCTGAAGGTTTCCGGTGAGGCCCTGATGGGCAAGCGCGAATACGGGCTGGATACCGAGACGGTGAACGCCATCGCCTCCGATGTGCGCGACGTGCTGGCGATGGGGATCGAGGTCTGCCTGGTGATCGGCGGCGGCAATATCTTTCGCGGCATCGCCGGGGCCTCGGCGGGGATGGAGCGGGCCCAGGCCGATTATATGGGCATGCTGGCCACGGTGATGAACGCGCTCGCCATGCAATCGGCCCTGGAGAAGATCGACGTGCCGACCCGGGTGCAGAGCGCGATCAGCATGGAATCGGTGTGCGAGCCCTATATCCGCCGCCGCGCCATCCGCCACATGGAAAAGGGGCGGGTGGTGATCTTCGCCGCCGGCACCGGCAATCCGTTCTTCACCACCGACACCGCCGCCGCGCTGCGCGCCACGGAGATGAATTGCAGCGTGCTGCTCAAGGGCACTCAGGTGGACGGCGTCTATTCCGCCGATCCGCGCAAGGTGCGCGACGCCGAGCGTTATGAGGAGCTCACCTATCTCGAAGTGCTCTCCCGCGACCTCAACGTGATGGACGCCTCCGCCATCTCGCTCTCGCGCGAGAACAAGCTGCCCATCATCGTCTTCAACATCCAGGCCCCTGGCGCCTTCCCCGCGGTTCTGCGCGGCGAGGGGCTGTTCACCCGCATCGTCGAAACCTAAAAAACAAGGCTTGCAAATGGCTGATTTCGATACCCTCAAGGCGGATCTCACCCGGCGCATGGATGGCGCCCTGGAGGCGCTGAAGCGCGAATTTTCCGGCCTGCGCGCCGGGCGGGCGAGCCCCGCCTTGCTCGAGCCGGTGAAGGTCGAGGCTTATGGCTCGCTGATGCCGCTCAACCAGGTGGCGACGATCGCCGTGCCGGAAGCGCGCATGATCACCGTTCAGGTCTGGGACCGTTCGATGGTCAATGCCGTGGTGGCCGCCATCCGCGATTGCGGGCTGGGGCTGAACCCGCAGCCCGACGGGCAGATCATCCGCGTGCCTTTGCCGGTGCTGACGGAGGAGCGGCGCCTGGAATTGGTGAAGGCGGCCGGTAAATACGCCGAGGCGGCG
The DNA here is from genome assembly GCF_027352905.1 of Acidocella sp. Taxonomy (GTDB): domain Bacteria; phylum Pseudomonadota; class Alphaproteobacteria; order Acetobacterales; family Acetobacteraceae; genus Acidocella. The sequence goes on from NZ_DAIEIF010000039.1 coordinate 2,182, forward strand.
CGCGTGGCGGTGCGCGGTGTCCGCCGCGACGGCATGGAGCAGATCAAATCCTTGCACAAGAAGTCCGAAATTTCGGAAGATGAGGAGCGCGACTGGTCCGAACAGGTGCAGAAACTGACCGATGCCTATATCAAGCGGGTGGATGACGCCCTGGCCGACAAGGAAAAGGACATCCGGCAGGTCTGATGGCTGACGCCTCCTCCCACCCCGTGCCGCTGCATGTCGCCATCATCATGGATGGCAATGGACGCTGGGCCGCGGCCCGGGGGCTGCCCCGCGCGGCGGGGCATCGCGAGGGGGCGAGGGCCGTGCGCCGGGTGATCGAGGCGGCGGTGACGCATGGGGTGCGCTATCTCACCCTCTTCGCCTTCTCCTCCGAGAACTGGCAGCGCCCGGCCGAGGAGGTTCAGGATCTCACCTTCCTGCTCAAGCATTATCTACGCTCGGAGCTGACGGAGCTGCACGCGGAGGGCGTGCAACTGCGCGTGATCGGTGAACGCGAGCGCTTTGGTCCGGTTTTGGGGCGGGAGCTGGCGGAGGCCGAGGCCCAGACCGCTGGCAATTGCCGTCTCACCCTGGTCCTCGCTTTATCCTATGGCGGGCGGGCGGAGATCGTGGCGGCGGCGCGCCGGGTTATGGCGTCGGGGCTGAAACCGGAGGAATTGACGGAGCAGCGCTTCGCCGGGTTTCTGTTCACCGCGGGCATCCCTGATCCCGACCTCGTCATTCGCACCTCCGGCGAGCAGCGGGTGAGTAATTTTCTTCTCTGGCAGCTGGCCTATGCCGAGATCTTGTTCACCAAGGTGCTCTGGCCGGATTTTTCCCCCGGGGATTTCGCCCTGGCGCTCGATGAATACGCGGGCAGGGAGCGGCGGTTCGGTGCCCGCCCTGTCTGAGCCGCTGCGCGCGCCGAAGGGGCGCTGGTCCGACCTTTCCTTGCGCGCCGCCTCGGCCCTGGTCCTGGCGCCGCTCGCGCTGTTTTGCCTATGGCGCGGCGGGCTGGCCTGGGAGCTGTTTCTGGCGGCGGCGCTGGCCGGGCTGGGCCATGAATGGGGGCGGCTCGCCGGGCTGCGTCAGGGCTGGGCGCTGCCGCTGTGTCTCCTCATCGCCTGGGCGGCGGCAATATGGGCCGGGCCGCCCGCCGGGTTGCTCGCTTTGCTGGCGCTCACCCTCGCCGCCTGGCCGGTTTATGGAGGCTTCGCCGCGCTCGGCCTGCCTTATGCCGGGCTGGCGGGGCTGGCGATGCTCTGGCTGCGGGCGCGGCCGGAATATGGGCTGGCTGAAACGGGGTATCTGATCCTGGTCATCTGGGGGACGGATATCGGCGCCTATGCGGTGGGGCGCCTGCTGGGCGGCGCCAAGCTGGCGCCGCGCATCTCTCCCGGCAAGACCTGGAGCGGCGCGCTGGGCGGGCTTGGCATCGGCGCCGGCTGCGGGGCGGCCGCGGCGCTGGCGGCGCAGGCGGCCCCGGTCGCGGCGTTCTGCACGGGGCTGCTGCTCAGCATGGTCGCCCAGGCGGGGGATTTGCTGGAAAGCGCGATCAAGCGCAAACTGGGCGTCAAGGATTCGGGGCGGACGATCCCCGGCCATGGCGGTCTGTTCGACCGGCTGGATGGATTCTTGACCGCGGCGCCGGTCGCGGCCTTGCTCACGCTGGCCATGCAGGGAGGTTTGGGTTGATGACGGTGAAGCGGCTGACCATCCTGGGTTCAACGGGCAGCGTCGGCACGCAAACCCTGGATCTCATAGGCGAGACTCCGGGGGCTTACCAAATCTGCGCCCTGGTGGGCGGGCGCAATGTCGCGCTTCTGGCCGAGCAGGCCCGCCGGTTCCGCCCGGAGATCACCGTGATCTCCGATGAGGCTCTGCTGCCCGCTCTCCGCGAGGCGCTGGCCGGGGAGGAGCTGGAGGTGGCGGGCGGGCGCGCCGCGGTGCTGGAAGCCGCCGCGCGCGAGGCCGAGTGGACGATGAGCGCGATCACCGGCGTGGCCGGGTTGGAGCCCACCCTCGCCGCGGTGGGACAGGGCGGCACCATCGCCTTCGCCTGCAAGGAGTCGCTGGTCTCCGCCGGGGATGTGTTTCTGCGCGCGGTGGCGGCGGCGGGGGCGACGCTGTTGCCGGTGGATTCCGAGCATAATGCCATTTTGCAGGCCATGGCGGATGGCAACGGCAAACAGGTCGAGAAGATCATCCTCACCGCCTCGGGCGGTCCGTTCCGCAATCATTCGCTGGAGGAGATGCGCGGCATCACCCGCGAGGCGGCCCTGCGCCACCCCGTCTGGTCCATGGGCGCGAAAATCTCGGTGGACAGCGCGACCATGTTCAACAAGGGGCTGGAGGTGATCGAGGCGGCGCGGCTCTTCAACTTGCCCTCGGCGCGGATCGAGGTGCTCGTCCACCCCCAATCCGTCATTCATGGCATGGTCTGTTATACCGACGGCTCGGTGCTGGCGCAGCTGGGCACGCCGGATATGCGCATTCCCATCGCCCATGCCCTGGCCTGGCCGGAGCGGCTGGCCACCCAGGCGCCGCGTTTGGACCTGACACAGGTGGCGCGGCTCGATTTCCATGCCCCGGACGAGGTCCGTTTTCCCGCCCTGCGGCTGGCGCGGCTGGCGCTGCTCGCCGGGGGGGGCGCGCCAGCGGTGCTGAACGCGGCCAATGAAGTCGCCGTCGCCGCTTTCCTCGAGCGCCGGATCGGGTTTCTCGATATCGCCGGGATCGTCGAGACGGTGATGGACAAGATGGGCGCGCCCGCTCTGCCAGACCTGGAAACGGTGCTGGCGGTGGATGCCGCCGCCCGCGATGCCGCGCAGGCCCTGGCCGGGGCGCGGGCGGCCTGACCATGCTGGACCTGCTGCGCACCATCGCCGCTTTCATCATCGATATCGGCGTGCTGATTTTCATCCATGAGCTTGGCCATTACCTCGCGGCGCGCAGCCAGGGGGTCACGGTCGAGGTGTTCTCGGTCGGCTTCGGCCCGGCCCTGGCGCGGTTCAAGGCGAAATCCGGCACGGTCTGGCAGATCTCGGCCTTGCCCCTCGGCGGGTATGTGAAGATGCAGGGCTGGGGCGAGGAGAGCTCGACGGCGCCGGCGCGCCCCGGCTCCTTCGCCGCCGCGCCGCTCCGCTCCAAGGCGGTCATCGTCGCGGCCGGGCCGCTCGCCAACCTGCTCCTGGCGGTGGTGATCTATGCCGGGTTGTTCATGGGGGCCGGGCAGATCACGACCCAGCCGGTGGTCAGCCAGATTCAGCCCGGCTCGCCGGCGGCCGCGTCGCACCTGCTCCCCGGCGACCGGGTGCTCGCCATTGGCGGCACGGCCATCGCCAATTTCTCCGATCTGCAGCAGATCGTGGCCGGCCACCCGGACACGGTGCTGGATTTCACCATCGAGCGGGGCGGGACCACGCTCTCCCTGCCGGTCACGGTGGGCGACGCCATGCTGGATGGCGAGAAGATCGGCCATCTCGGCGTCATCGGCACCCAATCCACCCTGCGGCGGCTGCCGCCGGGCCAGGCCATCGCCGCCGCGTTTCAAGAGACCGGACGGCAGATCTCCGCCTGGTTTTCCGGCCTGGGCACGCTGATCATGCAGCATAAGGGGCTGCGGGATCTCGCCGGGCCCCTCGGCATCGCCGAGATCTCGGGCCAGGCCGCGGCGATGGGGCTGGTGCCGCTCATCAGTCTCATCGCCTTGCTCTCCATCAATCTCGGACTCGTCAACCTCATTCCCATCCCTGTTCTCGATGGCGGCCATTTGCTGTTCTACGCGGTGGAGGCGCTGATCCGCCGGCCCGTGCCCGAGCAGGCGCGCGAGGCGGGGCTGCGGGTGGGGGTGGCCCTCATTCTCTCTCTGGTCGTGCTGGTCACCTTCAACGATCTCGCGCGGCTGGGAGCCGTCTCATGGTTCACCCATTTGCTGTAAGTTTTGGAGGATGACAGGCGCAAGGCGCTTGCCCGGCGGGCTGGCGCGTGCCAAACGCGCCGGGAGGCCGCCGGTCTGCCGGGGAGTCTAGGTTGGGAGAGTTCGATTGCTAAAACCGCGCTCCGTTTTTCTGGCGTCCGTTTGCCTGCTGCCGGCCATACTGGCGGCCCCCGGCCTCGGAGGCGCCGCGCAGGCCGCCGATACGAGCCCGGCGCCCGTCCCGGCTGGCGGCCGGATCGCGGCGATCCAGGTCACCGGCAATCAGCGCATCGAGAGCGGGACCGTGATCGCCTATATGGTGGTGCAGCCGGGCGACCCGTTCGACCCGGACAAGATCAACCAATCCGTCAAGACCTTATACGCCACGGGTCTGTTCAGCAGCGTGCGGATCACCCGGCAGGGCAATAATCTCAATGTCGCCGTGGTGGAAAACCCGATCGTGGATCAGGTGCTGTTCTCCGGCAACAAGGCGCTCTCGGATAAGGACGCGCAGGCGGCCATCAGCCTGAAACCGCGCTCGGTCTATACTCCGGCCGCCGCGGAGGCGGACCGCCGCGCCCTTCTCGATGCCTATGCCAAGAAAGGCTATTACAACGCCGATGTGGAGGTGAATATCGTCAAGCTGCCCGGCAACCGGGTCAATGTCGTGTTCCAGTGCGATGAGGGCCATAAAATGCTCATCAGCCGCATCGTCTTCGTCGGCAACAAGCATTTCTCCCAGGGCAAGCTCAAGGATGTCGTCTCAAGCCGGGAATCGGCCTGGTGGCGCTTTCTCTCCAGCGCGGACCAGTTCAACTCGGACCGCGTCGCCTATGACGAATATCTGCTTCATAAATTCTATTTTCATGAGGGATACGCCGATTTCCAGGTGGTGAGCGCCAATGCCGTCCTCAGCCCGGACCGCAAATCCTTCTATCTGATCTACACGCTGAACGAGGGCGCCCGCTACAAGGTCGGCTCGATCAAGGTCGTTTCCGGCATTCCCCATCTCTCATCGGAGGAATTGCGCGGCCTGGTGCCCCTCTCCAAGGGGGATTGGTTCGACGGCGATGCGTTGCAGGAAGGGGTGGACGCTCTCACCAAGCGCGCCACGGATCTCGGTTACGCGTTCGCCACGGTCAACCCGCAAGTCACGACCGATCCCAAGACGCACACGCTCAATATCGTGCTGAATGTCATCAATGGCCCGCGGGTCTGGATTCAGCGGATCGATATCACCGGCAACACCCGCACCGAGGATAAGGTGATCCGCCGGGAACTGACGGTGGCGGAAGGCGATGCCTATAATCAGAGCCAGGTCGACCGCTCCACCCAGAATTTGAAGAATCTCGGCTTCTTCAAGGATGAAAAGATCACTACCTCGCCGGGCTCCACCCAGCAGCAGGTGATTCTCAACACGGCGGTGACCGAGCAGGCGACGGGCCAGTTCTCGCTGGGCGGCGGCTACTCCACCTCGCTGGGCGCGCTGGTGAATACCGGCCTCAGCCAGAATAATTTCGTCGGCACGGGCGTGAACGCCTCGATCAACGCGATGGTCGCCCAGCACGGCACCCAGATCAATATTGGTATGACCAACCCGTATTTCTTGGACCGCAATCTCATCGCCGGCTGGGATCTGTTCCGCACGGTCACCAACTCCTACACGTCCAGCGGGCAATCCTACTCCTACTCTGAAAGCGATCTCGGCGGGGATTTGCGGATGGGCTACCGCTTCAACCAGAATGTGCGGCAGACCTTCACCTACACGGTCAGCGAACGGAATATTTACGATATACCGAGCGGCAGCAGCGCCAATATTTACATCGAGAACGAGGCGGGCAAATCCTCGCTCTCGCAGATCAGCCAGACCCTCACCTTCGATTATCTCGATGACGACCAGAATCCCCATTCCGGTCTGCTTCTCGATTTCACCACCGATCTCGCCGGGCTGGGCGGGGACGCCAAATATTTCCGCCTCAGCCCGGATGTTTCTTATTATATCCCGCTCGAGCACCTGTTCGGGAATAAAAGCTGGGTGCTGAAATTCAGCGGCTCGGCGGGGGCGCTTCTCGATATGCGCAATTACCAGGACAAGATCGAGGACCGCTTCTTCCTGGGCGGCGATAATCTGCGCGGTTTCGCCAGCGGCGGCGTCGGCCCCTATGCCGAGCCGGTCTATAACAGCGCCGGCCAGCAGACCAGCAGCGGCGGCCAGATCGGCGGCCGCTATATGTGGAGCGAATCCACGGAGTTGCATTTTCCGCTGCCCCTTTCGCCGGATATCGGCATCTCCGGTTTCGCCTTCGTGGATGTCGGCTCGCTTTGGGGCGCGCCCACGCTCGGCACATCCAAAATTTACGACAGTTCCGCCCCGCGCGTGGGGGCCGGTGTCGGCGTTTCCTGGAACACGCCGTTCGGCCTGGTCAACCTGTCTCTGGCGCAGCCGGTGGTCAAGCAGAAGGGCGACCAGACCCAGCAATTCAACGTTTCTTTCGGTACGAGGTTCTAAGTGGCTGCTCTTTCCCGTTACGCGTTTGTCCTGCCTTTGCTGATAGGGGGCACCGTGCCGGCGGCGCATGCCCAATCCTCCTCCTCCGGCGGCGGAGCCGGCTACTTCATGCCGCCCAGCGCCGCGCAAGGCCAGGCGCCCGCCGCCGCGCCCCGGCCCAAACCCGCCCCCGCCGCGCCATCCTCCAGCACAGCCCAGAACGCGCAGGGCACGGAGATCAAGGTGCCGGATCTGCCGCCCTTGCCGCCCGAGCCGCCGCCGCCCACCGCCGTCATCGGCGTGCTGTCCGTGCCGGAGGTCCTGCAAAAATCCACCGCCGCCCAGGGCGTGCAGGCCGAGATCCAGAAACGGCAGGCGGCTTTGGCGAAGGACGCGCAGGCGGCCCGCCAGAAAATCCAGGCCGAGCAGCAGGCGATCATGGCGCAGCGCGGCAAGCTGAGCGATGCCCAGCTCGAGCAAAAAGAGCAGAATTTGCAAAACGAGGTGGCCGCCACCCAGACCAAGTTCGAGCAACGCAACCAGGCGATCCAGAACGCCGGGCAGGCCGCCCTGCGCCAGATCGAGGCCATGCTGGCGGGAATCGTCAAACAGGAGGCGCAGGCCCACGGCATGAACCTCGTGCTGCATCGCGAGCAGGCGGTGCTGAACGTCGCCGGCTTCGACATCACGGCCGAGACCATCACCTCGCTGAACAAATTGCTGCCGAGCGTGAAGGTGCCGCCCAGCGTGGTGACGCCGGGCATGCCGGTCAACCCGCCGGATGATTCGGGCGAGGGGATCGGCCCCTGACCCATGGAAGCCTCCGCCAAACCCGGCGATGAGCGGTTTTTCCGCCGCGCGGGGCCGTTTTCCATCGCGGAATTGGCGGCGCGGCTTGGCATCGCGCCGCCGGCCTCGGGGCGCGTCATCTCCGGTGTCGCCCCGCTGCAAACCGCCGGGCCGGAGGATATCAGCTTTCTCGATAATCGCCGTTATGCCGGCCTCCTGACGGAGACGCGGGCGGGGGCCGTCATCCTGCATCCGGATTTCGCGGATAGGGTGCCTCCCGGCTGTATCCCGCTGGCGGTGGCCGAGCCCTATGTCGGCTGGGCCAAGGTGGCGGCGTTGTTCTATCCGTTTCCCGCGCCGGAGCCGGGCGTGCATCCCAGCGCCGTCATCGCGCCCTCGGCGGTGATCCACCCCAGCGCCGAGATCGGCCCCGGAGCGGTGATCGGCGCCGGGGCTGAAATCGGCGCCGAGACCTCTATCGGCGCGCTCGCGGTGCTCGGGCCGGGCGTGGTGGTAGGGCGGCAATGCCGTATTCACGCCCAGGTGACGCTCAGTCACGCCATTCTCGGCGACCGGGTGGTGATCTATCCGGGGGCGCGCATCGGCCAGGATGGGTTCGGTTTCGCCATGTCAAAAACCGGCTTCTACCCCGTCCCCCAGCTCGGCCGGGTGTTGATCGGCGAGGGCGCGGAGGTCGGCGCCAATACCACCATCGACCGCGGTTCCGCCCAGGACACGGTGATCGGTCCGGGTGTTCATATCGATAATCTCGTGCAGATCGGCCATAATGTGCGCATCGGCGCCCATTCGGTGGTGGTGGCCCAGGCCGGGGTGTCCGGCTCCACCCGGATCGGCGCGGGGGTGATGATCGCCGCCCAGGCGGGGCTGACGGGCCATCTCACCATCGGCGATGGCGCGCGCATCGGCGCGCAATCCGGGGTGATGCAGGATGTGCCCGCCGGCGAGGAGGTGCTGGGCGCGCCGGCGCAGAACGCCAGGAGTTTTTTCCGCGAGGTGGTCACCTTGCGCAAACTCGCCCAATCCGGGCGCAAAGGCCAAAAAACCGGGAATGAGACATGACTGACGCGCCGGAGCCAACCCTGCCGCCCGTGGATATGGCGGTGATCGACATCAAGCAGATCCTGGCGATGATTCCCCATCGCTATCCGTTTCTGCTGCTGGACCGGCTGGTGGAGGTCCGCAAGGACCATTCCGCCACCGGGATCAAGAACGTCTCGGTCAACGAACCTTTTTTCCAGGGCCATTTTCCCGGTCACCCGGTCATGCCGGGCGTGCTGATCATCGAGAGCATGGCGCAGACGGCGGCGGGTCTCGTCATCGCCACGCTGGGGCCGGAGGCCGGCATCCCCATCGTCTATTTCATGTCGATCGACGGGGCCAAATTCCGCAAGCCGGTCACCCCTGGCGACCAGCTTCGCCTGACCGTGACCAAGGAGCGGCGGCGCGGCCAGATCTGGCGCTTCGACTGCGTGGCGCGGGTGGAGGGCGGCGTAGTGGCGGAGGCGATTATCACGGCGATGATCATGGACGGGGTGAAGCCGGTCTGACAGCGGCGATACGAGCCGAAACCGAATGTGATTGGCCCCTGCCCCCCGCCTCGCGTACAGCCGGGACCAGGCAGGGTAGCGGAAGAAAAAATGCTGGATACGGTAGAGCGCATGATCCATCCCACCGCCATCGTCGAACCTGGCGCCCGTTTTGCCCCGGATGTGCGAATTGGCCCGTATTGCACGGTCGGCAAGGATGTGGTGCTGGGCGAGGGGGTCCAGCTCGTTTCGCATGTCGCGATCGCCGGGCGCACGCAAGTGGGAGCGGGAGCGAAACTTTTTCCCTTCTGCACGGTGGGGCTCGAGCCGCAGGATCTCAAATATAAAGGCGAGGATACGGAGACGGTCATCGGCCCGCGCACCCAGATCCGCGAGCACGCCTCCATTCACCGCGGCACCGTCACCGGCAGCGGCGTCACCCGTATCGGCGCGGATTGCCTGCTGATGGCGACCGTCCATGTCGCGCATGATTGCGTGGTGGGCGATGGCGTCATCATTTCCAACAACGTGGCGCTGGGCGGCCATGTCGAGGTGGGCGAGCGCGCGGTGATCGGCGGCAACGCGGCCCTGCTGCAATTTACCCGGGTGGGGGCCGGGGCCATGGTCGGCGGCCTCACCGGGGTGACACGGGACGTGATCCCCTATGGGCGGGTTTTTGGCACGCGGGCCGAGCTGCTCGGCCTCAATCTCATCGGCCTGAAGCGCCGGGGGGTCGAGAAGGCGGAGCTGGCCGAGATCAACGCGGCGTATAAATTTCTGTTCACGGGGCCGGGGGTGTTTGTCGAGCGGGTGCGGCGGGTGGCGGAATTATACGGGGCCAACCCCTATGTGCGGGAGATTCTCGACTTCATCGCCACCCCCTCGCGGCATGGCATTCTCACCAATGTCGCCGCGCATGAGGATTAGGCCGGGCGCGGCGCGTCTTTCCCGCGTATGACGCCGCTTGGCATCATCGCTGGCGGCGGGCCCTTGCCTGGCCAGGTGGCGGAGGCGGCCCTCGCCGCCGGGCGGCCCGTCTTCATCGCCGGCATCGCGCATTATGCCGAGCCGGAGGTGTTGCGGCCCTTTCCCCATAAATTCTACCGGCTGGGCGCCATCGGCGCGATGATGCGCGCCTTCCGCGAGCAGGGCTGCACGGAGCTGGTGATGATCGGGCCGGTAAAGCGGCCCTCCTTTCTTTCCTTGCGTCCGGATGCCGAGGGCGCGCGGCTGCTCGCCCGTATCGGCAAAGCGGCGTTTCTCGGTGATGACGGGCTGCTCGCGGCGATCGTGCGGGTGCTCTCGGAGGAGGGTTTCCGGATCCTGGGCGCGCATGAAATTCTCGCGGACGCGCTGGCCCCGGCGGGGGCGCTGACGCGCGCGACCCCGGACGCCCAGGCGCTGGCGGATATCAGCCGGGGGATAGAGGTGCTGAAAATCACCGGCGCGGCGGATATCGGCCAGGCTTGCGTCGTGCAGCAGGGCCTGGTGCTGGCGCTGGAGACGGTGGAGGGGACGGATGCGATGCTCTCCCGCATCGCGGCGGTGCGCCGCCCCGGCCCCGCCCCCGTGCTGGTCAAGCTGGCCAAGCCGGGCCAGGAACGCCGCGCGGATCTGCCGACGATCGGGCCGGATACGGTAAGCCATGCGTTAAAAACAGGCCTAGCGGGTATGGCATTCGAGGCTGGCGCGACCATTTTGATAGCGAAGGCGCAACTTATTGAAATGGCGGATAACGGAAATCTGTTTCTGATCGGCGTTTCTGTATAAGAGCGGTCAAGGAAAGACGAGGTCTGGGATGAGCGAGTTTAGGTATCTGCACACGATGCTGCGGGTGGGGGATCTCGAACGCAGCGTGGCGTTCTACACCAAGCAATTAGGGATGCGGGAGCTCCGCCGCACCGAGGTGCCGGAAGGCAAATATACCCTCGTCTTCGTGGGCTATGGCGACGAAACCACCCATACCGTGCTGGAACTCACCTATAATTGGGGCGTGGAGAGTTATGAGATGGGCACGGCCTTCGGTCATCTCGCTCTGGGGGTGCCGGATGTCCAGGCCACATGCGAGACGTTGCGCGCCGCCGGCGTCAAGATCACGCGGGAGCCCGGCCCCGTTAAATTCGGCACCACCGTGATCGCCTTTATCGAGGACCCGGACGGGTACAAGATCGAGCTGATCGAGCGGAAACCCCGCTGAGATGCCCGCGCTGGCGACCCTGCTGAGCCAGGGCTTCCGGCTCGCGGACCGGCTGCTGCCCGAGTCCGCGTTTCCGGTGGAAAGTGCTGAGCAGCTGGTGCGGGCGGCGGGGGTGGCTCCCTCTCCGGACGCGCTGGCCGGGCTGGAACGGCTGCTCGATTCGATCCGGGCGGAATCCGCCCTCAGCCTGTTCGGCCGGGTGTCGCTGCATTGGGATTTTTTGCGGCTGTTGCGCAATGCCAGCCTCATCGAGGCGGCCCATGCCTCCAACCCGGCCCTCTCCGCCACGCCGGTCAAGGCGCCGCTTTTCATTCTCGGCCTGCCCCGCTCCGGCACGAGTTTTCTCCATTCGCTGCTGGCCGAGGATCCCGCGAACCAGGTGCCGCGCAACTGGCAGATGATCTATCCCGCGCCGCGCCCGCCCGGTTTCTCCCCGCGCGCTGACAAGCGGGTGGGGAAGGTGGATAAGCAGCTGGAATTGTTCAACGGGCTCGCGCCCGGCTTTCGCGAGTTGCATCCCATCACCGCTGATAGTCCGCAGGAATGCAGCGAGATCACCGCGCATGTCTTTCAGAGCCTGCGCTTCGATTCCACCCACCGGGTGCCTTCCTATTTCGACTGGCTGGAGGCGCACGGGCATGATGACGCCTTCCGCTTCCACAAAAAATTCCTGCAATATCTCCAGGCCGGGGAGCCGGCCCGCTGGGTGCTGAAATGCCCGGACCATACGTTCACGCTGAGCGCCATATTGCGGGTATATCCCGATGCGCGTTTCGTCATCCTCCACCGCGACCCGATCGCCGTGCTCGGTTCCGTCGCCCATCTCACCCAGGTGCTGCGCCAGCCCTTCCTGCGCGAGATCGATGCCGGCGAAATCGGCGCCCAGGTGGCGGCGCGCTGGACCCAGGGAGCGAATCTGTTGCTGGAGTTCGACCGGCGCACGGATGTGCCCGCCGCCGCCAAGTTCCACATGCAATATGAGGAATTCACCGCGGATCCGGTGCTGGCGGTGGAGCGGATCTACGCGCATTTCGGCGAGGAGCTGACCGAGCCGGGCCTGCAGGCGATGCGGCGGATGGCGGAGGCGAAGCCGCGCGGCGGCTATGGCCGGCATGCCCCTTACCGGCTGGAGGCGTTCAAGCTCAGCGTGCCAGCCTTGCAAAAGGCGTTTTCGCCCTACGTTCAGCAATATTGCCAAGCAGCTCGGTAAGGGTTTCGAGCAATACCGGGGCGGTCACGCCGAGGCTGTAATGCCGCTCGGCGCGCCGCCGCGCCGCCGCGCCCATCCGGGCGCGCAAATCCGGCGAGTCCCGCAGCGCGCGCAAATTTTGCAACCAGGCCAAGGCATCGGCGGCGAGAAAGCCGGTCTCGCCAGAATTGACGATGCGGTTATTGGCGCCGACGGGGCTGGCAATGGCGGGGCGCGCCATCGCCATATACTGGATGAGCTTGTAGCCGGATTTGCCATTCGCCCATTCCGAATCGGGCAGGGGCATGATGCCGGCATGACAGCGCGCGATCAGCGCGGATTCGTTCGCCTCGCTCCAGGGCTGGGATTCGACTTCCACGCCGGGCAGGGTATAGCCGGGCGCGCCGATGACCAGCAATTTCAGCGGCGCCTCCGCGGCCAGCTGGCGCAGGGGCGCTGCCAACGCGTCGAGATAGGCGGCGGTGAGCGGCGTGCCGATCCAGCCGATGGTGAAGGGGCCGTCCGGCGCCGGCAGGAGAGGATAGCGGGCAAGATCAACCACGGTCGGCAGCAGCAGGATATTGCGCGCGCCCTCCGCGCTGGCCCAATGATAGAGGGTCTCGTTGGCGACGATGGTAAGCGCTGACCCGCGCAGCAGATGGGTGAACTTATGGCCCAGCGCCGCCCTTACCAGGCGCGAGGGCGAATCGGCGTAGCGCAGGGCCCAGGCATCGTCGAAATCGAGGATATAGGGCGTGCCGCCCATCAAAATACGTTCCGCCTGGTGGGGCAGCCAGGGGAGCAGCTCTTTTTCGATCCAGAGCAGATCGTGCCGACGGATGGCGGCGCGCAACCCCGCCACGCGCAGATAGGCCCGCGCCGCCGGCAGGGCGCGAAAGCGGCCGCCATAAAGGGCCCGCAGATAATCATCCTGCAAAAAAGGCCGGTGCTCGATCTGGATGGCCTGGCTGAGATGGGGGATGTATTGGGCGAGGCGCAGGCGGGATGAGGCGCCGAGCGCGCCGTAACGGGTGGCGCATAACAGGCTGCCGGATACCGCCGCCGCCCGGGGCGCGGGCGGGTCGGGACAGGTAAAACGCAGCTTTTCAGACATAGCCTCAACATAGGCTGGATTCGCGATAAAATCTAAATCAAAAGTTGCATATTGAAACCGAAATTTCAGCGCATACACCACATTCATTCTTCATGAGCGATCTCCTCTCTCCAGCCCATGCGCTATGGCGCGTTTTGCCCGCCGGGCCTCGCCGGGCAACGCTGCGGCGGCTGGCGGCGGCCATGGCGCCGCGGGCGGATGCCACCCTCCCGGCCCGCTCGCGCGGGGTGGTGGTGGCGGGCGAGATGGGGTGGGGCACCGGGCTCGGCCAGGCGGCGCGCAGCCTGGCCATGGGGGCGAGGCTGCTGGGCTATGGCGGTGGCGAGGTGAGTTGCGGCGTGGGCCGCAAGCCGCGCGGTCCGGCTCCACCCCCGGGCGCGGCCCTGCTGCTCGCGATCAACGCCCCCAGCCTGCCATTGATGCTGGCGCGGGCGGAGCGGGATCTGCTGCGCGGCCGGCTGGTCATCGGCGCCTGGGTGTGGGAATTGCCCGTGGTCCCGCCGGGCTGGGCGGCGGGCCGGCGCTACGTGCATGAGGTCTGGGCGCCCTCGCCCTTCGCCGCGCAGGCGCTGGAGGCGGTGGCGCCGCGGCGGGTGCGGGTGGTTCCCTACCCGCTCGCCCTTCTCCCCCCTTCGCCCGCGCCGCCTTGCGCGGATGTGCCGGAGGGCAAGGTGGTGACGCTGATGGCGCTGTCCCTCGGCTCCAGCGTGGCGCGCAAGAACCCGGCGGCCGGCATCGCCGCCTTCCGCCGCGCCTTTGGCCGCCGCGACGACCAGCTTTTGGTGATCAAGCTCTCCGGCGCCGCCGCCGATCCGCGCGCGGCGGCGCAACTCGCCGCCGAGGCGGGGCCGAATATCGCGGTGTTCAGCGGGGCATGGCCGGAGGAGCGGATGGCGGCGCTGATGGAGCGGGCGGATATCGTCTTGAGTCCCCACCGCGCCGAGGGGTTCGGGCTGGTGCTGGCCGAGGCGATGCTGCGGGGCAAACCGGTGGTGGCCACCGGCTGGTCGGGCAATCTCACCTTCATGGACCAGGCGAGCGCCGCGTTGATCGGCTATGAGCTGGTGCCGGTGGCGGATGCGAGCGGGCTTTATCCGCCCCTGCGCGGGGCGCGCTGGGCGGAGCCGGATATCGGCCATATGGCGGAATGGTTGCGGCGGCTCGGCGATGACGCGGCGTTGCGCGCGGCGCTGGGGGGGCGCGGGCGGGCCCATGCCAGCGCCTGCCTGGGCGGCGGGGCGATGCGCGCCGCGCTGGCCGCGCATGGCGTGGCTCCGCTGTGAGGGCAGGGCGGGTGGACGCGGCGCCGCCCGGCATGGTTTGCTGAGCGCTCCGGATTGGGAGGCAAGGATGACAGCGGCGCGGATCGGGATCGGCGGGCCGGTCGGCTCGGGCAAGACGGCGTTGATCGAGGCGTTGATCCCGGTGCTGCGCCGCCGGGGGGTCAATCTCGCCGTCATCACCAACGACCTCGTCACCATCGAGGATGCGGAGCGGTTGCGCCGCTCCGGGCTGATCGAACCCGAGCGGGTGGGGGCGGTGGAGGCCGGGGCCTGCCCGCACACGGTCATCCGCGAGGACCCGACCCTCAATATATTGGCGGGGGACCGCATGGAGGCCGCCATTCCCGGCCTCGACCTGATCATCTACGAATCGGGCGGCGACAATCTCGCCTCGACCTTTTCGCTCGATCTCGTGGATTGGTGGATGTTCGTCATCGACGTGGCCGGGGGGGACGACATTCCCCGCAAGGGCGGTCCCGGCGTGCTGCGCTGCGACCTGCTGGTGGTGAACAAGACCGACCTTGCCCCCCATGTCGGGGTGGATCTGGAGCGCATGCTGGAGGAGGCGCGCGCCGCGCGCGAGGGCAGGCCGGTGCTTGCCACCATTGCCCGCCAGGGCGCGGGGATCGAGGCGCTGGCGGAGGCGATCAGCCGCGCGGTTTTATTCGTGGAGGATAGGGCTGGATAAGGCTGGTGCGGGCGGTCGGAATCGAACCGACACTCCGTTGCCGGAACTGGATTTTGAGTCCAGCGCGTCTACCAGTTCCACCACGCCCGCGACGCCCGGGATCTATAGCGGGGCCATCCCCGCCTGACAACATCCGCTACGGCGTGGCGCCGAAGCCGAGAAACCCCGCCTGCGGGTCGGGCGTGCCGGTATCGCCCGCCGGGTAGCGGGGGGCGAGGGCCGGGGCGCGGGCCGGCTGGATGGCCGGGTTGGGGCGGGGTTTGCCGGGTTTGGCCTTGCCCGGAGCGCCGTCCGCGCCGTTGAGGGTCCAGGGCGCGCCCATCGTGCCGCCGCCATCCTGCATCGCCAGCTCGTTGCGCGTGCCGAGCAGCAAAAAGGTGATGTTGTTGCGGTTCAGGGCGATGGAAAGATCGAGCGGCGTCTCGCCGAACTGGTCCTTGGCCCCCAAATCGGCGCCGCGGCTCACGGCGTCCTGGGCCGAGGCATAGTCGTTCTTGGTGATGGCGGCGAAAAGCTCCTGGGTCGGGTCGCCGCCGATCGGCCTTTGTTTTTGCACGGTGGCGGGGCCGGGGGCGGCGCCCACGCCCGGCAGGCCGGTGGGGGCGATGTTCGGCTGGTTGGGTTTGGGTTGGGGGGCGGGGGCGCCGCCCGGCCCGCCCATGCCGCCCCCCATGGGAATCTGGGCCTGGGCCGGAACGGCCATGGCGGCCAGCGCCACCAGGGGCAGAAGGAAAAAATATTTCATAATCGCTAAGTTTAACGGAAAGGCGGGGAAGCGTCCATGCGCCGCGTCAATTTCCGCCTTTGGTTTTCAGCGCCTCGAGCTCGGCTTGCAGCCGCTCCACCTCGGCGCGCAGGCTCGCGATTTCATCCTGATAATCCTGCGGGGCGCCCCCCTCGGGTCTCGCTTCGGTCCCCTCGCGATAGAAGGGCGAGAACAAGGTCATGGCCCGTTCCATCATCGCCATGTTCTTGCGCCCCATATCCTCCATGCCCGGCGGCAGGAATGGGCCGAAGGTCTTGCTCACCGTCTCGCGCATCGCCTCCTGCTGGCGCCTGAAATTGGTCATCGCCTGTTCGAGATAGCGGGGCATCAGACTCGGCACGCCGCTGCCATACACGCCGATGAGCTGGCGCAGAAAATTAATGGGCAGGAGCGGATTGCCCTTGCCCTCCTCCTCGACGATGATCTGCGTCAGCACCGAGCGGGTGATATCCTCCCCGGTCTTGGCGTCGAATACCGCAAAATCGCGGTCCTGGCGCACCATGTTCGCCAATGTCTCAAGCGTGATATAACTAGAACTCTCGGTATTATAGAGGCGGCGATTGGCGTATTTCTTGATGATGACGGGTTGCGGCTGCGGGGGGGCCGGTTCACTCATGGGATTTGCCTTTCTTCCCGGGCGATAATCTGCTCGATATTGGAACATAAACACGGATTTTGTGCGATGCACAGACCGGATGAGGGCAAGGAAAGTGGCGGTGGGGCCGCGACCGCGCTAGGAGGAGGCGGCGCCGGGGATTTGATGGATCATGGACGAGGAACTGGCCAGGGATTTCGTGGCCATATGGCAGAGCGAATTCACCGCGATGGCGGCCGACCGCGAATTGCGGGAAAGCTGGGCGGCCATGCTGGGGTTATGGGCGCAGGCGGCCAATGCCGCCGCCGCGTTGCTGCCGCATGAGCCCGCGCCCGGAAGCGCCCGTGCCGCTCAGCCGCCGGGGGCCGCGGCCGCTTCTGCTCCATCTCAGCCTGGCCTGGATGAAGTCGAGCGGCTCGGTCGCCGCGTCGCTGAACTGGAACAGCGTCTGGCCGGACTTCTTGCGCGCGAAGGCGGAACCCGCCCGGACCCCGCAGGAGCTGGAGGCGCTGCTCCGGGAGATCCAGCGGCAGGACCGGGCGTTGATCGCGGGGATCGCGGCCTACCGCCGGGCTGACTATATCCGCCGGCTGCGCGAGCCTCCCGCCCTGTGGGATGAAGGCGAATCCCGGCTGCTCGATTATGGCGGCGCCGGCCCGGCGGTTCTCTTCGTGCCCAGCCTCGTCAACCGCGCCTATATTCTCGATTTGATGGAGGAGGCCTCCATGCTCCGCTGGCTGGCGGCGCGGGGGGTGCATCCTTACCTGCTGGATTGGGGATGGCCGGGCCAGATCGAGCGCGGCTTTTCCCTCACCGACTATATCGCCGGGCGGCTGGAGCGGGCGCTGGCGGCGCTGCCGGAGCCGGTGGTGCTGGCCGGGTATTGCATGGGGGGGATGCTAGCCCTGGCGGCGGCGTTGCGGGCGGCGGCGGCGGGGCATGGGCGGGTGCGCGCCCTGGCCCTGCTGGCGACTCCGTGGGACTTCCATGCCGAGGATTCGGCCTCCGCCCGCCGCGTCGCCGAAGCCCTGCCGCTGATGGAAGGGGTGTTGCGGTTTTCCGGCACGCTCCCCATCGACGCGCTCAACACGATGTTCGCCATGGTCGATCCCTTCGGGATCGGCGATAAATACCGCGATTTCGCGGGGCAGAACAAAGCGAGCGCCCGCGCGCGGCGCTTCGTGGCGATGGAGGATTGGCTCGCGGATGGGGTGCCGCTGGCCGCCCCGGTGGCGCGGGAGGCGCTGGCGGGCTGGTACGGCGCCAATACCGCCGCGCGCGGGGAATGGCGGGTGGCCGGGCTGGCGGTGGACCCCGCCCGGCTGTCTCTCCCGGCCTTTTGCGCCACCCCGGCCAGGGACAGGCTGGTGCCCGCCGCCTCCGCCCGCGCCTTGGCGGCGAATTTGCGCCATGTCACGGTCATCGAGCCCAAAGCGGGGCATATCGGCATGGTGGCGGGCACCCATGCCGAGACGGCGCTCTGGCAGCCTTTCAAGGATTGGGTGCTCGGTTTATCATAGGGCCAATACGAGACTGGCAAAAGGAAACCAGGACATGGAAGATATCGTCATCGTCTCCGCCGCGCGTACCCCTGTTGGCAGTTTCAACGGGTCTTTCGGTTCCACCCCCGCCCATATGCTCGGCACCGTGGCGGTGAAGGCCGCGATGGAGCGGGCCGGGCTGGCTCCGGAGGATGTGGAGGAGGTGATCCTCGGCCAGATCCTCACCGCCGCCCAGGGCATGAATCCCGCCCGCCAGACCGCGCGCGCCGCCGGTGTGCCGGATAGCAAAACCGCCTTCGGCATCAACCAGGTCTGCGGCTCCGGCCTGCGCGCCGTGGCCCTGGCCGCCCAGCAGGTGCTCTCCGGCCAGAGCGGGATCGTGGTCGCCGGCGGGCAGGAGAGCATGAGCCTCGCCCCCCACGCCGCGCCGCTGCGCGCCGGGCACAAGATGGGCGGCGTCGAGTTTCTCGACACCATGCTGAAGGACGGGTTGTGGGATGTGTTTCATGGCTATCACATGGGCGTGACCGCCGAGAACGTCGCCAAGCAGTATCAGATCACCCGCGAGGAGCAGGATAAATTCGCCCTCGCTTCCCAGCAGAAGGCGGGCGCCGCGCAGAAGGCGGGCAAGTTCAAGGACGAGATCGCCCCGGTGACGCTGACCACCCGCAAGGGCGAGGTGGTGGTGGAGGCGGATGAATATATCCGCCCCGACACCACGCTTGAGGCGCTGGCCAAGCTCAAGCCCGCCTTCACCAAGGACGGGACGGTGACGGCGGGCAATGCCTCCGGCATCAATGACGGCGCGGCGGCACTGGTGGTGATGAGCGCCAAGGAGGCGGCCAGGCGCGGCCTGACCCCGCTGGCGCGGATCGCCAGCTTCGCCACGGCGGGGGTCGATCCGGCGGTGATGGGAACGGGGCCAGTCCCGGCTTCCCGCAAGGCGCTCGAACGGGCGGGCTGGAAGGTGGCGGATCTCGACCTCGTCGAGGCCAATGAGGCCTTCGCCGCCCAGGCCCTCGCCGTCAATAAGGAGCTGGGGCTGGACCCGGCCAAGGTGAACGTCAATGGCGGGGCCATCGCCATAGGCCATCCCATCGGCGCCTCCGGCGCGCGGATCCTCACCACCTTGCTCTATGAGATGAAGCGCCGCGACGCCAAGAAGGGTCTCGCCACGCTGTGCATCGGCGGCGGCATGGGTGTCGCCATGTGCCTGGAGCGTTAATCCCGACGGGCCGCCCGGGCGAGCCACGCCGTCACGCCGAGATTGAGCGCGGCGGCGAGGTATAGGAGCGCGGCGGAGGGCGCGCCTCGCGCATAGGCCAGCGCTTCCGCGCCGCCCGCCGCCAAGGTGGCGGCGGCGTTCAGCACGTTATTGGCGGCGACCATCCGCGCCCGCTGCCGGGGGGCGGCGCGCGCCTGGAGCCGCACATAAAGCGGTACCGAGAACGCCCCGCCGCAAAACGCGGTGAGGACGAGATCCGCCGAGGCGCGCCACCCCCCGCTTTGGCTCAACAAGGCGGCGAGCCCGGGCGCTCGCAGATGCGTGCCCGCCCAGGCGAAATCGGCGATGAACAGGCTCATCCCCGCGCCGGAAAGGGTAAGAACCAGCCCCAGCCGGTGTGGGCGCGCCAGCCGCGCGGCGGCCATCGCCCCCAGCCCAACCCCCGCCGCGAAGAGCGTGAGCAGCCAGGTCACTACCTGGCCGTCCGCGTGCAGCCGGGTTTTGGCGAGAACGGGGAAGGCGGCGAGCACGGTGGCGCCCAGCGCCCAGAACCAGGAGATGCCCCAGCAGGCGTGCCAGACCGGCGGGTTGGCGGCGGCGGCGCGGAGCAGCTGGAGATTGGCGCGCCAGAGCCGCCAATCCGGCTTGAGGCCCGGCGCGGCGGGGCGCAGCGGCGGCATGGCCCAGGCGCTGGCGATGCCGGCGAGGGAAAGAGCGGCCGCCGCGAGCGGAGCCCAGACCACGCCATGGCGCAGGGTGATGAGCGCCCCGCCCGCCGCCGTGCCGAGCACGATGCCGGCGAAGGTTCCCGCCTCGATGAGGCCATTGGCGCGCGCCAGGGCGCGGCCGGAGAAAAGCTCCGGCAGCATGCCGTATTTGAGCGGCGAGAAAAACGCCGCCTGCAAACCGAGCCCGGTGAGCACCGCGAGCAGGAGCCGGAAATCGCCGCTGAGAAACCCGGCCAGGCCCAGCAGCATCAGCCCCAACTCCCAGAATTTGGTCCACAGGCTGAGCCGGGCCTTGTCATGCGCGTCCGCCAGCTGGCCGGCTGGGGCGGAAACGAGCAGATAGGGCAGCAGGAACAACCCGGCCGAGAGGGCGGAGAGCACCGCCGCCTGCCGGGCGGGAAGCCGGGCCAGCGCCATCACCACCAGCGCGTTCTTGAAGAGATTGTCGTTCACCGCGCCCAGAGCCTGGGTGAGGAACAGGGGGAGGAAGCGCCGCCCGCCCAGGCCGGTTTCAGCCACGGCGCGTGAGCACGAGGCTGCCCCAGGCGCAAACCCCGCCGGTGAGCAGGCCGGCAAGCACGTCGCTGAGATAATGGTAATCGGCGGCGACCAGCCCCGCCATCACCAGCAGCAGCGTCCCGCCCCAAAGCGGGCGCAGGCGCGGGCGCAGCGCCCAGCACACGCCAAGCGGCGCGGCGGCATAGGCCGTGTGGCCGGAGGGAAAGGAGCCGTAAAGCACGCTCTCGGCGAAAGGGTGGAACCCGCCCAGCCCGTAGGCCAGCCAGGTTTCAGGCCAGGCGCGGCCAAAGGCCCATTTCAGCTCGTCCTTGGCGGCGGTGGCGGCCAGGGTGGCGAGCGCGGCCGCCATCCACACCCGGGCGGGGGGCGGGCCGCCGCGCAGGCGCCGGGCCAGGGCCCAGAGCAGGATCAGCCCCGCCCCCGGCAGGGCGAGCAGCGAGGGCGCGGCGGCAAGTTGGTAGACACCCCGCCAGCGCTGATGAGCGTGGCAGAACGCCGCCAGATCCTGGTCGAGGCTGGTCGCCATGCAGAGCAGGGCGGCGGCGGCCACCCCCGCCGCCCCGGCCCAGTAGAAGAGCGGGGAGGCCGCGCGGCGGGCGGGCATGCTCAGGGAAGGAGAACGGTGCTGCCGGTGGTGCGGCGGTTTTCCAGCGCTTCCTGCGCGGCGGCGGCCTGTTCCAGCGGAAAGGTTTGATTCACCTGAATTTTCACCGCGCCGGAGCGCACCGCGGCAAAGAGCGCCTCCGCCCCGGCCACCAGATCCTGGCGGCTCGCCATATAGGTGGAAAATCCGGGGCGGGTGAGAAACAGGCTGCCCTTGGCGTTGAGCAGATTGATGTCGAAGGGCGGCACCGGGCCGGAGGCATTGCCGTAGCTCACCATGAGGCCGAGCGGCGCCAGACAATCCAGGCTGGTGTGGAACGTATCCTTGCCGACGCCGTCATACACCACCGGCACCATGGCGCCGCCGGTGAATTGCCGGACCTCGGCGGGAAGATGGGCATAGCCGACCACGACATGAGCGGCCCCGTTATCCCGGGCGAGTTCGGCCTTGGCCTCGGATGAAACGACGCCGATCACCGTGGCGCCCAGATGCTTGGCCCATTGGCAGAGCATCAGCCCCACCCCGCCCGCCGCCGCGAGGACGAGAATGCTCTGGCCCGGCTGCACCTTGAAGGTGCGATGGAGCAGGAACCAGGCGGTGAGGCCCTGCAGCATCATCGCCGCGGCGGTTTTGAAATCGATGTCATCCGGCAGCCGGACCAGCCGGTCGGCGTTGATGACGCGCTCGGTGGCGTAGGCGCCGAGCGGCCCGCCCGCATAGGCGACGCGGTCTCCCGGCTGGAGGTCCCGCACGTTCTCGCCCACAGCCAGCACCACCCCCGCCCCCTCCATGCCCAGGGTCACGGGCAGCGGCGTTTTATACAGCCCGGTGCGGAAATAGATGTCGATGAAATTCAGCCCGATCGCCTCATGGCGGATCAGCGCCTCGTTCGGGCCGGGTTGCGGGGTGGGAACCTGTTCCCATTTCAGCACATCCGGACCGCCATGGGCGTGGATGCGAATGGCCTTGGTCATGCCCGCGGCGCTCTCATCCGGCTTTCCAGGGCAAGCAGCCAGCGCTTGGTTTCCAGCCCCTCGCCGCCGGAATAGCCGCCCAGCCCGGCGCTGCCCACCACGCGGTGGCAGGGAATGAAAATGGGGAGGGGGTTGGCGGCGTTGGCTCCGCCCACCGCCCGGGCTGAGCCCCCGGCCAGCGCCGCGATCTGGGCGTAGGAGCGCGTCTCTCCCGGCGGGATGGCCTGGAGCGCGGCCCAGACCCGGCGTTGATAGGGCGTGCCCGCCGGGTGCAAGGGCAGGGAGTCGGGCAGGAGGGCGGCGCCGTCAAAATACGTGTCCAGCGCCGCCTTGGCGCGCTCCAGCAGCGGCGATGGTGGAGAGGGCGCCTCGCCGCTGCCCCAGCCCCATTCGAGAGCGACGATGCCCTCCTCATCCGCGAAAAGCGTCAGGTCGCCGACCGGCGAATGCATGGAGAGCGAGGCCATGGCCGGGAAGCTAGACCGGAGCGCCCCGCCGGATCAAGCGGCTTGCGGCGCGCGGCGCGAATCCGGCAAATTGCCCGGCAGGAGGGCGGGAGAATGAAGCGGGGCTGGATCATGGGTTTTTGTCTCGCCCTGGCGGCCTGCGCTGGCGGGCCGCGGCTGGAATCGCCCTCTCATTTCGGCACGGCGACCAACCTCACCTGCGTGCCCTATGCCCGCGCCGTCTCCGGCGTGCGGCTCAGCGGCGAGGCTTATCAATGGTGGGACCGGGCGGCGGGCATGTATCCCCGCGCGCATCACCCCAGCCCGGGGGCGGTGCTGGTGTTCAAACGCCACGGCGCCATGAGTGACGGACATCTGGCCGTGGTGACCTCTGTCCAATCGCCGCGCGAAATTCTCGTCACCCAGTCCAACTGGCTGCCCGGGCGGATCGAGCATGATCAGCCGGTGGTGGATGTCTCCCCCGGCAATGACTGGTCCCTGGTGCGGGTGTGGTACGAGCCCGCCCACGCGCTGGGGGTCACGCGCTACCCCGCCTATGGCTTCATCCTCCCCGAGTAAGTAAGAGCACCGCATGATACGCGGCGCCTTCACGGTGGGAGCCTGGACGATGGCGAGCCGCGTCCTCGGATTCGCCCGGGACATTCTCATCGCCGCCGTGCTCGGCACGGGGCCGGTGGCGGATGCGTTTTTCGTGGCCCTGCGCCTGCCCAACCTGTTCCGCCGCCTGTTCGGGGAGGGCGCGTTCAACGCCGCCTTCGTGCCCGCCATTTCCACCATCCTCCACCGGGAGGGGCTGGCGGCGGCCACCGGCTTCGCGGAGGAGGCGACGGCGGTGATGGCCTTCTGGCTCGGCGGGCTCACCATCTTCGGCGAGATCTTCATGCCCTGGCTGCTTTATGTGCTCGCCCCCGGCTTCGCCGGCCATGGCGGCAAATTCGCCATGGCCGTGGCGCTCTCGCGGGTGATGTTTCCCTATTTGTTTTTCATCTGCCTGACGGCTCTGTTTTCCGGCGTGCTCAACGCCATGGGCCGCTTCGCGGCGGCGGCGGCGGCGCCCGTGCTGTTCAACCTGTTCATGATCGCGGCGATGCTCTGGCTCGCCCCCTATACCCGCAATCCCGGCTTCGCCCTGGCCTGGGGCGTCACCGGCTCCGGCATCGCCCAGCTGGGGCTGGTGCTCTGGGCCATCCGCCGGGCGGGTATGCGCTTCACCTGGCCGCGCCTGCGGTTCTCGCCGCGCATCCGGCTCATGTTCCGCCGCATGGCCCCGGCGCTGGTGGGGGCGGGGGTCACCCAGCTCAACGTCTCCATCGATATCATCATCGGCACGCTGCTGCCCGCCGGCTCGGTCTCCATTCTTTACTACGCCGACCGCGTGAACCAGTTGCCCCTGGGCGTCATCGCCACCGCCGCGGGCACGGCGCTCCTGCCCGCGATCACCCGGCATATCGCCCTGGGGGAGGAGGCGGCGGCGAATACCGCGCTGAACCGCGCCCTGGAATCCGTGCTAATGCTGACCTTGCCAGCCGCCATCGGCCTGTCCGTCGCGGCGCGGGCGGTGATGGACGTGGCCTTCGTGCGCGGGGCCTTCACGCCCCATAACGCGGTGCTGGCCGGGCATTCCCTGGCGGCCTTCGCGCTCGGCCTGCCGATGTTCGCCCTCATCAAGATCTTCACCCCCGGATTTTACGCCCGGGGCGATACGGTGACGCCGCTCAAGATCGGCATGGCGGCGGTGGCGCTCAATCTCGGTCTCAACCTGCTGTTCATGCATCCGCTGAAGGCGGTGGGGCCGGCCCTCGCCACCTCGCTCTCATCCACCTTCAACGCCGCGCTGCTGTGGGGTTTGCTGCGGCGGCGCGGGCATTTCAGCTTCGACGCGCTTTGCCGCCGGCGGGTGCCGCGCATCCTGCTGGCGGGCATTCTCATGGCGGCGGCGCTGGAGGTCACCCAGCGCCTCCTGCCTCCTGGCGTGACGACCATTCCGGAATTCCTCGTCCTCGTCCTCGTGGGGGCGGCATTTTATTTCGGGCCGGGCGCGGCGCTGCGCGCGTTCGAGCCTGGGGAGGTGCTGCGCCTGCTGCGCCGCCGCAAGCCGGCGCCGCGGCCGCCTGGCGGGCATTAAAAATTCGCCATTGGCAGGAAAGCTGAATCCCGCGCCGAATCAGGCCAAATAGCCGGCATGGCTGAACATGATGGGCGGAAACTAATCCCGCTGGAGGGATTGCGCGGCATCGCCGCCGCCATCGTGGTGCTGTACCACCTGGTTCTGGCGTTCACCCCCAAGGGGGTCGGCGTGGTGCCGCACGGGCATGGCGTGCTCGATCTCATCATCCAGTTCCTCCTCGGCATGCTCAATGGCGGCGCGGCGGTGGCGGTATTCTTCGTCCTCTCCGGCTTCATTCTCAGCCTGCCCTTCGCCCAGGACCGGCGGCTCTCCCGCATCCTGGTCGGCGCGCTCAAACGCTGGCCGCGCCTCGCCGGGCTTACCGCCATTGGCTGCCTGTTCGCCTTCGCGCTGATCAGCTGGTCCGGCCAGGACTATCAGGCCGCCGCGCGGATCATCGGGGCGAAATGGCTCGCCACCCACGGCAACGCGCCGATCAGCCTGGCGGATCTCACCTGGCAGGCAGCGCTGCGCGAGGGGCTGATAAATGTCTTCACCCAGGGCGAGGTGAATTTCGATTCGCCGCTCTGGACGATGCGGATCGAGCTGTTCGGCTCCTTCGCCGTGTTTCTCGCCGCCCCCATCCTCTTCGCCATTCGCGGCTGGGGCGTGCGGCTGGGGCTGGTGGCGGCGGCCTTCCTTCTCACCGGGCTGGGCTATCCCTATACCTATTTCGCAGATTTTCTCACCGGCACGGTGCTCGCCATGCTCTACGCGGAACGGCGGCTGCCGGAGCTCGGCAATCTGCGCGCGGCGGGGCTCGGGCTCCTCGGGCTTTATCTGTTCAGCTTCACCTATGAGCAGGCGCTGCTGATCCACGCGCCGCTCAAGCGGCTCATCCCCGGCGAGGACAGCCATTACATCTGGGATGCGGGTGCAGCGCTGATCATTCTCGTGCTGCTGGGCAACCCCGCGATGCGCCGCTGGTTTTCAGGCGGCTGGGCCATCTGGCTCGGCTTTCTGTCCTTTCCCATTTACGTCCTGCACGGGCCGTTGATGCTCTCCGCCGGCTCCTCGGCCTTCATGCAGGGCGTGGGCGTGCTGGGCCTGCCCGTGGCGGCGCTGCTGGCCGCGTTTTGCTCCCTGGCCCTCACCCTTTTATGCGCCATGCCGCTCGCCTGGATGGACCGGTTGTGGACACGGCTGCTCGGCGCGCTCACCCGGCCATTGATGCGCCCCCGTGCCGCGCCGTTCGGTATGGGGCTGGCGCGGGGCCAAGGCTAGGCCCGGCGCCTGCCCGGCCCTCCGTTGCGGCTGGCAGCGCCGCCTGGCGGGGCGCCCGGTGGCGGTAGGCGAGCGCCTCGGCGAGATGGGGCTTTTGAATCTCGCTTTGCCCGGCCAGGTCGGCGATGGTGCGGGCCACGCGCAGGGCGCGGATCTGGCCGCGGGTGGAAAGCTGAAACTTCGCCGCCGCCTTCTCCAGCAGCGCCATCGTCTCCGCCGTGGCGGCCAGGGTCTCGGGCGAGGCCTCGGCATTGCGGTCCGGCCCCTCGGCGCCAAAGCGGTGCAGGGCGCGCGCCCGGGCCAGCGCCACCCGCGCCGCCACGCTGGCTGAGCTTTCCCCGGCGGGGGCCCAGGCGAATTCCGCGGGTGAGAGCGGCGCGATGTGGATGACGAGATCCATGCGGTCGAGCAGCGGGCCAGAGAGGCGGTTCTGGTAATCCTCGCCGCAGCGCGGGGCGCGCCCGCATTCGCGGGAGCCCTCGCCCAGATAGCCGCAGCGGCAGGGGTTCATGGCGGCGACGAGCTGAAACCGCGCCGGATAGGTAACATGGGCCTGGGCGCGGCTCACCGTGGTCTGG
Source organism: Acidocella sp. (assembly GCF_027352905.1). Lineage (GTDB taxonomy): Bacteria > Pseudomonadota > Alphaproteobacteria > Acetobacterales > Acetobacteraceae > Acidocella. The sequence continues at coordinate 28,730 of NZ_DAIEIF010000039.1, forward strand.
CCGGTCTCCAGCGGGGCGCGCAGGGCTTCCAGCGTGGCGCGGGGAAATTCCGGCATTTCGTCCAGGAACAGCACGCCGCGATGCGCGAGCGATATTTCCCCGGGCTTGGCGCGGGCGCCGCCGCCCGCGATGGCGGCGGGGCTGGCGGAATGGTGGGGGTCGCGGAAAGGGGGCCGGGTGATGAGCCGGCCATCCAGTAACATGCCCGCCACCGAATGAACCATGCTCACCTCAAGGGCCTGGCGCGGGGTGAGGTCGGGCAGCAGGCCGGGCAGCCGGGCGGCGAGCATGGATTTGCCCCCGCCAGGGGGGCCGATGAGCAGCAGGTTGTGGCCGCCCGCGGCCGCGATCTCCAGGGCGCGGCGGGGGGTTTCCATCCCTTTCACCTCGGCGAGGTCGAGGCTGGGCGCGCCGCCGCCCAGCACCCCGGCGGGCGGCGCGGAGAGGAGCTGGGTGCCCCGGAAATGATTGATGAGGCAAAGCAGATCGGGCGTGGCGAGAATGTTCAGCTCCCCGGCCCAGCCCGCCTCCGCGCCCTGGGCGGCGGGGCAGATCAACCCCCAGCCGCGTTGCTGCGCGGCGATGGCGGCGGGCAGCACCCCGGCGGCGGGGTTCAGCCGGCCGTCGAGGGAAAGCTCCCCCAGCGCCGCGTATTCCGCCAGTTCCTCGGCCGGCACCACCTCCATCGCCGCCAGCACGGCGAGCGCCACCGGCAGGTCGAAATGGCTGCCTTCCTTCAGCATGTCCGCCGGGGCGAGGTTGATGAGGATGCGTTTGGGCGGCAGGCAGAGACCCATCGAGGTCAAGGCGGCGCGGACCCGCTCCCGCGCTTCCCCCACCGCCTTGTCCGGCAGGCCGACCATGAGAAAGGCGGGCAGGCCGGCCGAGATCTGCACCTCGACCTCGACGCGCTGCGCCTCGATCCCCGAAAACGCGAAGGAATTGACCCGAGCTATGGACATAGCCTCACCCACTACCAATGGTTGTGGCGAGGCTAGCGGCGCGACCTTAAATTGTCTATATCGGATCTAGCCTTGCCGCTTGATGGTGAAGCCGGAGCTGGCCTGGCAGGTGGGCATCATCTCGATCCGGTTGATGTTCATGTGCGGCGGCAGCGACACCAGCCAGGACGCGGCCTCGGCGATGTCATCCGGGTTGAGCGGGGTGGTGCCTTTATAAACGGCCTGGGCCCTGGCTTCGTCCCCATGGAAGCGCACTTGCGAGAATTCGGAGCCGCCGACCAGGCCGGGCTCGATATCGGTGACACGGATGTTGCGGCCCACGAGATCGGCGCGGAGATTGAGCGAGAATTGGCGGACGAAGGCCTTGGTGCCGCCATAGACATGCCCGCCGGGATAGGGGTACTCGCCCGCCACCGAGCCGAGATTGAGAATCACCCCGTCATCGCGCTCCACCATTTGCGGCAGGATGGCGCGGGTCATGTGGATCAGCCCGGTGACGTTGGTGGCGACCATCGTGTCCCACTCATCGAGATCGGCCTCCCAGGCCGGGCCGAGGCCGAGGGCGAGCCCGGCATTATTGACGAGCACGTCGATGCGCTGCCAGGCGGGCGGCAGGCCGGGCACGAATCCGGCGATGGCGTCTTTATCCCTCACATCCAGCCGGGCGGTGTGCAGCGCCTCCCCCAGCTCGCCCTTCAGGGCCTCCAGCCGCTCCACCCGGCGCCCGGTGGCGATGACGCGGTGGCCATCCTTGACGAAGCGCCGCGCGAAAGCCGCGCCGAATCCGGCGGTGGCGCCGGTGACCAGTATCGTCTTCATGTGTTGTCTCTCCCTTGGCTTGGGCGTGGTGTCACCAGGCGAGGCCCGGCAGAATGGCGACGGGCGAGAGCCCGGCGGCGGCGGCTTCCGCCGGGGCCTGCGCCGGATGCAGCGCGTGGATGCCGGACAGAACCCAGCAGCTGGCGAGGCCGGCGTTTTTCGCGCCGGCGATGTCGGTGCGCAGGGAATCGCCCACCGCCAATGTATGGTCCGGCGGCGTGCCCAGCAAGGCGAGAGTGGGCGGATAGATCGCCGCGTCCGGCTTGCCGCGCAGAATCACCCGGCCGCCCTCCGCCTCGTAGATCCGCGCCAGCCAGCCCGCGCAGATGATCCGCTCGCCCCCCCGGATCACCTCCAGGTCAGGGTTGGCGCAGACCATCGGCAGGCCCGCGCGCAGCCCGGCCTCCAGCACGGGCCGGTAAGGCTCAGCGTCATGGGGCCCCAGCTCGTCATCCGGGCCGGTGTTCAAGATGAAATCCGCCGCCGCCGGGTCGCTCGCCTGCTGGTAGCCGAGCGTCGCGAACACGTCGCGGTCGCGCGGCGGGCCGAGATGATAAAGCCGCCGCCCCAGCCCGGCGAACGCGCCCGTCCGGTCGCGCAAGCCCTGATGCACCGCCTCGCCGCTCGACATGATGCCCGCGTAAAGCTCCGGCGCTACGCCCAGCTTCGCCAGCAGCCGGGCGATGCCTGGCGGGCGGCGCGGCGCGTTGGAGAGAAAAACGACCGGCTTGCCCGCCGCGCGCAGCCGGGTCAGCGTGTCCAGCACCCCGGGGTAGAGGGCGACGCCGTCATGCACTACCCCCCAGAGGTCGAGAATAAACCCCTCATATCGCGCCGCCACCTCGCCAAATCCGCTCATAATCCCGCTCCCACCGCCTCCGCCACCGAGGAAAACCCCCGCTCGCGCAGCAGCCGGGCGAGGCCTGGCTTGAGGCGGGCGAGCATGGCCGGGCCTTGATAGACGAAGCCGGTATAGATCTGCACCAGCGCGGCCCCGGCCAGAAGCTTGGCCAGCGCGTCCTCGGGCGTGAACACGCCGCCCGCGCCAATGAGGGCGAGCCTCCCGCCCGCCAGCCGGGCCGCCCGCGCCAGCATGGCGGTGGAGGGGGCGAAGAGCGGCGCGCCGGACAGGCCGCCGCTCTCGCGCTTCAGCGGGTTTTTGAGGGTGGCGGGCCGGGCGAGGGTGGTATTGGCGATGATGAGCCCGGCGGCATCATGCGCCAGCGCCGCGGCGACCACCGCCTCCAGCCCGTCTTCCGTCAGATCCGGGGCGATTTTGATGAAAACCGGCTTGGGGCTGGCGATATGGCGGAGAATCCCGGCCAGCCGCTCGCCGGATTGCAGGTCGCGCAGCCCCGGCGTGTTGGGGGAGGAGACGTTGATGGCGAGATAATCGGCATGCGGGGCGAGGGCGCTGGCCATGGCGGGGTAGTCGCGCTCCGGCTCCGCCCCCTCCTTGTTGATGCCGAAATTCGCCCCCAGGACGAGTCCGGCCCGGGCGGCGCGGCGGAGATTGGCGAGAAACACCTCCAGGCCTTGATTGTTGAACCCCATGCGGTTGATGATCGCCCGGTCCTCCTCCAGGCGGAACAGGCGCGGGCGGGGATTGCCGTTCTGGGGGCGCGGGGTGACGGTACCGGCCTCGACGAAGCCGAAGCCGAGCCGCCCGAGCGGGGCGAGGGCGGCGGCGTTCTTGTCGAATCCGGCGGCGAGGCCGATGGGATTAGCGAGTTGCCGGCCGAAGGCGGCGGTGGCGAGAATGGGATCGTCCGGCCCCGCCTGCCGCCCTGCCAGCCCCCAGCGCAGCGCCGTGAGGGCGAGATGATGGGCGCGTTCCGGCTCCAGCCGCCGCAGCGCGGCCATGAGGACGGGCGGCGCCAGGATCATGTCGCCAGGGTCATTTTACATAGACGAGGATGACCGGGTTGAGCCCCGCCGTCTTGGCGCCCAGGCTGACCCGCGCGGCCGGAACGCCATCGGCGATGATGGCGTCCGCCACCGCCTTGGCCTCCGGCGCCAGCGCCGCCAGGGCTTGCGCGTCCTGGTCCGGGTGGCCGGTGCCCGGCGCCTCGGCCAGCACCTGGAAGGCGGCGCCGGGCTTGATCGCCAGGGCCTGCGCCACGGCGGCGCTGAGCGGCCCGGCGAAATCCTGTGTACCGGGAAGGATCGAGACCAGGGGCACCCGGTTCTTGAACGCATCCGCCGCCGCGATGGTCTGGGTATCCGCCCCGGCGGGGCTGGGGGCGAAACTCTGGCGGCCCGGCGGGGCGCAAGCAGCCAGAACGAGGGCGAAACCGAGGGAAAGGGGGCGGCGCATGCTCCGCATGTAGCCGCCGCCCGCTTGCGCGGCAACCAGCCGCGGGCGATGCTGCGGCATGCTCGATCTCGTCATTCGCAATGCCAATCTGCCCGGGGGGCGCAAGGGGGTCGATATCGGCGTGCGCGCCGGGCGGATCGCGGCGGTGGAGCCGGCGCTCCCGGCCGGGGCGGCGCGGGAGATCGACGCCACAAACCGGCTGGTCACCCCGCCCTTTGTCGATGCGCATGTGCATCTCGATTCCACGCTTTCGCTCGGCCTGCCGCGTCTCAATGAATCCGGCACGCTGCTGGAGGGCATCGCCCTCTGGGGGGAGTTGAAGCCCCTCCTGACCCAGGAGGCGATCTACGAGCGGGCGCGCAAGCTCTGCCTCTGGTCGGCGGCGCGGGGCACGCTCGCCATCCGCAGCCATGTGGATGTGTGCGACGACCGGCTGCTGGCGGTGGAGGCCCTGCTGCGGCTCAAGCGCGACATCGCCCCCTGGATCGACCTGCAGCTGGTCGCCTTCCCCCAGGATGGTTTCTACCGCCATGCCGGCGCGGCCGGGAATTTGCGCCGGGCGCTGCGCCTGGGGCTGGAGGTGGTGGGCGGCATCCCCCATTTCGAGCGGACGATGGAGGATGGCCGGCTCTCGGTGCGGGCGCTGATGCGCCTCGCCGCCGAGGAAGGCCGGCTGGTGGACATGCATTGCGACGAGACCGATGATCCGCTCTCCCGCCATGTGGAGACGCTGACGGCGGAGACGCAGCGCCATGGCATGGGCGGGCGCGTGGCGGGCTCGCATCTCACCTCCATGCATTCGATGGATAATTATTACGTCAGCAAGTTGATCCCGCTGATGGCCGAGGCCGGCATCGCCGCCATCGCCAACCCGTTGATCAACATCACCCTGCAGGGCCGCCACGACACCTATCCCAAGCGGCGCGGCATGACCCGGGTGCGGGAATTGATGGCGGCGGGCGTGCCGGTGGCCTTCGGCCATGATTGCGTCATGGACCCCTGGTATCCGCTGGGCAGCCACGACATGCTGGAGGTCGCGGGGATGGGGCTGCATGTCGGCCAGCTGACCGGCGTCCACGACATGGCGGCCTGTTTCGGCGCGGTGACGCAAACCCCCGCCCGCATCCTGAATCTGGAGGGCTACGGGCTGGAGCCGGGCTGCCACGCCGATCTGGTCATCCTCCAGGCGGCGGACGAGATCGAGGCGATCCGCTTGCGGGCCGAGCGGCTCTTTGTGCTCCGGCGCGGCGAAATTCTGGCGCGCGCGGCCCCGCGCGAGGCGGTGGTGGAGCTTGGCGGCGGCGCGTACCGGCTGGATTTCACCCGCGCGAATCTGGATGGGATTCCACCCGGCGGCTGAGGAGCGCGGCCTTGCCAGCCTAAAGGAGTTTGGCTATAGAGCCGCCCCACCGGTCCCGAATAGCTCAGCTGGTAGAGCAAGCGACTGTTAATCGCTCGGTCGTAGGTTCGAGTCCTACTTCGGGAGCCAGCCTTCAAAAAATCCAGAGCGATGATCGTCTGATCCGACTCATCGGCCTCAAACCAGATGCTTGAAATCTCTCGATAGAATGTCTTTCGTTCGAGGAGAAACTCTCCATAGAGAAAATCTCCAGGGAAAAGAGAAAATCTCCAGGGAAAAGAGAAATCTCCAGAGAAACTCTAAATCGGATAGACGAAATATTGCGGCAGCACGTTGGCGTCATATACGGCCCGCCGGGTCTTGATGAAGGCGCCGGCCTCCGTGAGGCTGATGACATCCTGATAAACCCCCGTGGTCAGCAGCCGCGCGGTTCCATCCTCCTGGATGAGGGTGACGGAAAAATTCGAAACCGCCTGGCAAAGCCCCTCCTCCCTCGCCTCGCAGGCCAGACGCTGGACGAAATGCCGTGTCCGGTAGGGCTGGAACGTTCCCGCCCAGATCTTGGTCACGAAGGTGACCCTGTCCTCAAGACGCGCCCGGCAATCATCCAGCATCAAGGCGAGCGGCAGCCCGCGCCGGTCGTTTTCCTCGGAAATACAGACATAGGCGCTGTCCGCCGCCGGGGAAAAACTATTCAGCCAGCCCTCCATGCTCAGATCATCCAGGGCCTGGATGTAGCGCAGGTTGAGATGATCGACGGCGGCGAGGATGTGCGCTGCAACAGCCATTTCAAATCTCCGCCCGCTGAAAGTTCATCAATCTCCGGTAATATTCCCATTTGGGCAATTGCCCCGTCTCGTCGTTTTGGGCGACATCCACGGGCAGCGCGTAAGGATCCTTGACGCCTTTCTGGAATTCCGCCACGCCGGGCGAGAAGCTGCCGATATGGATGCGCTGGAAGATCGAGGCGTCCTCCATGCTGATCATCCCGCATGGCCCCAGCAGGTTCGACGCCTGGCGCGTGCGGTGCCGGAGCATCTCCTCGTCATCATCCTGGTGAGCGAAATAAGCGTAATGCACCTCCGTGCAATCATGGCTGTGGGCGATGGCGAAACGGATATTGATCGTGTCGAGATGCTTCACCATCACGCCGATCGGGAACAGTTCCAGCACGCTGGCTCTCTTCGCCGGGTCCTGGCCCTTGAAGGTGATGAGCGAGGGGTCCTTAAGAAACCCCACATTCCGCAAGGGTTGAAGCTCCGCCATGATCGACATATGGCCGTTCTCGGTCATGAACTGCGCCCCTTTGCCTCCCTGCCAGTTGAGCAGGCGGAAGGCGGTGTGAAGCAGGCCGGCATGATAGCCGTCATTATCGTTATAGGCTTTCCAGTTCACCTGGTACCGCACCTTCTGATAGCCGAGCAGCTTGAGCCGGCCATCTCCCAGGATCACCTTCATGGCGCGGATCATGTCCTCGCCCAGCCATTGCGCGAGCGCGGGCGTGTTATCCCCCATCGTGGCGAAAACGACGCCAAGAAACTCGGCGCTGCGCAGCCTGGCCAGGCCGTATCGGGATTTGTCGAAATCCGGCGAAAATTCGCTCATGCCCGGGCAGCCGATCAATTCGCCGGAAATCTCGAAGGCCCAGCGGTGATAGGGACATTCGAATTCCTTGCGGTTGCCGGCAGCGCACATTTCCACCTGCGTGCCGCGATGGGTGCAGCTATTCACCAGCACGTTGATCTTCCCATCCGCTCCGCGCGTGATCAAAAGCGGCGTGCGGCCGAGCGAGAAGGTCTTGAAATCGCCCGGGTTGGGAAGCTCCGCGGCATGAGCCACGGGATGCCAGATGTCGCCATGGAAGATCGTCTTCAGCTCCGCCTCGAACAATCCGGGCGATACGAAGACCTCTTTGGGAATCTGGTTGAGCTTGCGCGGCCAGATGAGCGGCCACGCCGCCTTCGCCGCCACGCTCTGATCGCCGGGCATATCCATCGCATCCTCCTTTTGGCCGCGCGGCCCGCCTTGTTCGGTCGGCGGGGTTTTGGCGCGCCCGCCCCGCCGGTTTGGTTTCGCTCACGCCGCTGGCCCGATGCGAAAGAGGCTAGTCGCCGCACCCTGGCGCTGTCAATTTGCCCGCGGGCCGGCCAGCCGGGAGAGCGGAACGAAGCCGCACGGCTTGCGCCCCGGCGGCTTCATCCCATTTTAAGGGCGATGTTTCGACCTCAACCCAAGGAGTCCCGCCCATGGCGCTGCTGAAAACCAAGAACAACCTGGCCGATAACGCTAAAAAAGCCTCCATCGCCCTGCTCAACGCCCGGGTGGCGGAGGCCATCGATCTCGCGCTTTTGACCAAGCAGGCGCACTGGAATTTGCGGGGCAAGCAGTTCATCGCCGTGCATGAGATGCTGGACGGCTTCCGCGCCCAGATCGACGGGCATGTGGATACGATGGCCGAACGGGTGGTGCAGCTGGGCGGGGTGGCGCTGGGCACGGTGCAGGAGGTGGCGAAGGCCAGCAAGCTCCCGCCTTATCCCACCAATATCCACGCGGTCGAGGACCATCTGGACGCGCTGATCGAGCATTACGGCGCGGTCGCCAATAATGTCCGCAAGGCCATCGACGAGGCCGACGAGGCGGGCGATGCCGACACGGCGGATATCTTCACCGCCTGCTCGCGCGATCTCGACAAGGCGCTCTGGTTTCTCGAAGCCCATAAGGGCTGAGCCATGCCTACCGCCGGGTGAGCGACCAGTAGACCGGATGGCGCCCGGCGGCGAGGGCCTTGGCCTCGTAGCGGGTGGCGGGCCAGCCCGCCGGGCGGGCCTCCCGCCGCTCCACCGCGAAAAAATCCTGCTCCGCCAGCACCTCCTCGACCCAGCGCTGATAGGTGGGGTCGTCGGAGGCGATGCGCCATTCCCCGCCGGGGCGCAGCGCCCGCGCCACCTCCGCCAAGATTTGCGGATGCACGAAGCGCCGTTTGGCGTGCCGGGCCTTGGGCCAGGGGTCGGGAAACATCAGGAAGAGCTTGCCGAGCGCGCCCTCCGCCAGCCCGCGCAGCAGCGGCCGGGCGTCCTGGGGGTAAAGGCGGAGATTGGGCGGCGGCGCGGGCGGGCCCGCCTCCTCCGGGGCGAGGCGGGAGAGCAGGGCGCAAATGCCGTTCTCGAACACCTCCGCCGCGATATAGCCGACATCCGGATGGCGCCGCGCCAGCTCATGCGCGTGCTCGCCGCCGCCGAACCCCACCTCCAGCCATAATTCGCGCGGCGTCACGGCAAAGGGCACGTCCGGCCAGCGGATTTGCGGCAGGAAACGCTCCAGCAGCCATTCCTGCCGGGCGCGCAGAGTCTTGCCGCGGGAGCGGCCATAGAGCCGGTCCGGCGGCGGTTTCACGGCCGCCACGCCGCCCTCAGCGGTTGAAGGCGCTCTTCAGCGCGGGGACGAGATCGGTTCTTTCCCAGGTGAAGGTGCCAAGCTCCTCATCCGGCGTCCGGCCGAAATGGCCGAAGGATGAGGTTGGCACATAAATCGGGCGGTTGAGCTGCAAATGCTCGCGAATGCCGCGCGGGGAGAGATTGACCAGCTCGCGCAGCGTCTTCTCCAGCCTGGCCTCATCCACATCCTTGCCCGTGCCATGCAGCTCCACATAAAGCGAGAGCGGCTGGCTGACCCCGATGGCATAGGAAAGTTGCAGCGTGCAGCGATCCGCCAGCCCGGCGGCGACGACGTTCTTCGCCAGATAGCGGCAGACATAGGCGGCGGAGCGGTCCACCTTGGTGGGGTCCTTGCCGGAAAACGCGCCGCCGCCATGCGGGGCCGCGCCGCCATAGGTATCCACGATGATCTTGCGCCCGGTCAGGCCGCAATCGCCATCCGGCCCGCCGATTTCGAAAATGCCGGTGGGGTTGACGTAGAAATCCTTGTCCTCCGGCATCCAGCCCTCGGGCAGGGCGGCGGTGACGATGGGGCGGATCATCTCCTTCACCTTGGCCGGGCTGAAACCGGGGTCGTGCTGGATGGAGACCACCACCGAGGTGGCGGCCACCGGCTTGCCATCCACATATTTCAGCGTCACCTGGCTCTTGGCGTCGGGCAGCAGCCCCTTCACCTGGCTGTCGGCGGCGCGGCGCAATTCCGAGATGCGGCGCAGGATGAGGTGGGAATAATAGATGGGGGCGGGCATCAGCGCCGGGGTCTCGGTGCAGGCATAGCCGAACATGATGCCCTGGTCGCCCGCGCCCTCCTCCTTATCCGCCCCGGCATCCACCCCCACGGCGATATGGGCGGATTGGGCGTGCAGATAGACCGCGACCTCCGCGTCCCGCCAGGAGAAGCCCTCCTGATCATAGCCGATATCATGCACCGCCATGCGGGCGAGATGGGCGAGATGCTCGGCGGTGAGGGTATCCGGCCCGCGCACCTCGCCGGCGAGAATGATCCGGTTGGTCGTCACCAGCGTCTCGCAGGCGACGCGGGCGTAAGGGTCCGCCGCCAGATAGGCGTCCACCACGGTATCGGAGATCCGGTCGGCCACCTTGTCGGGATGCCCCTCGGAGACGGATTCGGAGGTGAACAGAAACTCTCCACGATCGCGCATGCAAAACCCCCATGTGACGGCATGCCGCGGGCCGATTCACCCGCAGCCGGCGGGGTCCGGATGGCGCATTAGGGGGCGGGGGTCAATACCGGCTCAGAGCCTCAGAAAATCCCTCATGCCGTAGAGCCCGGCGGGCTGGGCATGGAGCCAGAGCGCCGCGCGCACCGCGCCGGAGGCGAAAACCCGGCGGTCGAAGGCGTGGTGGGTGAGGCTGATCTGCTCATCCCCCGCCGTGAACAAGAGCGTGTGGGAGCCGATGATCTGCCCGCCGCGCAGGGCAGAGACGCCGATCTCGCCATCCCGCCGCGGGCCGGTATGGCCATCCCGGCCGGAGACGACGACATCCTCCAGCGCCACCCCCCGCCCCGCCGCCACCGCCCGGCCAATGGCGAGCGCGGTGCCGGAAGGCGCGTCCACCTTCTGGCGGTGATGCATCTCGACGATCTCCGCGTCATATTGCCGCGGCGGCAGCGCCGCGCCGAGTTTCTCGGCAAGCAGCAGCAGCAGATTCACGCCGGTGCAGAAATTGGGCGAGGCGAGGACCGGGATGACCCGCGCCGCCGCGCGGATCGCCTCCTCCTCCTCTGGGCCATAGCCGGTGGTGCCCAGCACCCAGGGGGTCTCGGTCTCGGCCAGGGCCTGGGCGTGGGCGCGCACGGCGCTGGCATGGGTGAAATCGATCACCACATCCGAATCCCGGGCGAGGGCCAGGATATCCGGGTAATGCGGCGCGCCGGCGGGGGCCGCCCCGGAGCGGCTGGTGCCCCCCGCCAGAATGGCGGCGGCCATGGCCTCCTCCGCCAGATACACCCCCATGCGGCCGGAAATTCCGGCAATGCCGATGCGTATGGTCATGGCGTTCAGGATAATGGCTGCGCGCGGAAAGCAAAAGCCGCCGCCAGAGGGGCGGCGGGGCAAGGATGCGCCGCGCCCCCTTGGCGGCGGCGGCGGCTGCTGCTACAGGCTCGGCCACGGCCGGAGCGTAGCGCAGCCTGGTAGCGCATCAGTCTGGGGGACTGGGGGTCGTGGGTTCAAATCCCGCCGCTCCGACCAGCCTTTTCCACAGGTTATTGCCATTCGCGGCCAGCCCAAACGGCGGTGGATACCAGCCAGATACCACTTGACCTTCATTAGTCCTACAAAACGGCTTATCAAGCAGCATAAACTTGCGGTTAATAATGAGAATAAGGCAAAAAGTAACCAATGTACTGCGTAAACGTTGTTGCCAAAGGCGCGGATGAACTCCCTTTCCAGTTTCCGAGTGAACGTAGAGCGTGGGACAAGATGCGGTCACTGCTGGCTTGTTACTGTGATGGAGACAACCAAGCCGAGGTAAGCGTAACCGACATGTCCACTGGAGAGGTCACGTCTTGGGACTGTGTTACCCTACATGCTTTAGCGTATTTAGAGAGCTAAGCCAAACCAGCCTTGACCATACTTCTGATATAATAGGTAATTTCCCTGTTACGCTATCTCGTCTGTTCCAATTACGTTAGGTCGGTGTCCCCTTGACGCAGGTAATAGGAGAACCAAGGAATAGTTTGCGGTTGTAAGAAAAAACAATTTTACTAAACAAGACCAGCCAATCAAATTGCATTTGACAACCCGCGTCAGTTTGTGTTTCAAGTAGGCATGGCCAAGGCCCCCTTTCCGATTCGTGTGCGCGCCCGCATCAATGAGCTTGAGAAGATGATCAAAACCGCTCAAGCGGAGCTTGATGAGCTGCGGGTGGCTGAACGAGTGTTGAATCGCCTCGCATCAGATGGATGCGAAGAGAATGAGGATGTGACCTCTCCAGAAAACAAGGCCAAGCCAGCCCAGGACAGAGGCGACACTATTGGAAGTCGCATTGTTGGGTTGCTTGAAGCCGAGGGAGCGATGACAACCGCTGATATTTTGAAAAAGCTGCAAGACAATTGGCGAGCTGATTTGACGCTCGCAACGGTCAGCAGCACTCTAACCCGGACCAAGGCGCAAAACCTGATCGTCAAAATTGACGATAAGTGGGATACGCCTAAACGAGAAGAGGGCGCCAATGAGGCGCCCTCGAATCCTGAGAAGGAAAGCGACACGAACGCCGACCTTCTCAAATTTCAACCCCCAATGCCCTGACAGGCTGCAAGGAGATCGCAATGCGTGCCGTCTTATTAACTCACTAGGGCTGATGCTCTAGCTATGCTATCATCCGGCTCGGAAGGCCGTGGGCGCAAGCTCACGGCTTCTTTACCTGGGTAGCATAAAATGAACGATTCAGTCAAGAATCTAAGCGTTTATCTTATCGGAAGCCACTAAAAGTGGACGATTAAACGCGTTTATCAAGCGGGAAGAAGCGTGGCAGTATTGATTGTCACGCGCACGCGTTTAACTGTATTTTGAAGCACCTGATCAAAGCGCCTCGTCTTGGAGAAGGGAGGCATACATGGCGCGCATTCGGGCCGCGCCGGACCAAAGGGCCGCAAATCACCCCGGTTTCACGCCGCGGTGGCGTGGGCAAGGCGAGCTTGGTATGCTGCCGTTCTCCCCCGAGTCCCCCCTAGCGGAGCATCGCCCATGGACCTCCCCGCCGGTTTCACCGCCGCCCATTCCCCCGCGCTGGAGCGGCTGGCGCCGATCTCGGCCCAGATCTGGGACGCCAAATATCGGCTGAAGGACGAGAATGGGCTCCCCCTCGACCTCACCCTGGAGGATAGTTGGCGCCGCGTCGCCCGCGCCCTGGCGGAGGTGGAGGCCGAGCCCTCCCGCTGGGAGCCGCGCTTCTACGAGGCGCTGGAGGCGTTCCGCTTCATCCCCGCCGGGCGGATTCTCTCCGGGGCGGGCACCGCCCGCCGGGTCACGTTGTTCAACTGCTTCGTGATGGGCGAGATCGAGGATGATCTCGGCCAAATCTTCGCCCATCTGCGCGAGGCAGCGCTCACCATGCAGCAGGGCGGCGGCATCGGCTATGATTTCTCCTCCCTGCGGCCGAAGGGGGCGCTGGTGCGCGGCGTCGGCGCGGACGCCTCCGGCCCGCTCTCCTTCATGGATGTGTGGGATTCCATGTGCCGCACCATCATGTCGGCGGGGGCGCGGCGCGGGGCGATGATGGCGACGATGCGCTGCGACCATCCCGATATCGAGGCCTTCATCGCCGCCAAGCGCGAGAAGGGGCGGCTGCGCAACTTCAATCTCTCCGTGCTGGTCACCGACCCCTTCATGCGCGCGGTGGAGGCGGACCAGCCCTGGGATCTCGTTTTCGGCGGCAAAACCTACCGCACCCTGCCCGCCCGCGATTTATGGGACAGAATCACCCGCGCCACCTATGAATATGCCGAGCCGGGGGTGATCTTCATCGACCGGATCAACAAGCGCAACAACCTCTATTATTGCGAGACCATCCACGCCACCAACCCGTGCGGCGAGCAGCCCCTGCCGCCTTACGGGGCCTGCCTGCTCGGCTCCATCAACCTCGCCCGGCTGGTGCGCCAGCCCTTCGAGCCCGGCGCGCATATCGACCCGGAGGAGCTGGCCGCCCTGGCCGCCACCGCCATCCGCATGATGGACGATACCATCGACGCCTCCGGCTTTCCGCTCGAGCGCCAGCGCCAGGAGGCGATGGCCAAGCGCCGCGTCGGCCTCGGCATGACCGGGCTGGCGGATGCGCTGATCATGTGCGGGCTGCGCTATGGCAGCGAGAGGGCCGCCGCCCAGGCCGGGGAATGGGCGCGGCAGATCGAGCGCGCCGCCTATCTCGCCTCCACGGAACTCGCCGCCGAGAAGGGCGCCTTCCCGCTTTTCGACCGCGACAAATATCTGGCCGGGGAGACGGTGGCCGGGCTGGATGAGGATGTGCGCGCCGCCATCGCCCGCCATGGCATCCGCAACGCCCTGCTCACCTCCATCGCCCCCACCGGCACCATCTCCTTGCTCGCGGATAATATTTCCAGCGGGGTGGAGCCGGTCTTCGCCCTCGCCTATACCCGCAAGGTGCTCCAGCGCGACGGCACCCGCCGCGAGGAGGAGGTGACGGATTACGCCCTGCGCCTCTATCGCGCCCGCTTCGGCGCGGATGTCGCCCTGCCGGATTATTTCGTCACCGCCCAGGAGCTGACCCCGGCCGAGCATGTGCGCATGCAGGCGGCGGTGCAGCGCCATGTCGACAGCGCCATCTCCAAAACCGTCAACGTCCCCGCCGATATCAGCTTCGAGGCGTTCCAGGCCGTGTATCTCGACGCCTATCGCAGCGGCTGCAAGGGCTGCACCACCTACCGTCCCAACGAGGTCACCGGTTCGGTCCTCTCGGTCGCGCCCGCCGCCCCGCCCGCCAGGCCGGCCAGCGAGGCGCAAGGCGGGTTGCTCAGCCGGGGCGAGCGGCTGCTGGGCGCCACCTATAAGCTGCGCTGGCCGGATAGCGAGCACGCCATGTACGTCACCATCAACGATATCGAGCAGGATGGCGTGCGCCGCCCCTTCGAGATCTTCGTCAATTCCAAAAACCTGGAGCATTACGCCTGGGTGGTGGCGCTGACGCGGATGATCTCCGCCGTGTTCCGCCGCGGCGGCGAGGTCGCCTTCGTCGCGGAGGAGCTGAAGCAGGTCTTCGACCCGCGCGGCGGCCAGTGGAGCGGCGGGCGCTACGTGCCCTCCCTGGTCGCGGCGATCGGCGATGTGATCGAGCGCCATATGATCGAGACGGGTTTTCTCACCTGGCCGGAGGACCGGCCGCCGCCTCCCGGCGTCACCCCGCCGCCCGCCGCGCCGCTGGCCGCCAGCCTGTGCCCCAAATGCAGCCAGCCCGGGCTGGTGCGCGAGGCCGGGTGCCTGAGCTGCCTGCATTGCGGCTGGTCCAAATGCAACTGAAGAACCGTTAAGCTCGATTTATTGGTTCGGGTCTTCTCATAAGAAGATTCGATCGATCAGAACCATAAAAAACCCGGCGGGTCGCCCCGCCGGGTTTTCTCGTGCCGGGATCGCCCGCGGCGGAGGCGGATTACTCCTCCACCTGCTGGTTGCGGCGGCGGATGGCCGCGCCGAGAATATCACCCAGCGAGGCGCCCGAATCCGAGGAGCCGTAATCGGAGATCGCCTGCTTGTCCTCGTCGATCTCCTTGCCCTTGATGGTCAGGCTCAGCTTGCGGGCGGCCCGGTCCACGGCGGTGATCTTGGCGTCCACCTTGTCGCCCACGGCGAAGCGCTCGGGCCGCTGCTCGGCCTTGTCGCGCGCCAGCTCCGCCCGGCGGATGAAGCCGGTCAGCACGTCGTCCACCTTCACCTCGATGCCGTTGCTCTGCACGGCGGTGACCACGCAGGTCACGATCTGGTTCTTGTGGATGCGGTCGAGCACGCCCGCCGCCGGATCGACCTCGAGCTGCTTGATGCCCAGCGAGATGCGCTCCTTCTCGACATCCACATCCAGCACCTTGGCCTTGACGATCTCGCCCTTGCTGTATTTGGCGATCGCTTGCTCGCCGGTCTCTTCCCAGGAGAGGTCGGACATGTGGATCATGCCGTCGATCTCCGGGCCGACGGCGATGAACAGCCCGAACTCGGTGATGTTGCGGATCTCGCCCTCGACGATGGAGCCGATCGGGTGCTCGTCCTGGAACTGCTCCCAGGGGTTGCGCTGAACCTGTTTCAGCCCCAGCGAGATGCGGCGCTTGGAGGCGTCCACGTCCAGCACCACAACCTCGACCTCCTGGGAGGTGGAGACGATCTTGCCGGGATGGGCGTTCTTCTTGGTCCAGGACATCTCGGAGACATGCACCAGCCCCTCCACCCCCGGCTCCAGCTCGACGAAGGCGCCGTAATCGGTGATGTTGGTGACGCGGCCGGTGACCTTGATGCCGGGCGGGTATTTGACCTCCACGCCCTCCCACGGGTCGGCCTCGAGCTGCTTCATGCCCAGCGAGATGCGCTGCGTGTCGGCGTTGAAGCGGATGACCTGCACCTTCACCGGCTGGCCGATGGTGAGAGCCTCCGCCGGGTGGTTGATGCGCCGCCAGGCGATGTCGGTGACATGGAGCAGGCCGTCCACGCCGCCGAGATCCACGAAGGCGCCGTAATCGGTGATGTTCTTCACCACGCCGTCGAGGATCTGGCCTTCCTTCAGCCCGGTGATCAGCTCGGAGCGCTGCTCGGCGCGGGTCTCCTCCAGCACCGCGCGGCGGGAGACGACGATGTTGCCGCGCTGGCGGTCCATTTTGAGAATCTGGAAGGGCTGGGGCACGCCCATCAACGGGGCGACGTCGCGCACCGGGCGGATATCCACCTGCGAGCCGGGCAGGAAGGCGGTGGCGCCGCCGAGATCCACGGTGAAGCCGCCCTTGACGCGGCCATGGATGACGCCGGTGACGCGGGCCTGGGCCTCGAACGCCTTTTCCAGCTGGGTCCAGCTTTCCTCGCGCCGCGCCTTCTCGCGGGAGAGGACCATCGAGCCATCCTTGTCCTCGTAGCGCTCGATGAACAGATCGTAGACATCGCCGGGCTGCACCTCGGGCTTGGCGCCGACGGGGGCGAATTCGCGCAGCGGCACGCGGCCCTCTGATTTGAGGCCGACATCGACGATCACGTAATCATCGTCGATGCGCAGCACACGGCCGGAGACGACGGAGCCTTCAAATCCGGCGTCGCCGCCGAGGGAGGAATCAAGAAGGGCGGCGAAATCATCGCCGCCAGTATAGGCGGGGGCGTCGGAATGACGCAGGGCAGGGGAGGGAGAAGCCATGTGGCTGGGTGTGTCCTTAAAAAACGGGCCGTCTGGCCCGGAGGGTCGGCGCGGCAGGCCGGGCGCGACGGCGCGGCGGCTGCAACGGCTAGATCAGCCCGGGCGAGGCCGGGCATGTCCGGTTGGCGATGAGGTCATTTAGGCCGGGCGGCGGCAAAGTCAAGCAAAACCGCCGCTTGCTTCCGCCGCCGCGCAGGCTTCATGTTCGCGGATTAACTGCTATAAGCCAGACGCAATGATCCATTCGCGCCCCGGCCTCGCCCGCCTGCTGCCGCTCGCCCTCGGCCTCGCCCTGGGCGCCTGCTCATCCTCCCATAAAAACACCGCCCTGGGGGACTTCGCCAACGGCACCGTGCCGCCGCCGGACCAGGCCTATGCCGTCGCCGTCAGCCAGATGCAGAAGGGCAAATACGACATGGCGGTGAAGGATTTCGAGGCGCTCCAGGAGACCTATCCCTACTCCACCTGGTCCACCCATGCGGAAATCCTGCAAGGCTACTCCCAATATAAGCAGATGAATTACGATGACGCGCTCAGCACGCTGAACCGCTTCATCCAGCTCCACCCCGAGAATGAGGAAGTCGCCTACGCCTATTATCTGCGGGCGCTCTGTTATTACGAGCAGATCGAGGATGTGCAGCGCGACCAGACCTCCACCTACGAGGCGATCCAGGCCTTGCAGGATGTGGTCACCCGCTTCCCCGACACCGCCTATGCCCGCGATTGCCGCATGAAGCTGCGCCTCGCCTATAACCGCCTCGCCGGGCATGACATGGTGATCGGCCGTTATTACGAGAAGCAGCATCTCTATGCCGCCGCCATCGGCCGGTATCAGGACGTGGCCAATACCTACCAGACCACCACCCTGGCGCCGGAGGCCCTGGAGCGCATGGTGGAGGTGTATCTCGATCTCGGCCTGCCGGAGGCGGCGATCCGCACCGCCTCGGTGCTGGGGTATAATTACCCCGGCAGCCCCTGGTACAAGGCCGCCTTCAGCCGGCTGAAATCGCACGGGCTGACGGCCCAGGCCGACCAGGCCGCCGCCAATAGCGACGCGGTGGCCCCGCCGGCCCAGCCGAAGCCGCAATAATGGCCCCTCCGGCACGGCGATGCTGACCGGCCTCTCGATCCGCGACGTGGTGCTGATCGAGCGGCTCGATCTTCATTTTTCCGCCGGGCTGACGGCGCTGACCGGCGAGACCGGGGCGGGCAAATCCATTCTACTGGACAGTCTCGGCCTCGCTTTGGGGGCGCGCGCCGATACCGGGCTGATCCGCGCCGGGGCGGAGCAGGCGGTGGTGGTGGCGAGTTTCGCGGTCCCCCCCGGCCATGGCGTGCACGCCGTGCTGGCCGAGCAGGGGCTGGAGGCGGGCGGCGACGTGCTGCTGCGGCGCATCCTCGCCCGGGACGGGCGCTCCCGCGCCCTGGTCAACGACCAGCCGGTGAGCGTGGGGTTTCTCCGCCGCCTCGCCGGCCAGCTTATCGAGGTGCAGGGCCAGCATGAGCAGGTCGGGCTGGCCGATTCCGCCCGGCATCTCGCGCTGCTTGACGCCTTTGGCGTGGCGGCGGCGGCGCGCGCCGGGGTGGCCGCCGCCCACGCCGCCTGGCGGGAGACGGCGGAGCGGCTGGCGGAGGCGGAGCGCCGGATCGCCGAGGCCGCGCGCGAGGAGGAGTTTCTCCGCCACGCCGCCGCCGAGCTCGACGCGCTGAAACCCGTGCCGGGGGAGGAGGAGACGCTCGCCACCGAGCGGCTGCGCCTGCAGGCCGGGGAGCGCCGGGCCGAGGCGCTGGCCGCCGCCATGGCCGAGTTGCGCCCGCGC
>NZ_DAIEIF010000040.1 GCF_027352905.1 Acidocella sp.
ACGGAGAACCAAGATGACGAAGGAACAGAAGATTATCCGCGCCAAGGTCGGCCTGCTGGAATTGGCCAAGCAGCTCGGCAATGTCAGCCAGGCGTGCAAGATGCTCGGCTACAGCCGGGACAGCTTCTACCGGTTCAAGGAGCTCTACGATAAAGGCGGCGAGTTGGCGCTGGCCGAGATCTCCCGCCGCAAGCCGATCCTGAAGAACCGCACGCCGCCCGAAGTCGAGGCAGCGGTGGTCACGCTGGCAATCGACCAGCCGGCCTGGGGACAGCTGCGGGTCGCCAATGAGTTGGCTAGGAAGGGGGTCTCGATCTCCCCGGCCGGCGTGCGCTGTGTCTGGCAACGGCATGAGCTGACTACCATGAAGCACCGGCTGAAGGCGCTGGAGGCCAAGATGGCGCAGGAGCAGTTCATCCTGACCGAAAGCCAACTGGCTGCGCTTGAAAAGGCCAAGGCCGAGAAGAAGGCGCACGGTGCGTTCGAGAGCGAGCACCCGGGCTACTGCGGCGCGCAGGACACCTTTTACGTCGGCAACCTCAAAGGTGTGGGCCGGATCTACCAGCAGACCTTCATCGACACCTATGCCAAGGTCGGGTTTGCCAAGCTTTATGACCGCAAGACGCCGATCACTGCGGCCGACCTGCTGAACGACCGCGTGCTCCCCTTCTACGACGAGCACGAGATTCCACTCCAGCGGGTGCTGACCGACCGCGGCACCGAATATTGCGGCAATCCGGAACGCCACGAGTATGAGCTTTATCTCGCGGTCGAGGATGTTGACCACACCCGGACCAAGACCAAAAGTCCGCAGACAAACGGTATCTGCGAGCGCTTTCACAAAACGTTGCTCGATGAGTTCTATCGGATCGCCTTCCGCAAGAAGATCTACCGCACTAACCGGCCTCACCAGGGACGCTGCTGCTTCGGCAAAACCCCGATGCAGACCTTCCTTGACAGCATCCCTATCGCGCAGGAGAAAATCATGGCAGCCTGATCAAAACGGACACTTCCACCGGAGCAAACCTCCAACGCCTGTCAGATGAAGTCGTAAGTTATACACCTCCGCCGCGATACCTGACAACGCGGCACCACGCACGGTGAGGCCCGTCGATTCCCATGCCTCGCGCGCGACGCCCAACATCGCGCTCTTGCCCGTTCCGGCATAGCCTACAACCACGCCAAGCCCGCGCCCGTCTGTCACATGCTCGAACGCCGCGCGCTGCTCGCCGGTCAGCACAAGCCCATTGGCTTCCGCCCGCGCCAGCGCGGCGGTGCGATCGTTCTCGTCCACGCGATGCCGTTCGCGCTCGGCCATCAAGGCGCTGGCGCGCTGCAACCGCTGTTCGGTCTCGATCATCTCGCGCGAGGTGAAGCGATCTTCGCCGCGCCCATCCTTGCCAAGCTCGACCAAATCGGGTGACGCGCGCACCGCGCTCATCGCCCGGTCGAATTGCTCCTTCCCGTCCGTATGGCGATGCGCGAACATGGCGAGGTCGCGCTGTGTGAACGTGGCTTGCTGGTGCGTGATCGCGTCCAGGGTGACGCGCGGTTCCGCAATGATGCGCTCGCCGTTCCGGCGCGCAATCCCGTGGTGATCCTCGATCCGCTCGGACTCAAATCCACGCTCGCCATGCGTTGCGCGGCGGGACCGATCTTGTCCTGCGGCTCAAACTCGATGCCTTGTGCCTCAAGGCTGCGATGGTCGATGCGGGCGTCTATGTCGAGTTCGGCAAGGCGCTGATTGACATGATCGGCCCACCGCTCACGCCATTGCTCAACCAGCTCAGTGCGGTTCCAGTCCCGCGCCTTCGGGCCGAAGCCGTCCGTGTCCACCGACCGCATCGTCAGCATGACATGGGCGTGAGGCTTTGGCAGTCCGTCCGCGTCTATGTCCCAATGCACATTGATGTCGGCGATCATGCCGCGATCGACAAACTCGGATTGCACAAAGTCGCGGGCGAGTTCGATGCCCTGCGCCCGCGTCATCTCGCGCGGAATGGCGAACTCCACCTCGCGGGCAAGCTGCGCGTCTTTTCTTTTCTCGAACGCCTCAACATCATTCCAAAGCCGCTCGCGGTCGCGCCATTGCTCCGGCGCGTTTTCCGGCAACATCACTTCCGAATGGACGACGCCCGACTTGTTGGTGAAGTCATTGTCCAGCCGCTCATCGTGCACCCGCGAGGCCGAACGATAGGCGGCGGCAGCGACGGCGCTGCGGCCCGACGCACGACCGATGACTTTCACGCTGAAATGGTAGATCGCCATAGCGATCATCCATTTACTGCTCTCAAGCGCACGTCAGAACGACGTATAAGCGCGCCATCGAAACTAATTTCTCGGGACGGCCCGCAGCGTTTCAGCCCGTCCCGGCAACCTTACAGCATTTCGACTGGGGCTCAATTATCATCACTCCATCGACAGCTTATGGAGGATATGATGCGCAAGCCACGGGACTTCGACGCGGAACTGCAATCGCTCGGAGACAAGGCGCGAGACCTAAAAGCCCGCAAGGTGCAGCAGCTTGGCGAGCTGGTCATTGCGACCAGCGCCGACGCCCTCAGCGCCGACGAACTGGCAGGCGCGCTGATCGTGCTGGCCGAAACCACCGATGCCGGAAAGAGGGAGGCATGGGCCAAGCGCGGGGCTGCGTTCTTTCAGGGACGGTCACGGCGATCTGCGCCATCGCCAGACCGCGACGCTGGCGGCGCTCAAACGCAACCGGGCAGCACGCAATCGACATCAGGCAGCGCGGGCGCGGCATGACATGCGCGCTTGGCAGGTCGAGCGCCGCAAGCGGACGCGGCACTTGATCGAACTCGGCGGACTCGTCGTCAAGGCGGGCATCATGGAACTGACCGGCGACGACCGCATGATGCTCTACGGCGCGTTGCTCTGGATGGCCGACAAGCTCCAGAGCGATCGGGGCGAACATGCGCGGGCGCTCTAGGCCGCGAAGGGGGAAGAAGCGTTCGAGGCCGTGCATGTCAGCATGAATCTTCCCGCTGCGCGAGACCAGCACGATGAAGCGTGACCGATGGCGGGCGGCGCGGAGACCCCACATATCGCAGCGCTGCCCGCCATCGCGCGGCAACGCCGCGCACCGGCCTGCTCCGCCCCAACGCTTCGGTTTCAATCGCGTATTTGCGGATTTCATTTGATGCGCGACATTCGAGTCACGGCAAACCACCAGACCAAGGCCGCGAGGAATGACAGCGTTGAGGGCAGCATCCCCAGGAAGCCGATGATGGAGCAGCCGAGGCCTGCGAGCACGGGCCAGCGGAAACCGCGCGCCTTGGCCCAGCGGCCGGACACCATGTTGCCCGCCGTCACCACGGCCGTCAGCGGCAGGAACGCAAGGCCTGTGCGCAGCGGGGAATAACCCCGCACCTGCTGAAAGTAGAGGCTGAGAACGAAGATCAACCCGAAGAAGGTCAGCGTCGTCGCCATTGCGACGACTGCCGCGCCCGAGAACGTGCCGTTCCTGAAGAAGGAGAGCGGCAGCATCGGCTGCGCTCGCCGCGCCTCGATTGTCAGAAAAGCGATCCACGCGGTAATGCTGATAGCGGCCCCGGTCAGCACCATTGGCGAGCGCCATCCGAGCGACGGCTCTTCAATGAGAGCGGCAACCAGCGTTCCGAGTGCGAGGATCGCGGAAAGCTGACCCGAAAGGTCCAGATGGCGCGGGTTGCCAGCCTTCCGGCTGTCGTTGATACGCCACGTCATCCAGAGGCCGATCAACCCGATCGGCACGTTCGCCAGGAAGATGCTGCGCCATCCGAGCCAGCCGATCAGAACGCCGCCGACCAAGGGACCGGCAGCAAGTGCAGCCCCGCCGCAGCCCGCCCATACACCAATTGCCCCCGCGCGTTCACCTGGATCGGGATAGGCGTGGTTGAGCAGCGTCAGAGAGCACGGCACCAGCATTGCCGCGCCGATCCCCTGCAAGACGCGCGCGGCCGTCAGGACGCCAAGGATTGGCGCGATGCCGCAGAGGGCGGAGGCCAGCGTAAACACCGCTAGGCCAGCCAGATAGATGTTGCGTGCGCCCTACCGATCGCCCAGCGTCCCGCCCGTCAGGAGCAGGCTGGCAAAGGACAGCGTATAGGCGTTCACCACCCATTGCAGGCCGGCAATATCCGTAGAAAGCGCTCCGGCAATACGTTCCAGGGCGACATTCACGATCGAGGTGTCGAGGATGACAACGATATAGCTGATGCTTGTCGCGGCCAGCACGCGACGCTGTAGTAGATCGCTTTGAGAAACTTCGGCTTCGACGCCCTTGGTCATCGTTCCGTCCCGCATCATTTGATGCCCCAAGGCATAGACGAATGACGCTGCTGGATGCTTCGACACGTATCGAAACATACGGACGGACTTTGTGCTAACGTGGGGCATCATTGGAGGTCGAGCCATGAATCCGCAGCCGAACGTCGCGTCCGCCGCATCCCTGATCGCCGACCCAGCCCGTGCGGCCATTCTCATGGCGTTGACAGATGGCCGCGCCCGTCCTGCTGGAGAATTGGCCTATGCGGCTAGTGTAACCGCCCAGACGGCTAGTTCCCACCTTGGCAAGCTGCTCGCCGGTGGATTGCTGACCGTCGAGACGGAGGGCCGGCATCGCTATTACCGGCTGGCCGGCCCGCATGTGGCCCAGGCGCTCGAAAACCTCGCGTCGATTGGTCCTTTGGAGGCGGTGCGCAGAAAGCCGCTGACGCGCGACGCGCAGAAACTTCAGTTCGCACGCTGCTGCTATGACCACTTGGCCGGCCGCGTCGGCGTCGGCGTGGCACGCGGACTTCAGGAGCGGGGCTTCATCATCCCGGTAGCAGACAAGCAATTCGAGGTCACGCCAGCCGGCGCGGAGTGGTTCGGGCGCATGGGGCTGGATGTGACGAAGATCAAGCCGACCCGCCGCGGGTTTGCTCGACAATGCCTCGACTGGACAGAGCGGCAACATCATCTGGCCGGCCCGCTCGGTGTGCAGTTTCTTAGCTTGTTGTGCGCGAAGGGCTGGCTGCGCCGTTCTAAAACCTCTCGCGCTGTTCAGGTCACGCCGCAAGGCTTACGTGAGCTGAGGGAACAGCTTGACGTTGACTTGGCCGAAATTGCGCCCGCCACCTCCGGCTAGAGAACCTGCATTCGTATTGATCCTACGCCGGACGTACTTGCCGGCAGAAAAATGGCGCAGGAAAACCATTTATCGTAGGGCTACAGCGTAAACGTAGTGCTCATCACTATCGGGCGTGGCCCGCCAAACTTTCGCTGCCGAACGCTACGTTGGCCGATACTGGCCCTGGTTACGACGATATTGAAGAATTTGGCTGACCGCTGCGCGATAATATCGCTTGACGTCGCCATGGTGTGAGCGATATTATCGCACATGAAGACGATTATCCTGACGCTGAGCGCCGCCAAGGATCTCGATGCTTTTACCCGAGATGCCCGCAAGCAGGTGGAATCCGGGCTTCACCGCTATGCGATGACGGGACAAGGCGACGTGAAGGCCCTTCAGGGCCGTGACGGCTTCCGACTTCGCATCGGCAGTTATCGGGTGATCTTCGATGAGGATGCGACCACGATCTTGGCGATCTACATCGGCCGCCGAGCCACTACGACTTACAGGAGGAGTTAAGACCATGGGTGCGCCACAGATCATTCGTAGTCCCAGCGGCGAAGAACTCGTCGTGTTGCCCCGGGCCGAATATGAGGCGCTCCTCGAACGCGCCGATCATGAGGCAGAAGATGCCGATGACGTCGCTATCTATGATGCTCGGAAGGCCGAATTGGCCGGCGGTGACGTACTGCCGCCGGAAGTTAGTGCTGCAATTCTTCGAGGCGACAGTCGGCTGAAAGCCATTCGGGAGTGGCGCGACAAAACGCAACTGCATTTGGCGTTCAAAACGGGTATCGGTCAGGGCTATCTGTCCGATCTTGAAAGTGGACGCCGCACGGGAACCCCTGAGACGATCGCAAAGCTCGCAGAGGCATTGAACGTGCCGGTGGAGTGGCTTTCGTAGACTTTGCACTGGTTCGTCATAGCGCAATAACGTAACATAGTGCTCATCACTATCGGTCGCGGCCCGCCACGCATCTTAATTTCCCCCGGTCACGTATTTTCTCGCGCTTTCATAAAATAGCTGGTTTCGGCCGCTCCGCCGGGGGGTAGCGGCGCAGAATCACCGCCAGCAGAGCCACCCCCGGCAGCGCCGCCGCCGCCGCCAGCGTGAAGAAGTGGATGAACCCGGCCCAGGCGGCGAGAAAGCCCGAGACGCCGGCAACGGTATGCAAAGCGAGCGGCGCCAGCGAGGACAGCAGCGCGTATTGGGTGGCGGTGTGTTCCTTATGGCAGAGACCGGAGAGATAGGTGAGAAAGGCCGTGTCGGAGAAGGCGTCGGTGAAGGCTTCCACCGCCGCGATGATCATGAGGATATGCGGCAGATGCGGAAACAGGCCCAGCAGCGGGTAAAGGCAGAGCGCCGCCATTTGCAGCAGGGCGGTGAAGAGCAGCGCCCGTCCCACCCCGGCGCGCATGACCAGCACCGCGCCGAGCCCCGTTCCCGCAAGGCCGCAGAACAGGGCGATAGGGCCGCTCGCCACCGCGATGGCCCCCCGGTTGAAGCCAAGCGAAAGATAATACGGCCCCAGCATGGTGGCGCCCAGCGCGCCCCCCAGCCGGAACAGGACGATAAAGGCGATGATGACCAAAGCGCCCCGGCGGGTGAGGAACTCCTGCAAAGGCTCGCGCACCGCTTGCGCGAAGCGCGCCGCGATGCCGGCGGGGTGCGGCGCGCGGATCACCGCCGGCTCCGGCGCCAGCAGCGCCGCCAGCGGCCCCAGCAAAGCGAGAACGGCCATCAGCCCCACCGCGACATGCCAGCCCGTTTTCACAGAAAGGGCGATGACCCCGGCATTGGAGACGAGAAAGGCCACCCGCCAGCCCCAGACCTCGCAGGCCAGCGCCGCGCCTTGCAGCCGGGGCGCGAAACTCTCGATGCGCCACGCGTCGATGATGATGTCCTGGCTGGCCGAGCAGAAGGCGACCAGCGCGCCAAGGCCGAGGGTGAGCCAGACATGGCGGGCGGGGTCGCTGATGGCGAGCGCCGCGATGGCGGCAGCCAAAACGAGCTGCACCGCGATGAGCCAGCCCCGCCTGCGGCCCAGAAATGGCGGGCGCGCCTCATCAAAAAACGGCGCCCAGAGGAATTTGAGCAAATAGGCGAGGCCGATATTCGCCGTCAGCCCGATCAGCCCCAGCGCCACGTGCTCGCTGGCCATCCAGAGCCGCAAGGTGGGGCCGGAGAGCGCCCAGGGCAGGCCGGAGGAGAAGCCCAGCACGGCCATGAGGCCGAGGCGGCGTAAATCCGGCAGGCGGACCGCGCGGGCGGGGCGCGCGGAAGCGGGAGTGGGGTGCATGACCGCCAGAATTAACCAGCGGGGCGGCGGCGCGCAATCAGCCTCGCCCCCATGGCGGCCGGGCCGGGGCCGCATTAAATGAGAGGAAATAGCTGGATATATGGGAATGACCGTTTGGTTCGACGTCGAGGATCTGATTCGCTTTTTTCAATACGCCAAACGGCCCACCGGCATTCAGCGCCTCAGCTTCGAGGTTTGCGCCGCCGCCCACCGGCTGGCGGAGCCGGGCGGCGTGGGGTTTTGCCGCCGTAACGATGCCGGAACGCGTCTGCTGGAGGTGGATTTCGCCGGGTTCGAGGCGGCGATCCGCGCCGCCGCCGAGGCGCTGCCCCCCGCCCAGCAGATCATCGCCGCGCCTCCGCCCCTGCCGCCGCTGAGCCGCACGCGGATCTTCGCCGCGGCCCGGCGCCTGCCACCCCATTACCGCGAGCCATTGGGAGATCTCTACCGCGCAAGCGTCAACGCGGCGCGGGCTCTGCGCGCGCTACTCCGCGCCGCCTGGCGCCGGACGCGCCCGCGCCGGGCCGCCGCAGGCCCTATTCCCGCCGCCATCCCGGCGGCGGCGAGCGGGGTGGTCGTCAACCCTGCTTCCGTAGACTGGCTCATCCATCTCGGCGCCTCCTGGGAGCGCCCTTACGCGCCCGGCTTTCTCAATTATCTGGCGGGCAATGGCGTCCGTCTCGGCCTGTTCGCCCATGACATGATCCCCGATCTATTCCCGGAATGGTGCACCCGTTCCATGGGCGTGGATTTCTCCCTCTGGCTGGACGAGACGGTGCCGCGCGCCGAGCGGGTTTTCGCCATCTCCCGCCATACGCTCAAGGATTTGGAATTTTGTCTCACCCGCCGCAACCGGCGCGTGCCGGATGTCACCCAGCTTCCCCCCGGCGGCCAGGGGCGGAGCGCCGTGCCGCCGCAGCCGCGCCCGCTCGCCCAGCCCTTCGTGCTGATGGTGGGGACCATCGAGGCGCGCAAAAATCATGGCGGCATGTTGCGGGTCTGGCGGCATTTGCTCAACGCCCCCCCGGCGGGCGAGGTGCCGGTGCTGGTCTTCGCGGGCAAGGCGGGCTGGCTGACCAGCGATTTGATGCAGCAATTGGAGAACGCCGCCTATCTCGGCGGCAAGATCCTGTTCATCGACCAGCCGACCGAAACCCAGCTGGCCGCGCTATACCAGCATTGCCTCTTCACCCTCTACCCCTCCCTCTATGAAGGCTGGGGCCTGCCGGTGACGGAGTCGCTCTGCTTCGGCAAGCCGGTGATCGCCTCCAACAGCTCCGCCATCCCGGAGGCCGGGGGGCCGTATTGCGCCTATTTCGACCCGGACGATCTCACCGAGGCCGAGGCCGCCATCCGCCGCTGGATCGAGCAGCCGGAGCTCGTCCGCGCGGCGGCGGCGCGGATCGCCGCGGAATTCGAGCCGCCGCGCTGGGAGGATACGGCCGCCGCCCTGTTGCGGGACTGCGCCATGCCCGCGCGGGAGTAGCCGGGGTTGTCGGCAATCCGTTAACGGAGAATTGATTGCCAAACGCCGCGCCGTTATGTCATGTAAACCCATGACTGAAGTAGGACATTTTATCTTCAACCCCGCCTATGCGGTTTCCGGAGCGCTGGTGGGGGTCCTGGTCGGACTGACCGGGGTGGGCGGCGGGTCGTTGATGACCCCGCTTCTTGTCCTGCTTTTTGGCTTTCATCCCACCACGGCGGTCGGCACGGATCTGCTCTTTGCCTGCGTGACCAAAAGCGTCGGCACCGCCATGCACAGCACCGGCAAGACCGTGGATTGGGGCATAGTGGGCCGGCTGGCGATGGGCTCGGTGCCCGCGACGCTGGTCTGCCTGGGGGCGATCGCCTATTTCGGTGTCGCCAATAAAAGCGTGACCAGCGCCATTTCCTACACGCTCGGCGTGGCGCTGCTGATCAGCGCTGTCTGCCTGCTGTTCAAAGCCCGGATCGTGCGGGCCATCTCCCGCCGCCATCCTGAATTCGAGAAGCGGGAATACGTGCGGCTCACCATCATCACCGGTTTCATCCTCGGCGTGCTGGTCTCGCTCTCCTCGGTGGGGGCGGGGGCGCTGGGGACCATCGCGCTCATCATTCTCTATCCCCGCCTACCGCTGGTGCGTATCGTCGGCACCGATATCGCCCACGCCGTGCCCCTCACCTTGCTCGCCGGAATGGGGCATTGGATGCTGGGGACGATCAATTTCAACCTGCTCAAGGACCTGCTGGTCGGCTCAATTCCCGGCATCATCCTCGGCAGCCTCGCCGCCCGCTACGCGCGCGAGACGGTGCTGAAAACCTGCCTGGGGCTCATTCTGGCGGTGGTCGGCTTCCGCATGCTGGTGAAATAACCGCCCTGCCCCGGCTCACCCGCCGGCCCAGCGCGAGAGATGAAACTCCCCCTCCTGCGGGCGGGGCGGTTGCGGCCGCGCCCCGCCCTGGGCGCGCCAATGCTGCAACCGCCACACATAGGCCAGCACCTCGGCGCAGGCGCGGTAGAGCGCCACCGGCACGTATTCATCCGGCTCCACATGGCGGTAGACGGCGCGGGCCAGCGGCGGCGATTGCACGACCGGAACGCCCATTCCCCGCGCGCGGGCGATGATCTCCTCCGCCTGCGGCCCCGCCCCCTTGGCGAGCAGCAGCGGCGCCCGGTCCGCCCCGCGCCGGTAGCGTATGGCGCATGCGTAATGGGTGGGGTTGGTGACGACCACGCTCGCCTCCGGAATGCGGCGCATCTGCCGGGCGCGGGCGAGCTTGCGGGCCATGGCGCGCTGGCGGGATTTAACATGCGGGTTGCCCGCCACGTCCTTCATCTCCTCGCGCATCTCGGCGTCGGACATGCGGTGCTTGCGCCGGTGCAGCCAGAGCTGCAAGGCGAGATCTCCCCCCGCCAGCGCGGCCAATACGAGGCAGGTGGCGGCGAGGCTGCGCAGCACCAGGCCCAGCGCCGCCCCTGGCACCGGCGCCGGCAGCCAGGCGAGCGCGGTGTAGGAGTCCCCCCAGGCCAGGATGGCGAAATATCCCGCCCCGCCGATGACGAGGATTTTCAGCAGGGATTTGCCATGCTCGCTGAAACCGCCGCCGGAGAAGATCTGGCCGAGGCCGGATTGCGGCATCAGCTTGCTGAAGTCGGGCTGCAATAGGCTAAGCGCGAACACCCAGCCGCCCGAGACGAGGCTGCCCGCCAGCGCCACCGCGGCCAGAAGACCCAGCACCGGAAACACCAGGGCGAAGAAATTCCCCGCCCAGCCGGCGGCGGCGGCGGCGGGCGCGGTCCCCGCCGCGCCGAGGCAGGCGGCCAGCAGCGCCATTAGCTTGACCCCCAGCGCCGCCGCCATGGCCAGCGCCATGATCATGAACAGGATGATGGCGGCGGCCTTGGGCAAATCCTGCGAGCGGCGGACATCCCCCCGCGCCGCCGCCTCGCGCAGGCGGCGCTCGGTGGGGGCGTGCTTCTTTTCGCCAGCGCCCTCAGCCATGCGGCAGCATCGCGCCCAGCGCCTGGGCGCATTGGCCGGTGAGGTGCAAGGCCACATGGCCGATGGCGGGAATGGTGGGCAGAAACATCCACAGCCCGGCGAGGATGAGCAAGGGGAAGCCGACGGAAAGCAGATTGAGGCTGGGCGCGAACACGGTGGTGAGGCCGACGATGAGATTGACGCAGAGCGTGACCATCAGCACGGGCAGCGCCAGCAGCACGGCGGCGCTGAGGAGGGTGGCGCCCAGCCCGGCGAGGCTGGCCAGGCTGGAAATGGGCGCGATGCCCGCGCCATGGGCGAAGGAGCGGGCCACCGCCGCGAACAGCCAGAGCGGACCGCCCGCCGCCATGAAGCCCAGCAGCCCGGCCCAGAGCATGAGATCGGCCATCACCGAGCCACCCGGCGCGTCGCGGAACTGCATCTCCGCGAAGGAGAGGCCCATGGCCTGCCCCATGATCTCCCCCGCCCCGGAGATGGCGGCGGTGACGATCTGCATCGTCATGCCGAGCGCCGCGCCATAGGCGATCTGCTCGAACCCGGTGAAAATGGCGCTGAGCGGGTCGGCGGGATAGGGCGGCAATTCCGGCAGCCACAACGCCAGGGCCAGGGCCAGCCCCGCCGCCAGCATCGCCTTGACCATATTGGGAATGAGCGATGAGCCGTAAAACGGGGCGGCGAGAAACAGGCCGGTGATGCGCAGGAAGGGCCAGAGAAACCGGCCCAGCCACAGCATGACGGTCTGCTCGTCTAATACCATGCGCGGCGCACCAGTTCAGGCGCGTGGGTGATGAAATCCCGCGCCAGCCCCTCGAAGACGCCGAGCGCGCCGAAACCGCCAAACAGCGCGATGAGGATCATGACCAGGGTTTTGGGCAGAAGGGCGAAGGTGGCGTCCTCGATCTGCAAAACCGCCTGGATGAAGGAGGTGACGAACCCGGTGAGCAGCAAAAGGGCGATGCAGGGCCAGACAGCTCCCAGCCCGGTGGAAAACGCCTCCTGCAGGAGCTTGAGATAAAGCGGCATTATCTGAAACTGTTGGCGAGCGTGCCGAGCACCAGCACCCAGCCATGGATGGAGACGAACATCAGCAATTTCAGCGGCAGGGAGATTAGGGTCGGCGACACCATGATCATGCCGAGCGACATCAGGATGGAGGCGACGGCAAGGTCGATCAGCACGAAGGGAATGTAGATCAGAAAACCGATCTGAAAGGCGGTCTCCAATTCCGAGGTGGCGAAGGCGGGCACCAGCACGGTGAAGGGGACATGCGCGGTGTCCGGATAGGCCTGGCCGGAAAGATCGACGAAGAGATGAAGCGGCTCCCTGCGGGTTTGCGCGAGCATGAAGGCGCGTTCCGGCGGCTCGGCGGCGGCGATGGCCTGAGAAAAGCTGATCTGCCCGGCGAGATAGGGCTGGATGGCCTGGCTCTGCTCCTGCTGGATGACGCCGCGCATGACGAAGACCGAAAGCGCCAGCGCCAGCGCCGCCAGCACCATATTGGGCGGGGTGGTCTGCAAGCCGAGCGCCTGGCGCAGCACGGAGAGCACGATGATGATGCGGGTGAAGCTGGTCATCAGCAGGATGAGGCCTGGCAGAAAGGCGAGCGCGGTGATGACCAGCAGGCTCTGGACGTTGAGCGAATAGGCCTCGCCGCCATTGGCCGCGAGGGTATTGACGATGGTGAGGCCCGCCGGCTCCGCCGCCAGGGCGAGGCCGGGCAGCGCGGCGAGGGCGAGCCCGCCCAACGCCAAGAGGACCGGCCTAGTCATGCGCGTCCAGCCGGGACAGCAAAGTGATGCCGCCGCGCCCCACCCCCAGCAGAAAAACCTGGCCGCCCGCCTCGGCAATGACGAGGCTTTGCTGGCCGCCCAGGCCGCGCGCGGATAAAATGGAGATCGGCCTTTTGCCGGGCGCCTTGCCGCCCGCCGCGAGCCCCGGCACCCGCCCGCGCAGCCGCCGCGCCAGAAAGGCGAGGCCGGCCAGCAAGGCGAGAATGGCGAGACAGGAGGCAATGGTGGACGCTGCGCCGGAAATTGTTTCCGGGTTCAAGAGTTCAATCCTGTTGCACGATGTTGGTGATATAGGCGGCGGAAAACGGGTTCGGCGGTGAATAGGCCGCCGATTTGTTGAGAACGCCATTGGCGATGTCGAGGCAGTTTTTGGCCAGGGCGGTATGGGCGGCCGGGTTCATCAGCTGCGCCGCGTTTTGCGACATCAATAAGTTGATCACCTGCGCGGTGATGATGGGCTGGAGGTTGGTGAAGGCGGCGACCGCCTCCGGGTCCGTGCTGGCGAACTCGACGCTGAACTGCACATAGGCCTGGCCGGATTGGCCGGTGGAATCCGCCGGCACGCTAACCACGAGATTGTCGAGATGGGCGAAATAAATGGGTTTGGGCGGCGCCGGCTCGCTCTTGGCCAGGGAATGGAAACGCAGATAGGCCCAGGTGCCGCCCGCCCCACCGAGAATTACGACGACGCCCAGCACCGCGAACAGGATTTTTTTCATCGCTCAGACCGCGCTCAGCAGGGATTCGAACATGGTGTGCGCGGCGCTAATCGCCTGGGCCGCGGCCTGATAGGCTTGCTCGTAATTGGTGAGCACCACCGCCTGCTGGTCGGTATTCACCCCCGCCACGGTGGAGAGGTTGTTGGTCGCCGTCGTCACCTGAGAGGCGGTGGCGCTGGCGAGCTGCTGGGCCGAGGCCGCATTGGCGCCGAGACTGGTGGAAAGGCCGAGAAACCCCTGCTCCAGCGTGCCCGCGCTGGCGGTGCCGGAGGCTGTCCATAGCGCCGCCATGCGCTGCGCGTTGCTGCCGCTGGAGATGCCGCCGGGGGTGAGGCTGAGCGTATCGCCGGCGGCGGGGGTGCCGGTGATGGGCAATTGCCAGTATTGGCCGCTGGCGGCCCCGGCGGGATAGGCAATGGCGACCGCGCCGCCATTGCCCGCGAGCGTGCCGCTGGCGATGGGGGTGCCGGGGGCGGCCACGGTACTGACCGTGTAGGCGGTGGCGGAGGTGAAGTTAAGTTGCAGGCTCTGGCCGAAATAACTGGCGGGCACCACCGCCGCGCCGGTGGCGGGGGTGGTGACGACATTGTCCCGGCCCGCGGTGAGATTGCCCGCATTGGCGTTGTGAAAGGACCCGTCGCTTTGCAGCACGCCTGGAGTGGCGACATAGGGGTCCGCCGCGGCGATGGCGTTGGAGGAGGTCGCCACCACGGCGATGCCGCTGGCCGCCGCGGGTGCTGGATCGACCACGAAACGATCTCCGTTATTGGCGCTGCCGCTGATGCTCAGGGCGAGGCCGGCGAAGCTGGGGGGAACGCCGGTGACATTGTAGCTCTGGCCGCTGGCCTGGTCCGTCGCGGTCCAGGCGCCGCTATTATAGGCAAGCGTGAAGGGACCGCCGCTGGCCGGCAGGGCGGCGGCGTTGGCGAGGCTGGCGGTGATGACGGCGCTGCCCGTATTGGCGCTGTCAGCCGTCACCTGCGGCCCCGGCACGGAGAAAAGCGGGCCGCCGTTCGCCCCGCTCGCATCCAGCCCTTGCGCCTGAGCGGTGTTGACCTGGGCGGCGAACACCGCCGCCAGCCCGCCCAGCGCCTGCAGCGCCTGGTTGCCGGCGGCGGCGGCCCCGAGCGCCCCGCCCAGCGAGCCGTCCCCGTCCCCGAGCGACACCGGGGTTTGGTCCTTGCCCACGACGATCTGCGTCCTGCCGCCATTTTTGGCGAGGCTGAGCGCCTGGGAACCGCTCTGGTCGAGCAGCACGGTGCCCCCGCAGGCGACCACCACGCTGCCATCGCCCTGGGTGATGACATGCACAGGCAGATATTGTGAAAGCGTGTTCAAGGCCGCCTGCTGCTGGTCGAGCAGGCTCGGATTATTCGGCGTGCGCGTCAGGCTCGCATTGATGACGGAAAGCTGGTTCAGAAGATTATTGGCGGAGGGAATACCCGCCGAGAGCTCCTCCTGCGCCCCGGCGACCGTGCCATTCAGGCTGACGGCGGCGGAGTGAAACGAGGTCGTGACACTTTGCGCGTCGGACAAGACGGTCTGGCGCTGGGCAGCGCTGGCCGGCTCGGAAGCGAGCGTGCTGACATCGGAGAAGAACTGGTTGATGGCGCTTTGCACGTCGCCGTTATTCATCAGCGCGTTGGAGATGGCGGTGAGCGAGCTGGACATGGAGGAGGCCGCCGCGTTGGCGGAATTGGCGGTGCGCAGCTGCGCCGCCGCGAAGCCGGACGCGGCCCGCACGATCTGCGCGGGCTGCACCCCGGCTCCGTTCCCCTGGGTCTGGGCGTTCACGCTTTCCACCGCGTAGCCATCGGTATTGGCGTTGGCGAGGTTGTTGGAGACGGTCGAAATGCCCGCCTCGAACAATTCGAGGCCGGAAAGCGCATTGCTCATGGCGCTGGCGATACCACTCATGGAAGGACTCCGCTGTCAGGATTGGCGCCGATGGCCTGCAACACCGCAGCCATGACCGGCGATTGGGCGATTTTCACGATTTTTGCCGCATAGTTCTGGTCGGTGGCGTAGCCGCCGGCCTGCAAGGCCTGGGCGAACCCGGCCACGCTGCCCTGCCCCGCCGCGTTCTGGTAGGCGTTTTGAATGAGGCTGACATAATCGGCGATGCTGTCCCCAGCATCACCATAATCGCGGAAACTCGCATATTGCGGAGTCAGCACGCCATCCACCATTTCATGCGTGGCGCGGGCGGTGCCGGTTTCACCGCCGCTGGCTTTGATGCCGAAGAGGTTATTGCCGGGCGCGGCCGCTCCCCACCCCGTCTCCAGCGCGGTTTGCGCCAGCACCGCCACGGCGGGCACCCCCAAAGCCGAGGCCGCCGCCGTGATTTTCGGCCAGACGGATTTGGCGAAATTCGTCGCCTGGGTCACGAGATCCGGCGCGGGTGCGGACGGGGGGGCGGGGGAAGAGCCGGGCTCAGCCCCGCCCGCGCCGCCAGGGCTCATCGCCAGGGCGGCGGCGGTCGAGGTGGGGGGCGGCGCCGGGGCCGGCGCCCCTTGCCCGCCCACCTGGCGCATGGCCGCGCTGATCAGCCCCGTATCGTATTTGGCGAAATCGTTCTGGGAAATGTCCCACAGGAACATGCTTTGAAAATTGCCGCCGCCAGCGCCCAGCGTGCTGGAATCCATGCCGGTTTCATTGAGGGCGGAGAGCATCTCATACCATAAAGTGCCGGTGAGGTGCTCGAGCGTGTCCTTCAGCCCCGGCCGCGCCGCCGCCGCGCTTTGGGTGGAATGGCCGATGATCATCATATCACCTTGATCGCGCCATTGATCGCCCCGGCCTGTTTCAGGGCCTGGATGATGGCGATGAGATCCTGGGGCGTGGCGCCCACGGCGTTCAGCGCCGCCGCCACATCCTGCAAGGTGGCGGCGCGGGGCAGGCTGATCACCTGCGCCTTGCCTTGCTTGGCGCTCACCACCGTGTTCTGCACGCCCACCGTGACGCCGTTGGAGAACGGTCCGGGCTGGCTGACCGCGTTCTGGGTCTGGATATTGACCGTGAGATCGCCATGGCTGACCACGGCGGGCCCGAGCGTGACGCCCGCATTCATCACGATGGTGCCGCTCTGCGCGTCCACGACGATGGTGGGCGCCTGGCCGCGCGGCGTGATCGGCAAGGAAAGG
The DNA here is from genome assembly GCF_027352905.1 of Acidocella sp. Lineage (GTDB taxonomy): Bacteria > Pseudomonadota > Alphaproteobacteria > Acetobacterales > Acetobacteraceae > Acidocella. Next base: position 16,554 of record NZ_DAIEIF010000040.1, read on the forward strand.
ACATCGGACATGAAGCGCATGGGGTCGCGGCCTTGCGCGTCCACATCCACCTCGCCGGGCGAGATGGCGCTGGCCGCGCCGCCGCCATAGGCGGCGTTGATGACATCGGCGATCTGCTGGGCGGTTTCATAACTCGGCTGGTTGAGCAGCAGCGCCGAACTGCCATTGACGCTGAAACTGGCGGGGATGGTATTGGCGAGAATGGCGCCCCCCGGCAGCGAGCCGACCGTGGGCACGTTGACGCTGGAGGAGGTGCCGCCCGCGCTGGCGGCGAAGCCGCTCACCAGCAGCGGACCCTGCGCCTGGCCATAAACCGCGCCATTGCCGCCGCGCAACGGCGTGGGCAGCAGCACGCCCCCGGCCAAAGAGGTGGCGTTGCCGATGGCGGAAACGGTGACATCCACATGCTGCCCGGCATGGGCGAAGGCGGGAATCTCCGCCGTCACCATCACCGAGGCGACATCGTAAGGCTGCATGGTGGTGACATTGGAAAGGGCGACGCCCATGTTGCGCAGCATGTTGAGGATGGATTGCTGGGTGTAAGGCACCTGCGTCGTCTGGTCGCCCGTGCCAGGCAGCCCCACCACCAGCCCGTAGCCATAGAGCTGGTTGCTGGGCGCGCCCGCCACCGAAACGAGCTGGCCGACGGTCGTGCTGTCCGCCTCCGCGCTCGGCGCGAGGCCGAGCGTTAGAAAAAGGCAAAGCACGGTGAAATTTCGCCTGCGCATCAGAACGGCGCCAGCTTGTTGAGGACGCGTTGCAGCCAGGGCAATTGATGCGCCCCGTTCATGGGGCCGACGCCGACATATTGTACGTTCATATCCGCCACCTGGTTCGAGCTGATCGTGGTGTTGGCGGCGATGTCGTCCGGGCTGGCATAACCCGTCACCACGATGGAGACGACATTGCCGTTGATGTTGACATTGGTGCGGCCCTCGAGGCCGAGGATGCCGTTGGCGTCCACATTGGTCACCACCGCCTCCACCTGGCCGGTGATGTTATTGGCGGCCGTGGCCGAGCCCGCCCCGGCATATTCCTGGTCGGAGGTCGCGCCGATCTCCGGCGCGAGGCTGCCGCCATTGATATGGCCGAAACTCATCGGCACGCCCATGAAACTCGTCATGCTGTCGTTGATCGTCCCGGTTCGCTTGAGGGCGGCGTTATCGATGTTGCTGGCGGCGCTGCTGGTGACGATGTCGATGGTGACGAGATCACCCACCCGCCAATCGCGGCGCGGCGCGTAGATGGAGCCGGAAGACGAGGCGGGAAAGACGGAACCATTCTCGGCGGATGCCCGGGACTCGACCGTCACCGGAAACTCCGCGGGCTTGACCAGCGTGGGCGGGGGCGCCGCCACCGTCTGGCAGCCGGCCAGGGCCAGAATGGGCAATAGCCTTTTCATGCGCCGGCGGCGGCCTGCGCCAGATAGTTGAGCTGGTTGTCAATGGCGCTGGCCACCTGCGTGCCGAGCTGATAGGCCCGCTCCGCCGAGATCATGTTCACCATGGATTGCACAACATCCACGTTGGAGGATTCGAGATAGGCTTGATTGACGGAGCCGAGGCCGTTGCTTTGCGGCGCCCCGGCGATGGCGTTGCCGGATGAGGTGGTGACCGCGTAGAGATTTTGCCCGAGCGGTTGCAGCCCCTGCGGATTGACGAAGCTCGCGACCTGGATCTGCCCGATCTGCGAGGCGGTGGACGCGCCGGGCAGCGTGACCGAGACGGTGCCATCCGTGCCGATCGTCACCGAGCTGGCATTGCTGGGGATGGTGATGCCGGGAATGACCTGATAGCCGGAGGAGGTGACGAGCTGGCCGGTGGAGTTGAGCTGGAACGCGCCATCGCGGGTATAGGCCGTCTGCCCGTTCGGCAGCATCACCTGAAAATATCCCGACCCGTTGATGGCGAGATCGAGAGGATTGCCCGTGCTGGTCAGCGTCCCCTGCGTCAGCGTCGCCTTGATCGAGGCGGCCTTGACGCCGGTGCCAAGCTCGAGCCCGGAGGGATAAACCGTCTGGTCGGTGGAATTCGCGCCCGGCTGAATGCCATCCTGATAGAGCAGGGTCTGAAACTCCGGCGTCTCCGATTTGAACCCGGTGGTGTTCACGTTGGAAAGATTATCCGCGATCGTATCCATCATGGTCTGGCTCGCGGCGAGGCCGGTGGCGATGGTGTCCAGGGCGTGATTCATGTCATGGTCCCGTTCTTGCTGTCATCGTCAGCCTTGCGCCAGCAGGCTGTTCAAATCCTGCGAGGTGCTGCTTTGGTTTTTAAGAAGCTCTGTCTGCATCTGGTAAGAGCGGCTGCAATCGATCATCTGCATCATCGCCGTGGTCGGGTCGACATTGCTTTCATTCAGATACCCCTGATGAAGCGAGGCGTTTTGCGCCGGGGTGAGAGGCGTGCCGGCGGCGGCCTGATACAGCGAGCCGCCCAGGGCGGAGAGGCTGGCCGGGGGCGCGGAGACCAGGGCGATCCGCCCGAAAACCCGGGCGCGGCCGCTGGTGTCGGAGGCTTCAACGCCGGAGACCGTGCCATCGGAGCCGATTTCCAGCTTGGCCAGCTGCGGCAGGCTGATGGGCGTGTTGTCGGTGTTCAAAACCGGATTGCCAGCCGAATCCGTCAGCAAACCTGTTGAGGAAACGCTCAAGGAGCCATTGCGCGTCAGCGCGGGCCCGCTCATGGTTTGCACTTCCAGCCAGGCATCGCCGCCAATGCCGAGATTCATCGGGTCTCCGGTTTGTTTCAGCGGCCCCGGCGCGGCATCCGGCCCCAGCGTCTCCGCCGCCGGGTCGGCGCCGGGCGGCGCGTTGCCGCCCTGGTAGAACTGCGCCGCCGTCACCGCCTGGACCGCCTGGTAGCCGGGCGTCTGGGCGTTGGAAAGGTTGCTGGACACCGCTTGCATCTGGGCGGTGATCGCCTGCAACCCCGCCATGCCGGTATAGAGCGAAGCCGCCTGCATGGCTTAGATTTGCAGCAGGCGCTGGGAATCCTGCTGCTCCGTTTGAATGACCGATGTATTTGCCTGATAGGCCTGCTGGTACTGGATGAGCGACACCAGCAAAGCGGAGGTCGAGGCGTTGGAGGCTTCCAGCTCGCCGCCCGCCAGCGTTCCGGCGAGGCCATTGCCGGGCGTGTTCACCAGCGCCGCGCCAGAGGTGTTGCTCGCGCTGTACAGATTACCGGTGACCGGCACCAGCCCCTCGGGGTTGATGAAATTGGCCAGGGCGATTTTGCCCGCGCTCACCGTCTGCCCGTTGGAATAGGTCGCCTGCACCGAGCCATCCGTGGCGATGCTGAGCCCGGTATAGCTGCCCGGCGCGTAGCCGTCATTGCTCAACCCCGCCACCGCGAAGTTCTGGGCGGAGAGCGTGGTGCCGCCGAAATTGAAATTGATGTTGGAATTGGCGGCGCCGTTCCCCCAGGTCACGGGCAGCGTCGCCGGGCTGCCGGAGCTTAGCGTGCCCGATGTGGTGAAGTTGAGGGTGGTGAGGGTTTGCGGGGCTCCCACCGCCGTGCCATTGGCGAGTTCCGGCTGGGCGTACACGGTCCAGCTTGGCGTGCCCCCCGCCACGGCGGGCTGATATTGCGCGAGGTAGAGCTGGACGCGGTTAGCGTTGCCCAGCGAATCATAGGTGACGACCGAGGTGCTCTCGCTATAGGTCGTGGGGTCCGCAGCGTTGAATGTTACGGTTGATGGAATTTGCGCATCGCCGGAATTGAGATTCAGCGTGACGCCGAGATTGGCGCTGGGCTTGGCTGCCACCGCGCCGGTATTGATGGTGATGGGGCCGAGCGTGCCGCCGGGCGCTCCGTTCGCCCCGGCATAGCCCATCACGGCGGCGCCGTTCAAAGTCTGCAACTGGCCGGTGGTGCTCAACTGGAACGCGCCATCGCGCGTGTATTGCTGGGTGCCGTTATGCGAGACGATGAAATAGCCGCCGCCCTGTATGGCCGCGTCCAGCGAATTTCCCGTGGCGGTCAGGTTGCCTTGAGTCAGGTCCGAGGAAATTCCCTCCGTCGCCGTGCCGGTCCCCGGAACGTTCACCGCGTTTTGCGGAAACACGCTCTCAAACAAGGCCGTCTGGCTTTTAAAGCCGGTGGTGCTGGCATTGGCGAGATCGTTCGAGACGGTATTGAGTCCGGTTTGGGCGCCCAGCAGGCCGGACAGGGCTGTTTGCAATGTCATGAGGAGGCTCCGAGAACGGTTTGAACCGAGGAAACGGGAAGCGGTGTGGAGGACCCGTTTATGTTGAGCGTGGGCGTGGCGCCCGTGAGGTTGACGCCGCCGACGCTGAAAACGGTGTAGGGCGTGATGGCGATCTGATTGTTGCTCGCATCCACGGCGTTGATTTGATAGCTGTAATTGGTGCCTGATGTGCCGCCGTTCCAGGTGAAGCTCTGCTGCCCGGCGGCCAGCGGCCCGAGTTTGAGCGTATCGGCGATGCTGCCATTCGGGTTCAGCACCGTCACGTTGGTGCTGGCGCTGGGGCTGGCCAGGCTGAACGCGCCCTCCGCCTTGCCGCTGGCCGTGGGGGTGAGCGTGTTGCCGCTCACCGCCACCTGCTTGCCCACCAGCGCGGAGGCCTGCGCCATCTCGGCGGCGCTCGCGGTGGTGGCGATGCTGCTCAGCTGGGAATTGAGCGTGTTGATCCCGTCCACCGTCGAGATGGAGGCGAATTCCTGCGCCATCTGGGTCGTATCGGCCGGGGATGTCGGCGACTGGTATTTCAACTGCGCGGTCAAAAGCTGAAGAAAATCGGATTGGGTGAGTCCGGAGGCGCCGCTCGACGCGCCGGTGCCCGCCGTGGTGGAGGCCGCGGCGGCGGCCGCGCTGGCGCTGACGTTGGAAATGCTTGCCATCATGTCACCTGAAAGCTGTTGATGATTTGCTGGTCGATCCGGCTCGCCTGTTGCAGCATGGCGACCGAGGCGGAATAGGAATTGGAGCTGTCGATCATGTTCACCATTTCATCCACCGTCGAAACGTTAGAGCCGGTGACATAGCCGGTGCTGTCCGCATAGGGGTTGCCGGGGTCGTACCGGCGCTGCGATGGCGCGTTGCTCTGCACCGTCGCGATCACCTGCACGCCCATATTCGTGTCGCCCTCCCCGCCCTCCACCGGCGCCGCCTGAAACACCAGCTCGTGCGCGCGGTAGGGCGTCTGGCCCGGCGCCGCCACGGCGGCGGCGTTGGCGAGGTTGGAGGAAATGGCGCCCATGCGCATGTCCTGCGCGTTCAGGGCGCTGCCAATGATCGAGAAAACATCTGCGCTCATATCACTCTCCTTCAGCCGGATCGCGCTCAGTTGCCGCTGGGATTGGGCCGCAGGGCGGTGATCAGATCCGCCGTCGACTGGCGCAGGAACACGGTCGCGGCCTGGATCTGCTGGCCGTTCTGCGCCGCCTCCACGCGTTCGCCATCCAGCGAGACGTCGTTGCCGTTCAGGCCCACGACGCCGTCCTGCCTGTATTGCGGCTGGCCGTCATTTCCGGTCTGCACGCCAAGCGCGCCGGCCAGCGCCGCGTCGAAGGGCATATCCATGGCTTTGTAATTGGGCGTGTCGGCATTGGCGATGTTGTTGGCGATCAAGCCCGCCCTCTCCTGCCGGACATTCAGCACCCCGCCGTAAAAATCGAGAAACCCAATCTGCATGCGCTCATCCTCTGTCCGGCCCGCCCCCCCGCGGCTGCCGCTTTGGTGGTCGGGCTGTCTCGCCGGAAGGCCCCGGCGGCTTAGGCAAGAGATACGCAGCTGAAATTAAAAATAAGTAAATTACAGAAGGGGACGATTCGCTTTTATTCGCACCCGGCCGGTTTTTCTTTCCGGCAGATGAGAAATTTTATTTGACCGGGCAAAGCTGCTTCACCACGGAGAGGAGCTGGTTCGGCTCGGCCGGCTTGGTCAGCCAGCCGGAGGCGCCGGCGGCGCGGGCCTCGTCGCGCTTTCTGCCGCCCGATTCGGTGGTGAGGACGATGATGGGCGTGTACCGGGCGATGGGGATTTTCCGCGCTTCCTTGATGAAGCCGATGCCATCGAGCTCCGGCATGTTGAGATCGGTGAGAATGGCCGCGGGCTTCAGACCCTCCGTGAGCTTAACGATCCCCTCGCGGCCATTCGCGCCGGCCTCCACCTCATAACCGGCGCTTTTGAGAATCTGCGAGAGGCTCATCACCATCGTCGGAGAATCGTCGAGAAGAAGTATGGTCGGCATAACGGGCTCCCTATGGCCAGATCGCGATTTCATCCGGATAAAGCGTAAATATTGATCCGGCGTTAAGCCGGGCCACGGCTCCCCCGCTAATCATAACCGCAAAATATTTTCCTCACGTATTTTACCGATTGTTTAGAATCCCACGTTTATTCGTTCGCCATGAGCGAAGTTTTCCGCATTCAGTTAAAAAATCCCGCGGGCCCCGGTCCCCGATTCGGTTGCAGAGAAAGAGCAGGGGCCGTGTAGCGCCTGCTCTGGCCGGCCAAACCGCCAGACCGTCACGCTTCAAACACAACAGGGACACTCATGATTCCAACCATTTCTCCAATCGCGGCGCTGGGCGTTCCGGCCGCTCTCCCCGCCCCCGCCGCCGCCTCCTCTGCCGCCGGGCCAGGCAATTTTCTCAGCCTGGTTTCACAGGCTTTGCAGAACGTGAGCACGGCGCAGGCCGCCGCCAGCGGCGCCGAGGCGGGGTACGCGGCGGGCGTGCCGGGCGCCACTCTGGGCAAGGCCCTCGTCGCGAGCGACCGGGCGGAGGTCGCCTGGAACGCCACCGTGGCGGTCCGTAACGAACTCGTCTCCGCCTATCAGGCGGTGATGAACATGCAGTTCTGAGCCATGCCCAGCTGGCGGAATATTCTGGCGGAAACCGCGGCGCGGGCGCGGCGGGTGCCAAGGCTGCTCTGGGTAGCGGGGGTCGTGGTGCTGGCCTCGCTCGGCGTGGCGTTGTGGCTCGAGCTGTCCGGCCCGCCTTACGCGGTGCTCAGCCAGGGTCTGGCCCCCGCTGATGGCGGCAAGGTCATCGCGCAACTGCAAAAACTCGGCATTCCCTACCGGCTTCAGGCGGCGGGCAACGTCATCCTCGTCCCCGCCCCGCAACTCGCCCAGGCGCGTCTGCAACTGGGTGAGGCGCAGATCCCCGCCTCGGATAGCCAGACGGCCTGGAGCCAGCTTGAAAACGCGCCGATGACCACCTCCGACCTCGCCCAGACGGCGATGGCGACGCAGGCGCTCGAACTGTCTCTTCAGCAATCCATTCAGGCGATGAACGGCATACGCGGGGCGCAGGTCTTTCTCGCCTTGCCGGCCGCCACGCCCTTTCTCGCGGACCAGCCCAAGCCCGCCGCCTCGGTGGTGCTGGACGCGGATCAGACCCAGGCCGCCGCGCAAGGCGAGACCATCGCGCGGCTGGTGGCCGGGGCGGTGCCGGGGCTGGCGGCGGCGGATGTCACGGTCGTCACCACCTCCGGCGTCACGGTCTATCCGGCCGGCGGCGCGATGAATCGCGGCCTGCAATTCGCCACCGTCGCGCAGATCGAGGCTCAATCCGCCGCTCGCGTCGCCGGGTTGCTGATGCCGATGGTGGGAGCGGGAAATTTCCAGACCGACGTTTCCGCGAATATCGATTTCACCAAGGCGCAGATTCATGAAATCAGCTACGGGCCGGGGCATCTGACCCAGCATTCCAGCAGCCGCCAATCCACTCAGATCGGTCCGGACAACGCGGCCATCGGCATTCCCGGCGCGCTCTCCAACGAGCCGCCGGGGCAGACCACCGCCGTCTCCCCGCCCGTGCCAACCAGCCAGGCCACGCAGACCACCCAGAACCAGGGGCCGCCGGGCCAGACTCAAACCCCACCGGGCCAAGGCAAAAACACCCCGGCGCTGCCGAGCAAGACGAGCAACGAGCTGGACCAGAGCTTCGTCACCGACGAGGTGCAGAGCGACATCTCCAAGCCGGATTGGGCGGTCAAATCCATCGCCGTCTCGGTGGTCTTGAACCAGGCGGCCCTGCCGCCCGGCATCAAGCTGGACGAGATCAAGGCCGCCATCGCCGCCGCCTTCGCCTATCCGGATGTCACGGTCAACGTGCTCGCGGCGCCGTTCCGCAAAACCGTTTCGCCTTTCGGCGGCGCTCCGCTCGCCACCGCGGCCACGCCCCTGGCGCATGCGCTGCTCGAGGTCCTGGCCGCCATCGCCTTGCTGTTCGGGCTGGCCCTGCCGGCGGGGCGGCGCCTCGCCAATCTCAATCTCAAATCCATTCTCCCGATACCGGCCCCTGAGCCGAGGCCGCTGCCCACCGTGTCGCCGCCACGGGATTTTTCGGAACTCGCCGAGCACGCGGCGGAGAACATCCCGGGCGTGGCGCGCCTGCTGCAAAGCTGGGCAGAAGAAAATGATTGACGAAACCAAGCAATTACCGGCCCCGGCCGGGTTGACCGGCGCGGAGCGCGCGGCCCTGGTGCTGCGCGAACTGGGGGAGATGACCGCCGCCGCCGTGCTGCGGGAGATGGACGAGGTTTCCATCAACCGCATCTCCACCGCGATGTCCAACCTCAAGGGCGTGACGCCGCAAATCCGCGAGGACATCATGCTCTCCTTCGCCGCTGATCTCGGCATTACCGGCCTCGGCGAGGATGGCATGAAATTCCTCAACCGCGTCCTCGTCAAAGCCTTGGGCGAGCAGAACGCCAAGGACATTCTCGACAGGCTGCGCCGGCATGACCGCCGGTCGAATTTCCACCTGCCGCCCAATACCGACGCGCGGACCCTGGCGATGCAGATGATGAATGAACGGCCTCAGACCATCGCCGTGCTGCTCGCGCATATCCCGCACGAGCTGGGAGCCAATCTCCTCACCTATCTGCCGGAACCCCTGGCGGCGGAGGCGCTCTACCGTTTCTCCACGCTGGATGTCGTCTCGCCCGGCGTGGTGAAGGAATTGCGCGACATGCTGGAGGAGCTGGCGATGCAAACCGGCCCGGGCGGGCGGCGGCTCGGCGATCTGGGCGGCGCCAAGCAGACCGCCGATATCATCAATCATTTCCCCTCGGCGATGTCGGAGACCATTCTCGGCGCCATCAACGAGCGCGACGCGCAAACCGCCGAGAAAATCCGAGAGAATCTTTTCACCTTCATCGATCTCGGCAAGCTTCCAGACCGGTCCTTGCAAATTCTCCTCAGCGAGGCGCCGGCGCACAAGCTGGCCCCGGCCCTGCGGCTGGTGGACGAGGAGTTGCGGCAACGCTTCTTCCAAAATCTCTCCGCGCGCCAGGCCGAGGTACTCAAGGAAGAGCTGAGCAGCGGGCCGCCCATCCGCCGCGCCAACGCCCTGGCGGCGCAAAGCGAGATCGTGGACACCGCGCTGCGGCTCGCCGCCGAGGGCCGCATTTCCATCAACGCCACGGAGGAAATGGTATGACCCCAGCGCCCGCCTTCAGCCCGGCCATGCCGGGTGCCGCCCTCGCCAGCCAAAGCACCGCCCAGCCGGATGACACCGCCTGGCAGGCCAGCCTCTCGCAATCCCAATCCGCCACCGGGCAAAACGATCCCGGCCCGGCCCAGCCCAAGCCTGACCCGGCGAGGAGCAACCCGGCCCCCACGGCTCAACCCAGCCCCGCGGAAACCAGGCCGGAAAATGCCGCCGCGCCCGCCAGCACGGCTTTGCCCGCGCCGCCCCCAAACCCGGAAGCGGCGGTCATCGCCACGCCCGGCGCGTTGACGGCGGCAAACCCCAAACCGGCCAAGCCCAGCGCCAACGCCACGCCCGACATCCCCGCCCCGCGCCTCGAGAAAAAATCCGTCATCCTCCCGCCCACCGCCGCGCTCGCCATCGTCCCGCCCACCGCCACGCTCACCACCGCCCCGCCAGCCGCCGCCGCGCC
>NZ_DAIEIF010000033.1 GCF_027352905.1 Acidocella sp.
CCAGCGCCAGCGAGCCCAGCGCCGCCGCCAGCGGCCCCAGCAGCCGCACCCCGGCCGGGCCGTTGCCCAGCAGCGCCGTGCCGGCGCGGATCCACAGCGCCACCATTGGCGGGTGGTCGAGATAACCCGGCTGCAAAACCCGGGACCAGGCGAAGTAATAGGCCTCATCCGGCGTGAGCGGCAGCAGGGCGGCGAGCGCCAGGCGCAGCAAGGTGAGCGCCAGCAGCGCCGCGAGCGGCCAGCCCATGCTAGCGCGCGCGCCAGACCAGGGTGGAGGAGACCGCGTAATTCCACACGACCCCTACGGCCGCCCCCGCCGCGCCGGAAAACAGGCTGAGCCCGTTCTCGGCATAAAGCGCCTGGGCGATGCCGATATTGGCGATGCCCCCCAGCCCGCAAACCAGCATGAACAAGGCGAGGCCGCGCCAGGCGCTGGCCCCTTTCAGCCGCTGCGTCCGGTAGGTGAGCTGGTTGTTGAGCAGGAAATTCGCCACCATGGCAATGATCGTGCCTAGGGTCTGGGCCGGGCCGAACCCCGCCCCGGCGGCGAGGGCAACCTGCGCGACCGCGAGATTGACGAGCACGCCGAGGATACCGACCAGCGCGAAGGCGATGAAGCGCGGCGGCACCGCGCCGCGCAGCGTCTTATCCAGCAACAGCCCGGCGAATTGCGCCAGCACCAGCACGTCCAACTTGCTCTCCCCGGCGGCGCGGGGACGGAAACGGTAGGGGATCTCGGCGACGCGCAGCGGGCGCGGCGCGGCGAGCATGAGGTCGAGCAGAATTTTAAAGCCCTGGCCGGTGAGCCGCCCGGCAAGCTGGTCGAACAACGATCGCGGCAGCAGGAAGAAGCCGCTCATCGGGTCGGAGACGCGGGTGCGCGTCACCGCCTGGGCGAGGCGGATGCCCGCGCGGGAGAGCCGCTCCCGCCAGGGCGAGGCCAGCCCCGCCGCATCGCCGCCCGGCGCGTGGCGGCTGCCCACCGCCAGATCCGCCCCGGCCCGCACCGCCGCCAGCATGGCGGGCAGGCGGGTTTCGTCATGCTGCATGTCGCCGTCGATCACCGCGATATAATCGGCGGCGGAGGCGAGCGCGCCCTCGATCACCGCCGAGGAGAGGCCGCGCCGGCCGACGCGGCGAATGCAGCGCACCCGCGCATCCTCCCGCGCCAGGCGCTTGGCCTCGGCGGCGGTGCCGTCCGGGCTGTCATCATCCACGAACATCGCCTCCCAGGCGATGCCCGCCAGCGCCCGGTCCAGCGCGGCCACCATGGGGGCCACGTTGGCGCGCTCATTATAGCACGGCACGACGACCGTGAGGGTGAGCGCCACGGGTCAGAGGGAGGCGAGCACCGTCTCGGCCCGGCTGACATCGAACCCGCCCGGCTCCTCGACCGCGAGTTTCTTCATCACGCCATTCTCGATCACCGCCGCGAAGCGCTGGCTGCGCACGCCCATGCCGCGCGCGGTGAGGTCAAGTTCCAGCCCCAGCGCCTTGGTGAAGGCGGCGGAACCGTCGGCCAGCATCAGCACCGCCTCGCCCGCCTTCTGCTCCTTGGCCCAGGCGCCGAGAACGAAGGCGTCATTGACCGAGAGGCAGACGATCTTGTCCACGCCCTTGGCCTTGAATTCCGGCGCCAGCTTGACGAAGCCGGGCAGATGCTTGGCGCTGCAGGTGGGGGTGAAGGCGCCGGGCACGGCGAATAGCACCACCTTGCCGGTGCCGAGCAGTTCCGCCGTGTCCACCTCGCGCGGGCCCTCTGGCGTGGCCAGCATGAGTTTCATGGCTGGAATCTTGTCACCAATCTTGATCATGCGCTGCCTGTTTCCTGTTTCGTATCCGCCTCTCTTAGGCGAATTGGCGCGCCAGGTGAAGCGGAATGGCGGCTCTGGCCGGATGGGCGCGCCGGTCTATATAAAAGGGACATGATGAACCAAGAGAAATCAGCGCCCTCCGGGCCGGACTGGCTGACCGGGCAGGTTCTGCTCGCCATGCCCGCCTTGCGCGACCCGCGCTTCGCCCAAGGGGTCATCTTCATCTGCGCCCACAGCCCGGAGGGGGCGATGGGCCTTTTGCTCAACCGCCCCCTGCGCAGCCCCAAATTCGCCGCGCTGATGAGCCAGCTGGACGTGGAGCCGCAGCCGCCCTTGCGGGAACTGGCTTTGGGCCAGGGCGGACCAGTGGAGGACCAGCGCGGCTTCGTGCTGCACAGCACCGATTGGCTGGGCGAGGGCAGCCTGCAAGTGGACGATACGCACGCGCTGAGCGCCAGCCTGGACGTGCTGCAGGCCATTGCCGCGGGAGGCGGACCGGAGAAGGCGCGGCTGCTGCTCGGCTATGCCGGGTGGGGGCCCGGCCAGTTGGAAGAGGAATTGCTCCAGAATAGCTGGCTCACCCTCCCCGCCGATGACGAGATTTTGTTCGATACCGCCTACCAAACCAAATGGCACCGCGCGCTGGCCAAGTTGCGGATCGACCCCGCCATGCTCTCGGGCGATGCCGGGCGCGCATGAATACGCTGGTCATCGCCACCCATAATCCGGGCAAGCTCGCGGAATTTTCGCGGCTGCTGGCGCCGCTCGGCTATGAGAGCCTCTCAGCCGGGGCGCTCGGCCTGCCGGAACCCGCCGAGACCGGACGCGATTTCGCCAGCAATGCCCGGCTCAAGGCCCAGGCGGCGGCGCGCGCCTCCGGGCTTTGCGCGCTGGCGGACGATTCCGGCCTGGGTGTCGCGGCGCTCAACGGCCAGCCCGGCATCTATTCCTCCCGCTATGCCGGGGATGACTACCCCGGCGCCTTCGCCAAGATCATCGCGGCGGCACGGGCCAAGGAGAATTGGGCGGCTTGGTTCACCTGCGCGCTCTGCCTGGCGCGGCCGGACGGCGCCACCGCGACCTATATCGGCGAGGCGGATGGGCGCATCGCCCCGGAGCCGCGCGGCGAGGCGGGATTCGGCTACGACCCGCTTTTCATCCCCAACGGATATGAGCGGAGCTATGCCGAGATGGGGGCCCAGAAAGAGGCGATCAGCCACCGCGCCCGCGCCTTCGCGCAGCTGCGCGCGGTCCTGGCCAGCGGCGCCGGTCTGGCGAGCCCCCTAATAAGTAATTTCTAGAGTGTTTTAGCGAGCAATTTCAATTATCCAGATCAGATGATGTTGCTTTAGCGCCAGACGGTCAGCGCGGCGATGACGAGCAGGCACACCACCACGGCCACGACATTGAGAAACAGGAAGCGGGCGAAATGCGCCCAGCCCTTGCGGGAAGGGGTATCGAAATCAACCTCCAGCGTATGCTGTGGCGCGGTCTGGTCGGTCTGTGCCGTCATCTTTGATCCCTGCGTTCCTTAATCTATGGAGCTGAAAATAAATCCCCCTTCAACCCCCTGGCAAGCTGATTTTACGGGCCAGCTCCGCCAGCACACACGGATAGAGGCGGTGCTCCTGTTCCAGCACCCGCGCCGCCAGCGCCGCCTCGGTATCCCCGGGCAGCACCGGCACCCGCGCCTGGCCGAGCACCGGCCCCTCATCCATGCCCTCGGTCACCAGATGCACGCTGCACCCATGCTCCGCCCGCCCCGCCGCCAGCGCCCGGGCATGGGTGTCCAGCCCGGGGAAATCCGGCAGCAGGCTGGGGTGGATGTTGAGCAGCCGCCCCGCCCAGCGGCGCACGAACCAGGGGGTGAGCAGGCGCATATAGCCGGCGAGGCAGACGATCTGGATGTCGCGGGCGCGCAATTCAGCGTCCAGGGCGCGCTCATGCGCCTCGCGGTCGCGCCCAAAGGGGCGGGCGGGCACGGCCAGCGCCTCGATGCCGAGCCCGCGCGCGATCGCTAGCCCCGGCGCGTCCGGCTTGTCGGAGAGGACGAGGACGATCTCGGCCGGATAATCCGGCCCCCGCGCGGCGCGGGCCAGCGCCTCCATATTGGAGCCGCGCCCGGAGATGAGAACGGCGACGCGCGGCTTCATCCGCCGAACAACCGCTCCTGCCCCGCGATGACAATGCCAGGCTCGGCGGTGACCTCGCCCAGCCGGAAGGGCTGCTCGCCCGCCGCCCGCAGCGCCTCCATCGCCGGCGCCGCCTCGCGGACGATGACCGCCATGCCGACCCCGCAATTGAACACGCGCAGCATTTCCGCCGCCGCCACCCCGCCGGTGCGGGCGAGAAAGGGAAAGATGTCCGGCATCGGCCAGGGCGCGTCGAGCCGCGCCCCGCACCCCTCCGGCAGAATGCGGGGGAGATTGCCGGGCAGGCCGCCGCCGGTGATATGGGCCGCGCCGATCAATAGATTTTGCTTATGAATCGCGAGCAGCGCCTTCACGTAAATGCGGGTGGGCGTCATCAGCAGAGCGGCGGCGCGCTGGCCGAGAATTTGCGCGTCCCAGCCCAGCCCGGCGGCGGCGAAAATCCGCCGCACCAGGGAAAAGCCATTGGAATGCACGCCGGAGGCGGGCAGGCCGAGAATGGTATCGCCGGGGCGGATTGGGGCCGGCAGCAACGCCCCCCGCTCCGCCGCGCCGACGGCGAAACCCGCGAGATCGTAATCTCCCTCCGCATACATGCCGGGCATTTCCGCCGTCTCGCCGCCGACCAGGGCGCAGCCCGCCTCGCGGCAGCCATCGGCGATGCCGGAAATCACCCGCCGCGCGGCCGCCACCTCCAGCGCGCCGGTGGCGAAATAATCTAGGAAGAAGAGCGGCGCCGCGCCCTGCACCACGAGATCGTTGACGCACATCGCCACCAGGTCGATGCCGACCGTGTCGTGCAGCCCGGTCTCGATGGCGATTTTGAGCTTGGTGCCGACGCCGTCGGTCGTGGCGACCAGCACCGGATCGGCGAAGCCCGCCGCCTTCAGGTCGAACAGCGCGCCAAACCCGCCCAGCCCACCCATCACCCCTGGCCGGAGGGTGGATTTGGCCAATGGCTTGATCGCCTCGACCAGCGCGTCCCCGGCCTCGATATCCACCCCGGCATCCCGGTATGTCACGCTAGTCATGTCAGCCTCCGATGCGCTAAAGCCACGGCCATGGCGCTTCTCGATCATTCCGGCGAACCGTGACGCCTTTCATCACAGGCGGCGAGGCCGCGCAATCCAGGAGGCGCTGATGCAGGAGAACCAGACGGAGTACCGGCGCTATTTGCGGGTGCAATGGCAGCGCCTGGCGCTGGTGGTGGCCGTGCTGCTGCTGCTCTATTTCTGCTTCCGGCTGTTCTCCTCCATCCTGCTGCCCTTCGTCATCTCGGCGGGGCTCGCCTATTTTCTCGACCCGCTGGTGACCCGGATGGAAAGGCTGGGCATTCCGCGCGGCATCGGCACGCTTCTCGTGCTCCTCGCCTTCGGCGTGGCGATGATCGTCTTCGCGCTGGTGCTCTACCCGGTCATCGCCGCGCAGGCCGCCGCCTTCATCGCCAATCTGCCGACCTATGTGCAAACGATCCAGACCCAGCTCGCCACGCTGCTCCAGCAAATGCAGCACCGCCTGCCGCCCAATTGGCAGGTCAAGCTCCAGGACCTCGCCTCCAACCAGATGGGAGCGCTCGTCTCCTATGCCGGCAAGGCGGCGACCAACATCATCGGCGGCGGCTTCGCCGTGGTCAATGTCGTCACCCTGCTGGTGGTGACGCCGATCATCACCTTCTATTTTCTGCGGGACTGGCCCTCGATCATCCGCCATATCGATAGCTGGCTGCCCCGCCCCTATGAGGGGCTGATCCGCGCCCAGGCGGTGGAGATCAACCGCATCCTCTCCGCCTGGATTCGCGGCCAGGCGATCTGCTGCCTCGTGCTGGCGGCCATCTACGCCACCGGCCTGACCATCATCGGCCTCAATCTCGGCCTCATCGTCGGCCTCTCGGCCGGGCTGCTCTCCTTCATCCCCTATGTGGGCACCGTGCTGGGCGGGCTGACCGCCATTCTCCTCTCGCTCAGCCAGAATGGCGGCTGGCACGGGGTGGTCTCGGTGCTGATCGTCTTTGCTATTGGCCAGGGGCTGAATGACTACGTCATCCAGCCCCGCTTTCTCGGCGACCGGGTGGGACTCTCCGCCGCCTGGGTGATCTTCGCCCTGTTCGCGGGCGGGGCGGCCTTCGGCTTTCTCGGCATCATGCTCGCCGTGCCGGTGACGGCGACGCTCGGCGTCATCGCCCGCTTCTGGCTGCGCCGCTATCTGCAATCGCCCCTCTACCTCGACGCCCCGCCGGAATGAGGCAGCTCGCCCTGCCCTTCGCCGATCCGGCGCGGGTCTACCGGGCGGAGGAGTTCTGCCCCGCCCCCTCCAACGCGGCGGCGCGGGACTGGCTGGCCCGGCCGGAAGCCTGGAGCAACGGGCGGCTGATATTGTGGGGGCAGGCCGGGTGCGGCAAGAGCCATCTTCTCCATCTCTGGGCCGGGGAGCGGGGGGCGGAGATCGTCGAGGGGGCGGGGTTGCGCGGGCTCGTCCGCCCCGGCGCGGCGGTGGCGGTGGACGACGCGGAGCTCGCGCCCGAGCCCGCCGCCCTTTTGCATCTGCTCAACGCCGCCGCCGAGGCCGGGGCGCCGGTGCTGCTCGCCTCCCGGCTGCCCCCGGCGCGGCTCGGCTACAAGCTCGCGGACTTGACCAGCCGGCTGCGCGCCTCGGAGAGTGTGGAGATCCGCGCCCCAGAGGACGAGCTGCTGGAGGCGCTGCTCACCCGCCTTGCCGCCGCGCGGCAGCTGAACCTGCCCTTGCAGGCGCGCAACCTCCTGCTGCTGCATCTGCCCCGCGCGCCGGGCGCCTACCGCGAGGCCATCGCCCGGCTCGACCGGCTGGCGATGGATCGCGGCGCCCGCGTCACCCGCGCCATGGCGGCGGAAGTTCTCGCCGGGCTGGCCGAATTGTAATTTTACTTAACCATCATATGCCGGTTGGGGATAGGATGGCTATGTTAACCCCATGGACCAGCAAACCGAGCCTCTTCCGGACCAGATTGCCGCCAGCCCCGCCATAGGGCTCAAAGACCCGGCGCGCTTCATCAACCGTGAATTATCCTGGCTGGATTTCAATTTCCGGGTGGTGAGCGAGGCGCGCAACCCCCGCCACCCGCTCCTGGAACGCCTGCGCTTCGTCTCCATCAGCGCCTCCAATCTCGACGAGTTCTATTCCGTGCGCGTGGCCGGGCTGATCGGCCAGGCGCGGGCCGGCATCGCCGAGCCCTCCGCCGATGGGCTCTCCCCGGCCCAGCAGCTCCACGCCATCAAGCTGCGCACGCGCGAATTGATCAACGCCCAGCAATCCGCCTTCAACGAATTGCGGGGCTTGCTAGCCCAGGCCGGGCTGCTGGTGCTGGCCGCCACCGAGCTGACCACCGATGACGCGGCGTTTCTCGACAGCTATTTCATGGAGCATGTGTTTCCGGTGCTCACCCCGCTGGCGGTGGACCCGGCCCATCCCTTTCCCTTCATCCCCAATATGGGGCTGGTGCTGGCGCTCTCCCTGATCCGTGACGACGATCGCGGCCATATGTCGGCGCTGATCCCGCTGCCCGCCCAGATCGAGCGCTTCATCCGCCTGCCCGCCGATGGCGGGCCGATCCGCTTCATCATGCTGGAGGAGCTGGTGGCGATGAATATGGGCCGCCTGTTCCCCGGCTTCTCGGTGGAGGGCTCCGGCCTGTTCCGGCTGATCCGCGATACCGATGTGGAATTCGAGGAGGAGGCAGAGGACCTCGTCCGCTCCTACGAGACCGCGCTCAAGCGCCGCCGGCGGGGAGTGGCGATCCAGCTCACCATCCAGGCCGATATGCCGGAGGATCTGCGCGACCTGGTCATCGACGCCATCGAGGCGCCCGCCGAGGAGATCTACATCGAATCCGGCATTGTCGGGCTGGTGGATGTGAAGCAGCTGATCGTGGACGACCGGCCAGACCTGCTCTTTCCGCCCTATACCCCCCGCTTTCCCGAGCGCATCCGCGATTTCGCCGGGGATTGCTTCGCCGCCATCCGCGCCAAGGACATTCTCGTCCATCACCCGTTCGAGAGTTTCGACGTGGTGGTGCAGTTCCTGCGCCAGGCGGCGCTCGACCCGGCGGTGGTGGCGATCAAGCAGACCCTCTACCGGACCAGCCGCGATTCGCCCATCGTCAAGGCGCTGATCGAGGCGGCGGAGGCGGGCAAATCCGTTACCGCCATGGTCGAGCTGAAGGCGCGCTTCGACGAGGAGGCGAATATCCGCCTCTCGCGCGAGCTGGAGGCGGCGGGGGTGCAGGTGGTGTTCGGCTTCACCGCCCTCAAGATCCATGCCAAGCTTTCCTATGTGGTGCGGCGCGAGGGCGGCAATCTGCGCGCCTATGCCCATTTTGGCACCGGCAATTACCATCCCATCACCGCGCGGATCTACACCGATCTCTCCTTTTTCACCTGCGACCCGCCGCTGACCCGCGACGCGGCGCGGCTGTTCAACTTCATGACCGGTTACGCCCGGCCGGAAGCAATGGAGCAGCTCGCCTTCTCGCCGCTCACCGCCCGCAAGACGCTGGACAAGCTGATCGATACCGAGATCGCCAACGCCAAGGCGGGCAAGCCCTCCGGCATCTGGCTCAAGCTGAACTCGCTGGTGGATGCGCGGCTGATCGACCATCTCTATGAGGCGAGCCAGGCGGGCGTACCCATCCAGGCCGTGGTGCGGGGCATTTGCTGCCTGCGTCCGGGCGTGCCCGGCCTCTCCGAGACGGTGAAGGTGAAATCCATCATTGGCCGCTTTCTCGAACATTCGCGCATCTGCGTGTTTGCCGATGGCCACCCGCTGCCCGCGCGCGAGAACAAGGTTTTTATCTCCAGCGCCGACTGGATGGAACGCAACATGGATTACCGGGTGGAGACGCTGGTGCCGATCCATAACCCGACCGTGCATGCGCAGATTCTCGACCAGATCATGGTGGTCAATCTGCGCGACGACGCGCAAAGCTCCGAGCTGCACTCCGATGGCAGCTGGACCCGGATGCGCCCCGGCGACCCGCCTTTTTCCGCGCATGAATATTTCATGACCAACCCCTCGCTCTCCGGGCGCGGCTCGGCCCTGCATGGGGGGCTGGCGGGGGAGCGCCCCCGGCCGCGCTACAAACGCCGGGTGGATTGAAATGCGTGAGCTCCGGGCGAGGCGGCCCGCCTCGCCTCGAAGCCCTTGACCGCGCATAGAGACGGTTGAGGACGGTGGAAGCCACCACCCTATCGGTCAGTGAATAACATCGCCTTGATGGCGCGCAACACCGGCCGCTTTAATTGCCATTTGCTGCCAAGCAGAAGATCCGCTGAATCAGGATTGAAATGGCTGAGGCCGCTCCATGAATAGGGGGTGAGCTCACCCACAAAAATCTGTTTTCCGCAATCAAAAAAATCAACCCGTATATGGTCAATCCCCGCTGCCAAAATTTCCGCCAGCTCTATCATTTCATCGAGCCGTTCGGGCCGTGGGAATTCCTGGGCGACCTTGCGCGTGAAAAACCAACCGAGATATCGCCAACAAACCGTATGGAACGCGCCGTTGCGCAGCAAGCCATTTTCCACGAAGACTGTGTTGATTACCCCGACTTTTCCGTTGAACATAAAAAATCTCCGCTCCAACGGCCGGTCTCCGCCTTCGTTTAACAGCGCTTTTTCTGCCAACAAACGACGCGGAATTTTTTTATAGCCCCGCTCACCGGTCACATCGAACCAATCGATCTGCAGCCAGGCAGCCGCCTGGACCCGAAATATTTCAGCTTCGTGCGCATTTTCTTTCGTCACCATGATCGTCTGGCCACTTGCATGTGAGCTTTTCAAAAAATAGGGCGGCTCCAAACGGTCAAACGGTATCTCTTCCGGAGTTCCTGTCCACAGAAGGGGAGCGAGATATTCTGTATCAATTCTTTTGGAAACCCAATCACGAGTGGCGAGCTTGTCGCTGAACAAAACGAAAAGAGCGTTGTCGTCAAACAGTTTTCGCCAGTTGATTTTCTCGGTGAAGCTGAGTGGCGAAGTCAGGTTTAATTTTCGATCATGCGCCGTGGCATAAGCCGCGCGCACGTCTCGAACAGCTTGTATCCAGCGCCTGAATCTTTGCATGGGGGTTTTTAAGGTCGGAGGGGATTTGTTCGGATAGGGCTTTCCACGATTGTTGTCAATAAGGATCAAACCCTGCCACGCGGCGGAAATGATCATCCATCCGCGCAACCACCTCTCCGCCGCCGCGAAGCTTGACGCCAGCCGGCGTGAGTTTCTATTCATCAGCGAATGGACTTCGTCTCATTCTGGCATGGCCCCGTCGATCCCATCACCTATGGGTGCCTGGCCTCCTTTCCCTATCACGGCCAGACACTCCGGCTTTACGCGTACGATGCCAACCTCCCCGTCCCGCCCGGCGTCGAGCTAGCCGATGCGCGCGAGATTTGTCCGGACCATGACCTCATCAACCGTTATTTTGTTGATGGCAAAACCAGTTTTTCGAAATTCTCAAATTATTTTCGGTATTTGTTGCTGCGAGCTGGCGCCGGCTGCTGGGTGGATGCCGACCTGCTCTGCCTGCGGCCGCCGACGATCGGTCATCTCAGCCATATTTTCGGCCGACAATTCCCTCAAGGCGATCCCTGGGAGATCAATGGCGCCGTCCTGAAGCTGCCCCCCACCTCGCCTTGCCTCGCGGATCTGGCCAGGATCGCCCTCGAGGCGGCGGGGCTGGATTCCGGCTGGGGCGTCATCGGCCCGGAACTCCTCACCCGGCTTTGCTATCAGCATAATCTCCAGAATCTCGCGCAAGACCAGGCGATGTTCTATCCTCTTTCCCCCGACGCATTCTGGCGGGTGCTGTTTCCCGATGAATATGAGAGCGTCCGCGTCGCCACGGAACAAACGCAGATGTTGCACCTCTGGTACAATAACTACCAGCGGAGCGGTTACGACAAGCAGATGGCGCCCCCGCCCGGCTCGTTCCTGCACCGTGCCTTTGAAAAGCTCGGCGTGCTCGGCAAATTCTCCGGCGCCTATGACGTTACTCAGCTGGTGCATGCCATCGGCGATTGGCTGCCGCCCGAAAAGCGGTTTTACGGCACTGGGCAAGCCAAAATCATCGCTGACATCCTCTGGAAACTCGACAATCTCGGAAAAGGTCTGGCCTTTGCGGTCGAGCAGATGGGAGCTGGATGGGATTGCCCCCCCTTATTGGGAAAAAGATGGCTAAGCGAGACCGGGGACAAATGGGAGTTTCAGGAAAACGGCCTGATTCTCAAAAACATGGTTCCGGAAGGCCGCTGGTTCACCGCCCACGGCGAACCAGCGCGAATCATCTGCCTCTGGGGAAACGCCGACTGGATCGATTCCTGCCATTTTGAAGGCGACTCCGTGCTGAGATGCAAAAACCAGCATGGCCATGAATTCCGCTTGACGCGACGTGATTGACCCAATCTGACCGCCGGATGCCGCCAGAAACGACGGCCGCGGCTACCAGGCTCACTCTTTCGGGCTGATGCTGTGAGACGGCGGCAGCCCCGCTGCCCCAGGCGCGGGCGTGGCGGGTTTGCGAGCGAGAAACCGCTCGTTGAAACGCTGCAACACCACATAGAAAGCCGGAACGAACAACACCGCGATGCAAGTGGAGGCCAGCATGCCGCTCGCCACCGCGATGCCGATGGATTTGCGCGAATTCGCGCCCGCGCCCGAGGCGAAGACCAGCGGCATGACGCCGAGGATAAACGCGAAGGAGGTCATGAGAATGGGGCGGAAGCGCGTTCTCGCCGCGGTCACCGCCGCGTCGATGATCGAGGCGCCGTGAAACTGGCGCTGCTCACGCGCCACCTCCACCACCAGAATAGCGTTTTTCGCGGCGAGCGCGATGAGCAACACGAGGCCGATCTGGGTATAAATATTATTGGCGAGGCCAAGCGCGGTGAGCGCGGCGACGGTGCCGAGCAGCGCCAGGGGCACGGCGAGAAGCACGGAGACCGGCGTGATCCAGCTTTCATATTGCCCGGCCAGGACCAAATACACCAGCAGCAAGGACAGGCCGAAAATGACGGTGGTGGCGCCACCCGCCAGACGTTCCTGATAGGCGGTGCTGGTCCATTCGAAACCGAAACCAGGAGGCAGCACGCGCGCCGTCATCCCCTCCACCAGGTCGAGCGCTTGGCCGGAGCTATAGCCCGGGGCGGCCTGGCCATTGATCATCGCCGAGGGGTAGGTGTTGTACAGGGTGATGATGGGCGGACCAAAATCCGCCTTGATGCTGGCGACCGTGCCGAGCGGAACCATCTGACCTTGCTCGTTGCGCGCGGCATAATTGCGCACCGCCTGCACGGTCATGCGCGATTGCGCGTCCGCCTGGACATAGACGGGAAAAACCTGGCCGTATTTGGTAAAAAGATTGACATAAGACGAGCCGAGATAGGTTTGCAACGTACCGTAGAAATCCTTGACGGACAGGCCGACGGCACGCGCCTTGGTGAGATCCACATCCGCCTCAAGCTGCGGGGCCTGTGAGCGGTAGGTGGTGAAGAGCCCGGCGAGACCGCTCTGGGCGTTGCCATCCCGGTCCACCAGATCCGCCGCGTTCTGGAGTTTGGCGTAATCGAAGCTGCCATCCCGTAATTCCACCACGCCCTGGAAGCCGCCGGACGTGCCGAGGCCCTGGATGGGGGGTGGCGGCACCACGACCACCTTGGCTCTGGTTTCCTGGGCGGCGAGCCTTCCCAGTGATTTGTACACGGGCAAGAGGCTCCATCGGGAGCCGCGCTCTCCCCAAGGCTTGAGCATGATATAGACCGCCCCGGCATTGGGCAGGCTGGCGCTGTTATCCATCAGCGAAATACCGCTGATGGCGATATCGCTAGCCACATAGGGTTGCTTGAGAACCTGCTGGCTCAGTGAATCGAGCACCGCGTTGGTGCGGCCGATGGATGCCGAATCCGGCAGCTGCACGCTCAGGATCATGTAGCCCTGATCCTCGAGCGGCACGAAGGCGCCGGGGATGCGGCTCAGACCGAAAATGGCGAGGGCGATAAGGCCCAGCCCGCAAAGCGCGTAAAATCCGGCGCGGCTGACCATGCGCTGGATGAGCCGGGTATAGGCGGCCTCCAGCGGGTAATAGAGCCGGTCGAACGCGCGGAAAACGATCGGCTTGCGCGCGCCCGGCTTGGGAAGCTTCAACAGCAGCGCGCATTGCGTGGGGCTGAGGGTGAGCGCGCTGATGGCGCTGATGAGCGCGGTGGCGGCGATGACCAGGGCGAACTGGGCATACATCTGCCCGGTGATGCCGGGCATGAAGGCGGCGGGGATGAACACCGACATCAAAACCAGCGTGATGCCGATGATGGGGCTCGTAAGCTCCTTCATCGCCTCTATGGCGGCGTGCCGCGCGTCCAGCCCGGTGGTCTCCATTTTATGGGTCACGCCTTCCACCACGACGATGGAATCGTCGACCACGATGCCAATGGCGAGAACGAGGCCGAACAGGGTGAGGATATTGATGGAGAAGCCGAGCGCCGCCATGGCGGCGAAGGCGCCGATGATGGTGACCGGCACCGTGGTGGCCGGCACCAGCGTGGCCCGGAAACTTTGCAGAAAGAGCAGGATGACCGCCAGCACCAGGATGCAGGCCTCGAATAGCGTCTTGTAAACCTCGTGGATGGAGGCGGAGACGAATACCGTGGTATCGAACGGGATGTCGTAGCGCAGGTCCGGCGGGAAGGATTTGGCCATCTGCGCCACGGTCTCGCGCACCTCCTTGGCCACGGCGAGGGCGTTGGCGTCCGGCGTCTGGAATATGCCGATGGCCGCGGCGGGCGCGCCGGAGAAATTGGCCTGCATGTTGTAATTGACGGAGGCAAGCTCGACGCGGGCGATATCGCGGATGCGCACGACCCTGGCGGCGGTGCCGCCGGTATCGCTGGTCTTGATGATGATATCGCCGAATTGCGTGGCGTCGGAAAGCTGGCTGGGCACGTTGAGCGTGAGCTGGAACGCCTGCGGGGAAGCGACGGGCGGCGCGCCCACCTGCCCCGCCGGCACGGCGAGATTCTGCTCGCGCAGGGCATTCAGCACGTCGGCGGGCGTGAGACCGAGCGATTGCATCTTATCCGGGTTCAGCCAGACGCGCATGGCGTATTGGCCGGTGCCGAACACCAGCACGTTGCCGACGCCGGGCAGGCGCGCCAGCGTGTTCTGCATATTGATGAGCGCGTAATTGTTCAGGAAAAGCCCGTCATAGCTCCGCTTGGGCGAGGTGAGGGTGATGAACTGCAAAATAGAGGTGGATTTTTGCTGAACCACCACACCCTGGGCCTGCACCGCCTCGGGCAGTTTGGCGAGCGCGGCGGAGACCCGGTTCTGCACCAGCACTTGGGCAAAATTGAGATCGGTGCCCACCTTGAAGGTGACCACCAGGGTATAATTGCCGGTGCTGGTGCTGGTGGACTGCATATAGAGCATACCCTGGACACCGTTCACCTGCTGCTCGATGGGCAGGGCCACGGTGTTCACGAGGGTTTTGGCGTCGGCGCCGGGTTGGGAGGTCGTCACCTGGATGGTGGGCGGGACGATCTGCGGATATTGCGCCACCGGCAACGCCCCGATCGCGACCAGCCCCAGCACGACGAACAGGATGGAGATGACATTCGCCAGAACCGGGTGCTCAATGAAGAATTTCGACATCATGACGGCTGGTCCGCCTGCGTCTGGGGCGCCGTGAGGTCGTGCTCCGCCGGCGCCACGGCGTTGCCGGGCGTGGCGTTCTGGAGTCCTTCCACCACCACCAGGGCATCGGCCGGCAGGCCGGTTACGGCCACCATGCCATCCTGTTGGATGCCTGTCTGCACACGCTGCTGCGCGACGATATTATTCTTACCTACAACATAGACATAAGACCCGGCCTGGTCGCTCATCACCGCCGTCTGCGGCACCGCCAGCTCGGTGGTGGGCGCCCCCAGGGGAATATGGCCGCGGACGAAGAGGCCGGGGAGGAGAAGGCTGGCGCTGTTTTGAAGCAGGGCGCGGACCTGGATGGTGCCGGTCGCGGGGTCGATGGCTGGGGCGACGTAATCGATCCTTCCGGCATAGGGATAGCCGGTATCGGATTGCAGGCCGACCTCGATTGGCGCGCCGACCGCCTGGCCCGGCTTGTGGCCCTCCCCGATCAGCGTTTTTTGAATATTGAGCGCGTCCAGCTCACTTACATTGAAATAGACATAAATGGGATCGAGCTGCGTGATGGTGGCGAGGGTGGTCGCCGCGCCATTGCCGACGAGATTGCCGGTATCGACCAGATGGCGGCTGATCACGCCATCGAACGGCGCCGAGACGGTGGTATAGCTGAAATTGATCGCCGCCAGTTCCTCATTGGCGATCGCCTCCGTCACCTGGGCCTTGGCGGAATCGCGCTGAGAGAGCCATTGCTCGACATTCGCCTGGGAGGTGGCCTTTTGCGCATACATCGTCTCCTGGCGGTCATATTGGGACTGCGCGTAGATGACTTGCGCCTTGGCGCTGGCCACCGCCGCCCGGGCCTGGTCCAGCTTGGCCGCGTAGGGCGCGGGCTCGATGACAAACAGCCTCTGCCCCTTTTTCACCACCGCGCCATCGGTAAAATCGATCTCCTGCAGATAACCGGAGACCCGGGCCACGAGCTGCACCGAATTCACGGCCACGGTATTGCCGGTAACATCCAAATATCGCGTCATCGGCATGGAGAGCGGTTTGCTGGTGACCACCGGCGGCGGCGGCGGCGCGTGATAGCTGTTGCGCTTGCCGCAGCCGGCCAGCGCGAGAGCGACAATGGCGGCCGCGACCAGCGGCATGACATGTTTGGCGGTCAAAAAATATTTCATATGTCTCACCAGCTCGGCACGTAGAGTTGCCGGGTTTGCGCCCCTGGCGTGGTGGGGGCGGAATGAGCCTGGGGGGTCAGCAGACCGCCCCAATTCGTGCGTTTTTGCATATCCGCCTTGATGCTGTCCGGCACGACGTCATGCCCCTGGGCGATCTGCCAGCCGCCGCCCAGCGCCGCGTAAAGCTGGACGAGGGCGGTGGGCACCGCGCCCTGCGCCTGGGCCAGGGAGTTCTGCACTTGCAGCTGGGCCTGCTCGGCGTTCAGCACCGTGGTGTAGTCCGAGGCGCCGTCCACATAGCGGATCATGGCGAGCCGGGTGGATTGCTGGGCCGAGGCGTTGGCGGCGTTGAGCCGGCTCACGGTATTCCCCGCCTCGACATAGGCGGCGATGGCATCCTGGACCTCTTGCTGCGCCTGCAGCACCACGTTCTGGTAGTTGAGGATGGATTGCTCGAAAGCGGCGTCCTGGGCGCGGACCTGATTGGTGAGCTGACCGTAATTGAAGATGGGTATCTGCACCGAGGGGCCGATCGAGACGGTGTGGCTCGACCATTTGAAGAGATCGCCCAAGGAGCTGCCATGGGTGTCGCCCGCCTCGAACCCGAAACTGCCAGAGAGGGAAAAAGCGGGGTAGAGCTGCGCCTTGGCGACGCCCAGCATGGCCGATTGCTCCGCGGCCTGCTGCTCGGCCTGTTTCACGTCCGGGCGCAGCCGCAACAAATCCTTAGGGATCCCGATCGCGACCGCCGCCGGGGCGATGGGCATGGGAGCGGGCGGGCCGAGAAGCGGGACGATTTTGTCCGGGGTGAGGCCGAGCAGAACCGCAAGAGCGTCCTGTTGCGCCACCAGCTGCGCCTTGAGTGAGGGGAGAGACGCCTCGGTAAGGCTGAGTTGGGTTTGCGCCTGCTCGACATCGAGCTGACTGGTCTGGCCGGAATTGAATTGTACCGTGGCGATCCGCAGGCTGTCCGTTTGCACGCCGATATTGGCCTGCGCCACCGCGATTTGCTGCTGGAGGGTGCGGATGGCGATATAGGTCTGGGCGACGGCTGAGGTGAGGCTGACCAGGGCGGCGTCGTAAGCGTCGATCGAGCCCAGGAAAACGGCGTCCTGCGCCTGGATGGCCCGGCGGTATTTCCCCCAAAAATCAAGCTCCCAACTCGCGCTGAGGCCGATTTGCGCCGTCTGGATATGAGCCTGCGAGCCGGGCACATAGCCGGGGGCGTTCTTGCTTTGCAGGGAATCCGTATAGGCGCCGGTGATGGCTTGCTGCTGCGGATATAATTCGCCGGCCGCGGCGGCGAGCTGGGCGCGGGCCTGCAGCACGCGCACCCCCGCGATTTGCAGGGTGAGATTATTCCGGTAGGCGAGGTCGATCAGATGATCGAGTACCGGGTCGTTGAAACCCCGCCACCATTGCGGATCGGCAAGGGCGCCAGCGGGCAGCTCGCCCTCCACCGGCTGGTACGAGGCGGCGATGGAGCTGGGCGGGGTGGAAAAATCCGGCCCGACCATGCAGCCGGCCAGCGGGCATGCGGATAGGAGCGCAAACACCAGTCCATTCCGTATTCCCAGCTTAACCTCCCAGCCACCAGCCTGCCACCCGGCACGAAGGCGGGCGGGTATTACAGATTGTTTATTGCCTTTCTGGAAAGTTTGGCAAGCCTGGACTGGCGCCGGTTGGGGGAGGCAAGCTAGGCCGGAATCAGGCTGCCGTTTTTCCAATTCTGCAGGGTGACGAAGCTGCGGCTGTTCTGGCCCGCATTGTCGAAAGCCGCGCCGAACCCGTTGGCGAGCGCCCCTTTTGGTAAATTCACCTGGCGCAGCGCCGCCAGCAGCCGGGCCGGATCATCTCCGGCGGCGCGCAGCGTGTCGAACACCAGCTTGGCGCCGACATAAGCGGTGCAGGACTCCGCCGAGCGCGGCTGCACGGCGAATTTCGCCTCGTAAGCGGCGGCGATGGCCGCGGCCGGGCCGGGATAAAAGGGCGCGGCGATGACGAAGGCGCCATCCAGCGCCGCGCCCAGCGCTTCCTGCGTCTCGCGCTGAGCGTAGCCGGTGCCCATGCCGATCAGCGCCGCCGGCCTCCAGCCCAGCTCTCTCATCGCCTGGAACGCCACCAGCGCATCATCCGCTCCCGCAGCGTGCAGCAGCACTTCTACCTTGGCGCGCATCATCCGCCCGGCCTGGTCGGCGAGACCGGAGGCATCCTCCGGATAACCCGCCGCCAGGGTAAGAGGCAGCCCCGCCATCTTCAGCGCCGCGAGGGTGGCGGCGGCGATCGCGCCATCCGTGGCGCCGGCGTTGAAAAGCAGCCCCAGTCTGCGCCCGGCGAAGCGGGCGCGAATGGTGGCGGCGGCAAGCTGGGCGGTCATGCTGGTGGACGGACCGGTGCGCAGCAGGAATTTGAAACCGCGCGTCATGATGCCATCCGCGGGCGCGGTCAGTTCGATGAACGGAATCTGGGCCAGTTCCGCCGCCGCTGTCGCGGGGTAGGAGAGGGCGGAACTGCCGCTGCCGAACAGGATGCCGGCATGGGCGTCTTTGATCAGGCGGTTTACGGCGCCAGCGGCGGCGGCCTGGCTGGGCATATCCGCCGTGGCCAGGCTGACCGGCTTGCCGGCAATGCCGCCTTGGGCGTTTATGGTGTCGATGGCCAGCTGAAGGCCGCGCAGGGTTTCATCGCCGCCTAGCGCATAAGGGCCGGAAAGGGGCAGCGCCGCGCCGAAACGCGGTCCGGCCTGCGTGGATTGTGCCTGGCCGGCCCCGCCCGCCTGGGCGCGCGCGGCCAGGCCGAGCGAAAGGGCGGCGCCCAGCAGGCAACGGCGGGAGGAAGAGGCCATGCCCGCCTAACTCGCACCCGCCCCGGCTTGACGCAAGCGGGGGAAACGGCGCGATATGCGCCCATGAACCTGCCCCCGACGATGCGCTATATCGATGTCCCTCAGCCCGGCGGCCCCGAGGCGATGGTGCTGGCCACCGGCCCGCTGCCCGTGCCCAAGGATGATGAGATTTTGCTTCGGGTGCAGGTGGCCGGGGTGAACCGGCCGGACGTTCAGCAGCGCAAGGGCCTCTACCCGCCGCCGCCTGGCGCCAGCCCGGTCCTGGGGCTGGAGGCGGCGGGCGAGGTGGTGGCGCTCGGCCCGATGGCGAGCGGCTTTTTCCCGGGCCAGAAAGTCACCGCTCTCTGCAATGGCGGCGCTTATGCGGAGTATGTCGCGGTCCCATGCGGGCAATGCCTGCGCTGGCCGGAGGGCTATACCGCCGAGGCAGCCGCCGCCCTGCCCGAGAATTTCTTCACCGTCTGGGCCAACGTCTTCGACATGGCGCAATTGCGGCCCGAGGAAAGCCTGCTCGTCCATGGCGGCACGTCGGGCATCGGCCTCACCGCCCTGCAACTAGCGCGGGCGCAGGGCTCGGACGTGTTCGCTACCGCCGGCTCGGCGGAAAAATGCGCCTTTATCGAGCGGTATGGGGCTATTTCCATCAACTATAAATCCACGGATTTTCAGCCGGTGGTTAGCGATAAAACCAACAAGCGCGGGGTGGATGTGGTGCTCGACATGGTTGGCGCCCCCTATACCCAGCGCAACCTCAAATGCCTGGCGCCGCGCGGACGCTTGGTGCAGGTGGCTTTCATGCAAGGTTCCAAGGCGGAGATCGACCTTATGCCGGTGATGCTGAAACGGCTGACCATCACCGGCTCCACGATGCGCCCGCGCAGCACCGCCGAAAAAGCCGCCATCGCCGCCGCGCTGAAGCAAAAGGTCTGGCCGCTGCTGGAGCAGGGAAAGGTAGCGCCCGTGATCCATAAGGTGTTTCCGCTGGAAAAAGTGGCCGAGGCGCATGCTTTGATGGAATCCAGCGCCCATATCGGCAAAATCCTTTTGGCCGTCGCGCCTTGACGCCGTGAGACGCCGCTTCCTTGTCCTGGCGGGGCTGCCGCTCGCTGCCTGCGCCAGCCATCCGCAAAGCCCGGCCGCCGCCGCGAACGCGGCCGCCTGCACCCAGGCCGCTGATCAAGCCTATCAGAATAGCACGCTCAATCTACAGGGCCGCACCCTGCAAAACGGGCTGCGCTATGGCGGCCCCAACGAGGTCTTTCAGGGAGAGCGCCTGGGCGCGGAAAACGACCGGTCTCTCCAAATCGCTCATTGCGAGGAATACGGCACGCTGAGCGGACCGCCCGCGCCAGACACGGCGCCCGCCGTCACCCCCCATATCGTCGACTGAACGGGAGTATCTGCCATGAGCCGCATTATCCGCACCGAAGCCACCCCCATCCTTGCCAAGGCGGTGGAATATCATGGCTTCATTTATACCATGGGGGTGGTGGCGCGGGACCCCTCCGGGGACATCACCGCCCAGACCAAGGATGTGCTGGAACAGATCGACGCCTTGCTGGAAACGCATGGCACCGACCATACCCGCCTGCTCCAGGCGCATATCTGGCTTAAAAATATCGCGGATCGGGAAGCTATGAATACTGTCTGGGCCGCCTGGCTTCCGCCAGGCCAGGCCCCTGCCCGCGCCTGCGTGGAAGCGAAGCTGGCCAGCCCCGATTATCTGGTTGAGATTATGATCACCGCCTGTCGGTGAAGCATCATCAAACGGAGAATCATTAATAATTAGTATATTAGACGCGGTTTAGCTCCCCCGACTCGCCTGCTTTAAAAGCCAGCCAGGCGAAGCGGCAAAGAAAATTGCGGTTCCGTCTTTTAGGAAAATTTTCTTATTCCGCGGCGCGCCGGCTCGTCTCCGCTAAAAAATCATGTCTCTGTGGTAATTTTGCCGCAATAATGGATTGCATATCACGCACCCCACCCTTAGCAGCTTCACAGATGTCACAGCGCTTGCAGATGGTGGTCTGGGGAATGGTAGATAGGACGTCTAAGAAAAAAACCGGCACGGGAGCCTGTCTTCGCATATGGCTGGCGGGAGCATCATTGGCGATGATGGCCGCTTTCTCCCCTGCCGCTGCGCAAACCACCCACAGCCATACCACTCATACGGCGAGCGCGCATGGCAAAACGGGCCATCATGTTGCCGCCAGCACCACGCATAGCTCCCCGCATCGCACCCCCGTCCGGCCCCGCGTCGCCAGCCACAACCATCATCATTACGCCTCCTCCGGACATAGAAGCCACAAGCGAATCGCCGCCCAATATCGTCATTCAGGTTTGCAATGCGTGCCTTATGCGCGCGAGGTGTCGCACATCCAGTTATCCGGCAACGCGTTTCTCTGGTGGGCGCAAGCCGCGGGGCGCTACGCCCGCGGCAATGAGCCGGAGGTCGGCTCGGTGCTGAATTTCCGTTCAATCGGCCGGATGCCGCTTGGCCATGTCGCGGTGGTGACAGCGGTGCTCGACCCCCGCACCATTCTCGTGACCCAAGCCAATTGGGTGCGCGGCAGCATCACCAATGATGTGACCGTGCAGGATGTCTCCGCGAATAATGATTGGACCGAGGTCAAGGTGGAACTCGGCGATTCCAGCACGATGGGCGCCGCCTATCCCACCTATGGCTTCATCTATAACCGGCCCGACACGGGCATGACCATCGCCTCCAGCGCCAGCCGCAACGAGGTCGCTGAGGCCCCGCCCGCGCGCCCGCTGGCCAGCCAGGCGCCGAACCGCAACCTGCAATAAATCCTAACCCGCCATATTGCGGGTTTCCTTGGTTTTGCCAACACCTCCCAGCTTGGCTACTCTGGCGGTCGCTACTCAACCCAAGGAGGGATGCATGACCACCGTCAATTCCCGTAGCGCTGACCATCCGATCGAACCGGTTTTTCTTGAGCGCTGGTCCCCGCGCGCCTTCACTGGCGAGGAAATTTCCGAGCACACGCTCCGCACCATGCTCGAGGCGGCGCGCTGGGCGCCCTCCTCTTATAACTCCCAGCCTTGGCGTTTTCTCTATGCCCGGCGGGACAATGCCCATTGGGACAAGTTCCTGCGCCTTCTCAACGAATTCAATCAAAGCTGGGTGAAAACCGCTTCTGCCATCCTATTCGTCGTATCCTCCGAAACCATGTCGGTGCCGGGACAGGACGCCCAGGTCCCGTCCCACAGCCATTCCTTTGATGCCGGGGCGGCCTGGGCCTATCTCGCCCTCCAGGCAACCTTCATGGGCTGGCACGCCCACGGCATGACCGGGGTGGATTTCGACCGGGTCTACACGGAACTGAAGGTGCCGCCGGGGCACCGGGTGGAGGCGGCCATCGCCATTGGCCGGCTCGGCCCCAAAACCCTGCTGCCGCCCGAGCTGCAGGCCCGCGAGGCTCCCAGCCCCCGCAAACCGCTCACCGAATTCGTCTTCGAGGGCGGATTTTAACCCGGACCGGCCGGCAAAATGGCTCTTCCGTGTGGCACGGAAGAGCCTTTTTGATAGGAATGAAGCCCTTTTACTTCAGAAGATCGGCCACGGCGGCCTCTTCCTCCAGCAACTCTTTCAGCGTGATATCGAAGCGGGATTTGGAAAATTCATCCATCGGCAGGCCCTCGACGCGCTGATATTCGCCCTGAGCGCAGGTGACGGGCACGCCGAACATCACGTCCTTGGGAACCCCATAAGATCCATCGGAAGGGACGCCCATGGAGACCCATTTGCCGTTGGTGCCAAGCACCCAGTCCCGCACATGGTCGATGGCGGCATTGGCGGCGGAGGCGGCGGAGGACAGGCCGCGCGCCTCGATGATCGCCGCGCCGCGCTTGCCCACGGCGGGAAGATAGACATTCCGGTACCAATCCTCGTCATTGATGATCTCGGAGAGCTTCTTGCCGCCAGCGGTGGC
Source organism: Acidocella sp. (assembly GCF_027352905.1). Lineage (GTDB taxonomy): Bacteria > Pseudomonadota > Alphaproteobacteria > Acetobacterales > Acetobacteraceae > Acidocella. The sequence continues at coordinate 22,599 of NZ_DAIEIF010000033.1, forward strand.
GAAACGGTAATCCGCATACATGGTGGGCGAGTGATTGCCCCATACCGCGACCTTCTCGATTTCGGTCACGGGCAGCCTGGCCTTCTCGGACAGCATGGAAACCGCGCGGTTATGGTCCAGCCGCATCATGGAGGTGAAGTTCTTCTTCGGCAGATCCGGGGCGGATTTCATCGCGATATAGGCGTTGGTGTTGGCTGGGTTGCCAACCACCAGAACCTTCACCTCGCGTTTGGCGACATCGTTCAGCGCCTTGCCTTGCACCTTGAAAATTTCGGCATTGGCGGCCAGCAGATCGCGGCGCTCCATGCCCGGACCGCGCGGGCGCGAACCAATGAGAATGGCGATGTCGGCGTCCTTGAACGCGATGCGGGGATCATCGGTGGGGATGACGCCCGCGAGCAAGGGAAAGGCGCAATCCTGCAATTCCATGATGACGCCGGTCAGGGCCTTCTGCGCTTGCGGCAGGTCAAGGAGATTCAAAATGACCGGCGTATCCTTGCCGAGCAGATCGCCATTGGCGATCCGGAAAAGAATGGCGTAGCCAATCTGGCCAGCCGCGCCAGTAACGGCGACGCGCACGGGGGATTTCATAGCTTGGTCTCCTTCCTTGAGGGCAGGTTCCCCATAGAACCTTAGACCAGCCCGTCAAGCCCCGCCGCCATCAGCCGACGACCAGGGAAATCGGGGCCAAGGCGCTCATCACCCGGCTGGGGGTGGCGGGCAGAAAATCCCCATCGGCCTGGGTAAAAACGCGGTTATCGGGCGTTGTGAATTCTACCTGCGTGGCGCTCATCACCCGCACGCCGGGGCAGCGCGGCAACAACCCCAGGGGCAACGCCGCCCCCGCCATCAGAGCGGGCAGCGTGCCGGGTTTCTCGAACAGCACGACCTGAAACCCCGGCGCCTCTGGGTGGGCCTGGGGGGCGAGCAGGTACGGCCCGCCATAGAGCCGGCCCTTGCTGACGATGACGCTCGCCACCTGATGCGCCGTCCCATCCACGCTCACCCGCACCGGCGGAAAATCATAGGCGATGCTCTCCCAGAAGGACTGCCAGACATAGGCGCCCTTGCCGAAGGCCCGTTTGAAGAGCGGCTTCACCCCCTTAACCACCGCGCCATCGAAACCGAGGCCCAGCATCTGCACAAAGACGTGCTCTCCGCCCGGCAGTTTCGCGAGTCCCGGCCAGAGCCGCCTGCAACGCCGGTAGGCCAGGGCATTGGCGATGGCGCGGGGGGCGAGGGAGAGCTTGAATTCGCGCGCCAGAACATTGGCGGTGCCAAGGGGGATGACACCGAGCGCGGTCTGGCTGCCGATCAGCCCGTTCGCCACCTCGGCAATGGTGCCGTCCCCGCCAGCGGCGACCACCATGGCTTCTCCCTCCAGCGCGGCCTGCAGGGCCAGGTCGCGGGCATGGCCGGGATGCTGCGTCTCCGCCACCTCGACCTTGACGCCATTTTCCACCAGCAGATCGAGAACCCGCCACAAAGCCGCCGCGCGCCGGCGCCCCGCTACGGGATTGAAAATGATCAGCAACGACTCGGCCTCCGCGCGAAAAGGGAAACCTCCTTATTGCCCGCCGGAAATGACGGTCGCATGGCGGGTTCGTGACGCCTCAATGACATTTAAATTTTAAGATTTCCCTGATTCCGTCACCGAAACTTCACTGTCACCGGCACGGCGCGGCGGCTTATTTGCCTCGCCATGAACGCATCCAGCCCTCCCCGTCCGGCGCGAACCGCCTATCGCAGCGTCTTCATCTCGGACGTGCATCTGGGCACGCGGGGCTGCCGGGCGGAATTTCTCGCTGATTTTCTCCGCCAAACGTCCTGCCAGCATCTGTTCCTCGTCGGCGATATCATCGATGGCTGGCGCCTCAAGCGCTCCTGGTTCTGGGACCAGCACCATGACGAGGCGCTGCGGCTGGTGCTGAAAGCCGCGCGAGGCGGCACCAGCGTGGTCTATGTCCCCGGCAATCACGACGAGATGCTGCGCAAATACATCACCCCCGGCATGGAGGTCTGCGGCGTCAGGCTGCAAATGGAGGCGGAACACGTCACCGCCGACGGCAAGCGCCTGCTCATCACCCATGGCGACGGATTCGACAGCGTGATCCGCCATGCCCGCGCCCTCGCTTTGCTGGGGGATTGGGCCTACACGGCGGCGCTGACGCTCAACCGCTATTTCAACATGGTCCGGCTCCGGCTCGGCTACTCCTACTGGTCGCTCTCCGCCTGGCTGAAATTGCAGGTGAAGGAGGCGGTGAAGGCGATCGACCGTTTCGAGGCGGCGCTGGCCGACGACGCGAAGGCGCGCGGTTTCGATGGTGTGGTCTGCGGCCATATCCATCACGCCGAGATGCGGCAGGTCAATGGCGTGCTCTACCTCAACGATGGCGATTGGGTGGAAAGCTGCACCGCCCTGGTCGAGCATTTTGACGGCCGGCTGGAGCTGGTGGATTGGGTGGCGCGGCGCAAGCTCTCCATGCTCGCCCGGCCGGCGGCAAAACTCGCCCAAACCGCCGCCCTGCAAACCATGCGCGAATTCGGCTCCCCGCCAAGCCCGGCCCATTCCGTTGCTGTATCAGCCCGGGCCTGAACCGCTGACCGTCTTCCCCGGCCTCACCCGCGTCATGATCGTCACCGACGCCTGGGAGCCCCAGGTGAATGGCGTGGTGCGTACCCTGCGCATAGTGAGCGCAGAGATGCGCAAAGCGGGCAAAACAGTCGAGGTGGTGGGGCCGGATCGGTTCGCCACCGTGCCGCTGCCCTCCTATCCGGAGATCCGCCTGGCGCTGTTTCCGGGCGCCAAGCTGGCGCGGCTCATCGCGGCGTTCCAACCAGACGCCCTGCACATCGCCACCGAGGGGCCGCTCGGCATGGCGGCGCGGGCCTATGCGCGGCGGAACGGGCTGCGCTTCACCACCGCCTTCCACACCCGCTTTCCTGAATATGTCGAGGCGCGCATCCACATTCCCTCCCGCCTCACCTATGCCTGGCTGCGGCGCTTCCATGGCGCCGGGGCGGGGATGATGGTCGCCACGGCCTCGCTGCGCGATGAGCTGGCGGCGCGGGGATTCCGCAATATCCGCCCCTGGTCGCGCGGGGTGGACCTCGACGCCTTTCATCCCCAGCCGCGCGAGGATTGGCCGCTACCCCGCCCGATCTTCGCTTATGTCGGGCGGGTGGCGGTGGAGAAGAATCTTCGCGCCTTTCTCGAACTCGATCTGCCCGGATCCAAGCTGGTGGTGGGAGACGGGCCGCAGCGCAAACTCCTGGCGCGGGAATTCCCCGCCGCGCATTTCGCCGGGGCGCGCCACGGCGCGGCGCTGGCCGCCGCCTATGCCGGGGCGGATGTGTTCGTCTTTCCCTCCCGCACCGACACGTTCGGCCTCGTGATCCTGGAAGCGCTGGCCTCCGGCCTGCCGGTGGCCGCCTATCCGGTCACCGGCCCCAAGGATATTCTCGGCGAGGCGCCAGAGCCGGTGGGGGCGCTGGATGAGGATTTGCGCGCGGCCTGCCTGAGGGCGCTGGAGGTGGATCGCGCCCGCTGCCGCCCCTATGCGGAACGGTTTTCCTGGCGCGCCTGCGCCGAGCGGTTCATGGATAATCTGGTGCCGGCGCGCGAGCCGGCCTGAATCGCCGGTCGAACCGCCTTCTTAAGCGTCCATCTTCAGCGCCGCGAGAAAGGCGCTTTGCGGGATTTCCACCTTGCCGAACTGGCGCATGCGCTTTTTGCCCTCCTTCTGCTTTTCGAGCAGCTTGCGCTTGCGGGTGATATCGCCACCATAGCATTTGGCGGTCACATCCTTGGACAAGGCCGAGATCGTCTCACGGGCGATGACGCGGCCGCCGATCGCGGCCTGGATGGCGATCTTGAACAGCTGCTTGGGAATCAGCTCCTTGAGCTTGGCGCAGATCGCGCGGCCGCGCGTCTCCGCCTGGCTGCGATGGGCGATGAAGGAAAGCGCGTCCACCGGCTCGGAATTGACGAGGATGGAGATTTTCACCAGATCGGCCTCGGCGTAGCCATCCATCTGGTAATCGAAGCTGGCATAGCCCCGGCTGACCGATTTCAGCCGGTCGTAGAAATCGAACACCACCTCGTTGAGCGGCAGGCGGTATACCGCCATGGCGCGGTTGCCGACATAGGTGAGATCCACTTGCTGGCCGCGCCGCTCGGAGCAGAGGGTGAGGATGGCGCCCAGATATTCATCCGGCACCATGATCGTCGCCTTGATCCAGGGCTCCTCGATATGGCTGATCAACGAGCCGTCCGGCATATCCGCCGGGTTGTGCAGCTCCACCATCTCCCCGTTGGTTTTGAAGATATGATAGACGACCGAGGGCGCGGTGGCGATCAGGTCGAGATCGAACTCGCGCGCCAGCCGCTCCTGGATGATTTCCAGATGCAACAGGCCGAGAAAGCCGCAGCGGAAGCCGAAACCGAGCGCCGCAGATGTTTCGGCCTCGTAATGGAAGCTGGCGTCGTTCAGCCGCAGCTTGGCGAGGCTGTCGCGCAATTTCTCGAAATCATCCGCGACCACGGGGTAGAGGCCGCACCAGACCACCGGAACCGATGGCTTGAAGCCAGGCAGCGGCGCCCGGGCCGGGCGGCGGTCATCGGTGATGGTATCACCCACCGAGCAATCCGCCACGGTTTTGATGGCGGCGGTGATGTAACCCATCTCCCCCGGGCCAAGCTCCTCCACCGGCCGCATTTTTGGGGTGAAGACGCCAAGCTGTTCCACCGGGTGCACCGCGCCGGTGGACATCATGCGGATCTTCTGGCCCTTTCTCAGCACGCCATTCTTCACCCGCACCAGAATCACCACGCCGAGATACTGGTCGTACCAGCTATCCACCAGCAGGGCCTGCAATTCGGCCTGGGCATCACCCTTGGGCGGCGGCAGGCGGGTGACGAGCGCCTCCAGCACGCCCTCGATATTGAGGCCGGTCTTGGCTGAGATCTCCACCGCATCCGAGGCGTCGATGCCGATCACGTCCTCGATCTGCTGCTTCACCTTGGGCACGTCCGCGGCGGGAAGGTCGATCTTGTTCAGCACCGGCACGATCTCATGCCCGGCATCGATGGCCTGATAGACATTCGCCAAGGTTTGCGCCTCCACCCCCTGGCTCGCATCCACCACCAGCAGCGAGCCCTCGCACGCCGCCAATGAGCGGCTCACCTCATAGGCGAAATCAACATGGCCGGGCGTGTCCATAAGGTTCAGCACATAGGTCTTGCCGTCCTTGGCCCGGTAATTCAGCCGCACGGTCTGGGCCTTGATGGTGATGCCCCGCTCCTTCTCGATCTCCATATTATCGAGCACCTGGTCGGTCATCTCCCGCGCCGAGAGACCGCCGCAATATTGGATCAGCCGGTCGGCCAGGGTGGATTTGCCATGATCGATATGGGCGATGATGGAGAAATTGCGGATCAGTTCGAGCGGCGTGGCGGTCATGGCGGGTCTTTACGGCAAATCAGGTGGGCGTGTCATCGGGCTAGGCGCGGCGGCTTAGGGCGCCTCCACCCGGATGGCGCTCAGCCCCGCCGCCAGGGCAGCCAGAAGATCGGGCCGGGAGAGCGCGATGCATCCCGCCGTCGGCGCGTAATCCGGCGTGGCGAGATGGAGAAAGATCGCAGAGCCGCGCCCGGGCGTCACCGGCTCCAAATTCCAATCCAATATTCCAATGATATCGTAAACCCCATCCTCCCGCCACAACGCCTCATGGCGGGCGGCGCAGGGCAGACGCACGGCGCGGTTATAAGCGGCGTCAGCGGCATCGTCGCACCAACCATCACGGGGGCTGATCGGCTCCAGCGGCACGGCACAGCGGGGCGGGGCCAGGCGGTCGGCCCGGTAGAGTACCCGCACCAGGCGCAGCAGGCCGGCGGGAGTCGCGCCATCGCCCTCACGCTTGGCGGCGGTGACGCCGCCGCGCCCATGCGCGGCGCGCAAGCCAAGCCCGGCGCCACGCAGCGCGCCCTGCCGCAGGATGAATTCAACCAAGGAGATGGCCGAAGCGCCGGGCCTTCGTCTCCAGATAAGCGTCGTTCACCCCGTTCGGCGCGAATTCGTGCGGCACCCGCTCGACGATCTCGATTCCGCAGGCGCGCAGGGAGTCCACCTTCTCGGGGTTGTTGGTGAGCAGCCTGGCCTTGCTGATCCCCAGCGCGGCCAGCATGGCGGCGGCGATGTGGAAATTGCGCTCATCCGCGTGCCAGCCCAGCGCCCGGTTGGCATCCAGCGTGTCCAGCCCGGCATCCTGCAGCGTATAGGCGCGCAGCTTGTTGATGAGGCCGATGCCCCGTCCCTCCTGCGCGAGATAGAGGACCGCGCCATGGCCCTCCCGCCCCATGCGGGCGATCGCCCCTTGCAATTGCGGCCCGCAATCGCAGCGCAGGCTGCCGAGAAGATCACCGGTGAAACACTCGGAATGGAGCCGCACCAGCGGCGCCTCCTGCCGTTCCGGCTCGCCCACCAAAATCGCCATATGCTCGATGCCCTGGTCGAGGGCGCGGAAGGCGACCAGCCGGGCGTCGCGCGCCGCGTCCAACGGCACCGCCACCTCCGCGACCTTTGTCAAGGTCGAGGCCAGCTCGAGCGGATAGGCCAGCAGATCGGCGGCGGGAACAGTGAGCAGATCCGCCCCTTCCCGCCGGCTGGCCCAGCCGGGGCGCACCGGTGCGGCCACCATGGCGGGGAGCAGCCGCGCCAGCTTGGCCAAGGCGAGCGCGGCCGGCGCCTCCTCCGGGGCTTCGGTCATGGTGAAACTGGGAAGGATCTGCTCCATCGTCGGGTCGGCAGCGCGTTTCAGCGTCGCCGCGTCGATCAGCGGGCGCGCCAGGCTGAGCGCTATGGCGGGGGCGGTCTCCGGCACGTCGTGTTGCAGCACCGCCGCCGCGCGGGAAGGCGCCAGCAGCAGCGCCGCGGCACCCTGGGACAGCAAATCGATCAGGCGCAGCCCCTCCGCCCCCACCGTCTCGGCAGGGGCGATGATCAGCGGTTTGCGTGCCGCCAGAACCACCGGCACGCCCCGCCGGGCGTCGGCGATGGCGCGGTGCACGGCCCGCGTGCGGGGCGTCCCGAGCGGGTTTTGCAACAAGGGAGAGGCAGGCATCGGCATGCCCTGTAAATAGTGAGAGCGGCGGCCTCTGGCCAGAGAGGCTGACACCGGGGCTGAACCCCGCTAGGTTCACGCGGCTGTGAGGAGGCAGGGATGGTGGAGCCGCGCGCGGTACTGGTGGTGGATGACGACGCCGCGCTGCGCGGCGCGCTGGCCGAGCAGCTGCGCGTGAATGGGGAATTCGCGCCCGAGGAAGCCGCCTCGCTAGCGGAGGCGCGGGCCCGGCTGCATGGCGGCGGCCATTATGACGCCCTGCTGCTGGACGCGGAATTGCCGGATGGCGACGGGCGGGATTTCTGCCGCGCCTTGCGCGAGCAGGGGGTGCGGGAACCCATCATCATCCTCACCGCCTCCACCGAGGAGGCGGATATGGTGCGCGGCCTCGAGGCCGGCGCCAATGATTGTCTCACCAAACCATTCCGGCTCAACGAGCTTCTGGCCCGGCTGCGGGCGCATCTGCGCAGCTTCGCCCGCGCGGAGGAGGCGGAGACAGGCCTCGGCCCCTTCCGCTTCCGCCCCGGCGCGCGCCAGCTCATCGACCCGCAGGGGGCCAAGATCCGCCTCACCGACAAGGAGACGGCGATTTTGCGCTACCTGCAACGCGCCGCCAAAGTAGTGACCCGGCAGGAATTGCTAGGCGCGGTCTGGGGTTACAACCAAGCCGTGACCACCCATACGCTGGAAACGCATGTCTACCGCTTGCGGCGGAAGATCGAGGCGGAGCCGCAAAACGCCCGCCTGCTGGTCACGGTGAACGGAGGCTACCGGCTCAACGCCTGACCGCCACGCCCTCACTCATCCCGCGCCATGGCCCGGATGATATCGGCGCGGCTGACGATGCCAACCAGCTTGCCATCCTTCAATACCGGCACCCGCTTGATTTTATGCCGCGCCAGCAGATCGACGATATCGCTCACCGGCGTCTCGGGCGTCACGGAGATCACCTCGCGCGTCATGAGATCCGCCGCCGTGCGGCTCTGATGCTTGAGATAATTAGTGAATTGGGGCGCCAGGGCCTCGCCTTCGGCCAGCATTTCCAGCCACCAGGCGCGGCGCGTCGCCTCCTGGGTGCCGAGCGGGCGCATCAAATCCTCCTCACTCACCATGCCGAGCAAATGACCCGCCGCATCAACCACCGGCGCGGCGCTGATCTGATGCTCGGCCAGGGCGGCGGCGATGCGCTGGACGCTGTCCCCCGGGTGAAGCACCACGAGATTGGTTGTCATGATATCGGCGGCGGATTGTTTCATGTCCCTCTGGCCTTGGCGTTGTCACTCGGCTCTTTGGCAGGGCGGGGCAGCTCTCGCTTTGATCATCATCAATGCGCCCGCCGCAGTCATCCTCACGTGCCCGGCGGGGTGAGGCTGGCGGTGCTGCTCCTCGCCTGGTCATAGGCCAGCGGCGCGCCACCCGGCGGATAACCGTTCTTTTGCAGGATATAGGCCATCAGATCCTCATACTGGGTGTGGGTGAGGCCCCCCGGCTGGGTCGCGGGCATCTGGGTAGAGAGGATATTGAAGACCGCGCCCAGCGTCTGGCCCTGGGAGGTGAAGGCTGACCCCGCCAAAGCGGGGCCGGCCCCACCCTCCAAATTCGCTCCATGGCACATGGCGCATTGCTGGGTGTAGAGGCTGGCCCCCGCTCCAGCCTGGGCGGCGGTGTAACTGGGGGGCGCGGCCATGGCGCAACCCGCGGAAAGCAATGCGCCGAGGGCGGCCCACCCCGCCCGGTGAATTATACGCATCCGTTATTCTCCTCAGCCCACCGGAAGGGCAGGCGGCTGGATATTACGCGACAAGCGCGAGCGCCGCCAACTCCGTTTCGGTGAATATGCGTGAGCGGGTGAGAAAGCGCGAGCCGGTCCCATTTTCCAGGGAAAACATGCCGCCCATGCCCGGCACCACGTCGATGATGAGCTGGGTGGCGCGCCAATATTCGAATTGGGAGCGGCTGATGAAGAATTCCGCTCCGCCGATCTCGCCCAGCTTCACGTCATCCGGCGCCACCAGATACTCGCCCACCGGGTAGCACATGGGGGAGGACCCGTCGCAGCACCCGCCCGACTGGTGAAACAGCACTGGCCCATGCGTCTCGCGCAGCCGGGCGATGAGATCCAGCGCGGCTTGGGTGGCCATAACCCGGGCCGGCGTCTCGCTCATCAGAAGAAGCCGAGCGGTTTCGGGCTGTAGCTCACCATCAGATTCTTAGTCTGCTGGTAGTGATCGAGCATCATCTTATGGGTCTCACGGCCGATGCCGGACTGCTTATACCCGCCAAAGGCCGCGTGCGCCGGATAGAGATGATAGCAATTCGTCCAGACCCTCCCGGCCTTGATGCCGCGCCCCATGCGGTAGGCGCGGTTGCCGTCGCGCGACCATACCCCCGCGCCCAGCCCGTAAAGCGTGTCATTGGCCATG
>NZ_DAIEIF010000041.1 GCF_027352905.1 Acidocella sp.
CCGCCTCGCCGCCGCCGCGCCGCGCTGGGCCGATGCCGCGCTGAGATGACGCCGCGCCCTTGCCGCGCCCTGGCGGCTCAGCCGGGGCGGCCGCTCAATCCCCTAGCTTGACCAGCACGTGCTGCTTCTTGCCGGCGGAGAGTTTTTGTTCCGGTTTCAGCTGGATCAGCCGCGCCTCGTCCTCGATGACCACGTCATCCAGCCGCGCGCCCCCGCCGCGAATCAGGCGCCGCGCCTCGCCATTGCTGGCCGCCAGCCCGGCCTTCACCAGCAGGGCGAAGGCCGGTATCCCGCCGCTGGCATCCGCCGCGCTCAGCGTCACGCTGGGCAGCGCCCCCGCCGCCACGCCCTCGGTGAACAGCTTGCGGGCGGTCTCGGCGGCCTCATCGGCGGCGGCGCGGCCATGGGCCAGGGCGGTGGCCTCGGTGGCGAGCACGATCTTCGCCGCGTTGATCTCCGCCCCGCCCAGCCCTTCCAGCCGGGCGATCTCGCCCAGCGGCAGATCGGTGAACAGGCGCAAAAACCGCCCCACATCCGCATCCTCGGTGTTCCGCCAGAATTGCCAGTATTGGTAGGGGCTGAGCCGCGCGGCTGAGAGCCACACCGCCCCCGCCGCGCTCTTGCCCATCTTCTGGCCGGAGGCGGTGGTGATCAGCGGTGTGGTGAGGCCGAACACGGTCTTCTGGTCGGTGCGGCGGATCAGCTCGATGCCGGAGACGATATTGCCCCATTGGTCGGAGCCGCCCATTTGCAGCGTCACGCCGAAACGGCGGTTCAATTCCCGGAAATCATAGGATTGCAGGATGGAATAATTGAATTCGAGAAAGGTGAGGCCCTGCTCGCGCTCCAGCCTCGTCTTCACCGAGTCGAAGGAGAGCATGCGATTGACGGAAAAATGCACCCCCACATCCCGCAGCAGGCCGATATAGGAAAGCGCGTCCAGCCAGTCCGCGTTATTCACCAGCACGGCCCCGCCCGGCCCGCCGCCGAACTCCAGAAACGCTTCCAGATTGGCGCGGATGCCGGTGAGATTGCGGGCGATCTGCTCATCGGAGAGAAGCTGGCGCGCCTCCTCGCGGAAGGAGGGGTCGCCGATGCGGGTGGTGCCCCCGCCCAGCAGCGCCACCGGGCGGTGGCCGTGACGCTGGAACAGGCGCAGCAGCATGATGGGGATGAGATGCCCGACATGCAGGCTGTCGGCGGTGAGGTCGAACCCGGCATAACCCGCGAGCGCGCCGCTGGCGCAGGCCGCATCCAGCCCGGCCTCGTCGGTGCATTGAAACACGTAGCCGCGCGCCATCGCCTCGGCCAGAAACCCGCTTGTCGCCATCATCCCCTCCTGTGCGGCGCGGGGTAGCACAGCCGGGCGGCGGATGGGAAATCACGCCCCGCCCGGTTGCGGGGCGCGGCCGCCCTCCCTAATAGCTGGGGCATGAGCGCCAACGCCGCGGCCAGAACCTACCGGGCCATCGGGCTGATGTCCGGCACCTCGCTGGACGGGGCGGACGCCGCCTGGATCGAGACCGATGGCGAGCGGATCAGCACCTTCGGCCCCGCCGTCACCGTCCGTTACGACGCGGCGCTGCGCGCCGGGCTGCGGCGGCTTCTCGACCTCGCCCCTTCCCTCACCGCCGATGACCCCTTTCTCCGCCAGACCGAGGCGCAGCTCACCCGCGAGCACGCCCTCGCCGTGGCGGTGCTGGCGCGCGCCGCCGATGTCATCGGCTTTCACGGCCAGACCATCCTCCACGCGCCGGAGCGCCGCCGCAGCTGGCAGATCGGCGACGCCGCCCTGCTCTCCCATATCGCCCGGCTGCCGGTGGTGCATGATTTCCGCGCCGCCGATATCGCGGCCGGAGGCCAGGGCGCGCCCCTCGCCCCCTTGTTTCACGCCGCCTTGGCGCGGGAGATGGAAAAGCCGGTCCTCATCGTCAATATCGGCGGCGTGGCCAACGCCACCTGGCTGGGCCCGGCGGGCGAGATCCTCGCCTGCGATACCGGCCCCGGCAATGGCCCGCTCGACGATCTCGCCCAGGCCAGCCTCGGCCAGCCCTATGACAAGGATGGCGCGCTCGCCGCCGCGGGCAGGGCCGACGAGGCCCGGCTCGCCACCCTGCTCGCCCATCCCTTTTTCGCCCGCCCCGCCCCCAAATCGCTCGACCGGCTGAGCTTCGCGGCACCCATCGCCGCCGCCACCGCCGGGCTCAGCCCGCCCGACGCCGCGGCCACCCTCACCGCCTTCATCTGCGCCGCCATCGCCGGCGCGCCCTGGCCGGCGCCGCCCAAACACGTGCTCGTCACCGGCGGCGGCCGCCACAACCCGGCGCTCATGGCGGGGCTGGCCGCGCGCTTCGCCGCGCCGGTGCAGCCCGTGGAGGCGGCGGGCTGGAATGGCGACGCGCTGGAGGCGCAATGCTTCGCCTATCTGGCGGTGCGCAGCCTGCGCGGCCTGCCCCTCTCTCTGCCCACCACCACCGGCGTGCCCGCGCCGCAAACCGGCGGGCGGCTTCACGGCGTGATCCTGTAAAGCCTCCACCCCGCCGCGTCCTGCCCCGCGGCTTGCAGCCAGGGCGGCACCAAACCCTCGTTCAGCACGTCCCAGAGCGTGCCGGGCGGCAGGTCGCCCACCAAGGCGGAGCGGCCCGGGTGCGGGCAGATCAGCACGAAGGCGGCCCCGCTCGCTGTCAGCGCCGCGGGCGGCGCCGGGCCGGAGGGGGCGCGCCACGCCGCCCGGTCCCGCATGAAGCCTGCGATGCCGTGATGATAAAGCGAGCCGACCGTGAGAACCGGCGCGCGGTAGAGCAGCTCCGGCGCCGCCTCCGGCACCGCCAGCACCACCTGGCCGGCGGCGGGGGCGAGAAGCGGGGCGATGCCGGTGAGATCGCAGACGGGCTGGGAGGCCAAGGCGGGCGGCTCGGCCCATAGAGCGAGATAGGGGCCGAGCAGCACCAGGGCAAGCACGGCGAGGCTTTTCACCCAAGCGAGGCGGCCGCCCCGGGCGGCGATGCCGCTCAGCGCCACCGGCAGCAGCGCCGCGCCGAAGATGGCGGAAAGGGAGGTGAAGAGCAGATACCCCGCCCCCAACGCCAGCGCCACCGCCGCGCACAGCGCCACATAGGCCCAGGCCAGCGGGGCGCGCGGGCGCGGGCCCAGCAGCCCGCCCTCCAGATCCTTGAGAGCGGGGCGGCGCTCCTCCCAGGCCCGCGCCGCCGCATACAGCACCGCCCAGGCGCCGGGCAGCAGAAACACGATGAGGTCCAGGCCGCGCGGGGCGGCGAGTTCGGAGATCACGCCGAAGAAAGCCCGCGCCTCGGCGGGCGGCAGCAGCCCCGCCGGCCCCGCCGCCACGCCGGGAAAGGCGGCGATCCAGACCGCCAGCGCCAGCCCCATCACCAGCAGCCCCAGCCAGCCCCGCCAGCGCCCGCCGCGCGCCTGGATACGCAGAAGCAGAGCCGCCGCCGCCAGCAACAGCAGCGCCATGGTGACATAAACGTAGGAGAGACGGTCGATCTCGGCGGCGCCATATCCGCCGGCGGGCGGGTCCACGAACAGCCCGATGCCCAGCACGTCGAAACACCCGTCGGCGGCGGTCAGCAGCGTGGCGGCGTTCGGCGCCCGCAGCCAGCGCAGCGCCAGCCCGCCAAAGGCCATCAGCACGAAGGGCATGGTCTCCGGCGTCAGCCAGATGGCGAAACCGCCCGCGACCCCGGCGAGAAACCCGTACCACCCATCCTCCCGCGCCGCGCGCAGCGCGCAGCCCGCCGTCAGCGCGATCAGCGCCAGCAGCGCGATATGGTAATGGACCATGCCCGGCAGGGCGATGAAGTGGAAGGCGGGCAGCAGCGCGGCGGCGCTGGCGGCGGCCCAGAGATGGCGGCGCAGCGCCAGCGGCTCCACCGCCCAGGCGAGGGCCGCGCCCAGCGCCCCCACCCCCAGCGGACCCAGCGCCA
>NZ_DAIEIF010000042.1 GCF_027352905.1 Acidocella sp.
GCCAGCCCCGCCGGGTCGTGGCGGGAAACGCCGGGGGCGCGCCCCGCCCGCGCCGCGAAGAGCTGCTTGACGATCCGGTCCTCCAGGGAGTGAAAACTCACCACCACCAGCCTGCCGCCGGGCGCCAGCAGGCTGGCCGCCTGGTCCAGCGCCGCCTCGATATCGCTCAATTCCTCATTCACGGCGATGCGCAACGCCTGAAAACTCCTCGTCGCCGGGTCGATGCCCGATTTGTCCGGGCGCACCACGCGCCGGATCACCCCGGCGAGATCCGCCGTGCTGGCGAAGGGCTGGCTCCGCCGCCGCTCCACGATCGCCCGGGCCACGCGCCGCGCGGCTTTCTCCTCGCCATATTTGAAGAGAATATCAGCAAGCGCGGATTCGCTACCCGTATTGACGAGCGTGGCGGCGTCCGGGCCGGCGCGGTCCATGCGCATGTCGAGCGGGCCGTCCTGGCGGAAGGAAAATCCCCGCTCCGCATCGTCGATCTGATAGGAGGAGAGGCCGAGATCGAACACCGCCCCGTTGAGCGAACGCACCCCCCGCGCCGCCAGCATCTCCTTTAACTGGCTGATGCGCCCGGGCATGATCTCGAAGCGGCCGGGATAGGCGGCGGCCAGGCTTTGCGCGCGGGCGACGGCTTCCGGGTCGCGGTCGATGGCGTAGAGCCGGCAATCCGCGCGGTCGAGAATGGCGCGGGCATAGCCGCCGCCGCCGAAAGTGCCGTCCAGATAGACGCCGCCCGCCTGCGGGCGCAGCGCCGCCACCGCCTCCTCCAGCATCACCGGAACATGGGCGGGCGCGCTCACGCCTGCCCCCCGAAGCTGAGCCGGGGGGCGGCGGCGCGGGAGGCGTCGCGGAAGGCCTTGCCCGCCCCCGGCTCCCAGATATGGAAATGGTCGCCCCGGCCCATAAAGAACACCGTGTCGGTGAGATTGGCCAGCTCCGCCAGATAGCCGGTGATGAGGATGCGCCCCTGGGCGTCCAGCTCCACCTCCTCCGCGTCTGAATAGACCTGGGTCTGCAACCCCACCTGCTCGCGGCTCATCTCCGGCATGGCCTCCAGCTTGGCCTGGAAGCGGGCGTAATTGGGCAGGGGCCAGGCCTCGACGCAGCCCTCGATGAAGGACGGGCGCAGGATCAGCGTCATCTCCGGATGCTCCTTCCAGGCAGCGCGGAACGCCGCCGGCACGGAGACCCGCCCCTTCGCGTCGCGTTTATTCTCATGGCTGCCAAAGAACTGCCTCATCGCCCCGGGCCGTGCCCCTCATTTGCCGTCCCTGTTCCCCACTTCATGGGAAAACGTGGGTTTCTTCACCACTATCATGCCATTTCTTCCTCCGTCAAAGAGAATCGGCCCGCTTGTGGCAAAAACTTCCGCGGCATGGCCTGATATTTATTAAAATTTTCCTAATTTGTTCTCGCATTGTTCCAGAAAATTACGGAATGGAAATATGGGTCCAGGCGGCCTATAAGCCGGGTTCTGTCCACGCCCCTCAAAGGGCGCTGGACGGCCATTCCTCTGGGGCGGGTGTCGCCACCCGCCTCTAGCAACCAACCCGGGCGGCAAGCCGGAAACCGCTTCGCGCCCCCGCTCGCGCGGGGCGCCGGCCGCCCCTATTCGGTTTTGCTCCCGGTGGGGTTTGCCCTGCCCTTCCCGTTGCCGGAAAGGCGGTGCGCTCTTACCGCACCGTTTCACCCTTGCCGCGGCGCCGCCGCGGCGGTTTGCTTTCTGTGGCACTTTCCCTGGGGTCGCCCCCGCCGGCCGTTAGCCGGCACCGTGTTTCCGTGGAGCCCGGACTTTCCTCTGGCGGACCAACCCGCCAGCGGCCGTCCGGCCGCCTGGACCGGCGCGCTGCCTAGGCAAGTTTGGCGAGGGCGTCAACACCCCGGCCCAGCTTATCAATTAACGCCTTTTCATAAATCAAATTTATGATTCGGCCCGCCGCCGCACCGCCGCCGCCCGCGCGGCGGTGAGCGGGTCGATCGCGCCGGTGAGGTGGCGGGGGAGAAAATGCCGCTGGAAGGCGCGGATCACGTCTGGCTCCGGCAGCGCCGTGTCGTAGCCGATGGCGGCGAGATCCGCCCGCCAATCCCCCGGCGCGGCGGCCGCCTCCGTCCATATCCCCACCCCCTCCGCCGCGAGCCAGGGCCAGTCGAATAATTCGCCCGGGTCCTGCTTGCGGTCGGGGGCGATGTCCGAATGGGCGACCACGTCCCGCGCGGCGATGGCATGGCGGGCGAGAATGTCCTGAGAGAGAGCGAGCACCGCGCGCATCTGCGCCGGCGGAAACGGGCGGTAGCCCCATTCATGGCCGGGATTGACGATCTCGACGCCGATGGAGGCGTCGTTGAGCATCCGCCGACCCCGCCAATAGGAGACGCCCGCGTGCCAGGCGCGCTTCTCCTCCGGCACCAGGCTGAAGACGGCGCCGTCCTCATCCACCACGTAATGGGCGGAGACCTTGGCGCCGGGGGATTTCAGCAATTCGATCGCGGCGCGCGCCGTCGGCATGCCGGTGTAATGCAGCACGAGGCAGGAAACCGGCTCCCGCCGCTCGTCCCAATTCGGCGAGGCCTCGCGGATGAGGGTGATCAGATGGCGCGCTCGCGCTTGATCGCGTCATAGGCGGCGTTGATGCGCGCCACCTTGAGCGAGGCCGCCTTGATCATCGCCGCCGAGGCGCCGCGGGCGGCGAGGCTATCCGGGTGGGTCTCGCGCACCAGGGCCTTCCAGCGGGCGCGGATCGCCTGGTTATCCGCCTCGCGGCCGAGGCCGAGCACGGCGTAGGGGTCCTCCGCCGGGCGGGGCGGCGGCGGCGCGCCCTGGCCCGCGCGGCGGGCGGCCGCCTCGTTCAGCCCGAAGGCATGGGCGACGCGGGAGAGAAACTCCGCCTCCGCCCCGTTCACCGGGCCATCCGCCGCGGCGATCTGGTGAAACCCGGCCAGAACCTGCTCCAGAGTGTGCTTGTCGTCCGAGAAGGCCTGGCCGAGCTGGGTGGCGTAGCTCTCGAACCCGGCGGGGCTGGCGCGGGCGCTGTCGAACAGCCGCGCCACGTCGGCCATGCTGGCGGGCGGGATGGCGAAGGCGCGCTTGAAGGCGTCGATCTCGGCGCGGCTCACCGGCCCGTCGCATTTGCACAATTTGGCGGCCAGCACGGTGACGCCGATGGCGAAGAGCTGGTCGCGCCGCCCGGTCATCGCCGCCAGCCGCATCGGGTCGAAGGGCAGGGAGCGCCCCGCCATGCTGGTGAACCCCTCGGCCAGGCCGTGCAGCTTGCCTTCATCCGCCGCGTGGCCCAGCGCCGCGCCGAACAGCGCCCCCATCGGCCCGCCCATGGCGAAGCCCGCCATGCCGCCGATCACCTTGCCCCAATAGCTCATGGCCCACGCCTAGCACAGCCTCGCCCTTGAACCCAAACACGCAATGGGACATTCACGGAGGCGGGCGATGAAGGCGAAGCGCATGGGCTGGCAATTCTGGATCGATCGCGGCGGCACCTTCACGGATATCGTGGCGCGGGACCCGCAGGGCCGGCTGCAAACGATGAAGCTGCTCTCCGAGAACCCGGACCGCTACGAGGATGCCGCGCTGGCAGGCATCCGCCGCTGTCTCGGCCTGGCGGAGGGCGCGCCCATACCCGCCGGCGCGATCGGCAGCGTAAAAATGGGCACCACCGTCGCCACCAACGCCCTGCTGGAGCGCAAGGGGGCGCGGGTCCTGCTGCTGGTCAATCGCGGCTTCCGCGATATCGTGCGGATCGGCACCCAGGCGCGGCCCCGCCTGTTCGATCTCGATATCCGCCTGCCGACGATGCTCTATGAGCGGGTCGAGGAGATCGCCGGGCGGGTGGATGTGGACGGGCGCGAGATCGAGGCGCTGGACGAGGCGGCGGCCGAGGCCGCGCTGCGCGCCGCGCGGGAGGCGGGGATCGAGGCGGTGGCGGTGGCGCTGATCCATGCCTGGAAATTCCCCGCCCAGGAGCAGCGCCTGGGCGCGCTGGCGGCGGCGGCGGGATTTGGCCAGATCTCCCTCTCCCACGCCGCCAGCCCCTTGCTGCGCCTGGTGCCGCGCGCCGACACCACCATCGCCGACGCCTATCTCTCGCCGGTTCTGCGCCGCTATATCGAGCGGGTTTCCGCGGGCCTGCGCGGCGCGCCGCTATTTTTCATGCAATCTCATGGCGGGCTCGCGCGCGCCGATGCCTTCACCGGCAAGGACGCGATTCTCTCCGGCCCGGCGGGCGGGATCGTCGGCGCGGTGAAAACCGCCGCCGCGGCGGGAGTCTCCGCCGTCATCGGCTTCGACATGGGCGGCACCAGCACCGATGTGGCGCTCTATGACGGGGCGTTCCAGCGCAGCCTGGAGACCGAGATCGCCGGGGTGCGGCTGCGCGCGCCGATGCTCGCCATCAACACCGTGGCGGCGGGCGGCGGCTCGGTGCTGCGCTTCGACGGGGCGCGGCTGCGGGTGGGGCCGGAGAGCGCCGGGGCCGATCCCGGCCCGGCCTGCTACCGCAAGGGCGGGCCGCTGACGGTGACCGACGCCAATGTGATGCTCGGCAAGGTGCTGCCCGAGCATTTCCCGGCGATTTTCGGCCCGCGCGGCGACCAGCCTCTCGATGCCGCCATCGTGCGCGATAAATTCGCCGCCCTGGCGGCGGAGGTGGCGGCGCGCACGGGCGATGCCCGCGCGCCCGAGGCGCTGGCCGAGGGGTTCATCCAGATCGCCATCGCCAATATGGCCGCCGCCATCCGCCAGATTTCCGTGCAGAAGGGCCTCGACCCGGCGGATTTCGCCCTGGTCTGCTTCGGCGGCGCGGGCGGCCAGCACGCCTGCCTGGTGGCGGATGAGCTGGGGATGGAGCATGTGCTGATCCACCCCTTCGCCGGGGTGCTCTCGGCCTATGGCATCGGCCTCGCCGATTTTCTCCTCCTGCGCGAGCAGGCGGTGGAGCGGCCCTTCACCCCGGAGGCGATGGCCGGGCTGGAGCGCGCGGCGGCGCGGCTGGAGGCGCAGGCGCGCGCCGCCCTCGCCGCCCAGAGGCCGGGGGCGGAGATCACCTGCCGCACCTCCTTGCTGCTGCGCTACGCGGGCACGGACAGCGCCCTGCCCGTCGCCTTCGCCGGGTTCGGGGCGATGGCGGCGGAATTCGCCGCCGCCCACCGGCGGCTGTTCGGCTTCGACGCGCCGGAGAAGCCGCTGGTCGCCGACACCTTGCTGGTGGAGGCGAGCGCGCCGGGCGAGGCGCTGGAGGAGCCGGAGCTGCCGGAGCGGCCTTTGCCGCCGCCTTTGGCCACGGCGCGGCTGGTCTCGGGCGGGGCCGCCCATGCCGCGCCGGTTTACGACCGGGCGGCGCTGGGGGCGGGGGCGGAGATCGCCGGCCCGGCGGTGCTGAAGGAGGCCAACGCCACCACCATCATCGAGCCCGGCTGGCGCGCCCGCATCACCGCCCGCAACCATTGCCTGCTGCGCCGCGCCGCGCCGCGCCGCGAGGCCGCGGCCGCGGCGGGCGAGGAGGGCGGCAGGCCGGACCCGGTGCGGCTCGAATTATTCGCCAATCTGTTCATGTCCGTCGCCGAGCAGGCGGGGGCGGTGCTGCGCAACACCGCCCAGAGCGTCAACATCAAGGAAAGGCTTGATTTCTCCTGCGCGATTTTCGACGCGGCGGGGCATCTGGTGGCCAACGCGCCGCATGTGCCGGTCCATCTGGGGGCGATGGGCGCCTCCGTCCGCCAGGTGCTGGAAACGCGCGGCGGCAGGCTGCGCCCTGGCGACGCCGTGGCGCTCAACAACCCCTATGCCGGGGGGACGCATCTGCCGGACATCACCCTCATCACCCCGGTTTTCGACGAGGCGGGGCGGGAGATCCGGTTTTTCGCGGCGTGCCGGGGGCACCATGCCGATATTGGCGGCGTCACCCCCGGCTCGACCCCGCCCTTCTCGGCCCGGCTGGAGGAGGAGGGGGTGGTGATCGACGATTTCCTGCTGCTCTCGGGCGGCGCGTTCCGCGAGGCGGAGTTCCGCGCCCTGCTCGCGGGGGCGGCGTATCCGGCCCGCAACCCGGACCAGAACGTGGCCGACATCAAGGCCCAGATCGCCGCCAACGCGGCGGCGGCGGCGGCGCTGCGCGGGGTGATCGCCCGCCATGGCTGGGCGCGGGTGCGCGCCTATATGGGGCATGTGATGGATAATGCCGAGGCGGCGACCCGCGCCGCCATAAAGGGGTTGCGCGACGCGAGCTTCGACTACCGGATGGATGACGGCGCGCCGCTGCGCGTTGCCCTGCGCATCGACCGCGAGGCGGGGAGCGCCACGGTGGATTTCACCGGCACCGGCGCCGCCGCGCCCGGTAATTTCAACGCGCCGGCGGCGGTGACCATCGCCGCCGTGCTCTACGCCTTCCGCTGCCTCACCGGCACGGAAATGCCGCTCAACGAGGGCAGCCTGCGGCCGATCACGATCATCATTCCGCCGGGGAGTTTTCTGGCGCCGCCGCCCGGCCACGCCGTGGTGGCGGGAAACACCGAGGTCTCGCAGGCGGTGGCCGCCGCCCTGCTGGGGGCGATGGGCGCCGCCGCCTCCTCCCAGGCGACGATGAATAATTTTCTGTTCGGCAATGCCCGCCACCAATATTACGAGACGATTTGCGGCGGGGCGGGGGCGGGGCCGGGGTTCGCGGGCTGCGCCGCCGTGCACACCCACATGACCAATACCCGCATCACCGACCCGGAGGTGCTGGAGCTGCGCTACCCGGTGCGGCTGGAGGAGTTTTCCATCCGCCAGGGCTCGGGCGGGGAGGGGCGGTTCCAGGGCGGGGCGGGCGCGCTGCGCCGCGTGCGCTTTCTCGAGCCGATGACCGCGACGATCGTCGCCTCGCGCCGGACGGTCGCCCCTTTCGGGCTGGCGGGGGGCGGCCCGGGGGAAACCGGCGCGCAATGGGTGGAGCGGGCGGATGGCCGCCGTGAGAGCCTGCCCGGCCAGGCGGCCGCCGAGCTCGGGGCCGGGGATGTGTTCGCCATCGCCACGCCGGGCGGCGGCGGCTATGGCGGCGCGGCTTGAGGCGTAAACATCTTCTCTGGGCGGCGCCGCTGGCCCTGCTGGCGCTGCTGGCGGGGGTGGTGCTGGCCTTGCCCGCCTTTGTCGCCGCCCCGGCCCACCGCGCCGCGATGGAGCGCCTGGCCTCGAATCTGACCGGGCGGCAGGTGCGGATCAGCGGCGGGCTCTCGCTCTCCTATCTGCCGAGACCCGGCCTCACCGCCTCCGGCATCACCATCAGCGGGCCGGAGCATGAGGTCATCACCGCGCGGGCGCTCTCCCTGGAGATCGATCTGCCCGCCTTGCTGCGCGGGCAGCTCGCGGTGCGGGCGCTCAACCTGGATTCGCCGGATGTCACCTTTCCCTGGCCGCTGCCGGGGGGGATCGGCGCGGTGGCGCCGCCGCCCTGGCTCGCCGCGCTGCATGCCCATGTGGACAATGCGCGCATCCGCGTGGGGGCGGTGACGCTGACCGGGGCGGATGCGGATCTCTTCACCGGCCCGCGCGGCAGTGTCAGCGTCTCCGGCGAGGCGGTGTTTGAGCATTTGCCGGTTTCGCTCAGCCTCGCCATTGGCGAGACGGGGCTGGACGGCTCCGCCCCCGTTTCCATCGCCGCGCAATCAAAGGGCGGGAAGGCGGATTTCTCCGGAACGCTGGGCGCGGACAGCCGGCTCACCGGGCAGGTGACGGCGCGGCTGCCGGGGGGGCTGACGGCGCGGGCGCGGCTGAGCGTGGACGGCTCCAGCCTGGAGGCCGCCAGCCTGGAGCTCGACCAGGGCGCGGCGCGGCTGAGCGGCATGGCCCGGCTGCGGTTCAGCCCCGCCAGGGCGGAGGCCGAGCTGACCGGCGCCCATCTGGACGCCGCCAGCTTGAAGACGGCGCGGACGCTGTGGCCGGAGGATATCCCCGCGCATATCGTCCTGGACGCCGCCGATGTGACGCTGGCCGGGCGGCGCTTTCCCGCGCTGCGCGCCACGCTGGACGTGGCGGCGGGGCGGATCGCCGCGCCGGAGTTCAGCCTCGGCCTGCCGGGCGGCGCCAGCCTGGCCGGGAGCGCCGCCCTGGGGGCGGATGGGGGGCTTTCCGGCCAGCTCAGCCTCGCCGCGCCGGATCTGGCGGGGCTGACCGCCGGGTTCGGCCTGCCGGGAACGCCGCCCTGGCCCAGCGCCAGCCTGCGGGCGGAGCTGGCGGGCAGCCGCGTAGCACCGGTGCTGCGCGGGATTTCCGGCACGCTGGGGACGGACCGGGCCGGCGGGGTCGTCATTCTTTCCCCCGGCCATGGCGCCTTCCGGCTGAGCTTCGACCATCTCGCCCTGGCGCCGCTGGTGGCCTGGGCGGGGCGACTGCCGCTGGCGGAAGGGGGCCTGACGGCGGAGGGCGAGGTGAGCGTGGCCAAGGCCGAGGCGGGGCCGGTGGAGCTGACCAATTTATTGGTGGACGCGGCGATCGGCCAGGGGGTGAACATCCGCCGCGCCAGCGCCAGCCTGTATGGCGGTCTCGCCGCCGGCAGCCTGGCGCTGGGGCCGGGATACAAGACGGTGGACGCCGAGGGCTGGCTCGATCTGCCCGCCGCCACCCCGCTCGCCGCGCTGCTGCCCGCTGGGAGCAAGCCGCCCGCCGCCTTGCTGGCCGCGCCCCTGCGCCTGGTGGCGGCGGCGGATGGGCGGCCGCAGGCCTTGAGCGTCAGCGCCACGGCCCGTCTGGGGGACTTCACCCTCACCGCCTCGCCGCAAGTGAATCTGACGGCGCTGACCGCCGCGGGGGCGGTGACCGTGCAGCACCCCGACGCCATCGCCGCGCTGAAGCTGCTGGGGCTGGGGGAGGGCTGCTCGCGCCTGCCGCCGCCGCCCGCTTATCCCCTCCAGGGGAAAGTTTCCGCCTGCCCGGCCGGGGCGCTGGCGGCGGGGCTGGCCTTTCCCGGCCCCGGGGCGCTCGGGTTGCGGGCGGAGTTCATCGCCACGCCGGATGAATACGGGGCGCGGAATTTCGTGCTGAATGCCGGGCGGCTGAACGCCTCCGGGCGGCTGCTCGACCAGGCGGGCAAGCTTTCCGGCCAGGTGGACGCGGGCACGCTCGCCGTGCCGCCGCTGCCCGCCGGTTTCGAGATGCCGGAGGCGCTGCCGCTGGCGGGGAGCGTGCGGCTCACCGCCGGGCGGGTGCTCTACGCGGGCAGCAAGGTGCTGGACGCCAGCGCCGCGACGCTGAGCCTCGCCCCGGACGGCGCCACGCTGAGCCTGGCTCGCGCCGGGCTGGCGGGGGGCGAGATCTCCGGCACCGCCGCGCTCAAACTCGCCGCCGCCGCGCCGCCCGCGCTCTCCGCCCGGCTGCTGGCCGAGGGGGTGGAGGCGGAGGCGCTCGCCCTGACGCAAGACTTTCCACTCACCCTGTCCAGCGGGCGGATCAGCGCCACCGCCAGCCTGAGCGCCACCGGCTACACGGCCCGGGCCTGGGGCGCCACGCTGGGCGGCAGCGCCACCGTCACGGTCAGCAATGGCGTGCTCCAGGGATTATCCCTGCCGGATCTGGCGGCGGCGCTCGCCCGGCCGCGCAAGCCCGGCCTGGCCAAGGCGCTGTTCAACGGGGCGACGCCCTTCGCCACCCTTACCCTGGCGGGCAAGCTCTCCCAGGGGAATTGCACCCTGACCCAGGCATTGCTCACCGGCCCGGCCGGGCAGATCGCCGCGAGCGGGGATATCGATGTGATGGATACGACGCTGGCGCTGAAGCTGGAGGCCAGCCCGGCCGTGACGCCGCCGCTCAGCCTGACCGCCCGGCTGCTGGGCGCATGGGCCAAGCCCAGCCGGAGCGCGGACCTGGCCCCGGCCTATTCCTGGCAGCCGGCGGCGAAATAATACCGGCCCGCCAGGCCGCCTTACGGCTCAGCGTTCGTCGTCATTGCCCTCGGGCTGCACGTCGAGATCGGCCTGGATCATGCCGGTATCGTCCTCGAGATCGTCCGCGTCTTCGAGAATGTCCTCGTCATCGTCGTCATCGGCCACTTCCACATCCACGTCATCGGGGTCGAGCACGGGCTTGACGGTCTTCTTCTGCTCCTCCGGCAGCGGGGCGGCGCGCTTGAGCCGGGGCTGCTCGGGCGGCTGCTCGGCCCCGCATTTCGGGCAAATCGCCGGGTCCCGGCCGAGATCGAAGAAGCGCGCCCCGCAGGAAACGCAGCTATGTTTTTCGCCTAATTCGGGTTTCGCCATATGCAGCCTCGGATGATGGGCAATTCAATCAAGGGCGGCGCGATGCCATGCCGCCGCGCCTATGTCAAACAGCGTGTCCCATGCTAAGCGCGCGCGCATGAACGAGACCTCACCCCGCCCCTATCTCGCCCGCCGCCCCGCCGCCCCGCTCTCTGGCCGGGTGAGCGTGCCGGGGGATAAATCCATCAGCCACCGGGCGCTGATGTTCGGCGCGCTCGCGGTGGGGCAGACGCGCATTTCCGGCCTGCTGGAAGGCGAGGACGTGCTGCGCACCGCGAGCGCCATGCGGGCCCTGGGCGCGGGGATCACCCGTGACGGGGCGGACTGGCTGGTGAGCGGGCGGGGCCTGGGCGGGCTGACCGAGCCGGAGGATGTGCTGGATATGGGCAATTCCGGCACCGCCGCCCGGCTGCTGGCGGGAATTCTCGCCACCCATGACCTCTACGCGGTGATGACCGGCGACGCCTCCCTGCGGCGGCGGCCGATGCGGCGGGTGACCGAGCCGCTCAGCCTGGCCGGGGCGCGGTTCTTCGCCCGCGCCGGGGACAGGCTGCCGCTCACCATTCTGGGCGCGCGCGACCCGCTGCCGCTGCGCTACCGGCTGCCGGTGGCCTCGGCCCAGGTGAAATCCGCCGTGCTGCTCGCCGGGCTCAACGCGCCCGGCTATACCGAGGTGGAGGAGCCGGAGCCGACCCGTGACCATTCCGAGAACATGCTGCGCCATTTCGGCGCGGAGGTGAGCGTGAGCGCGGCGGGGCGGGGCCGCCATATCCGGCTCAAGGGCCAGCCGGAACTGCGCGCGGCGGATGTGGCGGTGCCGGGCGATCCCTCTTCCGCCGCCTTTCCCCTCGCCGCGGCGCTGCTGGTGCCGGGCAGCGCCGTCACCGCCGCCAATACCGGGCTCAACCCGCTGCGCGCCGGGCTGTTCCTCACCCTGCGGGAGATGGGGGCGCGGCTGGAGACGGCCAATGAGCGGGTGGCGGGCGGCGAGCCGGTGGGCGATCTCACCGCTTTTTATTCCGATCTCGCCGCCGTGGACGTGCCGCCCGAGCGCGCGCCCAGCATGATCGACGAATATCCCGTGCTCGCCGTGCTCTGCGCGGCGGCGCGCGGCACCTCCCGCCTGCGCGGGCTGGCGGAGCTGCGGGTGAAGGAGAGCGACCGCCTGGCCGCCACCGCCGCCCTGTTGCGGGTGAACGGGGTGAGGGCGGAGATCGAGGGCGATGATCTCATCATCCATGGCGGGGCCATTCCCGGGGGCGGCATGGTGGAGACGCGGATGGATCACCGCCTCGCCATGTCCGCGCTGGTGCTGGGGCAGGCGGCGGACGCGCCGGTGCGGATCGACGATGCGCGCTTCATCGACACGTCTTTTCCCGGTTTCATCGGCCTGATGCGCGGGCTGGGCGCGGCGCTGGAGGCGGTGGCGTGATCATCGCCATCGATGGCCCGGCGGCTGCGGGCAAGGGCACGCTGGCCCGGCGGCTGGCCCAGACGCTCGGCCTGCCCTATCTGGATACCGGCCTGCTCTACCGGGCCACCGCCAAGCGGGTGCTGGAGGCGGGAGGCGACCCGGCGGATGCGCAGGCGGCGGCGGCGGCGGCGCGGGAGCTGACCGAGGCGGATACGGCGCGGGAGGACCTGCGCGACGCCGCGACCTCGCGGGCGGCGAGCCAGGTGGCCTCCATCCCGGCGGTGCGGGCGGCGCTGCTCGCCTATCAGCGGGGTTATGGCGGGGGGAGGGGGGCGGTGCTGGATGGGCGCGATATCGGCACGGTGATCTTTCCCGACGCGGATGTGAAATTATTCGTCACCGCCAGCGTCGAGGCGCGGGCCAAGCGCCGCCAAGCGGAATTCACCGCGCGCGGCGAGAGGGTGAATCTGGCCGAGGTGATCGCCGAGGTGGCGGCGCGGGACGAGGCCGACCGCACCCGCGCGGCCGCGCCGTTGATCCCGGCCGAGGACGCGATTCTGATCGACACCACCAGCCTGGACGCGGATCAGGCGTTCAGCCTGGCGCTGGAGCTGGTGCGGCGCAAGCTGGGACGGGAGTAAATTTCCGGGCGCGCGCCGGAGCGATCATCGTCTGATTGAGCCGTAGGCGTAAAATCAACCGGTTGAAATCGCCCGCTAAACCAAGCGGGACTGGCGGACCGCCGCGGCGATGAAGCCCTTGAACAGCGGGTGCGGCGCGAAGGGCTTGGATTTCAGCTCCGGGTGGTATTGCACGCCGATGAACCAGGGGTGGCTGGGATATTCGACGATCTCTGGCAACACGCCATCCGGCGAGAGGCCGGAGAAGCGCAGGCCCTGGGCTTCGAGCTGATCGCGGTAATGGATGTTGACCTCGTAACGGTGGCGGTGCCGCTCCTCGATATGCGGGGCGCCGCCATAGACCTCGCGCACCAGCGAGCCCTCCGCCAGCACGGCGGGGAAGGCGCCGAGGCGCATGGTGCCGCCGAGATCGCCGCCGGCGGCGCGGCGCTCGATCTCGTTGCCGCGCGCCCATTCCGTCAGCAGCCCGACGATGGGGATCTCGCAAGGGCCGAACTCGGTGGAGGAGGCGGCGGGCAAGCCGGCGAGATTGCGGGCGCATTCGATGACCGCCATCTGCATGCCGAAACAGATGCCCAGAAACGGCACCTTGTGCTCGCGGGCGAAGCGCACCGCCGCGATCTTGCCCTGGGTGCCACGCTCGCCGAAGCCGCCCGGCACCAGGATGCCGTGCACGCCCTCCAGCTGCTCCACCCGGTCGGGCTGCTCGAACACCTCTGAATCCACCCATTCCAGCCGCACCTTGACCTTGTTGGCGATGCCGCCATGGGCCAGCGCCTCGGCCAGGGATTTATAGCTGTCGAGCAGGTTGGTGTATTTGCCGATGACGGCGATGCGGACCTCGCCTTCCGGGAAGCGCACGGTGTTGACGATGTCGCGCCAGCGGGAGAGGTCGGGGCCGGCGGCGGCGGGCAGCCCGAAATGGCGGAGCACCTCCTGGTCCATCCCGGCCTCGTGATAGGTGATGGGGACGGTGTAGATGGTGTCCACGTCGAGGGCGGGGATGACCGCCTCCACCCGGACATTGCAGAAATTGGCGATCTTGCGCCGCTCATTCTCGGGGATCGGACGGTCGCAGCGGCAGATGAGCATGTGCGGCTGGATACCGACATTCTGCAATTCCTTCACCGAATGCTGGGTCGGCTTGGTTTTGAGCTCCCCCGCCGAGGGGATGAAGGGCACCAGCGTGAGATGGAGGAACATGGCGCGGGCGGGGGACAGCTCGTTGCCGAGCTGGCGGATCGCCTCCAGGAAGGGCAGGGATTCGATATCGCCCACCGTGCCGCCGATCTCGACCAGGACGAAATCCAGCCCCTCCGTGCGGTTGAGGATGGTTTCCTTGATCGCGTCGGTGATGTGGGGGATGACCTGGACGGTGGCGCCGAGATAATCGCCACGCCGCTCCTTGGCGATGACCTCCGAATAGATCTTGCCGGTGGTGGCGTTGTCCGCCTTGGTGGCGTGGACGCCGGTGAAACGCTCGTAATGGCCGAGATCGAGATCGGTCTCGGCCCCGTCATCGGTGACGAAGACCTCCCCGTGCTGATAGGGGCTCATCGTGCCCGGGTCGACATTGAGATAGGGGTCCAGCTTGCGCAGCCGCACTGAATAGCCCCTGGCCTGGAGGAGGGCGCCCAGCGCCGCCGAGGCGATGCCCTTGCCGAGGGACGAGACCACGCCGCCGGTGATGAAAACGAACCGCGTCATGGAATCCAACCTTACATGAGTCGCGATGAGGGATGAAGGGCGGGCGGCGAATTACTGGGCGGTGCCCGGCGCATTGGCCGGGCCGGGCGGCGCGGGCGGGGGCGGCGCTGCGGGGGCGGCGGGCTGTGCCCCGGACGGGGTTTGCGGCAGGGGGGCGGGGCTGGCCGGGGCGGCGGCGGGCGGCGGGGCGGAGGGGCCGTTGAGGATGGCGGCGTTGTTGCTCTGCCCAGCACCTTTATAGAGCAGCGCCAGCGCCAGGGAGAGGACAAAGAAGGCGGTGCCGAGAATGGCGGTGGCGCGGGTGAGCAGATTGGCCGTGCCGCGCCCGGTCATGAAGCCGCCCATGCTCTGGCTGCCGCCGAGGCCGAGCCCGCCCTCGCTGCGCTGGATCAAGATGACGCCGATCAGCGCGAGGGTGACGAAGACGTGCAGGACGAGAAGAACCTTGATCATCGAACAATCCGCAAGAGGAAACCCGGCGCGCTTCTAGTGCCGGCGCCGGGATTGTTCAACCGCGCGGCGCGGCGCGGGCGATGGCGAGGAAATCCTCCGCCTTGAGGCTGGCGCCGCCCACCAGCGCGCCCCCCACCTCCGGCAGGGCGAGCAGGCTGGCGGCGTTGCCGGGCTTGACCGAGCCGCCATAGAGGATGCGCAGCCCCGCCCCGCTGGCGCCGAGCTGCGCCCGCAGGGCGGCGCGGATGGCGGCGTGCATGGCGGTGACATCCGCCTCGGTGGGGGTGCGGCCGGTGCCGATGGCCCAGACCGGCTCATAGGCCACCACCCCGGCGAAGCCGGGCGGCAGGGAATGCATGAGCTGGCCGCGCACCACCGCCTCGGCCTCGCCCGCCTCGCGCTCATCCTCCGTCTCCCCCACGCAGACGATGGGGATGAGCCCGGCGGCGATGGCGGCCTGCGCTTTGGCGTGGACGATGGCGTTGGTCTCGCCATGATTGGCGCGCCGCTCCGAATGGCCGAGAATGACGTAGCGCGCCCCGGCCTCCGCCAGCATCGGCGCGGCGATGTCGCCGGTATGCGGCCCCTCCGGGGCGGGGTGGCAATCCTGCCCGCCCAGCCGGGCGGGGCCGCCCGCCAGCGCGGCGGCGAAACGGTCGAGCAGGGTGAAGGGCGGGCAGACCAGCAATTCCACATGGGCGGGGGCGCCGGCGCGCAGCGCCGCGGCATAGGGGGCGACCTCCGCGAGACGCCCGAACATCTTCCAGTTTCCCGCGATCAGCTGCGGCATGCGGCCCCTCCCTGCCTGAATTGCTCATATCCTGGCGCCTAGCTATAGAGGCGGCGGTTTGGGGTAAAGAGCGACGATGCTGGTCTGGGTGCGGAAATTGATGGCGAGCTGGGCCGCGCGGGCGATCTTCGCGCTGCTCATCGTGATGTTCGTCTTCTGGGGGATATCGAACGTATTCACGCTCACGGGCAGCCCCAGCGCGGTGGCGACCGTGAACGGCCAGGCGGTGGATATAAGCGTGGTGCAGGCGGGGTATCAGCGCGCGCTCAGCCAGTATCAGCAGCAGGGCCAGCAGCCGGACGCCGCCACCCGCCAGCAACTGGCGTTGCAGGCGCTCTCCACCGCCATAAGGCGGGAAATTCTCCGCCAGGCCGCCCGGCAGTATCATATCGGCGTGCCGGACGCGGCGGTGCGGACGCTCTTGGACAGCATTCCGGTTTTCCAGACCAACGGCGTTTTCGACAAGGCGAAATTCGAGCAGGTCTTGCAGCAGAACGGCCTCTCCCCGGATGAGTTCATCGGCGAGATGAAGGACGAGCTCATCGTCCGGCAGCTGATCACGCCGGTGATCGAGGGGGCGGCGGCGCCCCCCGCCTTGCTCGACCCGATTTTCGCCCTGCTCGGCCAGCAGCGCAGCGCCGCGATCGTCAACATTCCCGCCCAGGCCGAGCCGGCGCCGCCCCCGCCCGGCGATGCGGTGCTGGAGCGCTATTGGCGCAACCATCAAAGCCAGTTCACCTCCCCGGAATACCGCAAGGTGCAGGTGGTGATTTTATCGCCGGCCCTGCTCGCCCCGCAGGAAAAGGTGGCGCCGGACGCGGTGGAGGCGGGCGTGGCCCAGGCGACGGCGCAGGCCGGGCCGGGCGCGCCGGTGCGCAGCGCCGAGGTGCTGGCGGTGCAGGACCTCGCCGACGCCTCGCAGCTGAAGGCCGCGTGGAAGAAAGGAGCGAGCTGGGCGCAGATGCAGGCGCTCGCGCAGAAATACCACGCCACGCCGGTGCCGCTCGACAAGGTGCGGCAGAATGAGATTCCCGCCCCGTCTTTGGCCCAGGCGATCTTCAGCGCCGCGCCGGGGCAGGTGGTGGGGCCGGTGGCGGGGGAGTCCGCCATGTATCTGTTCAAGGTGACGGGCACGGGCGAGAGCGGGCCGGACCGCCAGCTTCTCGCCGCCCAGGTGACGCGGCAATTGCAGTTGCAGCAGGCCGAGGCGGATGTGGCCAAGAATGTGGACGCGTTGCAGGACGCGCTGGCGGGGCAGACGCCGCTCGACCAGCTGCCCGGCAATCTCGGCCTGGTGGCGGTGGAGGGCACGCTGGACGCGCAGGGGCGGACGCCGGCGGGCACGCCCGCGCCGGTTCCGGGCGGGGATAAGCTGAAAGCGGCGATCGTGCAGGCCGCGTTCAGCGCCGCCAAGGGGCAGGCGCCGCAATTGCAGAGCGGACCCGATGGCAGCTACTTCGCCGTGGCGGTGAAGGATGTGATTCCGCCGGGGGTGATCCCCTTCGCCCAGGCGCGGGGGCAGGTGCTGGCGGCCTGGACGGCGGCGCAGCAGCAGCGCGCCGCGCAGGCGGCGGCCGCGAATTTGATGCAGGCGGTGAATACCGGCACGCCGCTGGATAAAGCCGCCGCGGCGGCGGGGCTGAGCGTGACGCAACTGCCGGGCATCACCAGCGGGGCGCAGCCGCCCGGCCTGCCCGCGCAATTCGTGCCCGTGCTGTTCAGCCTCAAGCCCGGCCAGGCGAGCATGCTGGAGACTGGCGGCGGCTATACCGTGCTGGTGCTGACGGGCATCCATGAGCCCAGCGCCAAGGACAACCCTGATGCTTATGCGCAACTGCAGCAGACGCTGAATAAATCCTTGCAGGACGATCTGGCCGGGAGTTTCCTGGCCGGGTTGCAGGCCCAGGACAAGGTGACCGTCAACCAGAAACTCCTTTCCCAGCTCTACCGTTGAGAAGCCCCGCATGAACGCCGTTTCGCCAGACCGTTTCGAGACCTTCCGCGCCGCCTATGAGCAGGGCCAGGGCGCGCTGGTCTGGCGGCATGGCATCGCCGATCTGCTCACGCCCGTCGCCGCCTATTTGAAGGCGGCGCATGGCAAGCCCTACTCCTTCCTGCTGGAGAGCGTGGAGGGCGGGGCGGTGCGCGGGCGCTATTCGGTGATCGGCATGGCCCCGGACCTGGTGTGGAAATGCGAGAATGGGGTGGCGGCGATCAACCGCGAGGCGGCGGCAAAGCCCGACGCCTTCACGCCGGTGAGGGAACCGCCCTTGCGGGCGCTGCGCGCCTTGATCGCCGAGACGCGGCTGGAGGTGCCGGAGGGGCTGCCGCCCGTGATCGGCGGGCTGCACGGCTATCTCGGCTACGACATGGTGCGGCTGATGGAGGAATTGCCGGCGTTGAAGCCGGATGTGCTGGGCATCCCGGAGGCGATTCTCTCCCGCCCCGGCCTGCTGGTGGTGTTCGACGGCGTCACCGATGAGATGACGCTGGCCGCCCCGGTCTATCCCCGCCCCGGGCTGGACGCCGCCACCGCCTATGCCGCCGCCGTGGAGCGGCTGGACGGGCTGGCGCGCGACCTTGAAAAACCGGTGCCGCCGCTCACCGGGCGGCTGCTGGCGCCGCTGGAGCAAAGCTCCAATATGGAGAAGGAGAAATTCTTGGCGGTGGTCGAGACCGCCAAGAATTACATCCGCGCCGGGGACGCCTTCCAGATCGTACCCAGCCAGCGCTTCGAGGCGCCGTTCTCCCTGCCGCCCTTCGCGCTCTACCGCTCGCTGCGGCGGATCAACCCGGCGCCGTTTCTGTTCTTCCTCGATTTCGGCGGGTTTCAGGCGGTGGGCTCCTCGCCCGAGATCCTGGTGCGGCTGCGCGATGGGATCGTCACCATCCGGCCGCTGGCGGGCACGCGCCGGCGCGGCGCGACCATCGAGGAGGATCAGGCGCTGGAGCGGGAATTGCTGGCCGACCCCAAGGAGCGGGCCGAGCATCTGATGCTGCTCGATCTCGGGCGCAACGATGTCGGCCGCGTCGCCGAGATCGGCTCGGTGAAGGTGGTGGAGAGCTTCGCCATCGAGCGATTCTCGCATGTCATGCATATCTCCTCGACCATCGAGGGGCGGCTCAAGCCGGGGCTGGAGGCGCTGGACGCGCTTATCGCCGGGTTTCCGGCGGGCACGCTCTCCGGCGCGCCCAAGGTGCGGGCGATGCAGATCATCGAGGAGCTGGAGCCGTCCCGCCGGGGCCTCTACGCCGGGTGTATCGGCTATTTCGCCGCCAACGGCACCATGGATACCTGTATCGGCCTGCGCACCGCCCTGGTGAAGGATGGCAGGATGTATGTGCAGGCCGGGGTGGGGGTGGTGGCGGATTCCGACGCCGAGGCGGAATATATGGAAAGCGTGCAGAAGGCGCGGGCGCTGTTCCGCGCCGCCGAGGACGCGGTGCGCTATGTCGCCGCGCCGGAGAATGAGTCATGATCCTGCTGATCGATAATTACGATAGTTTTACCTTTAATCTCGTGCAGTTTCTCGGCGATCTCGGCGCGGAATGCGTGGTGAGGCGCAATGACGCGCTGAGCGTGGCGGAGGCGCTGGCGCTGGCCCCCGAGGCCGTGGTGCTCTCCCCCGGCCCTTGCACGCCGAACGAGGCGGGGATCTGCCTCGATCTGGTGCGCGCCGCCGGCGGGGCGCGGCTGCCCTTGCTGGGGGTGTGTCTCGGCCATCAGGCGATCGGCCAGGCCTTTGGCGGCCAGGTTGTCCGCGCGCCCGAGCCGGTGCATGGCAAGACGAGCGCCGTGTATCACGAGAACACGGATGTGTTCGCCGGCTTGCCCAACCCGTTCACCGCCACGCGCTATCACTCGCTCATCATCCAGCGGGCCAGCCTGCCCGATTGCCTGGTGGCGACCGCCTGGACCAAGGACGGCCTCGTCATGGGGTTGCGCCATGATGATCTGCCACTTTACGGCGTGCAATTCCACCCCGAGAGCATCGCCACCCAGCACGGGCACGAGATTCTCGGCAACTTCCTGCGTCTGGCCGGGGTGAAGGCTCTGGCGGCGGCGTGAGCGCGGCCTCGCTCAAACCGGCGCTGGCCCGGCTTGGCCGGGGCGAGAGCCTCTCCGCCGCCGAGGCGGAGGCAGCCTTCGGCGTGGTGATGGACGGGCAGGCCACCCCGGCGCAGATCGGCGGCATGCTGATGGCGATGCGCGCGCGCGGCGAGACCGTGGCGGAGCTGACCGGGGCGGTGACCGCGATGCGCCGGCGCATGACCCGGGTCGAGGCGCCGGCGGACGCCATGGATGTGTGCGGCACGGGCGGGGATGGCGCGGCGAGCCTCAACATCTCGACGGCCGTGACCTTTGTGCTGGCCGCGTGCGGCGTGCCAGTGGCCAAGCATGGCAACAAGGCGCTTTCATCCCGCGCCGGCGCCGCCGATGTGCTGGCGGCGCTGGGGGTGGAGATCGAGCCGCCGCTGGAGGCGCTGCCCGGTATTCTGCGCGCGGCCGGCTGTGTGTTTCTCTTCGCGCCCCGCCATCACCCCGCCTTGCGCCATGCCGCGCCGGTGCGGGTGGAGCTTGGCACCCGCACCCTGCTCAACCTCACCGGCCCGATGGCCAACCCCGCCGGGGTAAGGCGGCAGATCATCGGCGTGTACGACCCCGCCTGGGCGCGGCCGGTGGCCGAGACGCTGCGCGAGCTGGGCACCGAGGCCGCCTGGGTGCTGCATGGCGGCGGCATGGACGAGCTGGTGCTGGAGGGCGAGAACCAGGTGGTGGCGTTGCGGGATGGAAGCATGAGCGAATTCACCGTGACGGCGGCGGCGGCGGGGCTGGAACCCGCGCCCCTGGCTTTGCTGAAAGGCGGCGACGCCGCCCATAACGCCGCCGCGCTGCTCGGCTTGCTGCGCGGGGAGAGAGGGGCGTATCGTGACACCGTGCTGCTGAACGCCGCCGCCGCCCTGGTGGTGGCGGGGCGGGCGGAGGATTTGCGCGCGGGCGCGGCACGGGCGGCGCGGGCGCTGGACGAGGGCGCGGCGCTCGCGGTGCTGGAGCGGCTCAAGCATGTATCCAACGAACAGGTGTGATGATGGCGGAAGCAACGGCGCCGGCTGAGAATGTGCTGGCGAAAATTTGCGCGGATAAGCGCGCCGAGATCGCCGAGCGCCGCGCCACCGTGCCGCTGGAGGAGCTGAAGGCGGAGGTGCGCGACGCCGAGAAGACGCGCGGTTTTGGCCGGGCGCTGATGGATACCGCCGCCGCCGGCAAGCCGGGGCTGATCGCCGAGATCAAGCGGGCCTCGCCCTCGGGCGGGCTGATCCGCCCGGATTTCGACCCGGAGGCGCTGGCCCGGGCCTATGCCGAGGCCGGGGCGGCCTGCCTCTCCGTGCTGACCGACGAGAAATATTTTCAAGGCATGGCGGCGCATCTGCGGGCCGCGCGGGCGGCGGTGGAATTGCCGGTGCTGCGCAAGGATTTCATCCTCGATGAATGGCAGGTTTACGAGAGCCGGGCGATGGCGGCGGATTGCGTGCTGCTGATCATGGCGGCGCTGGAGGACGGGCTGGCGCGCGAGCTGGAAGGGCTGGCGCGGGCGCTGGACATGGACGTGCTGGTGGAGGTGCATGACGAGGAGGAGTTGGAACGGGCGCTCTCCCTGGAAACACCGCTGCTGGGGATCAATAACCGTAATCTGCGGACGATGGTGACGGATATCGCGGTGACCGAGACCCTCTCGCGCCTATGCCCGCCCAATAAATTCATCATTTCGGAATCCGGCATCAAGACCAACGCGGATGTCGAGCGGCTGCGCAAGGTTTGCGTGCAGGGGTTTCTGGTGGGGGAATCCCTGATGCGCGAGCCCGATGTGGCGGCGGCGGTGCGGGCGCTGCTGGCGACGTGACCGGCCTCACCCATACCGGGGCGGACGGGGCGGCGCGGATGGTGGATGTTTCCGCCAAGCCGGTGACGGCGCGTGAGGCCGAGGCCAGGGGGCGGGTGGCGATGCGGCCCGAGACGGCGGCGATGATCCGCGATGACCGGGCCGCCAAGGGCGATGTGCTGGCGGCGGCGCGGCTCGCCGGAATCATGGCCGCCAAGCGGACGGGCGAGCTGATCCCGCTCTGCCACCCCTTGCCGCTGGAGGCGGTGAGCGTGACGCTGGAGGTGGAGGAGGCGGCGGTGGAGATAACCGCCATGGCGCGGGTGACAGGACGCACCGGGGTGGAGATGGAGGCGCTGACGGCGGTGAGCGTGGCGGCGCTGACGATCTATGACATGGTGAAGGCGGTGGACAGGACCATGCGGATCGAGGCGATCCGGCTGACGCGCAAGAGCGGCGGCAGCAGCGGGGATTTCACCGCGCCATGATCAGCGTCGAGGCGGCGCGGGCGCGGATTCTGGCCGGGCTGGTGCCAGTGGCGGCGGAAAGCGTGGCGCTGAGCGCGGCGCATGGGCGGGTGCTGGCGGCGCCGGTGCTGGCGCGGCTGAGCGCGCCGCCCGCGAATGTCTCCGCCATGGATGGTTATGCGGTGCGCGCCGCCGAGGCGCGGGCGGGGGCGGACTTGCGGGTGACCGGCGAGGCGCCGGCCGGGCGGCCTTTCACGGGCGTTGTCGGGCCCGGCGAGGCGGTGCGGATTTTCACCGGCAGCGTGGTGCCGCCGGGGGCGGATGCGGTGCTGATCCAGGAGAACGCCACCGCCGCTGGCGGGCGGGTGCGGGTGAACGAGGCCGTGGCGGCGGGCCGGTATATCCGCCGCGCCGGGCAGGATTTTCAGGCCGGGGAAGAGGTTCTGGCGGCGGGGCGGCGGCTTTCCGTGCGGGATATCGGCCTGGCGGCGGCGGCGGGGTATCCGTGGCTGAGCGTGAGGCGGCGCCCGCGCCTAGCCATTCTCTGCACGGGCGACGAGATCGCCCTGCCTGGCGAGCCGCTGCCGCCGGGCGGTATCGCCAATGCCAATGGCGCCATGCTGGCTGCCTTTATCGCCGCGCGGGGCGGGGAGCCGCTGTTGCTGCCCGCCATCCCCGACGAGGCGGCGGCGGTGGCGCAAGCGGTAGAGGCGGCGCGCGGCGCGGATATGCTGGTGATTACCGGCGGCGCCAGCGTGGGCGCGCATGATGTGGTGCAGGAGGGGCTGGGGCGGCGCGGCTTCAGCCTGGCGTTCTGGAAAATCGCCATGCGGCCGGGCAAGCCGCTGATCTTCGGCCGGGCCGGGGAGATGCCGGTGCTGGGCCTGCCTGGCAACCCGGTTTCGGCCTATGTCTGCGCCCGGCTGTTTCTGGAGGGGGCGCTGGCGGCGCTGAGCGGATCGCCGCCCGCGCCGCCGCGCGTGGAGACGGCGATCCTGGGCGCGGCGCTGAAGGCCAATGACGAGCGGGAGGATTATCTACGGGCCGGTCTGGCCTGGGATGGGCAGGGTTGGGTGGCGACGCCGTTGCCCCTGCAGGATTCCGCCATGCTGCGGGGCCTGGCCGGGGCCGGCGCGCTGATCCGCCGCGCGCCGCGCGCCGCCGCCGCCGCGCCCGGCGACAGGGTGGAGATTCTGCGGCTCGACGAGAGGTGACGCTTGACGCGGCTTCGAGAACCAAACTAGAACATTCCGGGTTGGGTCCTGATTTCTCAAGCCTTTAGTCCGGGAGTTTCCATGCTCACCTCCAAACAGCATCAATTGCTGTCCTTTATCGACAAGCATCTGCGCGAGACGGGGTGCAGCCCGAGTTTCGAGGAGATGAAGGCGGCTTTGGATCTGCGCTCCAAATCCGGCATTCACCGGCTGATCTCGGCGTTGGAGGAGCGGGGATTTCTGCGCCGCCACAAGCACCGGGCGCGGGCCTTGGAGGTGGTGAAGCTGCCCGGGGATCTGCTGCCGCCCCAGCCCGAGGCCAGAAAATTCGCGCCCAACGTGATCCAGGGAAATTTCACCCCGCGCCTGCCGGGGCTGCGGGCGGAGGCGGCGGAGGCGGGGGCGGTTTCCCTGCCGCTTTACGGCAAGATCGCCGCGGGCCTGCCCATAGAGGCGTTGCGCGACAATGAGGAGACGATCGAGGTGCCGCTCTCCATGCTGGGTGGCGGCGAGCATTTCGCCCTCACCGTCGAGGGGGATTCGATGATCGAGGCCGGGATCCTCGATGGCGACGTGGTCATCATCCGGCGGGGCGAGGTGGCGGAGAATGGCCAGATCATCGTGGCGCTGGTGGATGAGACCGAGGTGACGCTGAAACGGCTGCGCCGCAAGGGCCAGTCCATCGCCCTGGAGCCCGCCAACATTCGCTACGAGCCGCGCATTTTTCCGGCGGAGCGGGTGCGGGTGCAGGGCAGGCTGGTGGCGCTGCTGCGCCAATATTGATCAGCCGCGTTGTCTCAGGTGCTTGACCGCCTGAGCGCGGCGGCGGCGCTGCTGCTCATTGGGCTTGGCGGCGGCGCGCGGCGGCGCCTGCCGCCCCGGCGGGGCCGCGGGGGCGATGC
>NZ_DAIEIF010000004.1 GCF_027352905.1 Acidocella sp.
GGGCGCCAGCACCAGCCCGGCCACGGCCAGGGCCTGCGCCCCCAGCCATAGCGCGCGCGGCCAGGGCGGCAGCGCCGGCGCCAGGGCCAGGGCCAGCCAGGGCAGGGCGAAGGCGAGATAGCGGATCTCGATGGGCGTGGCGCGGAACACCAGCCCCAACGCCAGCAACCCCGCCGGGGTAGCGGCGGCCAAGGCGAGAAAGCCCCGGCTTTGGCGGCGGCGCAGGGCCAAGGCCAGCCCCAGCAGCGCGAGCAGCCCCAATAGCGCCGCCACCGCGCCCCGCCATGCCCCGGCATAAAGCGGCAGCCCGCCGAACAGCGCCGCGCCGCCATCGCGCGCCAGGGCGGCCAGGGCCGCATGCCAGGAGAAAGGCGCGAATTGCCCCTGCCGCGAATCGCGCTGGCCGAGAAAGACCCAGCCGCAGGCCGCGAGCCAGGGCAGCATCGCCGCCAGGGCGCGCGCCGCCTGCCCCGGGCGGCGCCAGCCGAGCCAGAGCAGCGCCGCCACCCCGGTGAACACCGCGAGATATTCGCTGAAACAAGCGGCGCCGAGGCATAGCCCCGCCGCCCAGGCCGGACCCCGCCGCCCCTCCTCCGCCGCCGCCAGCGCCAGCCCCACCCCGGCGATGTTCAGCGCCCCGGCCAGCGCGTAGGGCCGCGCCAGGATGGCGGTGTAGCAGAACCCGTAAGACAGCAGCGCCATGGCGAGCACCGGCCCCGCCGCCACCCGGAGCCGCCGGGCGATGCATGCCAGCCCGTACAGCCCCGCCAGCGTCACCCCGGCGGAAAGCAGCCGCGCCGTGAACCAGCCCGGCCCCAGCAGCCGCCGCCAGATTTCCAGCGCCCAGAAATAAAGCGGCGGATGCACATCCAGCCGGCGCAGATCGAGCAAAATCCGCCCCAGCCCCGCCTGCCCGGCATAGAGGCCGCGCGCCGCCCCCGCCGT
Organism: Acidocella sp.; assembly: GCF_027352905.1. Lineage (GTDB taxonomy): Bacteria > Pseudomonadota > Alphaproteobacteria > Acetobacterales > Acetobacteraceae > Acidocella. The sequence continues at coordinate 946 of NZ_DAIEIF010000004.1, forward strand.
GAACACGCCCTCGGGCCAGACGGGCCGGGCATGCCCGGCGGTGAGGAAGATCGAATAGGCCTCGTCATATTCCGGGCCGCGCAGCCAGGCGGCGAGCAGCAGCAGCCCCGCCGCCAGCGGCCAGAAGAAAGCGGGCGCGCCCGCGCGCCTCAGCTGCCGAAATCCTTCGCGATATTGGGATCGTAGCGGCGGGCGGCGGCGAAATCCGCCTCGGCCGCCGCGCTCTCGCCCAGCGCCTGCTCGGCCAGGGCGCGGCCATACAGGGAGCTCGCCTGGTGCGGGGCGGCCCTCAACGCCTCGGTGTAGGAGAGGATCGCCTGTTTCGGCTCCCCCAGCTTGAGCTGGACGAAGCCGAGGGAATCGAGCGTCGCCGGATCGTGCGGCGCGAGGGTTCGCGCCTGCTGGCAATAGGGGAGCGCCTGGCTTGGCTTGCCGTCCAAGGCCAGGAACCAGCAATAATTGTTGAGATCGGGCGCGGACCCCGGCATCAGCGCCAGGATGCGCGCCTCATCCGCCGCCGCCTCGCCATAACGGCGCTGCGCCGCGTAGGCCAGGGAGCGGTCCGCGTAGGCGGGGATGTATTTCGGGTCGAGCCCGACCGCCTTCGTGTCATCGGCGATGGCGGCGGCGAGTTGCCCGCCTCGCTGCTCCAGCTGGGCGCGGGCGAAATACCCTTCCGGCGCGCCGGGGTCGAGGGCGATGGCGCGGTTGACATCGGCGAGCGCCGGTCCCGGCTGGCTGGCCGCCGCATAGGCGCTCGCCCGCAGGAGCAGGGCGCGGTAGCGCATGGTCCTGTTATCCCCGGCATGTTCGATCACCGCCGTGAGATCGGCGATTTCCGCCTTCCACTCGCGCAGCATGTCCTCGGCGGCGGCGCGCTGCAAGCGCAGGCGCGGATCGTCCGGGGCATAGGCCAGCACCTGATTCAAATCCTTAAGCGCCGCCTCCGGCTGGTTGAGGGCGAGTTCCAGCAAGGCCCGCTTCTGGTAGAAGGCCGGGTCGCCGGAGGAGAGGGCGATCGCCTGGCTCTCATCGGCGAGAGCCGCTTTCGCGTCGCCCTTCAGCGCCTCGGCCGCGGCGCGCGCGTCATAGGCGGCGGCATCGCCGGGCGCCAGGGCGATGGCCTGGCTGGCATCGGCGATGGCGGCGGCGGCCTCGCCGCCCGCCACCTCCGCCAGGGCGAGGTCGAGCCGCGCCCCGGCATTGGCGGGGTCGCGGTCCAGGGCGGCTTGCTGGTCGGCGATGGCGGCGCGCCAATCCCCCGCCGTAAGCTCGATCTCGCCCCGCAGGATCAGCGGGCGGGGATCGTTGGGGATGAGGGCGATGGCCTCATTCACCTCCCTCAGCGCCGCCCCGGGCTGGCCGAGGGCAAGCAGGGCGCGGGCGGCGACGACATGGATGCCGCCATTCTCCGGGTTCAGCGCCATTCCGGCCCTCGCATCGGCCAGCGCCGCCTCGGGCTGGTTGAGACGCAGCTCGGCCAGGGCGCGGTTGTTATAGGCCTCGAACTGATAGGCCTGCATATCCGCCCCGGCGGCGAGAACCGCGCCGCACCCGGCGATGGCCTTGGCCGGGTCGGGGCTCTCGCAATCGGCCGCCGGCACGGCGGCGCGGGCGGGGCCAGCAAGACACAGGCACAGGAAACATAGGGCCGCGCGGCGCATCATTCATCCTTCAAATCGCGGCTCATCAGCGCCGCCAGGGTGCGGGGAATATCCATTTCACCGCTGAGCAGCCTCGTCACGGCCTGGGTGATGGGCATGTCCACCCCCAGGGCGCGGGCGCGGGCGGCCAGAGCCGGAGCGGTCGCCACCCCCTCGGTCACGGCGCTGCGCCCGGCGAGGATGTCCTCCAGCCTTTCCCCCCGCCCCATGGCGAAGCCCAGGGAGAAGTTGCGGCTGCTGGCCCCGGTGCAGGTGAGCAGCAGATCGCCCAGGCCAGAAAGGCCGGAGACCGTCTCCGCCCGGCCGCCCAGCGCCGCCGCCAGCCGGGCGATCTCCGCCAGCCCGCGCGTGATCAGCGCGGCACGGGCGTTTTCCCCCAGCCCCGCCCCCATCACCGCCCCGGCGGCGATGGCGATGACGTTTTTGGCCGCCCCGCCCAGCGCCGCGCCAATGACATCGGCCGAGCCGTAGAGCCGCAGGCTCGGCGTGTGCAACGCGGCGATGAGCGCCGCGCGCATCCCGGCCTCCCTGGCGGCGAGCACCGCGGCGGCGGGCAGCCCGGCGGCCAGCTCATGGGCGAAATTGGGGCCGGTGAGCACGGCGCAGGGCCGGGGGGCGGCAAGCTCCGGCGGCAGCAGCAGCGTCTTCGCCTCCAACCCCTTGCAGCCCAGCACCAGCGCGCCCGTGCCGGGCAGACGGGGGAGAATGCCGCGCAGATGCTGCATCGGCACGGTGAGGAGGAGAATGCCCGCCTCGGGCATCGCCGCCGTCACCTCCAGCCCGGGCGGCAGGACCATGCCGGGCAGGCGCGGATTTTCCCGCCGCTCGCGCATCGCCGCCGCCCGGCCGGCGTCCCGCGCCCAGAGCGTCACCTCCCGCCCCGCCCGGGCGAGGAGAATGGCCAGCGCGGTGCCCCAGGCTCCGGCCCCGATCACGGCGATGGAGCTATTCATCGATGATCCGCTCCACCCCGGACCCCGCCCCGGCGTCGCCAAACAGTTCGGCGCAGGCGGCGAGGATCGGCGCGGCCTCCTCGGCGAATCCATAAGGAGAATTTATGAGTCCGAGCCCGCAGCCGTTCAAACGTGATGGATCGGTATCCGGGCGCAGCCGCAGCTCGGCGGTGATGACGTCGCGGATGGGGGTTTCCCGCAGGGCGGTGAAGAACGCCCGGACCGGCGCCCGGTGCTTGATGGGGTACCAGATGGCGGTCACCGCGGCGGGGAATTTGCGCCAGGCGGCGGCGAGCCCGCGGGCCAGCAGCGGAAATTCGTCGGGCCGCTCGAAAGGCGGGTCGATCAGCGCCAGCGCCCGCCGCTCCGGCGGCGGCAGAAAGGCCCCCAGCGCCTCATAGCCGTCGCGCTGATGCGCGGCGGCGTTGGGGTAGGGGCGCAAAGCGAGGCGCAAGGCGGCGGCGTCCTGCGGATGCAGCTCGCAGGCCACCAGCCGGTCGTCCGGGCGCAGCGCCGCGGCGATGATCACCGGCGAGCCGGGATAAAGGCCGAGCCGGCGGACCATCCCCGCATATTCGGCCAAGGCGGGTGGGGCCTGGTCCAGCAAGCGGCCCACGCCCTGGCGCCATTCCCCGGTTTTCTCCGCCTCCGCCCGGGCGAGGTCGTAGCGGCCGATGCCCGCATGGGTGTCGAGGGCGAGGAACGGCTTGGGCTTGCGCCGCATCGCCGCCAGCAGGCGCAGCAGCAAGGCGTGCTTCATCACATCGGCGAAATTGCCGGCATGATAGATGTGCCGGTAATTCACGCCGCCTCCAGCGGCCAGCGCGGGCGGCAGGGCGCCTCCAGCGGCGAGACGAGGCCGAGGCGCAGCCGCTCGATCCCGGCCCAGGCCACCATCACCGCATTATCCGTGCAGAGCCGCAAGGGCGGAGCGATGAGCGGCTTGCCCGCCCGCGCCGCCCCCGCCCGCAACCGGGCGCGAATCGCCTGATTGGCCGCCACCCCGCCCGCCACCACCACGGCGCTGGCCTCCGGCAGCATGGCGAGGGCATGGGCGAGCCGGTCGCCGAGAACATCGGTGACCGCCGCCTGGAACCCGGCGGCGATATCGGCGGCGCGCGGGCGGGATAACGGGCCCGGCGGCTCCGCCGCGACCAGCTGGGCGATGGCGGTTTTCAGGCCGGAGAAGGAGAAGTCGCAGCCAGGGCGGCCCAGCAGCGGGCGCGGCAAGGGGAGGGCGGCGGCGTCACCCTCCCGCGCCAGCGCCTCCAGCGCCGGGCCGCCCGGATAGGGCAGGCCGAGCAGCTTGGCGGTTTTGTCGAAGGCCTCGCCCGCCGCATCGTCCAGCGTGGCGCCGAGCAGCCGGTAGGCCCCTACCCCCTCCACCGCCACGCATTGGCTATGCCCGCCGGAGAGCAGCAGCAGCAGATAGGGAAAGGCGGGCGGGGCCGCGTCCAGCCCCGGCAGCCGGGCGGTGAGGGCGTGCGCCTCCAGATGGTTGATGGCGAGATAGGGCAGCCCCGCCGCCAGCGCCGCCCCCTTGGCGTAGCCGGTGCCGACCAGCAGCCCGCCGATGAGGCCCGGCCCGGCGGTGGCGGCAATACCGCCCAGCGCCGCGAAGCCGAGCCCGGCCTGGGCCAGCGCCGCGCGCGCCAGCCCATCCAGCGCCGCCAGATGCGCCCGCGCCGCGATTTCCGGCACCACCCCGCCGAAAATGGCGTGGTCGGCGGTCTGGCTCAGCACCAGCTCAGCGAGAATCGTCCCGTCCGGCGCCAGCACCGCCGCCGCCGTCTCGTCGCAACTGCTCTCGATGCCGAGGACCGGGGCGCGCGGGGCCGTGTCTTTTCCTTCCATGCGCCATGCTCTAGACCACGCGCGTGCAAACCGAAACGCCCCCCGCCACCCATGTGAGATCCCATGCCCGGCCCCTGCCCCTGCGGGTGGGCACGCGCGGCTCGCCCCTCGCCCGCCAGCAGACCGCGACCTTCCTGCATCTGCTCTCCACCTTCTGCCCGGTGCTGCGCAGCATGCAGGTGTTCCAGGAGCATATCATCGTCACCACCGGGGACAGGGTGCAGAACCGGCCGCTGGCGGAGATCGGCGGCAAGGGGCTGTTCGCCAAGGAGATCCACGAGCAGCTTCTCGCCGGGACGATCGATTTCGCCGTGCACAGCCTCAAGGATCTCGAGACCGTGCTGCCGGAGGGCATCGCCCTGGCTTGCACGCTGAAACGCGAGGACGCGCGGGACGCGCTGATCCTGGCCCCCGGCGTGGAAACGGACCCGGCGGACCCGTTCGGCGCGCTGGCCCAGGGCGCGGTGGTCGGCTCGGCCAGCGTGCGCCGCCAGGCGCAGATGAAATACGCCCGCCCCGACCTAAACTTCACCTTGCTGCGCGGCAATGTCGGCACCAGGCTCGCCCGGGTGGAGCAAGGGGCGCTGGACGCCACGCTGCTCGCCTATGCCGGGCTGCGGCGGCTGGATCTCGCCGGCAAGGCGAGCCTGGTGCTGAGCCCCGAACAGATGGTGCCCGCCGCCTGCCAGGGCATCGTCGGCGTGACGGTGCGGGCGGCGGATACGGAATTGCTGGCGCTGCTCTCGGCCATCGAGGACCCTGAGGCCAAGGCCGTCTCCACCGCCGAGCGGGCGCTGCTCGGCGCGCTGGACGGCTCCTGCCGCACGCCGATCGGCGGCTATGCCCGGCTGCTGCCGGATGGGACTCTGCATCTCACCGGGCTGGTGGCGCGCACGGATGGGAGCTTCCTGCTCAAGCGCAGCCTCACCGGGGCGGCGGCGGCGGCGGAAGCGCTGGGGCGGGAACTCGGCGCCTCGCTGAAGGCGGACAGCCCGGAGGATATTTTCGCGCCGTGAGGCTGCTGGTCACCCGGCCTGAGCCCGGGGCCAGCGCCACCGCGCGAAGGCTGGCGGCATTGGGGCATAGCCCGGTTCTGCTGCCCTGCCTCGCCATCACCCCCCTGCCCGCGCGGCTGTCGGAGCGCCCGGCCGCGCTCATCGTCACCAGCGGGCAGGCCGTGCCCGCTCTGCCCGCCCGCCTCGCCGGGGTGCCGGTCTATGCCGTGGGGGACGCCACGGCGGCGCGGCTGCG
>NZ_DAIEIF010000009.1 GCF_027352905.1 Acidocella sp.
GGCACCTTCAGCCAGCGTAGGGCCAGCGCGGCATAGGCCATCAGCACGAAGGGCATCGTCTCCGGCGTCATCCAGATGGCAAAACCGCCGGAAACACCGGCGAGAAAGCCGAACCCTATATCCTCCCGCGCTGCGCGGAGCACGCAGCCAACGGTGAGCGCGATGAGCACCAGCAGCGCCACATGGTAATGCACCACACCTGGCAGGGCGATGCTGGCGAGGGCGGGCAGGATGGCAGCGGCAACGGCGGCGATCCAGAGATACCGACGCAGCGAAACCGGCTCGACCGCCCAGGCCAGCGATACACCCAGCGCTCCCACCCCCAGCGGCCCCAGCGCCACCCCGGCGGCGAACAAGGCCCGGTGCCAGCCGAGAAACGGCGCCAGCGGCGCCGCCAGCAGCCAGATCACCATGTCCAGCAGGCGCGACCATTCCACCATCACCCCCGCGCCGGACTGATCCCCGGCGACGGTGACCACCAGATGCCCGGCCCGCACCCCCTGCTCGATGCGCAGCAGGCGCATATAGGAATCCGGGTCTTGCAGATGTCCCGCCAGCACGGCGGGCCATTGCCCCCAGCCGAGCAGGATATCGAGCCCCGCCGCCAACAGAAAGAGCAGCGGATAGGTCAACTGGACTGCGCCCGGAACCCGCCGACGCCGTTTTCCACGGCGGTGACATGGTAGGGGGCGAACTGGCTGGGGTCGGACAGGCCGCAGCTATGGGCGATGCTCTCCACCTCGTCGCGCATCCGCAGCGCGTAGCGCGAGACGCGCACCGCCTTGTCCGCCGGGTCCAGCCCGTGGATCAGCCGGGGCACGGCGGCGGTGACACCGGTGGGGCAGCGGCCGGAGCCGCATTTCATCGCCTGGATGCAGCCGAGCGCGAACATGAAGCCCCGCGCGGAGGAGACGAAATCCGCCCCCATGCACAGCGCCCAGGCCACCTTGTCCGGCGTCAGCAGCTTGCCGGAGGCGATGATGCGGACCCGCTCCCGCAGGCCGTGCTCGTCGCGCAGCGCCGCCACATAGGGCAGCGCCTGGGTGATGGGCAGGCCGACATAATCCGCCAGCGACTCCGGCGCCGCGCCGGTGCCGCCCTCGCCGCCATCCACCTGGACGAAATCCGGGCAATGCTCCGGATGCGCGGCGCAATCGGCGAACCATTCATCGACGAAGCCGGGATCGCCCACCACGAATTTCACCCCCACCGGCCGGCCGGTGATGCCGCGCACCCGCGCGATGAACGCCCCCAGCCCGGCGATGTCGCCGATATCCCGGTGCCGGTTGGGGGAGACGGAATCCTGCCAGACGGTGATGCCGCGAATCGCGGCGATCTCGGGCGTCACCTTATTGCCGGGCAGAATGCCGCCCTTGCCCGGCTTGGCCCCCTGGGCGAGCTTGACCTCGAACATCTTCACCTGCGGATGGGCGGCGATCTCGCGCAGCCGCGCCTCTGAGAGTTGGCCCTCCGCGTCGCGCACCCCGTATTTGGCGGTGCCGATCTGCATGACGATATCCGCGCCGCCCTCCAGATGATAGCGGCTGAGGCCGCCCTCCCCGGTGCTCATCCATATCCCCGCCAGCTTGGCGCCGCGCGAGAGCGCGGTCACCGCCGCGTGGCTGAGCGCGCCATAGGACATGCCGGAAATATTGAAGAAGCTGGAGGCCGGGTATGGCTGGGCGCAGGCCCCCGGCCCGGCGGCGATGCCGATCAGCTTGCCGGGGAAACCCGTCTTGTCCTCCTCCAGCACCGGAAAGGCGGCGTTGCGGAAGACAAAGCCCGGCACGGCCATGGAGCCGAAGCTGATGTAATTGGAAACGCCCTTGGCCGAGCGGTACACCCAGCTGCGCTCCATCCGGTTGAAGGGCCGCTCCGCCCAATCCGGCAGGTATTGATACTGGCGCATATATTCGCCCCAGGTCTCGGCGAAATAACGGAAATGGCCGATGACCGGAAAATTGCGCAGCACCGTGTGGCGGGTCTGCCGCTTGTCGTGGATGTAAACCGCCGCCAGGGCGAGAACCGCCAGCGCCAGGATGACCGCCGCGATGAACATCTTTTTATCTCCCCTTTGAACGGGCGTTCATGGCCCGGTTTTATCGGTCTGGCCCGGCGGGCCGGGCAGCCAGACCGTGAATACCGTTCCCCGCCCCGGCTCGCTCTCGATCAACAGCCGCCCGCGATGGCGGCTGACCACGTGCTTGACGATGGCGAGGCCGAGCCCGGTGCCGCCCACGCTGCGCGAGCGGCCCTTATCCACGCGGTAGAACCGTTCGGTCAGGCGCGGGATATGCTCGCGGGGAATCCCCGGCCCCTCATCCGCCACCGCCACCCATACCCCGCCGGGAGGCAGGCGCTCATCCGCCCCGGCCCCGGCGCTCAGCCGGATCTCCCCGCCCGGCCTGCCATATTTCAAGGCGTTGTCGAGCAGATTGGTGAAAAGCTGGGCGAGCTGGTCGGCATCGGCGGGAATGGGAGGCAGATCGGGCGGCAGCGCCACGGCCAGCCGCGCCTTGTGCGCCTTCACCATCGGCTCCATCGCCGCCGCGATCCGCTCGAGGAGCGGCGGCAGCGCCAGCATCTCGCGCGGCGGCGAGTGCTCGGAAATCTCGATCTTGGAGAGGGAGAGCAGATCGTCGATCAGCCGCTGCATCCGCCCCGCCTGCTCGGCCATGATCTGCAAAAACTGCCTTTGCGCCTCGCGGTCATCCGCCGCCGGGCCGCGCAGCGTCTCGATGAAGCCGATGAGGCTGGCGAGCGGCGTGCGCAGCTCATGGCTGGAATTGGCGATGAAATCCGCGCGCATCTTCTCCAGCGCCCGCTCGCGGGTGCGGTCGGAAACGAGCAGATAGGCCGGCCCGCCCACCGGGATGAGCGTCGCCTCCAAATCCCGCGCCACCGGCACGGTCAGGCTGATCTCCCGGCGCACCGGCTGGCCCTCCCGCAGGGCTTGCGCCAGGGCGGCCCGCAAGGCGGGATGGCGGAGGAGGGCCGCGGTCTCGCCGCCAAAAGCGGAGATCGCGCTGCCGTTGCGCCAGATCACGCGCCCCTCCCCGTCCAGCTTGAGCAGCGGGTCGGGCAGGCGCTCGACCAGGGCGCGCGCCTCGGCGGCGCTCGCCATCCCGCGCCGGCGCGCCAGGCGCTCGGCCTGGATCAGCCGCAGCGCCTCGGTGCCCAGCTCGCCCATGCCGGGCAGGCGCAGGCGCGGCGCGGCGGGCGGGGTGTCGGGCGCCGCGCGCAACTCCCGCACCAGCCGGGTCATGGCCAGCATGTCCCGCGCCAGCAGCACGGCGAAGCTCGCCGCCACCAGGGTGCACGCCGCCCAGGCCGCCGCCGCCCAGGCGGGGCGCAGCGCCCCGGTGAAGGCGAGCAGGGCGAAGACGAGGCTGGGCGCCGCCGCGAGGGCGAGGAACAGGGCGAAACCGGCCGGCCCCGCCCTGTCCCACCCGCCCTTGCCCGGTGGCGCCATGGGCCGGGTCAGGGCTGGGCGAGGCTGGTGGGGGCCGGGGAAACGACGCTGGGCTGGCCCGGCGTGACGGCGAACACCGCCAGCCCCCGCTTCACCGTGCCGTCAGGCTGCAAGACCAGCAGCCCGTCCGTTCCGGTAAAACCCGAGGGCGCGGTGAGGGCCTGCACGGTATAGCCGCCCGAGGCCGAGGCCAGCTTGGCCAGGGCGGCGGCGTCGAAGCCGATATCGGCGATGGCGGGCGGCGCGGCCCCGTAGGCGGCGCTGTATTTGGCCTGGAAGGGCGCGGCGGCGGCGGGGTCCGGCCCGGCGTAGAGCGCGCCCACCAGCGTGGACTGGCCGGCCATGGCGGTGGCGAGACTGGCCCAGAGGCTGGGGCCCAGCAGCTGCACCTGCGGCGGCGTGACCCCGTAATAGGGCAGAAAATTCGCTAGCTCCGCCAGGCTGGTGCCATCCGTCGCGCCGATGAAGAGCGCGTTGAAGGGCGGCGGCGCCACCTGCTGGCGGGACAGCTCCCGCGCCTTCTGCAAGCCGACGGCGGTGCCGGAGTCCTTGGCGGCCTTGATCTGCGCCATCAGGCTCGCCCCGCGGCTGTCCCAGCTGGAAACCTGCCGCACCGCCTGATTCAGGCTGGAAAATCCCTGCTCGTAATAGACGATCTGCGGCGAGGGCTCGCTGAGCGTCGCCGCCTCTTGCTGCAAGGCATCCGCCAGGTGGCGGCCATAATCGGAATCGGGCAGCAGCCCAGCCAATTGAGTGCGCCCGGTCTGCGCGGCGTATTGTACCACGCGCTGCACCTGCTCGGCCGGGGTGATGCCGAGCGGCCATATGCCGGGTGCTCCCACCGTGCTGTCATTGGTGAAGGCCAGCATGTTCACCCCGGCCTGCTTGGCCACCGGCGCCACGGCCTTGGTCTCCGCCGCGGTCAGCGGGCCGAGAATCACGCCATCCCCGGCGGCGAGACCCGCCTGCGCGGCGGCCACCGCCCCGCTGGGCGTGCCGCCCGTGTCGCGGATGTCCAGCGCCGGTGTCTCGCCCGCCGGCACGGCGAGCTTGGCGGCGTTGACCAGCACCTGCCCGACCGGCGCCAGGCTGCCGGAGAGCGGCACCAGCAGCAGCATATTACCGCTGGTCTTGCCCATGTTTTGCGGCGCGGACGCCGAGGGGGTAAGCCCCGTGGTGGAAGGCGTTCCGGAAATCTGCGGGGCTTGGCCCGCGCAGCTCGCCAACGCCAGGGTCACGGCGAGGCACAGGCATGAGCGAAGATACGGCACCAGGCGCAATTGACAATCCTCCATCATCGGGCCCTCCCGCCGCGCGCGGCGCGGGCCTGCCCGCCCTTGTGCTGGTTTCCACGCCAATCGGCAACCTTCAGGATTTATCGGCGCGGGCGCGGGAAAGTCTAGCCGGGGCGGACGCCATTCTCTGTGAGGATACCAGGACGAGCGCCGTGCTGCTGCGCGCCCATGGCATCGCGCGCAAATGCATCGCCCTGCACGAGCATAACGAGACGGCGGCGCTGCCCGGCCTCATCGCGGCGATGCGGCGCGGCCAGCGCTTCGCCCTCATCTCCGATGCCGGCACGCCCCTGGTCTCGGACCCCGGCTACCGGCTGGTGCGCGCCGCCATCGCGGCGGGGCTTACCGTCTCCGGCGTGCCGGGGCCGAACGCGGCGGTGCTCGCCCTCACCCTCTCCGGCCTGCCGCCCCAGCCATTTCTTTTCAACGGCTTCCCGCCACCCAAGCCCGGCCCGCGCCGCGCCGGCCTCGCCGGGCTGCGCCGGGCGGAGACGGCGGGGCTGCGCGCCACCCATGTATTCTACGAGGCGCCGCACCGGCTCGCCGCCTTTCTGGCGGATGCGCTCGCCGCCTTAGGCCCGCGCCCGGCGGCGGTGTGCCGGGAACTGACCAAGCGTTTCGAGGAGATTCGCCGCGCCCCCCTGGACGAGCTGGCCCGCCATTACGCGGCCCATCCGCCGCGCGGCGAGATCGTGGTGGTCATCGGCCCGGCGGAGGAGGAAAAACCGGATGAGGGAGGGCTGGACGCGGCGCTGGGCGCGGCGCTTGAGCGCGGCCTCAGCGTCAAGGACGCCGCCGCCGCCGTGGCCGCCGCCACCGGCCTGCCGAGGAAGGAGGTCTACCGCCGCGCCCTCGGCCTCGCCACGGCGGAGGACCTCACGGATATAACCGGCCCGTCTCCCAGCCCTGGGGGGTGAGCCGGTGGATCACCCGGTCGTGCAGGCGGAAATCTACCCCCTGCCAGAATTCGAAATAATCGGGCGTCAGCCGCCAGCCGGACCAGAAATCCGGCCTCGGCACCGGCTGGCCGGCGAAGCGCTCCTCCATCTCCCGCAACCGCGCCTCGAAGGCGGCGCGCGAGGCCAGCGGGCGGGATTGCTCGGAGGCCCAGGCCCCGAGCTGGGACAGGCGGGGGCGGGTGGCGAAATAAGCATCCGCCTGGGCGGCGGGCACCGGCGCCACCTGGCCCTCGATCCTGATCTGCCGGTGCACGCTCTTCCAGTAGAAGAGCAGCGCCACGTTGGGGTTGGCGGCCATCTCGCGCGCCTTGCGCGAGGCTAGATTGCCATAGAACACGAAGCCGCCCGCATCCCATTCCTTCAGCAGCAGCGTCCGCGCCGCCGGGCGTCCGCCCTCTCCCACCGTCGCCACCGTCATGGCGTTGGGGTCGCTGGGCTCGGTGCGGCCCGCCTCCGCGAACCACGCGCCAAATTGCCGGAAAGGGTCGTCGCTCATGGTCTCGCGCGCTCCTCGCTGGGTTGGGTCAAGCTTGATGCCAGCCATATCCTATGCCACCACCATCCGCCAAAGACGAGAGCAGCACGGAGAAACCCACCCATGTCCGAGACCGAGACCGGAGCGGCCCTGCCCCGGGGCAATCTGATGCAGGGCAAGCGCGGCATCATCATGGGCGTGGCCAATAACCGTTCCCTCGCCTGGGCCATCGCCCGCGCGGTGGCCGCGCAAGGGGGGGAGATCGCCTTCACCTATCAGGGCGAGGCGCTGGAAAAACGGGTGCGGCCCCTGGCGGCCTCCATCGGGTCCGATTTTCTCATCCCCTGCGATGTGGGAGACGACGCGGCGATCGACGAAGCCTTCGCGGCGCTCAGGCAGAGATGGGAGCGGATCGATTTTCTCGTCCACGCCATCGGCTTCGCCGACAAGAATTTCCTGCGCGGGCGCTTCCTGGACACGCCGCGCGCGGTGTTCCAGCAGGCGCTCGACATCTCGGCCTATTCCTTCGCCGCCGTCTCCCAGCGCGCCGCCGCGATGATGCCGGCGGGCGGCGCGCTGCTCACCCTCACCTATCTCGGGGCGGAGCGCTGGATGCCGCATTACAACGTGATGGGCGTGGCCAAGGCGGCCCTGGAAGCCTCTGTGCGCTACATGGCCGCCGATCTCGGCAAGGACCGCATCCGGGTCAACGGGCTGTCCGCCGGGCCGATCAAGACGCTGGCGGCGAGCGGCATCGGCGATTTCAGCTACATCCTCAAATGGAACCGCTATAATTCGCCGCTGGGCCGCAATGTGGAGCTGGAGGAGGTGGGCACCTCCGGCCTCTATCTGCTCTCCGACCTCGCCAAGGGCGTCACCGGCGAGATCCATCACGTCGATTGCGGCTATCATATCGTCGGCATGAAGAATCCCGACGCGCCCGACCTCGCCATCGCCAGCGAATAATGTCCTTCAACAGTTTCGGCCTGCTGTTTCGCGTCACCACCTGGGGGGAGAGCCATGGCCCCGCCATCGGCGCGGTGGTGGATGGCTGCCCGCCCGGCATCCCGCTGGGCGAGGCGGATATCCAGCCCTTCCTCGACAGGCGCCGCCCCGGCCAGTCGCGCTTCACCACCCAGCGGCGGGAGGCGGACGAGATTCGCATCCTCTCCGGCGTGCATGAGGGCCGCACCACCGGCACGCCCATCTCCCTGCTCATCGAGAATACCGACCAGCGCTCGCGCGATTATGAAAACATCGCGGCGCGCTACCGGCCGGGCCATGCCGATGTGACCTACGACCTTAAATACGGCCATCGCGACCCGCGCGGCGGCGGCCGCTCCTCGGCGCGGGAGACGGCGATGCGCGTCGCCGCCGGGGCCATCGCCCGCAAGGTGCTGGGGCCGGGCGTGGTGATCCGCGGCGCGATGGTGGCGCTGGGCGCCCATGGCATTGACCGCGCCCGCTGGGACTGGGCGCAGGTGGAGGCCAACCCCTTCTTCTGCCCGGATGCCGAGGCGGCCCGCGCCTGGGAGGCGGAGCTGGACGCCATCCGCAAGGCGGGTTCCTCCATCGGCGCGGTGGTGGAGGTGGTGGCGGAGGGCGTGCCCGCCGGGCTGGGCGCGCCGCTCTACGGCAAGCTGGACGCCGAGATCGCCGCCGCGCTGATGAGCATCAACGCCGTCAAGGGGGTGGAGATCGGCGAGGGTTTCGCCGCCGCCGCCCTGCGCGGCGAGGAGAATGCCGATGAGATGCGCATGGAGGGCGGCAGGATCGCCTTTCTCTCCAACCATGCCGGCGGCATTCTCGGCGGCATCGCCACCGGCCAGCCGGTGGTGGCGCGGTTCGCGGTCAAGCCCACCAGCTCCATCCTCATACCCCGCCGCTCGGTGAGCGCGGCGGGCGAGGAGGTGGAGATAACGACCAAGGGGCGTCACGACCCGTGCGTGGGCATCCGCGCCGTGCCGGTGGGCGAGGCGATGCTGGCCTGCGTGCTGGCTGATCATTGGCTTCGGCATCGCGGCCAGACGGGCCGGGGGGATTAAGCCTCCGTTAACGGCTGCCTCCCTAAAGAACGGGCCATGACCTCACCCTCGCTCAACGCGCCCGCCCCCCTCGACCTGCCCGGCGCGAGCTGGCTGACGGTGGGGGCCATGCTCGCCGACCTCGCCTTCGAGACCGACCCGCTCGGCCGCTTCACCAATCTGGGCCCCGGCCGGGCGCTGGGCCGCCCGGCGGCGGAATGGCGCGGGCAGGAGCTGGCGAGCCTGCTGGATACCGGGTGCGAAAGCCTGCCCGGCGCCGCCGAGCTGCGGGACATCATCACCACCGTCTGCACCGAATGCATGGCCTGGCACGGCCAGTTGCGGCTGAACGTGCCGGAGGGGGCGGGGCGGCTGCACCGGCTCTCCCTGGCGCCCCGCTTCGCCGGCGGGCGAATCGCCGGCACTTACGGGCTGCTTTTCGACCTGGAAGCGCCGGAAATCGCCCTGCCCGACCGCCACCGGGAGGAGCTGGAGGCCGGCTACCGCCTCGCCGCCGTGCTGGATGTCGAGACCGGGCTGTGGACCGCGAGGGTGTTCGGCGAGGAAATCTCCCGGCGGCTGGACCGGCTGGATGTGGAGGAGCAGCCGGGCACCCTGTTTTATCTCGGCTTCGCCAGCGCCCCGGCGGAGCTGCGCATGGCGGTGGCGATGCGCCTCGCCGAGGAATTGCGGGACATCGTCCGCCCCACCGATCTCCTGGGCCGGATCGACGAGACCACGCTCGGCCTCTGGTGCGACAATATGGACCATCTCACCGGGGGCGAGCGCGCGGCGCGGTTCTGCGCCACCCTGCCGCCCTTGCTGCCGGAGCGCACGCGCCTCACCGTGGGCGTGGCCCCCCGCTGGGCGGGAAGGGGGGAGGATGCGAGCGTGGTCATGGAGCACGCGATGATCACGCTGCGCCTGGCGCAGCTGGCCGGGGAGCGCCAGCCGGATGAGGCGGTCAGCAGCTGGAAGGTCTGGCAGAGCGATTGAGCCGCGCCCTCAGGCGGCGGGCTCGCCCTGGATGGGCTGCGCCCCCTGCGCGGCGATGAGATCCGTCGCCTCGCGGATCGCCGCCTCGATGGCGGGCAGATCCGTGCCCTTGGCCACCAGCGCCACGCCCCAGACGCCATCCTTCTTGAAGGGATAGCTGCCGAGATCGAGCTCCGGGTAGCGCGCCTGGATGGCGGCGAGCCCGGCGGCAATGCCGCCCTCCACCACGCCGAAGCCGTGCACCGCGCGCATCTGGATGGGCGTGCCGCGCGGCAAAACGGGCTCCAGCGCCTTCATCATCGCCTGCATGATGCGCGGCACCCCGGCCATGACATAGACGTTGGCGATGGAAAAGCCGGGGGCGATCGAAGCCTCGTTGCGGATGGGCGCCGCCCCGCGCGGCATCATCGCCATGCGCTGGCGGGCGGCGTTGTAGCGCTCGCCCATCACCTGCTTCATCTCCCGGTCGGTCTCCTCGTTCAGCTCCCAGGGCACGCCGAAAGCGGCGGCGATGCATTCGCTGGTGATGTCGTCATGGGTCGGGCCGATGCCGCCGGTTGTAAAGAGCAGCTTATAGGAAGCGCGCAATTCATTAACCGCTCTTATGATTCGTTCCGGCACATCCGGCACCACCCTCACCTCCTCCAGCTTGATGCCGAGGGCGGCGAGACGCTGGGCGATGAACTGCACATTCGCGTCCTGGGTGCGGCCCGAGAGGATCTCATTGCCGATGATGAGAATGGCGGCGGTGGGGTTGGCGGTCTGGGCCTGGGTCACAAAAAATCCCTCAACATCGGTATCAGCGGACGGTCGGCGGCGGGCATGGGATATTCGCTCAGATCCTGGGGGGCGGCCCAGACCAGCTTCTGCCCCTCGCGCCCGCGCGGCTCCCCCTGCCAGCGCCGACAGAGAAATAACGGCATCAGCAGGTGAAACCCATCATAAGCATGGGAGGCGAAGACGAAAGGGGCGAAATCCTTGGGATCGGTCACCAGCCCCAGCTCCTCGCGCAATTCCCGCGCCAGGGCGGCCTCCGGCGTCTCGCCCGGCTCCATCTTGCCGCCGGGAAACTCCCACAGCCCTGCCATCTTTTTGCCTTCCGGGCGGCGGGCGAGCAGCACCCGGCCCCGCGCGTCGATCAGCGCCGCCGCCACCACCAGCGTCACCGTCCGGGCGGGGGCGGCGGGCGCGCTCTCCGCCGCGCGTTCGAGGCTGAACAGCTTGACCGGCAGCCTTTGCCCGGGCCGGCAGGAGAAAACCCGGTGGCCCTTGCCGGTCTGGGTGAAGCCCAGCTGGCGGAGCACCGCCAGCGAGCCGTCATTATCCGCCGCCACCACGGCGGTGAGCTGGGTGAGGGAGAGGCTGGCGAAGGCCCAATCGGTAAGGCGGCGCGCCGCCTCCAGCGCGAACCCCCGCCGCCAATGCGCCCGGCCGATCCAGTAGCCAAGCTCGGCGGCGTGGCGGGTCTTGTCCAGCTTGAGGCCGATACAGCCCACCAGCGCCCCGGTCGCGGTCTCGACGATGGCGAATTGCTCGGCCCGCCCCGCCGCGCGGTCGCTCGCCGCGGCCTCGATCCATTTCGCCGCCTGCGCCTCCGGATAGGGGAAGGGCGCGTCCGGCACGCGCCGGCAGATATCCCAATCATTGATCAGCCGGTGGAAGGCCGCCACCTCCCCGCCATGGGGCGGACGCAGCGTGAGGCGCGGACCGCGCAGCACCGGCCCCGGCGGCAGCGCGAGAGCGGGCGGCGGCGAATCGAAGAGGTCTGGCATGCTGGACGCAGTGTAACCCGCTGTTGATTTGACCGCCAGGACTGGGCAAGCATGCGCGCATGAACGCCGCAGAGGATCGTCATCATCGCGCCATGGCGGAGATGGGCCAGCGCGCCCGCGCCGCCGCCGCCCGCCTGGCGCAATGCCCAGGCCCGGCGCGGGACGCGGCGCTGCGCCA
>NZ_DAIEIF010000027.1 GCF_027352905.1 Acidocella sp.
CAGGGCCAGCGCGGCCAGCGTGGCGGAGAGATACCAGGTCTCACGATCCAATCATCGCCGCCTCCCGGCGCGGCGCCGCCAAATTAGAGCAACATCCGGTCAAATGGAATCATTGATCGGATAAAATCGCTCGCGCAGACAAATCGTTAGCGCGGCGCGGAGCCGGGTAGCCGCGCGGGCTTCATCCCGGCCGGGCCTGGAAATCCGCGGGCCGGTAGCGGCTGCCCAGGCTGTAGCGCCCGCCGGGATGGATGAAGACGGAGCGGGTGACGAGACCTTCCTTCCCCCAGGTCCGGCGCAGCAGATACAGGCAGGGCTCGGGCGGGGCCAGCCGCAACAGCCCGGCCACGCGCGGGCTGGCGGGGGCGGCGTGGATCACGTGCTCCACCTCCTCCGGCGGCGCGATGGTTTGCAGATAGCGGTTGGGGGTGAAGGCCTGGAAATCCTGGGCGAGATAGGCGGGGGCGAAGGCCGGGGAGACGAAGCGCTCCTCCAGCTGCACCGGAACCTCGTTCTCGAAATGCAATATCTCGGAATGGAACAGCGCCGCGGCGGGGGACACGCCGAATTCCGCCGCCCTCTCCCGCCCGGCCCGCCGGGGCGCGAGCGCCAGGATCTCGGCGCGGTGGGCATGGCCGCGCCGGGCGATATCCTCGGCGATGTCGTGGATCTCCAGCAAGGCCGAGCGCGGCGCGGGGGGCTTAACGAAGCTGCCCGCCCCGCGCACCCGCACCAGCACCCCCTCCGCCGAAAGCTCGCGCATGGCGCGATGCACGGTCATGCGCGAGGCGCCGAGCCGCTCCATCAGCTCGAACTCGGAGGGAAGGCGGTCACCCGCCTTCCAGCTGCCCGCGGCGATGCCCTGGCGCAGATAGGATTTGACCCGCTCATAGAGCTTGGGTTCCGGGGCGGTCATAGGCGCTTGCGCAGCACCTGGGCGAAGCCGGCGCGCGCCGCCTCCGCCCGCTTGTGCCGCCCCTCCGCCACCACGAGCGCGCCTTGCGCCCAGACCTCCCGCACGGCGGGCGCGCGGGCGGTGAAGACATATTCCGCCAGCGCCGTCTCCGGCGTCTCCCCCGCGATGGTGACAAAGCTGGCGGGCGCGCCCGCCGCCAGCCCGGGGGCGAGGCCCAGCGCCCGCGCGCCCCCCGCCACCGCGCCCAGATACAAGGCGGCGGCGGTGTCGGGCCAGGCCGCGCTGGCCATCACGTTGCGCTGGCGGCGGGCGAGGCGCTGGGCATATTCCAGCATCTGCAATTCCCGCCCGGCATCGATCAGCACGTTGGAATCCGAGCCGATGCCGTATTCTCCCGGGAAATGCCGGGCGGGAAAAATGCCGTCGCCGAGATTGGCCTCGGTGATCGGGCAAAGCCCGGCCACCGCGCCCGCCGCCGCCATGCCGCCCGCCTCCGCCGGGGTGACATGGGTGGCGTGAACGAGACACCAATTCTTGCCCACCTGCGCCCCGCCAAGCAGATATTCCACCGGCCGCGCCCCGCAAAAGGCGAGGCAGGCCTCCACCTCGGCGGTCTGCTCGGCGATATGAATGTGAAACGGCGCGCCGCCATTCAGCGCGGCGAGGGCGCTGATCTCGGCCAGGGTCGCGGCCCGCAGGGAATGCGGCGCGCAGCCGGTGGGGGCCAGGGCGCGGCAGCGCGCGTGCAGCCGGGCATAGTCGTCGAGCGTGGTGACGAAGCGCCGCTGCCCGGCGGCGGGCGGCGCGCCGCCGAACCCGGCATGGGCGTAGAACACCGGCAGCAACAGCAGCTCAATGCCAGCCGTGTCCGCCGCCGCCTTCAGCCGCGCCGCCATCTCGCCGATATCGGCATAGAGCGCGCCATCCGGCGCGTGATGGAGATAATGGAATTCCGCCACGGCGGTGAAGCCGCCTTCCAGCATCTCGGTGAAGGCGAGGGTGGCGATGGCCTGCACGTCATCGGGGTCCAGGGTGAGGGCCAGCCGGTACATCAGCTCACGCCAGGTCCAGAAACTATCCTCGCCGGGGCCGCGCCGCTCCGCCCGCCCGGCCATGGCGCGCTGGAAGGCGTGGCTGTGGAGGTTGGGCATGCCCGGCAGGGCGATGCCGGCGCCGCCCGCCACCCCGGTCTCCACCTGGGTGATCCGCCCCTCGGCGAAGCTGATGGCCACCCCCGCCGCCCAGCCCTGGGGCAGCAAGGCATGGCGGAACACGATGCGCTCGGACACTGGACAAGCCCTCCTCAGATGGTCTAATTGTATATACAATTAGCCTCCAGCGCCAGGGCGGCCCATATGCGTGCAGAGCGGATTTTCACCCATGCCAGGCTGGCGACGATGGACCCGGCGCAACCCGGCCTCGGCGTGGTGGAGCCCGGCATGGTGGCCGAGGCGGGCGGGCGCATCCTCTATGCCGGGCCAGCCCGCGCGATGAAGGCGGAGCGTGTGGTGGATTGCGGCGGGCGCTGGATCACCCCCGGCCTCATCGATTGCCATACCCATCTCGTCTATGCGGGGACGCGCGCCGGGGAGTTCGAGGCCCGGCTGAACGGCGCCAGCTATGAGGAGATCGCCCGCTCCGGCGGCGGCATCCTCGCCACCGTGCGGGCGACCCGCGCCGCCAGCCCCGCCGCCCTGCGCGAGATGGCGGCCCGGCATCTGGCGCCGCTGCTGGCCGAGGGCGTCACCACCGTCGAGATCAAATCCGGCTACGGCCTCGCCCCGGCGGCCGAGTATAAATGCCTGGAGACGGCGAAATCCCTGGGCGGCCAGGCCGATATCGTTCCCACCTTCCTCGGCGCCCATGCCCTGCCGCCGGAGATGGGGCGGGAGGAATACCTCGCCCTGCTCTGCGAGGAGATGATCCCGTATGTGGCGGCGCATGGCCTGGCCGGGGCGGTGGACGGGTTTTGCGAGGGCATCGCCTTCTCCCCGGCGGAGATCGAGCGCGTCTTCACCGTTGCCCGCCGCCACGGCCTGCGGGTAAAGCTGCACGCGGACCAGCTTTCCAACCTGCACGGCGCCGCCCTGGCCGCGCGGTTCGCCGCGCTCTCCGCTGACCATCTCGAATATACCGACGAGGCGGGCGTGGCCGCCATGGCCCGCTCCGGCACCGTGGCGGTGCTGCTGCCCGGCGCGTTCTACACCCTGCGGGAGAGGCAGGCCCCGCCTGTCGCCGCCTTGCGCGCCCATGGGGTGCGGATGGCGGTCTCCACCGATCTCAATCCCGGCACCTCGCCCCTCTTCTCCCTGCTCCTGGCGATGAACATGGCCGCCACCCAATTCCGCCTGACGGTGGAGGAATGCCTGCTCGGCGTCACCCGCCACGCCGCCGCCGCGCTCGGGCGGGAGGATATCGGCGTGCTGATCCCGGGGGCGAAATGCCATCTCGCCATCTGGGATATCGAGCGCCCGGCGGATCTCGTCTATCCGCTCGGCCTCAACCCCCTGCATCAACGCATCTGGAGTCCCGCATGAAACTCACCCCCGGGGCGGTGCCCCTTGCCCAATGGCGCGCGATCCTGGCCGGGGCGGCGGTCACGCTGGACGAGGCGGCGCTGGGCCCGGTGCGGGCGGGGGCGGCGGCGGTGGCGGAGATCCTCGACCGGGGCGCGCCGGTCTATGGCATCAATACCGGCTTCGGCAAGCTGGCCTCGGCGCGGATCGCGGCGGCGGATCTCGCCACGCTGCAACGCAACCTCGTCCTCTCCCACGCCGCCGGGGTGGGCGAGCCGCTGCCCATCCCCATCGCCCGGCTGATGCTGGCCCTCAAGCTGGGCTCGCTGGGGCAGGGCGCCTCTGGCGTGCGGGAGGAGACGCTGCGCCTGCTGGCGGCGATGCTCGCCCATGACCTCATCCCGGTGGTGCCGGTGCAGGGTTCGGTCGGCGCCTCGGGAGATCTCGCCCCCCTCGCCCATATGACCGCCGCGATGATGGGGGTGGGCGAAATCTTCCTGGCTGGCGCGCGGCTGGAGGCCGCCACCGCCCTCTGCCGGGCGGGGCTGGCGCCGCTCGCCCTGGGGCCGAAGGAAGGCCTGGCCCTGCTCAACGGCACCCAATTCTCCACCGCCTGCGCCCTGGCCGGGCTGTTCGAGGCGGAGCGCAATTTCCAGGCCGCCCTGGTCACCGGCGCGCTCGCCACCGACGCCGCCCGCGGCTCGGACGCGCCCTTCGACCCGCGCATCCACGCGGCGCGCGGCCATGCCGGGCAGATCGAGGTGGCGGCGGCGCTGCGCGGGCTGATGGCGGGCTCCGCCATCCGCGCCTCCCACCTGCAGGGCGATGAACGGGTGCAGGACCCTTATTGCCTGCGCTGCCAGCCGCAGGTGATGGGCGCGGTGCTCGGCCTGCTCCGCCAGGCGGCGGCGACGCTCGGCGTCGAGGCCAATGGCGTCACCGACAATCCGCTGATCTTCACCGGCCCGGCCGAGGCGCTCTCCGGCGGCAATTTCCATGCCGAGCCGGTGGCCTTCGCCGCGGATATGATCGCCATGGCCATCTGCGAGACCGGCGCGCTGGCCGAGCGGCGCATCTCCCTGCTGGTGGACCCGGCGCTCTCCGGCCTGCCCGCCTTTCTCACCCCCCGCCCCGGCCTCAATTCCGGCTTCATGATCCCGCAGGTCACGGCGGCGGCCCTGGTCTCGGAAAACAAGGGCCGCGCCTTCCCGGCCTCGGTGGATTCCATCCCCACCTCCGCCAACCAGGAGGATCACGTCTCCATGGCGGCGCATGGGGCGTGGCGGCTGGGGGCGATGAACGAAAATCTGCGCGCCGTCATCGCCATCGAGTGGCTGGCGGCGGCGCAGGGCTGCGAGTTTCACCCCCTCCCCTCCTCACCGCCCTTGCAGGAGGCGCGGGCCATCCTGCGCGCCCGCGTGCCGCGGCTGGAGGAGGACCGCTATTTCGCCCCGGATATCGCCGCGGCCATCGCCTTGCTCAAGGCGGGGGCGCTGCCCCTCGCCGGCCTGCCGGGGGTGGCATGAGCCTGTTCTCCCTCCGCCAGGGCCAGGCGCCGCTCCTCCTCTCCATCCCCCATGCGGGCACGGAGATTCCGGAGGAGCTCGCCGGGCGCTTCGTCTCCCCCTGGCTGGCGCGCAAGGATACCGATTGGCACCTGCCCCGTCTCTACGCCTTCGCCGAGGCGCTGGACGCCACCATCATCGCCGCGCGCTTCTCCCGCTCGGTCATCGACCTCAACCGCGACCCCTCCGGCGCCTCGCTCTACCCCGGCCAGGCGACCACCGGCCTCTGCCCGGTGGAGAGCTTCGACGGCGAGCCGCTCTATCGCGGCCCCGCCCCGGACGCGGCGGAGATCGCCCGCCGCCGCGCCCTCTGGTTCACGCCCTATCACGCCGCCCTGCGCGGCGAGATCGCCCGCCTGCGCGCCCGCCACGCCCGCATCGTGCTCTATGACTGCCATTCCATCCGCAGCCGCATCCCCCGCCTCTTTGCCGGCGAGCTGCCGCAATTCAACATCGGCACCAATGACGGCAAGAGCTGCGCCCCGGCGCTGGCGGCCGGGGTGCGCGATATCTGCGCGGCGAGCGGGTTTTCCTTCGTCGTCAACGGCCGCTTCAAGGGCGGCTGGATCACCCGCCATTACGGCGACCCCGCGCGCGGCGTCCACGCCATCCAGATGGAACTCGCCTGCCGCGGCTATATGGACGAACCCGCCGGGGTGACGGCGGATAACTGGCCCACCCCGCTCAAGCAGCCCGCCCCCATCCAACCCGTGCTCGAACAGATTCTGAAAGGCCTTTGCGCATGACCCGTCTCGACAATGCGCGCGTGATCCGCGCTGATCGCGGCCCCCGCCTCTCCGCCAAAACCTGGCAGACGGAAGCGCCCTTGCGGATGCTGATGAACAATCTCGACCCGATGGTGGCGGAACGCCCGGAGGAGTTGGTGGTCTATGGCGGCATCGGCCGCGCCGCCCGCGACTGGGAGAGCTTCGACCGCATCGTCGCGGCGCTGAAGCGGCTGGAGGCGGACCAGACCCTGCTCGTCCAATCCGGCAAGCCGGTGGGGATTTTCCCCACCCATGCCGACGCGCCGCGCGTGCTCATCGCCAATTCCAACCTCGTGCCCCATTGGGCGAATTGGGAGCATTTCAACGAGCTCGACCGCAAGGGGCTGATGATGTACGGCCAGATGACGGCGGGGTCCTGGATCTATATCGGCTCGCAGGGCATCGTCCAGGGCACGTATGAAACCTTCGTCGAGGCCGGGCGGCGGCATTATGGCGGCAGCCTCGCCGGGCGCTGGGTGCTCACCGCCGGGCTGGGCGGCATGGGCGGGGCGCAGCCGCTGGCGGCGACCATGGCGGGGGCCTCCTGCCTCGCCATCGAATGCCAGCAAAGCCGCATCGAGATGCGGCTCAAAACCCGCTACGTGGACATGCAGGCCCGGGATCTCGACGAGGCGCTCGCCGCCATCGAGCGTTCCTGCCGGGAGGCCAAACCCCTTTCCGTGGCGCTGCTCGGCAATGCCGCCGAGATTCTGCCCGAGCTGCTGCGGCGCGGGGCGAAGCCCGACCTGCTCACCGACCAGACCTCCGCCCACGACCCGGTCAACGGCTATCTGCCCATCGGCTGGAGCGTGGCGGAATGGGAGGCCAAGCGCGAGACCGAGCCGAAGGTGGTGGCGGCGGCGGCCAACGCCTCCATGGCCCGCCATGTCGAGGCGATGCTGGAATTCGCCCGCCGGGGCGTGCCGGTCTTCGATTACGGCAACAACATCCGCCAGCGCGCCCGGGAGGCGGGGGTGGAGCGCGCCTTCGACTTCCCCGGCTTCGTGCCGGCCTATATCCGCCCGCTCTTCTGCCGGGGGGTCGGCCCGTTCCGCTGGGCGGCCCTCTCCGGGGACCCGGAGGATATCTACAAGACCGACGCCAAGGTGAAGGAGCTGATGCCGGGCCACGCCCATCTGCATCACTGGCTGGACATGGCGCGCACGCGCATCTCCTTCCAGGGCCTGCCCGCGCGCATCTGCTGGGTGGGGCTGGGGGACCGCCACCGGCTCGGCCTCGCCTTCAACGAGATGGTGGCCAGGGGCGAATTATCCGCCCCCATCGTCATCGGCCGCGACCATCTCGATTCCGGCTCCGTCGCCTCCCCCAACCGGGAGACGGAGGCGATGCTGGACGGCTCGGACGCGGTCTCGGACTGGCCGCTGCTCAACGCCCTGCTCAACTGCGCCTCGGGCGCCACCTGGGTCTCGCTGCATCACGGCGGCGGGGTGGGCATGGGGTTCTCCCAGCATGCGGGCATGGTGATCTGCGCCGACGGCACGCCCGGGGCGGCCCGGCGGCTGGAGCGGGTGTTGTGGAACGACCCCGCCACCGGCGTCATGCGCCATGCCGATGCGGGCTACGGCCCCGCCCGCGATTGCGCGCGGGAATTCGGGCTGGATCTGCCCTCGCTTTAAATTCCTTTTTAATTCAAACGATAAAATGAAAAATTTGATGAAAATAATTTCTATAAGAAAAAATAAAATTTTTCTGGACAAATTGAATTTTTTTTCTTAAATTTGTTTTGTCACATTTTACGGAGTTTTTTATGCCTAACGATTCCGCTGCCGTTCGGTCTCTTTTAAAAGATCTTACTCTTGAGGGAGTTATCGTTATCGACAAAAGGAAGCTGCTTTGGCTTCTTGGATGGAGCCAAGATAGGCCAGGCGCTTGGGCTGAGATGCTTGATCTATGGAAAGAATTAGGTCAGGAGCCTCAAAATCTTAAAGGATCCGAAATCTACGACAAAATTGTATTATTCAATTCTTCCGAACGAAAGACAATCGATTTGGTCTCAGAGTGGGCTGGATTAAATCAATAGCTTAAAAAGCTCATCTCACATCTAGCATACGTAAAGGAGAGGACTGGTACGCGGTACACGTCCCAGTCCTTGCTTTATTTTCAAATAGATTTTTGTGGCCCTTTAGGGATACAGCCCGCGCTCGTTGCGGGCTTCGAGAATCCGCGCGCAGGCAACGATGAAGGCGCCGGTGCGCAGGCTCACCTTGTGCCGCTCCGCGGTGGACCAGATATGGGCGAGCGCGCCCGAGAGGATGCGGTCGAGCCGCATGTTGATCTCCTCCTCCGTCCAGAAGAAGGATGAGAAATCCTGCACCCATTCGAAATAGGAGACGATGACGCCCCCGGCGTTGCAGATCACGTCGGGCAGCACGGTGATGTTGCGCGCCGCCAGAACGTCATCCGCGCCCGGCACGGTGGGGCCGTTCGCCGCCTCCAGCACCAGCCGGGCGCGCAGGCGCTCGGCCCGCGCCTCGGTCAGCTGGCCCTCGAGCGCGGCGGGGATCACCACATCCACATCCAGCGTCCAGAACTCCTCGGTCTCCAGCGCCTCGCCGCCTTCGAAGCCGGCCACGCTGCCATGCTCGGCGACATGGGCCGCCAACGCCCGCGCATCCAGCCCCCCGGCCCGGAAGACGCCGCCGCCATGGTCCTGCACCGCGACGATCCGCGCCCCCGCCATCGCGAAGAGCTCCGCCGCGTTGGCGCCGACATTGCCGAAGCCCTGGATGGCGATGCGCGCGCCCTCCAGCGGCAGTTTGAGCCGCCGCATCGCCTCCCGCCCGGTGATGAACACGCCCCGCCCCGTCGCCTTCACCCGCCCCAGCGAGCCGCCGAGGCTGATCGGCTTGCCGGTGACCACCCCGGTGGTGGTGGCGCCGACATTGGCGGAATAGGTGTCCATCATCCACGCCATGATCTGCGCGTTGGTGTTGACGTCGGGGGCGGGAATGTCCTGCTGCGGGCCGATGATGATGCCGATCTCGCTGGTATAGCGGCGGGTGACGCGCTCCAGCTCCTTGATGGAGAGCAAGGCCGGGTCCACGCGGATGCCGCCCTTCGCCCCGCCATAAGGCAGGTTCACCGCCGCGTTCTTGATCGTCATCCAGGCGGCCAGCGCCATCACCTCCTCCAGCGACACGTCGGGATGGTAGCGCACCCCCCCCTTGCCCGGCCCGCGCGAGAGGCTGTGCTGCACCCGGTATCCCTCGAAATGGGCGATCTCGCCGCTATCCAGCTGGATGGGCACATCCACGGTCAGCACCCGCTTGGGCCGCCGCAGCGTGCCGGCCCAGCGGGCGAGGTCGCCCATATAGGGCATCACCCGGTCCACCTGGGCGAGATAGGTCGCCCAGGGACTCGCGGGCGAGGAAGACACGTAAGAGAGCGCGGGCGAGGTGAGCAGGGAGAGGCGGGATTCGGCCATGGAAACTCCTATTGGCGGCAAGGGCGGGAGACTATACCGGAAATCGGGCGCCTCCTAGAGCCAGCTCCGCCTTGCGGAAACGCCATCCTCTCCCCAGAAAGGGGCATGACCCCGCCTGTTTCCCGCCGCCCCTGATGCGGATTTTCGCCGCGCGCCTGTTCGATGGCGAGCGCTTCACCGGTCCCGCCACCGTTGAGACCGGGGAGGGCCGCATCCTCGCCGTGCATCCCGGCGAGGCGCAGCCGGATATCCGCCTGCCCCATGGCGTGCTGGGGCCGGGGCTGATCGATCTGCATAATAACGGCGCCTTCGGGGTGGATTGCGCCAGCGCGGGGCCGCAGGGCTGGGACCGCTTCGTGGAGGGTCTCGCGCGGGCGGGCGTCACCGCCGTGCTGCCCACCATCATCACCGCGCCGCTGGCGGAGATTCACGCGGCGGCGGCGCGGCTGGCGGCGGCGATGCGCCGCCATCCCGGCCTGCTCGGCCTGCATCTGGAGGGCCCGTTCCTCGCCCCGGCCAAACGCGGCGCGCACCGGGCGGAATGGCTGCGCCCGCCCGATGCGGCGGCGCTGGAGGAGCTGCTCCGCGGCCCGGCCGGGGCGGTGCTGCGGCTGGTGACGCTGGCGCCGGAGCTGGCGGGCGGGCTGGCGGCCATCACCCGGCTGCGCCAGGCGGGCATCGCCGTCTCCCTCGGCCATACCGGGGCGGATGCGGCGCAGATGCGCGCCGCCGCCGCCGCCGGGGCGGGGCTGGTGACGCATGTCTTCAACGCCCAGACGCCCCTGGCCCACCGCGCCCCCGGCGCGCCCGGCGTGGCCCTCACCGACCCGCGACTCTTCCCCTGCCTGATCGCCGATGGCGTGCATGTCGACCCCGCCATTCTGCAAATCGCCTTCGCCGCCTGCCCGCGCGCCATCGCCGTCACGGATTCCATCGCGCTGGCGGGGCTGGCGCCCGGCGCGGCGCTGGAATTCGGCGGCGCGCCGGCGGCGCTGGGCGCGGATGGGGTGGGCCGCCGCGCGGATGGCACCATCGCCGGCGCGGCGATCACGCTGGATGAGGGCGTGCGGCGGCTGATCGCCTATGGCATCCCGCCCGAGACGGCGTTGGCCGCCGCCACCTCCCGCCCCGCCGCCGCGCTGGGGCTGGATGCCGGGCGCATCGCGCCCGGGGCGCGGGCCGATCTCGTCTGGTGGTCCGCGGATTTCCACGCCTTGCGGGTCTGGCGGGCGGCACGGAGCGTGGCGGCGCGGCCGCCGCCCGGCACCGAGGCGGCGCGCCCCGCCTTGATGGATCTCGACCGGCGGAGCACGGAGGAGATCGTCGGGCTGTTTCTCGGCCAGGAGGCGGCGGCCCAGCGCGCCCTGGCGGACGCCGCCCCCGCCCTGGCCCGGCTGGTGGA
>NZ_DAIEIF010000051.1 GCF_027352905.1 Acidocella sp.
GAGGCCGCCCCGGTGACGGCCCGCGTGGGGCAGGCCCCGCCCGGCACCCTGCAACTCAAGCCCGGCGGACGCCCGGCCAAGACGGATGAGGATGAGGACGCGCCGCGCGGCCCCCGCCGCCCCGCCATGCCCGCGCCCAAACGGGCCGCGCCGGTGCCCCCGCCCAAGAAGCTGGGCGATGGCCGCCGGAGCGG
This sequence comes from Acidocella sp., assembly GCF_027352905.1. GTDB lineage: Bacteria > Pseudomonadota > Alphaproteobacteria > Acetobacterales > Acetobacteraceae > Acidocella. The sequence continues at coordinate 195 of NZ_DAIEIF010000051.1, forward strand.
GCGCATCGACGTGCAGGCGGCGCTGGAGGGCGAGGATGAGAAAACCCGCTCGCTCGCCTCCGTCCGCCGCCAGCGCGAGCGTGAGCGCCGCCAGGCCGAGCTGGAAAAGCTGCGCAGCGACGGGGTGAAGGTGGTGCGCGAGGTCGTGCTGCCCGAGACCATCACCGTGCAGGAGCTCGCCAACCGCATGGCGGCGCCCGGCCGCGACGTGGTGCGCGCGCTGATGAAAATGGGAGTGATGGCCACCATCACCCAGACCATCGACGCCGATACGGCGGAGCTGATCGTCAATGAATTCGGCCATAAGGCGCGCCGCGTGTCGGATTCGGATGTCGAGCTCGGGCTCGAGGGCCAGGTGGATAACGAAGCCGATCTGCGGCCCCGCCCGCCCGTCGTTACCATCATGGGCCATGTGGATCACGGCAAGACCAGCCTGCTGGACGCCCTGCGCCACACGGATGTGGCGGCGGCCGAGGCGGGTGGCATCACCCAGCATATCGGCGCGTATCAGGTGACCCTGCCGTCTGGCGAGGCCATCACCTTCCTCGACACGCCGGGCCATGAGGCCTTCACCGCCATGCGCGCGCGCGGCGCCGCCGTCACGGATATCGTGGTGCTGGTCGTCGCCGCCGATGACGGGGTGATGCCCCAGACGATCGAGGCGATCAAACATGCCCGCGCCGCCAGGGTGCCCATCATCGTCGCGATCAATAAAATCGACCGGCCGGGCGCCGACCCCAACCGCGTCCGCAACGAGCTGCTCCAGCACGAGATCGTGGTGGAGAGCCTGGGCGGCGAGACGATGGAGGTGGAGGTTTCCGCCTTGAAGAAGATCGGCCTCGACAAGCTGGAGGAGGCGATTCTCCTCCAGGCCGAGGTGCTGGAGCTCAAGGCCAATCCCAACCGCCCGGCGGAAGGGGCGATCATCGAATCGCGGCTGGACCGTGGCCGTGGCCCGGTGGCGACGGTGCTGGTGCAAAGAGGCACGCTGCACCAGGGCGATATCGTGGTGGCGGGGGCCCAATGGGGCCGCGTGCGCGCCATGCTGAACGACAAGGGCCAGAACGTGAAGGAGGCGCCGCCCTCCCTGCCCGTGGAAATTCTCGGCCTCTCCGGCGCGCCGGTGGCGGGCGAGCCCTTCGTCGTCGTCGAGAACGAGCAGCGCGCCCGCGAGATCACCGAATACCGCCAGGCGAAGCTGCGCGAACGCCAGGTGGCGGCGCAGACCGCCCTGCGCGGCACGATGGAGGAAATGCTGGCGCGCATCCAGGCCGGGGCGCAGAAAGAGGTCGCCGTGGTGGTCAAGGCGGATGTGCAGGGCTCGGCCGAGGCCATTGGCGTGGTGCTGGGCAAGCTCGGCAATGAGGAGGTGCGCGTGCGCATCATCTATTCCGGCGTCGGCCAGATCACCGAGAGCGACGTGCAGCTCGCCAAGGCCTCCGAGGCGCTCATCATCGGCTTCAACGTCCGCGCCAATGCCCAGGCGCGCGAGCTCGCCCATCGCGAGGGGGTGGATATCCGCTATTTCTCGATCATCTACGAGGTGGCGGACGATATCGAGAAGCTGGTCAAGGGCAAGCTGGCGCCGGTGGAGCGCGAGAAATTCCTGGGCTACGCGGAGATCCGCCAGGTGTTCAACATCACCAAGGTCGGCAAGGTCGCGGGTTGCTACGTCACCGAGGGCGTGGTCAAGCGCGGCTGCGGGGTGCGCCTGCTGCGCGACAATGTGGTGATTCATCAGGGCGAGCTCTCGCAGCTCAAGCGCTTCAAGGACGATGTGAAGGAGGTGGCGCGCGGCTATGAGTGCGGCCTGTCCTTCGCGGGGTTCCAGGATCTGCGCGTGGGCGATGTGGTGGAATGCTATGAAACCGAAACCGTGCCGGCCTGAGCGCGGCCCCAGCCAGCGTCAGCTCCGGGTGGGCGAGGAGATCCGGCATTTGCTGGCGGAGGTGTTCGCGCGGGTCGAGTTTCACGACCCGGCGCTGGCGCGCGAGCATTTCACCGTCTCCGAGGTGCGGATGTCCCCTGATCTCAAACACGCCGTCATCTTCACCACCGCGCTAGGCCGCAAGGATATCCGCCCGCTGCTGCCCGCGCTGCGGCGGGCCGCGCCCTTCCTGCGGGGGCAGATCGCCCCGCGCCTCGGCTTGCGGGTGATGCCGGAGCTGAAATTCATGGCGGATGAGGCGCTGGACGAGGCGATGAGGATCAACGAGCTTCTCCACAGCCCGGCGGTGGCGCGGGATCTTGGACCAGAGCGGGAGTGACGCGCCGCGCGTGACCCGGCGGCTGGCAAGCGCGGATGAGGCGGCGGCGCTCCTGCGCGCGGGCGGTCTCGTCGCCTTCGGCACCGAGACGGTCTATGGGCTGGGCGCGGACGCCACCAATCCCCGCGCCGTCGCCGGCATTTACACGGCCAAGGGCCGGCCCCGCTTCAACCCGCTGATCTGCCATTACCCCACCGCCGCGGCTGCGTTCCGCCATGTGCGGGCGAGCCCGCTGGCGCTGCGTCTGGCGGAGGCGTTCTGGCCGGGGCCGCTCACCCTGGTGCTGCCGCGCCGGGCGGATTGCCCGGTGGCGCTCCTGGCGGGGGCGGGGTTGCCCAGCCTGGCGGTGCGGGTGCCCGCGCATGATCTGGCGCGGGAGATGCTGAGCCTGGCGGGCCGGCCTGTCGCCGCGCCCTCCGCCAACCGCTCGGGCCGCGTCTCGCCCACCCGCGCCGCGCATGTGCTGGCGGATCTGGGCGGGCGGATCGACGCGGTCCTGGAGTCCGGCCCCTGCGGGATGGGGCTGGAATCGACCGTGCTCGATCTCACCGGCGCCCTGCCCGTCCTGCTGCGGCCCGGCTTTATCACCCGCGCGGCCCTGGAGGCGATCGCCGGGCCGCTGGGCGAAGCGGCGGCGCCGGGCGCGGCTCCGGCGAGTCCGGGCATGCTGGCCTCCCATTACGCGCCGCGCCTGCCCCTGCGGCTGAACGCGGCCCGGCCGCGCCTGGACGAGGCGTTTCTCGCCTTCGGCCCCGCCAAGGGTGGCGGGCTTATCTTCCAGCTTTCCGCCGCGCGGGATCTGACCGAGGCCGCGGCGCGGCTCTTCGAGGGGCTGCATTGGCTGGACGCGGAAGGGGCGCGGCTGGGCCTGGCGGGCATCGCCGCCGCGCCGGTGCCCGCCGGGGGGCTGGGCGAGGCCATCAACGACCGGCTGGCGCGCGCCGCCGCGCCGCGCGAACCGCCCCCCTTGGCAAATCCCCCGTCCCGCCATATCGAGTAGGGGCTGGGCGGGAGGCGCCGGGCGGAGCGGACATGGCCGGAATATCATTCGCCGCCGGTTACATTGCTCTCATTTATGTCGTATTTTCGGCCTCATTCTTTCCCGCCCCGTCCGGGGCGGACATACCGCTAACAGGAGGAAAGTCTTGGTCAAACCCTTGCGCAAGGCCGTGCTGCCTGTCGCCGGCCTCGGTACGCGCTTTCTGCCCGCCACCAAGGCCATGCCGAAGGAGATGCTGCCCGTGGTCGACAAACCGCTGATCCAGTATGCCGTGGACGAGGCGCGAGCCGCGGGCATCGATCAGTTCTGCATGGTCACCGGCCGGGGCAAGACGGCGCTCATCGACCATTTCGACATCGCCTTCGAGCTGGAGGCGACGCTGGCCGAGCGCAACAAGCGTGAGGCGCTGGCGCTGCTGCGCGAGGAGGCGATGCCCCCCGGCGCCATCACCACCGTGCGCCAGCAGGTGCCGCTCGGCCTCGGCCACGCCATCTGGTGCGCGCGCACCTTCATCGGCGAGGACCCGTTCGCCATCCTGCTGCCCGACGATCTGGTGTTGAGCGAGACGCCCTGCACGGCCCAGCTTGCCCAGGTCTATAACGAGACGGGGGGCAATGTCGTCGCCATCTCCGAGGTGCCGCGCGAGCACACCAACCGCTACGGCATTCTCAGAACCGGGAAGATCGAGGGCGATCGCGTGGAGGTGACCGGGCTGGTCGAGAAGCCGAAGCCCGAGGAAGCGCCCTCCAACCTTTCCATCATCGGCCGTTACGTGCTGCTGCCGGATGTCATCACCTATCTCTCCCGCATGGAGCCAGGGGCCGGCAATGAGGTGCAGCTCACCGACGCCATGGCCAAGATGATCGGCAACACGCCCTTCCATGGCCTGAAATTCGAGGGGCGGCGCTTCGATTGCGGCGACAAGGTCGGCTTTCTGGAGGCGCAGATCGCCTTCTCCCTCGCCCGCCCCGATCTCGGTCCCGCCGTGCGCGGCTTCCTGCAGAAATACGTAAACGCATAATCCGGTTCGCCTGGAGACCCTGTATGAGTTTTATCCATGAATTTCCCGCCAGCTCCCTGCGGGAATACGATATTCGCGGCATTGTCGGGGAATCGCTGGGCGAGGCGGACGCCTTCGCCGTGGGGCGTATCTTCGGCTCCATCGTCGCCGATGCGGGCGGCAAGACCGTGGTGGCGGGGCGCGATGGCCGCCTCTCCTCCCCCGCCCTCGCGGCGGCGCTGATCAAGGGGCTGGCCGCCTCGGGCCTGGAGGTCGTCGATATCGGCCAAGGGCCGACCCCTATGCTCTATTTCGCTTCCTTTACCCTGCCCGCCGATGGCGCGGTGATGGTCACCGGCAGCCACAACCCGCCGAATTACAACGGCTTCAAGATTATGCTGAAGAACAAGCCCTTCTTCGGCAAGGATATTCAGACCCTGGGCGCGCGCGCCGCCCAGGGCAAGGTCGTGCCCGAGGCCAAGGGCGGCGTGACGCAGAAAGATGTGTCCGACGCCTATGTGGCACGGCTGCTCAAGGATTGGGACGGCACGCGCGAGCTGAAGATCGTCTGGGACAACGGCAATGGCGCGGCGGGGGATGTGCTGGCCAAGCTGCTGGCCAAGCTGCCCGGCCGCCACATCCTGCTCAACGGCAAGGTGGACGGCAATTTCCCCGCCCATCACCCCGACCCGACCGTGCCCAAGAATCTCGAACAGCTCGTCGCGGCGGTGAAGAAGGAGAGCGCGGATGTGGGGGTGGCCTTCGATGGCGACGCCGACCGCATCGGCCTCGTGGACAATGAGGGCCATATCCTGTTCGGGGATCAATTCCTGATCCTGATGGCGCGGGACGTGCTGAAAGCGCATCCCGGCGCGACGATCATCGCCGATGTGAAGGCGAGCCAAGTTCTCTTCGACGAGATCAAGAAAGCGGGGGGCGTGCCGCTGATGTGGAAAACCGGCCACTCGCTGATCAAATCCAAGATGGCGGAAACCGGCGCGCCGCTGGCCGGAGAGATGTCCGGCCATATTTTCTATAATGATAAATGGTACGGCTTCGATGACGCCCTCTACGCCGCCGTGCGGGTGCTGGGGGTGATCTCGCGCATGGAGGGCACGCTGGCCGATTTCCGGTCCGGGTTGCCGCGCGTCGTCAATACACCGGAACTCCGCTTCGAATGTCCGGAGGAGCGCAAATTCGCCGTGGTTCAGGAGGTCGCGGCCCGGCTGAAGGCGAGCGGCGCGCAAGTCTCCGACACGGACGGCGTGCGGGTGACCACCGAGGATGGCTGGTGGCTGCTGCGCGCCTCCAACACCCAGGCTGTGCTGGTGGCGCGGGCCGAGGCCGGCTCCGAGGACGGGCTGGTGCGGCTGAAATCCGCGCTGGCCGCCCAGCTTGCAGCCTCTGGCCTGGCGCCCAATTTCTCAGAACCGTCAGCCGGCCATTGAGCCGGTTGACGCAGGTCAACGCCAAGTTGGCCTCCGACTCATAAATTCAATTTATGAATAACGGAGCGTTGCATGAGACGGCATAAAGACATTCTGGTGGTTCTGCTCGATGGGGAGCATGCGCGTTTCGTCCGGCCTGATGAGGAGGGCAATGTGCTGCATACCGAGCGCCGCTTTGGCCCGGACCAGTTACGGCGCCATTCGGACGAGGTGCAGACCGACCGGCCGATCGACCCGCATCACGACCATCCGCATGAGCGGGCCAAGGCCCGCTTCGCCGCCTTTATCGGGGCGGAGATCAATGCCTTGGGCGCCGAGGGGTTCGAGGGGCTGGTGATCGCCGCGCCCGCCCATATCCTGAATTATGTGCAGGAAGAGTTGCGGGCGGATATAAGGGCCAAATTGCTCGGCACCGTCGCCAAGGATCTCACCAAGACCCCGGATGACGAGCTCTGGCCGCACCTGAAAGACTACGTGCCGCCGCCCACCCCGGACCGTTTCATCAAATAACCGCGGCCCAGCTCCCGCTCTTCAGGCCGGGCGGAGCGGGGAGCATCCGACCAGACGCGCCCGCAGCTTGCCGATGCGCCCCACCCCGGCCAGCCGCCGGTCAAGAAACGCCATGGTCTTTTCCGCCTCGGGCGAGGCGTCGCTCAGCCAATAAAACAAGGTGGCGGAAAGGATCGCGCCCAATATGGCGCGCTTGCTGTACCAGGACATATCGGCGCTCTGGTCGCCAGCGGCGTGCCACACCGCATCCGCCATCCGGGCGATGATGCGGGCCAGGCGCGGCGCGTTGCCGGGCAGCACCAGCCAGGCGAGGGCGCGGCGCGCCGCCTCCTTCTCCCCCGCCATCAGGGCAAAACGGGCCGCCGCCGCGGCCCGGACCCGCGCGGTCAGTCCCGCCCCTTCCATTCCGCCGCGCTGGCGGGCGATCATCCGCTCGTCGCCGAGATGGAAATAGGCCTCGATCATCTCGCCCCGCCCGCCAGGAAAGAGGAGCCGCGCCTCATCCGGGTTGCGCCCCAGGCCGGCCAGCGCCGCGCGCAGGGCTTTCTCCGTCCAGCCATCGAAGGCGGCGTTCTGGGCGAGCGCGTCGATCAGCGCCGCCTGCTTCTCGTCGATCATGCCGGAATCTCCCGCGGGTAACGCTCGATCTCCTCATTATAGCCGAACAGCCGCAAATCCTCCACCCGCATGGGGTAGAGAACGCCGTCGAGATGGTCGGTCTCGTGCTGGACGACGCGGGCGGCGAAACCGGAGAGGATCTCCTCGAAAGGCTCGCCCGCCTCGTCCAGCCCGGCGAGCCAGACCTGCCGCCAGCGCGGCACGGCGGCGCGCAGGCCCGGAATGGAGAGGCAGCCCTCCCAATCCGTCTCCCGCCCCGCCGCCTCGACCGGGGTGAGGATGGGGTTGATGACGGCGCGGGGCGGGATTTCCGCCCCGGCTCGCGCCCGGCTGGCGGGGACATGAAAGACGAATAGCCGCAGCGGCACATGCACCTGCGGCGCGGCGAGCCCGACGCCGCCCGCATCCGCCATCGTCTCGGCCAGGGCGCAGATCAGCCCCTGGATATCGGGCGCGGCGGCGTCTTCCACCGGCGCGGCGCGGGCAAGCAGCACCGGATGCCCGAGGCGGGCGATTTTGAGGATCGGCATATTTGCATGATAGCCCTGGAGGAAACGGCTTGGCGAGAGCGGAGCGCAATGCTATATGAGCGCCGAAGGTCGCGGGGCAGCCCTGAATATGGCTGCGGTCCGCTTTTAGTTTTGGCATTTTTTTCAAGGAGTTGACGGCCCGGTGCAAGTTCTCGTCCGTGACAATAACGTCGATCAGGCGCTGAAGGCGCTCAAGAAGAAACTTCAGCGTGAAGGCGTATTCCGCGAGATGAAGCTCCGCCGCCATTATGAAAAGCCCTCCGAGCGCCGCGCCCGCGAGGCCGCCGAGGCGGTGCGCCGCGCCCGCAAGATGGAGCGCAAGCGGATCGAGCGCGAGGGTTTCTAAGCCCTCCGCCCTTCAGGGCGCATCTCCGGCATGTTGACCAAACCGCGGAGCCCTCAGGGTTGCCGCGGTTTTTATTGGCTCATCCTTTTTTGAGCACCAGCACATGCGCGCCATCGGACTGGGGCAGCAGGTCGAGCGGCTCATGTCCCTGATCCGCCGCGGCGCGCGGCACGTTGCGCAAGGGCTCCTCCCCGCGCAGCCTCACCAGGAGGATCTGGCCCGGCCGCAGCGCATCCAGCGCCAGGCGCGTGCGGACATAGGTCATCGGGCAGGTCTCGGCGGTGATGTCGATGGCTTTGTCGTGAGCGGGGAGATTGGCCGGGTTCATGCGCCTTCTCGTTAATACTGGACCGGGGCCGCGAGTTGGGCCACAAGGCAGGGAAATGGATATAAGCATCGAGCGCCTGTGCATAGAGAACGGGCTGAAGATGACAGGTCCGCGCCGGGTGATCGCGCGGGTGTTGTCCGAGGCGACCGATCACCCGGATGTGGAGGAGCTGCACCGGCGGGCGAACCGTATCGACAGCCGCATCTCGCTCGCCACCGTTTACCGCACCGTGCGCCTGCTGGAAACCAAGGGCATCCTCTCCCGCCGCGATCTGGGCAGCCGCCGCGCCCGCTATGAGCCGAGCGGCGAGGCTAATCATTTCCATATGGTGGACCGGGATTCCGGCGCGGTCATCGAGTTCGAGGCGCCGGAGATCGAGGCGGCGCTGCGCGAAATCGGCCGCCGGCACGGGCTGGAGGTGGGCGTCATCAAGATCGAGTTATTCGGCCGGCGGGCGGGGCCATGAACCAGCAGAGCGTGCCGGAATTGCCGCGCTTCGCCCTCGGCAACGCCGCGCCCGGCTTCGCGGAAGTGAGGGCTGGCAATCTCGGCGTGCGGCTGGCGGCGGCGGATGATGAGCTGACCGCCGCCCAGGCGCTGCGCTACCGCGTCTTTTACGAGGAGATGGGCGCGAAGCCCGACGCCGCCACCCTGGCCAGCCGGCTGGACCGTGACGAGTTCGACGCCATCGCCGACCATCTCCTGGTGGTGGATCACGATCTCGGCGAGGGCGCGGCGGGGGTGGTTGGCACCTACCGGCTCATCCGCCAGGAGGCGGCGGAGGCTTTTGGCCGCTATTATTCCGAGAGCGAATACGACATCACGGCCTTGAAGCGCTTTGCCGGCCGCAAGCTGGAGTTGGGCCGCAGCTGCACCGCCGCCGCCTACCGCAACCGCATGGTGATGCAGCTGCTCTGGCGCGGCATAGCCGCCTATGTGTTCCATCACGGCATCGACCTCATGTTCGGCTGTGCCTCGCTCACCGGCACCGACCCGGACGCGCTCGCCGCCGAGTTGACCTATCTTGCCCTCAACCACACCGCGCCGGAGCAGATCCGCCCGCGGGCGCTGCCTGGGCGCTATGTGGAGATGCGCCGCCTGCCGGCGGAGGCGATGGACCCCAAAGGGGCATTGATACGGCTGCCGCCGCTGATAAAAGGCTATTTGCGGCTCGGCGGCTTTGTCGGCGATGGCGCGGTGATCGACAGCCAGTTCAACACGACCGATATCGCCATCGTCGTGCAGACCGATCTGGTAACCGAGAAATATTACCGCCACTATGAACGCGAGGCCCGGTGAGGCGCAGCCGAACCCCTGCCAGCCCGCGAGCGGAAGGAAGACTGGAACGATGGCCGAAGACGACCTGAACACGCCCGAATCGCTGCTGCCCTATGACGAATGGACCCAGGACGCGCTGCGCCAGGTGGTGGCGAGCGCGCTTCGCCATGTCGCCGCCCATGGGCTGCCGGGCGGGCACCATTTCTACATCACCTTCAAAACCGGCTATCCCGGCGTGGTCATCCCCGACCGGCTGCGGACGCAATATCCGGAGGAGATGACCATCGTCCTCCAGCACCAGTTCCACTCGCTGATGGTGGATGAGGCGGGCGAGGCGATGTCCGTGGGGCTGAGCTTCTCCGGCATTCCCGCGACGCTGACCATTCCCATCGCCGCCATCACCAGCTTCGCCGATCCGGAGGTGCGCTTCGGCCTGCAATTCGCCGTCGAGACGCCGGAGCCGATCAAAGCATCCGATATTCCCGAGCCGCAGGGCGACGACGTGCCGGCGCGCCCCACCGACGGCCCCGCCGATGTGGTGAGCCTCGAAGCTTTCCGCCGCCGCCAGAAAGACTGAGGTCCGACCGATGAACGCACCCTTGCAGCGCAGCCCCGGCTTCACCTACTCCCCCATGTTTCCGCTGGAGCGCGACGACACCCAGTACCGGCGGCTCGATATTGGCGGCGTCTCCACCATCGAGGTGGAGGGCAAATCCGTGCTCAAGATCAGCGCCGACGCGCTGGCGGAGCTGGCCTTCGCCGCGTTTCACGACGTCTCGCATCTGCTGCGGCCCTCGCATCTGCAACAGCTCGCCAATATTCTGAAGGACCCCGAGGCGAGTGAGAATGACCGCTACGTGGCCCTGGAGTTCTTGAAAAACGCGGCCATCGCCGCGCGGGGCGTGTTGCCGATGTGCCAGGATACCGGCACCGCCCTGGTCTTCGGCAAAAAAGGCCAGCGCGTCTGGGTGGAGGGCGATGAGGAGGAGGCGTTCTCCTGGGGGGTCTATCGCACCTATACCGAGACCAATCTGCGCTACTCCCAGATGACCCCGCTCTCCATGTTCGAGGAGAAGAACACCGGCAACAACCTGCCGGTGCAATTCGACATCATGGCCGCGCCGGGCGAGCACCACGCGGATGAGTTCCATCTGCAATTCATCGCCAAGGGCGGCGGCTCCGCCAACAAGACCTTCCTGTTCCAGGAAACCAGGGCGACGCTGACCCCGGAGAAGATCTATTCCTTTCTGGAAGCCAAGATCAAAACCCTCGGCACCTCGGCCTGCCCGCCTTACCATCTCGCCATCGTCATCGGCGGCACCTCGGCGGAGCTGAATCTCAAAACCGTCAAGCTCGCCTCCACCCGCTATCTCGACCATCTGCCGACGGCGGGGGATATGAGCGGCCATGCCTTCCGCGATTTGGAAATGGAGCGGAGGGTGCTGGAGATCACCCGCAGGATCGGCATCGGCGCGCAGTTCGGCGGCAAATATTTCTGTCACGATGTCCGCGTCATCCGCCTGCCCCGCCACGGCGCCTCCCTGCCGGTCGGGCTCGGCGTCTCGTGCTCGGCGGATCGTCAGATCAAGGCGAAGATCACCCGCGAGGGCGTGTTCCTCGAACAGCTGGAAACCAACCCGGCGAAATACCTGCCCGAGATCACCGGGGAGCATCTGGGCGGCGAGGTCGTGCCCATCGATCTCAACCGCCCGATGCCCGAGATCCTTGCCGATTTATCCCGATACCCCGTGAAGACCCGCGTGGCGCTGAGCGGCACCATGGTGGTGGCCCGCGATATCGCCCATGCCAAGCTGAAGGAGCGGCTGGACCGGGGCGAGGGACTGCCGGATTACATCAAGAACCACCCGGTCTATTATGCCGGCCCGGCGAAAACGCCGGAGGGCATGCCCACCGGCAGTTTCGGCCCGACCACGGCGGGGCGCATGGATTCCTATGTGGATGAGTTCCAGGCCGCCGGCGGCTCGCTGATCATGCTGGCCAAGGGCAACCGCTCCCAGGCGGTGCGGGAAGCCTGCCACAAGCATGGCGGCTTCTATCTCGGCTCCATTGGCGGCCCGGCGGCGGTGCTGGCCCAGGATAATATCAAGAAGGTCGAGGTGCTGGATTATCCCGAGCTCGGCATGGAGGCGGTCTGGAAGATCGAGGTGAAGGATTTTCCCGCCTTTATCGTGGTGGACGACAAGGGCAATGATTTCTTCGCCGGCCTCGCCTGAGGCGGCGGCGCGATGAAATTCACCGTCGACCGGATCGACCACGTGGTGATGGTCTGCCGCGATCTGCAGGTGACGGCGGGCTGGTACCAGCGCGTGCTCGGCATGGAGCGCGAGGAATATGGCGGCAAAAACCGCACGGCCCTGCGCTTCGGCGCGCAGAAGATCAATCTGCACGAGGCCGGGCATGAGGTTGTCCCCCACGCCCAGGCGGCCCAGCCCGGCACGCTCGATCTCTGCTTCGTGGTCGCGGTGCGGCCCGAGGATGTGGTGGCGCAGCTTCATGCCTGCGGCGTGAGCATCGAGCGGGGGCCGGTCTCGCGCATCGGCGCGCTGGGGGATATCATGTCGGTTTATTGCCGCGACCCGGATGGCAATCTCATCGAGCTGGCGTCGTATCTGGGACCCTGATGCGCCTTTCCGATTTCGGGTATGAATTGCCGCCGGAGCTGATCGCGACCGCGCCCGCCCGCCCGCGCGACGCCGCCCGGCTGTTGCATGTGGCGGGCGATGGCGGGTTGGGGGATCATATCGTGCGCGATCTGCCCGCCTTGCTGCGGCCCGATGACCTGCTGGTGGTGAACGACACCAAGGTGATTCCAGCGCGGTTGACGGCGCGGCGCGGCGCGGCGTCCATAGGCATCACCCTGGACCGCCGCCTGGATGATGGCAATTGGCGGGTGCTGCTGCGCAACGCGCGGCGGGTGCGGCAGGGCGATATCTTGACCATCGGGCCGGATTTCGCCGCCGAGGCGGTGGAGGTTTCCGAGGGCGGCGCGGCGGTTCTGCGCTTCATCGCCGAGGATTTCAGCGCGGCCCTGGCGCGGTCCGGCGCGCTCGCTTTGCCGCCCTATATCGCCCGCCCCGCGGGCGTGACCGAGCAGGACAAGCAGGATTACCAGACCCTCTTCGCCACCCATGAGGGAGCGGTGGCGGCGCCGACGGCGGGGCTGCATTTCACCCCGGCTTTGCTGGCGGCGTTACAGGAGCGGGGGGTAGAGCTGGCGCGGGTGACGCTGCATGTGGGCGCCGGGACGTTTCTTCCGGTGCGGGCGGAGCGGATCGCCGAGCATAAAATGCATGCTGAGCGGGGGGTGGTGACGGCGGAGACCGCCCGGCGGGTCAACGCGGCCAAGGCGGCGGGGCGGCGGGTCGTGCCTGTCGGCACCACCGCGCTGCGTTTGCTGGAGGCGGCCGCGCCCTCCCCCGGCGTGCTCGCCCCATTCGACGGTGAGACGGATATCTTCATCACGCCCGGCTATGAGTTTAGGATCGCCGACGCGCTGTTCACCAATTTCCATCTGCCCCGCTCCACCCTGCTGATGCTGGTCGCCGCCTTCGCGGGAATGGAGCGGATCAAGGCGGCCTATGCCCACGCCATCGCGCGCGGCTACCGTTTCTATTCCTATGGCGATGCCTGCCTGCTGGAACGCGCCGGGTGAGGCCAGGCTGGGGCCTGCTAGGGCTGCTGGCCGCCGGGCTGCTCGGCCTGCGCCTCGCCGCTTATGCGCTGATCGACGGCCGCGCCGCCGCCCTGGCGCATGATCTCTGCCGCTGGGATTGCCTCTGGTATGTCCATACCGCCATGGCGGGGTACGACCGCGCGCCGATCATCAGCACCTTCGATTACAGCATGGCCAATTGGGCGTTTTTGCCTCTGTACCCCCTGTTGATGCGGGGGCTGATCGCGGCGGGGCTGGGCGGGGCCGCCGCCGGGTTCCTGCTCGCCAATCTTTGCCTGCTCGGCTTCATGCTGCTGGGTTATGCCTATCTCGCCCGGTTGCGGGAACGCCCGGACCCGCTGCTGTTCTTCGGTTTTCTCCTGGCCTTTCCCTATGGGTTCTACCTCTCACTGCCCTATACGGAGAGCCTATACGCGCTTCTGGCCACCGGGGCGCTGCTGGCGCTGCGGCGGGGGCGGAACGGGATGGCGGCATGCCTGATCTCTCTGCTCGGCGTCACGCGGGTAACGGGGATCGTGCTGCTCCCGGCCCTGGCCTGGCGGCTCTGTACTCCCGCCTGGCGCCAGTTGCGGCGGGGCCAGGCGAGGCAAGCCGCGCTCACCGCCGCCGACGCGCTGCTGCCCTTGGGCATCGCCGCTCTCGGCCTCAGCCTGTTCATGGCGTATCTCTATTTGCACGTGGGCGACGCGCTCGGCTTTCTCCATATCCAGGCGGGCTGGCAACGCCATTTTCAGGACCCGTTTTATATCCTGGCCAAGGGGTTGATGGCGCTGGGCATGCCCGGCTTTTCCCTGGCGGAACGGCTGCACTCCGCCGGGCTGGCTCTCGCCGCTTGCCTGGGATTGGCGGTGGCGGTGTGGACCGCCCGGCGGGGCCAGGGCATGGAAGCATGGTTCCTGGCGGCGACGGTGCTGCTCGCCGCCTCGTCCAGCCTCGTTTCCCTGCAACGCTATACTTTGGCCAATCCGGTCTTTCTGCTGTCTCTGTTCCGGTTTCTCTCGGAAGGCGGGCGGCGGCGCTATCTGCCCTGGTTCACCCTCGCCTGCATTCCGGCGCAATACTGGTTTTTGCGCCATTGGCTCGCGAATGGCGCGGATCTCGTCTGAAACCTGGAGCTGGGCGCGGCGCGGGCTGGGGCTGGCTCTGCTCGCGGGGGAGGCCGTGATCGTGCTGGGCGGCGCCATGGCGCCGCGGGTGAGCCCCGATTATCGCGCCTTTTTCATCACGCATGAGCGGACATGCTGGCTGCCGCCCGGGGCGGCGGCAACGCGCCAAAGCCTGGCGCGGCGGCCGGGGCTGGATTTCGCCCGGCTCACGCCGGCGGAGGCGTGCTATATGCTGCCGCCCGGCTGGCGCGCCACCGCGCGCGGAGCGGCGATGCTAAAGCCCAACGCCAGCATCCTGCTGCCGGTGCCGCCCGGCGCAACCGGGCTGGCGCTCACCCTGGCGGGGCCGCTCCGGGGCGGCTCCCAGAGGCTCATTCTCACAACGGATCAAGGCGGGCGGGCAACCATCACCCTGCCGGCGGGAGGCGGGGAGGTGAGCGTGAGCCTGCCCGTGGAGAATGGCGGGGCGTTGCGGGTGATCCTCGCCCAGCCCGGGCTGTTTGCTCATGGCCATGCCGTTCTGCGCCGGGCCGTCTGGCAGTTTTCCTCCGGCGCGGCTAAGCGCGTGCCATGACCCCACCGGATTTTTCCTTCTCCCTCACGGGCCAGGATGGCCATGCCCGCGCCGGACTGCTGCGCACCGCCCATGGCGAGGTGCCCACCCCCTGTTTCATGGCCGTGGGCACGGCGGGGACGGTGAAGGCGATGACCGCCGACGCCGTGCGCGCCACCGGCACCCGGGTGGTGCTCGGCAATACCTATCATCTGATGCTGCGGCCGACGGCGGAGCGTGTGGCGCGCCTCGGCGGCCTGCATAAGATGATGGACTGGCCCGGCCCGATCCTCACCGATTCCGGCGGCTTCCAGATCATGTCCCTGGCCAAGCTGCGCAAGCTCGAGGAAAAGGGCGTCACCTTCCGCTCCCATATCGACGGCACGGCCCATGAGCTGACGCCCGAGCGCGCCACCGAGATCCAGCATCTGCTCGACGCCACCATCACCATGCAGCTGGATGAATGCACCAAATTTCCTGCGACCCATCACGAGGCGCTGGAGTCGATGGAGCTTTCCCTGCGCTGGGCGCGGCGCTCGCGCGACGCCTTCGTCAAGCGCCCGGGTTACGGCCAGTTCGGCATCATGCAGGGCAATGTCTTCGAGGATCTGCGCCGCCGCTCCGCCGCCGCGCTGGTGGAGCTGGATTTCGAGGGCTACGCGATCGGCGGCCTCGCGGTGGGAGAAGGCCAGGAGACGATGTTCGAGGTGCTGGATTACTGCACGGATTTCCTGCCCGCGCGGAAGCCGCGCTACCTGATGGGCGTGGGCACGCCGGACGATCTTCTGGGCGCCGTGGCGCGCGGGGTGGATATGTTCGACTGCGTGATGCCCACCCGCGCCGGGCGCACCGCCCGCGCCTTCACCAGCAACGGCATTTTCAACATGCGCAACGCCCGCTTCCAGGACGATGCGCGGCCGCTGGATGAAAGCTGCGCCTGCACCGCTTGCACCCGCCACACGCGGGCTTATCTGCATCATCTCTTCCGGTGCGAGGAAATGCTGGGCCCAATTCTCCTCACCACCCATAATCTCACCTATTATCAGACCGTGATGCAGGGCGCCCGCAAGGCCATCCTGGACCAGAACTATGAGTCCTACTGCGCCGATGTGCGCGGCAATTGGCAAAGAGGGCCAGACGCATGAGCACTGACGACCGTTACGCCGGGCTGCGACAGCTTGGCACCAAAACCGAACAGCCCCGCAGCCCCGAAGAGGCCGTGCTGGAACGCGTGCCCGCCAGAACCGGCGGCAAGCACGCCATGGTGCGCTTCGTCTGCCCGGAATTCACCTCCCTCTGCCCAATGACCGGCCAGCCGGATTTCGGCCATATCGTCATCGACTACATCCCCGACCAATGGCTGGTGGAAAGCAAGAGCCTCAAGCTCTTCCTGCAATCCTTCCGCAACCATGGCGGCTTTCACGAAGCCTGCTTCTTGATGATCGCTGACCGGCTGGTGGACTTGCTCGCCCCGAAATGGCTGCGCCTCGGCGCTTATTGGTACCCGCGCGGCGGCATTCCCATCGATGTGTTCTGGCAGACCGGCAAACCGCCCGAGGATGCCTGGATCCCGGACCAGGGCGTGCCCCCCTACCGTGGCCGGGGCTGATTTAAAACCGCAAATCGCCGACAAGGCGGCGGGCCTCGGCTTCGCCGCCATTGGCTTCACCCGCGCCACGCTGCCGCCCGAACACCTGGCCCGGCTGCGGGATTTCCTGGCCCAGGGCCAGCACGGCAGCATGGGCTGGATGGCCGAGCGCGTGGACCAGCGCGCCCACCCCCAGGCCCTCTGGCCAGAGGCGCTGAGCGTGATCTCGCTCGGCTTCTCCTACGCCCCGGCGCAAGACGCGCTTGCCAATCTTTCAAGGCCCGATGTGGGAAATATCTCGGTCTATGCGCGCAACCGGGATTATCACGACATCATCAAGGGCAAGCTGAAGCACCTCGCCCAGTTCATCGCCGCGCGCGGCGAGGGGGTGAAGGTCTTCGTGGACACGGCCCCGGTGATGGAAAAACCCCTGGCCGAACAAGCCGGGATCGGCTGGCAGGGCAAGCACACCAACCTCGTCTCCCGCCGGCACGGCTCATGGCTGTTTCTCGGCGAGATCTACACCACCCTGGCGCTGGCGGCGGACGCGCCGGGGCGCGACCATTGCGGCAGCTGCACCGCCTGCCAGAGCGCCTGCCCCACCCAGGCCTTCCCCCGCCCCTACACGCTCGATGCCCGGCGCTGCATCTCCTACCTCACCATCGAGCATCAGGGGCCGATCCCGGAGGAATTCCGCCCCGGCATCGGCAACCGCATCTATGGCTGCGATGATTGCCTGGCCGTGTGCCCCTGGAACAAATTCGCCGAGGCGGGGCGGGAGCAGAAACTCGCGGCGCGGGCCGATCTCATCGCCCCGCCTCTGGCCGAACTCGCGCGGCTGGACGAGCCCGCCTTCCGCCAGAGATTTTCCGGCTCGCCGGTCAAGCGCATCGGCCGCAACCGCTTCGTCCGCAATGTCGCCATCGCTCTCGGCAATAGCGGCGACCCGGCCCTGCTCCCCGCCGCCCGCGCTTTGGCCGCGGAGCCCGACCCGGTGGTGGCGGAGGCGGGGGGCTGGGCGGCGGCGCGGCTCGGCGCGCTCAAACCCGAGAGCGCCGCCTGACCTGGCGCACGCCCTCGATGGCGCTGAGCGCGACAACGAGGCGGGAGACGGGCTGCGGCCGGACAGCACCAAGGCAGAATTCCATGAACTGCAACAGCCCCTGACCCGGAAAACCGAGGAATTGCATCATGTTCCCGTCATGCTCCAAATCGGGTTATATCGCGAGCGGAGGGTGGCGGCATGGCCAATGACAAGCAGAAAACCTACTGGACCGAGGTGGCGGGACCGAAATGGCTGCGGCTGAGCGGAGCCATGGAGGCGCGGCTGGAACCGGTGAGCGAACTCGTCATCGAACGCGCCCGCCTCCAACCCGGCGAGCGGGTGCTGGATGTGGGATGCGGCACGGGGTTGACGAGTCTGGCCGCCGCGCGCGCCGTTGGCCTCAACGGCGATGTGCTGGGCGTGGATATCGCCGCGCCGATGATCGAGGCGGCCCGCGCCATGGCCGAGCGGGAGCGGGCGGTGAATTTGCGATTTACCCTGGGCGACGCCCAGACCGAGACCTTTCCGCCGCCGGCGCAGGCGCTGATCTCGCGCTTCGGCGTGATGTTCTTCGAGGACCCGGTGGCCGCCTTCACCAATCTTCGCCGCAACGCCGCGCCGGGCGGGCGCCTGATTTTCGCCGCCTGGGGACCGGTCTCGGCCAACCCGCATTGGCAAAAGCCGCTGGAACTGGCCGAGGCGCTGCTCGGCCCCGGCCAGCCGCGCCGGCCCCATGCGCCCGGTCCGCAGGCTTTCGATGATCCCGATTATGTGCGCGCCATTCTCCGCGATTCCGGCTGGCACGATTATGAGGTGGAGGTGGTGCCGGTTTTCCTGCGCGGCGCCTCGCTGGATGACGAGGCGCGGGTCGCCTGCTTCATGGGGCCGTCCGGGGCCTTGCTGGACGAGAAAAACGCCACGCCCGCGCAGCGGGAGGCGCTCTGCGCCGCCATCCGCGCCGCTTTGCCCGATTATACCCGGATGACGCCGGAAGGGCGGGTGCTGCTGCCGGGGACCATCCACCTGCTCACCGCCCGCAACACCTGAACGCGGCCGCGCGCCGGGGACTTGCCAGCGCCGCCTGGCGCGCCAATTCTCGACTAATCACAACCAACCGACAGGAGCGCTCGACCATGCTGACCGACCCCCTTATCCCCGGCGCCTTCCATGAGCGGCTGCGCAGCATCTCCCCCCGCCTGTTCTGGCTGGGATTGCTGCTGACCCTGCTCGGCATCGCCGCCATCATCTTCCCTGAATTCAGCACTTTGGCCGCCACCCTGCTGACCGGCTGGACCCTGCTGATCGCGGGGGTGCTGATTTTCATCAGCTCCTTCTGGATTCACGGCACCGGGCCGTTCTTCGCCGCCAATCTCTTCGGCCTGCTCTCAGGCGTGGCGGGGGTGTTTCTCCTGTTCAACCCGCTGGCGGGGGCGGTCGCGCTCACCCTCATCGTCGGCATCATGTTCATGTTCCAGGGGGCGTCCGAGCTGGTCTTCGCCTTCGAGACGCGCCCGGCCAATGGCTGGGTCAGCATGCTCGTCTCCGGCATCGCCTCCATCATCCTCGCCATCATCATCGTCTCGGGCTGGCCGGGCATTTCCGCGATCGCGCTCGGCATTCTGCTCGGCGTTAATTTCCTCACCACCGGGATCGCCTATATGATGGTCTCCCGCGCCTTCAAGGCGAGCTAGCGGGGCATCCCGCCGGTTTCTCGAAAAAGAGCGGGTCGATGCCCAGTGCCGCGAAACACTCCATGAGACCGTCCACGCCGACCTGGTATTTGGCCGCCTCCGTCATCACGGCGTGATAAGCGGCCTCCCCCTCGTTGATGTGGAGAAGAAGATGCCAGCCCGGACCGCGAAATGCGGCGAGGGCCCGCGCATCCGTTATATCCACAAAGGGCCGCAGCTTTTCCTGGCTGGCTTTGATCTGCTCGGCCCAGGGCTTGTGGTGGAAATGCATATAGACGAATGGGGTGGCGAGGCTGGCCGCGCCGCGCCCGGAAATGTCGGTATGCGAGCCGTGATCGACCGCGCCGAGATGGCCGGCGGTGAAAAACACTTTCTGATACGGCAACGGCAGAAACCGCCCCGGCAGGCCGAGAATGTTCAGCAGGTTTTCCTTGACCTCCAAAATCTCCGGCCTGCCCTGGAAGATGGCGAGGGCGGCCAGGATCTCCTCGCGCCGGCAGGTATAATCGCCCGCCGCGCGCCGCAGGGCTAGAAACTCGTCGCAATCGAGCGGCAGGAGAAAATCATACCCGCCCCGGCGTTCCATCTCCCGCAGCCGTTCCGTCACGAACTCGCCTTTTCTGGTATAGTCGGCTCCGGCGGGCAGGCGCAGAACGCTGAGCCCCTCCCCCTCGTACCAATCGAGCGTGTTGACCACTCTGGAATCAGCGGAGCCATGGTCGATGACGCAGAGATTTTCCAGCCCGAAGAGGTGGGCGTGGTACAGCAGCCAGGGTTCCAGGGCGTTGACCTCGTTTCTCTGCATCACCACGCACCCGACTCGCATGATCCGCTTCCTCTCGTGGATCTGTCTATCAGCCGCGCGCCGGGGCGGCCAGCCGCCAGGTTGCCCCGCCGGGAGGGCGCCTTTATACCCGGCGCAATTCGCAGAGTTTCTAGGATCGCCAATGGCCGCTTACCAATATATCTATGTCATGAAGGACCTCACCAAAGCCTATCCGGGCGGACGTGAGGTCTTCAAAGGCATCACCCTCTCCTTCCTGCCCGGCGCCAAGATCGGCGTGCTGGGCGTGAACGGCGCGGGCAAATCCACGCTGCTCAAGATCATGGCCGGGATCGAGAAGGAACATGGCGGGGAGGCCTGGGCGGCGGAAGGCGCCAGCGTCGGCTATCTCTCCCAGGAGCCGCAGCTCGAAGCGGATAAGACGGTGGGCGAGAATGTCGCCGAGGCGTTCAAGGACGTGCGCGCCGCCATCCAGCGCTTCAATGAGATTTCCGAAGCGTTCATGGAACCCATGGATGACGACAAGATGAACGAGATGCTGGCCGAGCAGGCCCGGTTGCAGGAGGTGATCGACGCCGCCGACGGGTGGGATCTCGACCGCCAGATCGAGATCGCGCTCGACGCGCTGCGCTGCCCGCCCGCCGACGCGCCGGTGACCAACCTCTCGGGCGGCGAGCGCCGGCGCGTGGCCCTTTGCCGGCTGCTGCTGGAAAAGCCCGACCTGCTGCTGCTCGACGAGCCGACCAACCATCTCGACGCCGAATCCGTATCCTGGCTGGAGCGGACGCTGCGCGATTATGCGGGGACGGTGGTGCTCGTCACCCATGACCGTTACTTCCTCGATAACGTCACCAACTGGATTCTCGAAATCGAGCGCGGGCGGGCCTACCCGTATGAGGGCAATTACTCCGCCTGGCTGGAACAGAAGCAAAAGCGCCTCGCCCAGGAGGAGAAGGAGGAACCCGCCCGCCAGCGCGCCCTGGCCGAGGAGCGGGAATGGATCGCCTCCAGCCCCAAGGCGCGCCAGACCAAGAACCGCGCCCGCATCCAGCGCTATGAGGAAATGCTCGCCAAATCCCAGGAGCAGGCGGGGGGAGTGGCGGAGATCGTCATCCCGCCCGGCCCGCGCCTGGGCGGCACGGTCATCGAGGCCGAGCATCTCTACAAGGGATTCGGCGACCGCGAGTTGATCGCCGATTTGAATTTCAAGCTCCCGCCCGGCGGCATCGTTGGTGTCATCGGGCCGAACGGCGCGGGCAAATCCACCTTGTTCAAGATGATCATCGGCACCGAGAAACCGGATTCGGGCGCGCTGAAAATCGGCGATACCGTCAAGCTCGGCTATGTCGACCAGTCCCGCGACAGCCTGGATGACAACAAGACCGTGTGGGAGGAAATCTCCGGCGGCACGGATGTCATCTATCTCGGCAAGCGGGCCGTGCCCTCGCGCGCCTATGTCGGCGCCTTCAATTTCAAGGGGCCGGACCAGCAAAAGAAGGTAGGCGTGCTTTCCGGCGGCGAGCGCAACCGCGTGCATCTCGCGAAAATGCTGAAAACCGAGGCCAATGTCATCCTGCTCGACGAGCCGACCAACGATCTCGACGTGGACACGCTGCGGGCGCTGGAGGAGGCGCTGATGGAATTCCCGGGCTGCGCGGTGATCATCTCCCATGACCGCTGGTTTCTCGACCGGCTCGCCACCCATATCCTCGCCTTCGAGGGGGAGAGCCATGTGGAATGGTTCGAGGGTAATTTCCAGGCCTATGAGGAGGATAAGCGCCGCCGCCTCGGCCAGGAGGCGAGCGAGCCCCACCGCCTCAAATACCGGCCGCTGACACGTTAGCCCCGTTGCGGGGTTCGCTGGCGCGTGACCGTGTCATCGGCCTGGATTATCGCCACGGCGCGGACGCGGATGACGCCGGTGGGATATTGGGATCTGCCGGATCTGGTGCGGCTGAAGGGCGACCCGCGCGCCTTCGCGCTGATGCTGGGCGGGGTGCGCACACCCGTCCAGACCGCCGAGGATCTCGCCCATGACATCCGGGACTGGGGGCGGCATGGCCATGGCATGTGGGCGGTGCGCGCCCGGCGGGGACAATTTCTTGGCATCACCGCGCTGATGCACCGCCCGGATGGACGGGGCGTGGCCTTGCGCTTCGCCTTTCTCCCCCAAGCCTGGGGGCTTGGCCTGGCCAGCGAAACCGCCTCCGCCGCGCTGACCTACGGGCATGACGCGGCGGGGCTGGAGCGGATCGTCGCCGTCGCGCGGGAGGATAATCTCGGCTCCTTGCAGGTGCTGGGCTCCATCGGCATGTTCCGTGCCGGCGAATTCAACCGGAACGGGAATTTAATGATTGTTTATCAATCCGTTAAAACCGGCAAGGCGGGATGAATTCGGCGTAAGCCAGCCAATTCTCTCTTGCCCGCGGGCCGGGTTTTGGGGCTTAGAATGGCAAGTGACCCGGCAAGAGCATAGTTCGATTTTAAGCTTTCTCGATGGTGTGCTGAACGCGCCCGCCGAGCCGCTGGACGTGGAGGCGGACGCGATCATCCGGGCTTATTTCAAGCGTCATCCCGACATCGCCTATCGCCTCACCCGCTTCGCCATGGGAGCGGCACCAGCGCCGGCGCCGGCGGAGCCGGGACACCGGCGCAGGCTCTGGCTGGCCCCCCTTTTCGAGCGGCGGGTCAAGGGCGCGCTCACCTGACACCCCGCTTGCGGGGAGACGCGCTTGCGGGGTGAGCCGTGAGTGCATACACCCCGCCCATGCAGCATTTCGCCCCCCGTATCGGCCGCACGGCGCTGGCCGCCACCTTCGCCATGGCCGCCCGCGCCCGTGCCTTGCGGGACGAGGGCAAGGATGTGATCTCCCTCTCCCTGGGCGAGCCCGATTTTCCCACTCCCGCCCATGCCGTCGAGGCGGCGCACGCGGCGGCCCTGCGGGGTGAAACCAAATACCCGCCCTTGGCCGGGACCGAGGCCTTGCGGGCCAGGGTGGCGGCGCGGTTCGCCGCCGAGCATGGCGTTGCCACCCGGCCGCAGGACGTGCTCATCACCAATGGCGGCAAGCAAGGCATTTTCAACGTGGTCATGAGCCTGGTGGCGGCGGGCGAGGAGGTGCTGATCCCGGCCCCGGCCTGGGCGGGCTATGAGCAGACGGTGAAATTCGCGGGGGGGGCGCCGGTTTTCCTCCCCTGCCCGGCGGAGGCCGGATTCCTGTTGCAGCCCGAGACGCTGGCCCACGCCATCACGCCGCGCGCCAAGCTGCTGATCCTCAATTATCCCAGCAACCCCTCGGGCGCGGTGATGCCCGCCGCCGGGCTGGAATCGCTGGCGGCGGTGATCCGGCGGCATCCCCAGCTCTGGGTGCTTTCCGATGATATCTATGAGCGGCTGATTTTCGGCGGCGCGGCGCATCATACGCTGCTGGGGGTGGCGCCCGATTTGCGCGAGCGGGTGGTCACGCTCTCCGGCGTCTCCAAAACCTATGCGATGACCGGCTGGCGTCTCGGCTGGTGCGTGGGGCCGGCCCCGCTCATCGCCGCCGCCACCATCGTCCAGGCCACCGCCACCTCCGGCGTGTGCTCCCTCAGCCAGGCGGCGGCGCTGGCGGCGCTCACCGGCCCGCAGGAGTTTCTGGCCGAACGGGTGGCCGCCTATGAGCAGCGGCGCGACGCGGCAATGGCGATCTTGAGCCAATGCCGGGGCCTTGCCTGCCCCCGGCCCGAGGGCGCGTTTTATCTCTTCCCCGCCATCGCGGGTTGCCTCGGCAAGACCACGCCCGGCGGGCGGGAATTGGCCTCGGACGATGATTTCGCCATGGCCTTGCTGGAGGAGGCGCTGGTGGCCGTGGTGCCCGGCTCCGCCTTCGCCATGAGTCCTCATATCCGCATTTCCACCGCCAGCGCCCTGCCCCAGCTGGAGGAAGCCTGCCGCCGCATCGCCCGTTTCTGCGCCAGTTTGTTTTAGCGCCTTGCATCCGCGCCGCGCCGGGCCACATCCCCGATTACCCATGAGGAGGAAGTGAAATGAGCGTCAAACAGGTTCTCTACACCGCCCACGGCCATGCCACCGGGGGGCGCGCCGGCAAGGGGGGAACGGATAACAACCGGCTGAACGTGACGTTGAGCGTGCCCAAGGCCATGGGCGGCGATGACGGGCCGGGGACCAATCCGGAGCAATTATTCGCCGTCGGCTACTCCGCCTGCTTTCTCGGCGCGTTGAAAGTGGTGGCGGGCAAGGCGAAGGTGACGCTGCCGGAGGAGACCAAGGTCGCCGCCGATATCGGCATCGGCCCACGCGAGGATGGCGGCGGGTTCGGCATCACCGCCGCGCTGGCCATCTCCGCCCCCGGGGTGGACAAGGCGGTGCTGGAGGATCTGGTGCAGAAGGCGCATATCGTCTGCCCCTATTCCAACGCCATCCATAAAAGCGTGGATGTGAAGCTGAGCGTGGCCTGAGACTGCGTCCAACCTTCGCGCGCGGCCGCCCGCCGGCCCTGCGGGCCGATACCGGTCAGCCCCCAGGGTCTGCCGGTATCATTCGAGCGCCAGGAAGGTGGCGAGCGGGTCTTTGAGTTCGTTGATGTTGGCGAAGAGGTAATTCGCGAGGCTGGGCGGCTCGCCCGGGCGGGCCGGCAATTCCGAATAGACGTTCAACGTGCCGTCCCAGCCGATGCGCAGATTGAAGGGCCGCGGCGCCGGACCCTTCGCCACGGTCTGGCCCGCCTGTTCTGGCGGCTGCGAGGCGGGAAGGGCGCGCCGCCCTTCCTCACGGTCATACCCTTTCCCCTCGGGGGGCAGCAGCAGCACGATGCGCTCCGCGGGAAAGCGCTTCATCTCGGCCGCGAGCCATGCCCATTCTGAAGTAGAGAGAAACTCATCCTCGCGGAACTGCGCTGGAATTTGCGGCATGTCCATGGTGGAGCGCAACTCCGCCTGCCAGCCGAGTTTTTCCTCGAGCAGCAGGGCGACCAGCTCCGGCAATTCCCGCAGATTGGAGCGATACGCCATGAGGTTGTAGCGGATGCGGGGGGCTTGCGGCGCGGCACGGAAAACATCGAGCAGCAGCGCCCAGTTTTCCAAAAAGATGTGATACCGCGCGCCCTTGCGCATTTTCTCGTAGATATCCTTATCCAGGCTCTCCAAAGAGATATTGATGTGGTCCATGCCGGATTCGGCCAGCGCCTCGAAAAAGGCGCGCGGCTGGCGCTTGGCGAGGTTGGTGGTGAAGAACAGCTTGCGGCGGTATTCGCGCGGCACACGCTCGATGAACTGGATGAGGCGGGGATGCAGCGTCGCCTCATGCAGGCAGGAGAGCCAAAAATTACCGTCGGTCACGTAGGGGATCAGCCGCAGCGCCGAGGCGAAGGTCTCGTCGCTCATCACATAGGTTTTGTTGGTCTGGGAATAATCATAGACGCAGAAGGGGCAGCGGAGATTGCAGTTATTGACGATATCCATCGCGACGTGATGGATGGGCTGGAACTCGCGCTTGAGGGCCGGAGCGGGCGGCAGACGATCATCGGCCCCATGAACCCGCACGAAAACCCGGTCGCGCTCGGCCTCCGTGAGTTCACGATCGAAGAGCAGGAAAAAGGCATAGGTGCCGTCTCCCACCCCTACCTGACGCAGCACCTCATTGAACTGATTGGCGGGATGGCGGTGAAGGAGGATATCCCCCTCGGGGCCGGGCAGGAGAATATCGACGGTGACGCGGCGGGCGGGATCCGAGAGATCCCGCGCCCAGCCAGCGATATGACGGACGGAACATTCATCGACGAAACCCTGATAGGGGCCTTGCCCGGGCGGCGCTATGCGCAAGCCAGGGGCGAGTTCCAGCCGATGCTTGGCGCCTTTGGGACGGACCAGGAGCTGGTCCCGCTGCGCCTCGCTCAAGGGCGGGTCGAACCGCGCCTCGAAGCCGTAGCACCCGTCTCCCACCCCGACCTCGACCAGCGCCGGGCTGAGCTGGTCCGCCCGCCCGCGCGCCAGGACGCGGTCCCGCAGAAAGCCCGGCAGAACCACCTCATATTCCAGCCGGGCGGCGGGATCGTTGAGATCGCGCAGCCAGCCCTTCACATGCGCCACGCTGCGCTCGTCGATATAGCCTTGATAATGGGGCGCCAGCCCGGTCATGCCGTCCATGCGTTTAAACTAAGCCAGGGGCGCGGGGCCGCGCAACCGCCCTGTTTCAGGCGAGTCGGGGGTGGAGTCCCAGCCGGGTTGACGGCTGAGGCGATAAGAACAAAACTAGAACTCAATGAGCCGGGCTCCGAACGCGGCCAGAGATTCCGCAGGCAGACTCGAAAAACCGATGCCACCGCGCGGAAGCCCTCAAATCGCATAAATAGTATTCATTGGACGAATTGCTTACTATATGTTGTTATCGAAGACGCTCACACCAAACAGGGAACCGGCGAAAGATGAATATGATGACGAAGCCTGAGGCCGCATTGCTCGACGATGCCGTACAATTGCCAGGCCGTTAT
This sequence comes from Acidocella sp., assembly GCF_027352905.1. Lineage (GTDB taxonomy): Bacteria > Pseudomonadota > Alphaproteobacteria > Acetobacterales > Acetobacteraceae > Acidocella. The sequence continues at coordinate 26,472 of NZ_DAIEIF010000051.1, forward strand.
CAGGTGCGGGTGGACCGCTCCCGCGATGCGCTGCTGACCGATTTCGGCCGGGCGACGCTGGATGACCGCTATCTCCTGCCTGGCGAGAGCTATCAGGATCTCTTCGCCCGCGTCGCCTCCTATTACGGTGACGACCAGGCCCATGCCCAGCGGCTTTATGACTACATCTCGAAAATGTGGTTCATGCCGGCGACGCCGGTGCTTTCCAATGGCGGCACGGATCGCGGTTTGCCGATCTCCTGTTTCCTGAACGAGGCAACGGACAGCCTGGAGGGGATCGTCGGGCTGTGGAACGAGAATGTCTGGCTCGCCTCGAAGGGCGGCGGCATCGGCTCCTATTGGGGAAATCTGCGTTCGATCGGCGAAAAGGTGGGGCAGAACGGCAAGACCTCCGGCATCATTCCCTTCATCCGGGTGATGGATTCGCTCACCCTCGCCATTTCCCAGGGTTCGCTGCGCCGGGGTTCGGCGGCGGTCTATCTGCCCGTCTGGCATCCGGAGATCGAGGAGTTCGTGGATATGCGCCGGCCGACCGGGGGCGACCCCAACCGCAAGGCGCTCAACCTCCATCACGGCGTGCTGATCCCCGACGATTTCATGCGGGCGGTGGAAAAGGACGAGATCTGGGGCTTGCGCTCGCCCAAGGATGGCAGCGTGGTGCGCTCGATCTCGGCGCGGGCGCTCTGGATCCGCATCCTCACCACGCGGATCGAGCAGGGCGAGCCCTATCTCATCTTCTCCGACCATGTGAACAATGCCCGCCCCGAGCAGCACAAGCTGGCGGGGCTGGAGGTGAAAACCTCCAATCTCTGCGCCGAGATCACTTTGCCCACCGGGGTGGACCAGCATGGAAAACAGCGCACCGCCGTGTGCTGCCTGTCCTCGCTCAATCTGGAAAAATGGTTCGAATGGCAGGAGGATGAGCGTTTTATCGAGGATGTGATGCGCTTTCTCGACAATGTGCTGGAAGATTTTATCCAGAAAGCCCCGGATTCGATGGCGCGGGCCAAATATGCCGCCGCGCGGGAGCGCTCCGTTGGGCTGGGCGTGATGGGCTTCCACTCTTTTCTGCAGGATAACGGCATCCCCTGGGAGGGGGTAATGGCGAAGGTGTGGAACATCCGCATGTTCAAACATATCCGCGCCCAGGCGGACGCGGCCTCCCGCAAGCTGGCGGTTGAACGCGGCCCCTGCCCGGATGCCGCGGAATACGGCATCGGCGAGCGCTTCTCCCATAAGCTGGCGATCGCGCCGACGGCCTCGATCTCAGTCATCGCCGGTAACGCCTCGCCCGGTATCGAGCCAATCAGCGCCAATGTGTTCTTGCAGAAAACGCTCTCAGGCAGTTTTTCCGTGCGCAACCGGGCGCTGAAAAAGCTGCTGGCCCAGCACGGCCGGGATGATGAGGAGACCTGGTCTTCCATCACCCTCAATAAAGGGTCGGTGCAGCATCTGGAATTTCTCACCGCGCAGGAGAAGGACGTGTTCAAGACCGCCTTTGAGCTCGATCAGCGCTGGGTGGTGGAGCACGCGGCGGACCGCGCCCCCTTCATCTGCCAGAGCCAGTCGGTCAACCTGTTCCTGCCCGCCAATGTGCATAAGCGCGATCTGAACCAGATTCATTATCAAGCCTGGAAAAAAGGGGTGAAGTCGCTTTATTACTGCCGCTCCCTCTCCATCCAGCGCGCTGACAATGTATCCGAGCGCCGGGAGAAGGCGGAGGTGAGCCCCGCCCCGGCAGAGGTGGCGCCGCCGCCGGCCACCGGCAATTATGAGGAATGCCTGGCCTGCCAGTAAGGCGCAGATGATTGAGGGGGACGCTTGGCCCCATTCTTGAAAGCGATGACAATGATCATGATTCCCGCCTCCGAGGTGGAGCCGAAAATGGACCTGTTGACCGAGAACCCTGTCTATAAGCCCTTCCGTTATCCCTGGGCCTATGAAGCCTGGCTCACCCAGCAGCGCGTGCATTGGCTGCCGGAGGAAGTGCCGCTCGCCGAGGATGTGCGGGACTGGCACAAAAATCTCACCGAGGCCGAGCGCCACCTGCTCACCCAGATTTTCCGCTTCTTCACCCAGGCGGATGTCGAGGTGAATAATTGCTACATGAAGCAATACGCCCAGGTGTTCAAACCCACCGAGGTGCTGATGATGCTCTCAGCCTTCTCCAATATCGAGACCGTGCATATCGCCGCCTATTCCCATCTGCTGGACACGGTGGGAATGCCGGAGGTGGAGTACCAAGCCTTCCTCAAATACAAGGAGATGAAGGACAAATACGATTACATGCACGGTTTCACGATGGACAGCCGGCATGAGATCGCCAAGACCCTGGCGGCCTTCGGCGCCTTCACCGAAGGGCTGCAATTATTTGCCACCTTCGCCATCCTGCTCAATTTCCCGCGCTTCAACAAAATGAAGGGAATGGGGCAGATCATAACCTGGTCGGTGCGCGATGAATCGCTGCATTGCGAGAGCATCACCAAGCTGTTCCGGACCTTCATCGCCGAAAATCCCCAGATCTGGAGGGAGGAGTTGCGCCGGGACATTTATTTGACATGCGCGACCATCGTCGATCATGAGGATGCCTTTATAGACCTCGCTTTTGAGTTGGGCGCTGTGGAGGGGTTGGCGGCGGAGGAGGTGAAGCGCTACATCAGATATATCGCCGACCGGCGTTTGGGTGGGCTTGGCCTCAACCCGCTTTTTCACGTCGAGAAAAATCCTTTATCTTGGTTAGATGAAATGCTGAATGCGGTGGAGCATACTAATTTTTTCGAAAACCGTTCCACGGAATATAGTAAGGCGGCGACAGCGGGATCGTGGGACGAGGCGTTTGCCGAATTTGAAGGTTAAAAATTAAATTTTTTTAATTTTATGCGGGCGGTTTCGTCGCAGTTCATTGAATTTATTTAATTCTATCGTAGTCTTTGCACCAGAAAGATTAAAAAACCATTCACACCCCTACTGGGAATATGTCATGCTAATTTCTAAGAAAAGTTGAGGAGCGAGCCGGCCACCCGATAGCTCACCCTGAGCGGTTTCCGACACAGGCGGACCATCCTTTGGATATGGATTGTTAGATGACAGGTTTGACAGAACGAGACGACGAAACCGACCTCCACCCCCCGCGCTCAACGTCTGGAGCCCCGCGCTATAGCCGCCGATTATCGGATAAAATTCTTATTGCTTTCCATCATGCTTGCGATCAGGGCGATTACGAGGTCGCGGAGCAGCTCTTGCATACGCTGGAATCCATGCTCACGCGCCGCACGGTGCCGCCCGACACCAACCGGCGCAAGAGCATAGAAAGCTTGGTGGCGGCGCATGAGCGTCTTTGGCACCTGCGCCACCCCGAAAGCCAGCCCGCCTGAATCTGCGCGCCAGCAGCCTTAACTCGTATATTTCAAATAACGCTCTTCCCCATTGATATGGAAAGCCATGCCCGCCCATTGATCCTGCTGGTCATACCATAAGGATAAATGGAGCCGGCCGGTCAGGTCGAAACGTTGCGCGAGTATCGTTCCTCCGTCTGCGGTCGGCACGTGATTCCAGCCGGGGGATTGGGAAATGGCCGGATAATGCTGGCCGGTTTCGACATTGAGGAGCATGGCGGTGAGCAATTGCTTGTTCCAATAAGTCAGCGGCAATAGAGACGGAACCCCGGTATATTGGTAATTCCCGGTCTTGGTGCTTTGCACCGCGTAGCCGCCGGCTATCCGGCTGGCCCGCACCGAAAATAACTTGCCGTTATGGTTGACCTTGCTTTCCAGCTCCGTAAAGGCGCCGCCGCTCCAGCTCTCCGTCGCGGCGGCCTGATAACGAAAGACGGGAATGCCCGCCACCCTCACCAGGAAATCGGCATTGATGGCGACGTTCAGATCATCTCCGCGCCGGGTGAAGACCATGTGATGCTCGCCGATCGGCGCATTGTTGCGCAGCACCTTGAAGCGCATTTCCCCGCTTGGCGGCACCGAGGCCGGGAGGGCGGCCGCCGCCGGCCCCGCCGCCGCCAAACCGGCCAGGCCCGCCATAAAACCCCGCCGCTCAATTTTTGACCCCCACAATCCCATAAGATTCATCCAGCTAGATTCGTTCCCACGAGATGGGGGCGACACGCCGCTTCCGCCATGGCACATTCTGGCCATGCACCAGTTGATTCTCCTGCGCCATGCCAAAGCCGAGCCGGAGCGCGCAGGCCTCACCGACCATGAGCGCGCCCTGACCGGCGAGGGACGCCAAGCCGCGAGCCGGATCGGCCAGGCGATGCGCAAGGCCGGGCTGGCCCCGGAGGTGGTGCTCGTCTCCCCGGCCCAGCGGACCCAGGCCACCCTGGCGGCGCTGGAAGAAACGCCCGTCTGGGATGAATGGCCGAATATCGAGACGATGCCGCAACTCTATATGGCGACGCCGTCGCAAATCCTGCAAAGCCTGCGCGACCTGCCCGAGACCGTGCGCAGCGCCCTCGTTATCGGCCATAATCCCGGGCTGCATGAACTCGCCTTGCTCCTGGCGGACCCGGCCCGTGCCAACGCCCCCATCGCCCGGATCGATGAGGGCTTTCCCACGGCGGCTCTCGCCGAATTGCTGGTTCCTGGTCCCTGGCGGCAGCTCAGACCCGGCCAAGCCAGCCTTACCCGGTTTTTATTGCCCGCTGATGTCAGTGATGCCCGCTGAGCGCCGCGCCGGCGTTGCGCGCCAGCTTGGCGCAAAAAGGTACCGAGCCTAGCGCCATGATGCTGACGATGAGAAAGGCGCCTGAGTAATCCCGCTGGGTTGGGGAAACGTGCCCGCTGGCCCAGGCCAGGAGTTCCAGCGCGGCGGCGCCCACCACCACCCCCAATGTGAGGGTGAGTTGCTGAATGGTGGAATATAGCGTCGTCGCGGCCGACATGCGCGCACGGGGAATGTCGCCATAGGCGATGGTGTTGAAGGCCGTGAATTGCAGAGAGCGGAAAAACCCTGACACGAACAACACGGCTTCCATCAGCCAGGTTGGCCAGGAAGGGGTGAAGGCTGCCGTGAGCGCCATGGTCAGCACCGCCGCCAGCCCGTTCCATATCAAGACCGAGCGGAAGCCGAACTGGGCCAAGGCCGGTTTCGCCGCCAGCTTCATCAACAAGGCTCCCAGCCCCGCCGTGAAGGTGATGAAGCCGCTCTGCAAGGGCGTTTTGCCGAAGCCGAGCTGGAGCATCAACGGCAGCAGAAACGGAATCGCCCCCACCGGGATGCGGAACAGGCTGCCCGCCAGCAGGGAGATGGCGAAAGTCGGCACGCGCATGAGCGAGAAATCGAGCACGGGGTTGGACGCCCGCCGCGCGTAAAGACCATAACACAGCCAGGCGGCACTTCCGCCCAAGAAAGCGCCGATCGTCCAGGAAACCGGAACCAGCCCCCGGCCCGCCGTTTCCAGGCCGATCATGATAAGGGCCATGCCGAGCCCGGAGAGCAATATGCCAGGCACGTCCAGCCGGCCGCCGCGCCCTTCCACCCGGATTTCCGGAATGTACCTGGTCACGGCGATCACGCCGATAACGCCGATGGGAATGTTGATGTTGAACACCCAGCGCCAGGAGGTCACCGAGAGGATGAAGCCCCCCAACGGTGGGCCCATGATAGGTCCCAGCAAGGCGGGCATGGTCAGCCAGGACATGGCGGTGACCATTTGTGCGCGGCTCACCGAATTCAGCAATAAAAGCCGGCCCACCGGCAGCATCATCGCCCCGCCCAGGCCTTGCAGCACGCGCGCCCCCACCAGCGCCGGCAGGCTGGGCGCCAGGCCGCAAAACAGCGAACCCAGGGTGAAAATGACGATGGCGGCGCGAAAGACCCGGCGCGCGCCGAAATGATCCGCTACCCAGCCCGAGGCGGGGATGAACACCGAAAGCGAGATCAGATAGGAAGTGATCGCCACGCTCATATAGACCGGCTCGGCCTTGAAGCTGCGGGCCATGGCGGGCAGCGCCGTGCTCACCACGGTGGAATCAAGGTTCTGCATGAACAACGCGACCGCGATGATGACCGCGGTCAGACGCATGCGCGATTCCGATATTTCCGGCTCCGCCTCGGCGGCGGAATTGGCGGGCGATTCCCTATCGGCCATGTCGGTTTAAGGGTCGAGCGGCCGGGCTTCCTCGGCCAGCATGATGGGAATGCCATCGCGGATCGGGTAGGCGAGCCGCGCCTTCTCGCTGATCAGCTCGTTATGGGCACGGTCATAGATCAACCTGCCCCGGGTCACCGGACAGATCAGCATCTCCAGAAGCCGCGGGTCGAGGCACGGTTGGGGGTTGGGGTCGGTCATGCGGTTCAACTCGCTTTTGGGGGCGCGCCGTCATTGGCCCCGCCGTGAAAAGATTCGATTTCCAGCAGGGCCCGCAGCACCTCGGCGCGCCGGTCAGGGTCCTTGGCCTCCAATAAGGCCTGTTTTTCTTCCGGTGAGAACGGGCAGGCCATGCACAGGGCGATGACGAGAGCGGAATCGTTCATCTGCCGGATCGTCTCCCAATTGGCCTCCACCCCAGCGGCGGCAAAGTAGCGCTCCAGGGCGAGAAGCAGCGCCTCCCGCGGAAATGGCAGATTGGAGGGGAGCGGCTGCAAATCCGCCGCGAACCCAGCCAAGCCAGCCTGGACCCGCCGGTAACCACGCCGCATGCCGATTTCCTCGGCGATGGTAAAGCGGATCAGTCCCGTCAAAGTGATGAGATACCGCCCATCTCCGGTTTCGTCGAAGCTGGAAATTCGTCCAAGGCAGCCGATGCGGAACAATCCCGGCCCGGTCTCGCCCTCTGGCAAACGCTTATCCGGTTGCACCATGCCGAGATACCGCCCCTCCCCCAGCGCATCCTCCACCATGGCGAGATAACGCGGCTCGAAAATATTCAACGGCAGCTTGCCATGCGGCAGCAAGAGGGTACCCGCCAGGGGAAAAATGGCGAAAACCTCAGGAAGAGAGCCAGGCAAGGTCTCCATTCAGCTAAACAGCAGGGTGGAAAGCCTGCGGCGCGCCGCCATCGTCGCCGGGTCATCCATGCCCCAGGCCTCGAAGAATTTCAGTAATTGCAATCGCGCCGCGTCGTCGTTCCAGGCCCGGTCGCGGCGGATGATCTCCAGCAATGCCTCCGCCGCCTCCGCCCGCGCCCCGGCGGCGTTGAGGGCGGTGGCAAGCTCGTAACGCGCGGCATGGTCGTCTGGATTGGCGGCGAGACGCGCTTGCAACCCCGCCATCGCGGCCTGGGCCTTGCGCCCTTCTTCCGCCAGGGCGAGCGCTGCCCGCGCGCCGGTGATCTCGGCATGCTGTGCGAGGCCGGCCGGGGCCTGGTCGAGCACTTGCAGGGCTTGCTGCTCATCCCCCAAGGCGAGCAAGGCGCGCGCCAGCCCGCCCCAGGCCTCGGGCTTATCCTGTGTTTCCTGCAAGGCCGCGGAAAAATATTGCGCCGCCTGTTCGGGCTGCCCCGCCTCCAACAGCGCCTTGCCTTCGGCAATCAGATCCTCGCCCGGTGCAGAAGAGCCAGCGAGCTTCAAAAGCGCCTCCACAAAGCGCTTCAACTCGCTCTCCGGCAGCGCGCCTGAGAACGTGTCGGCAATCTGCCCCTGCCAGAAGGCGACGACGGTGGGAACGGATTGCATCGGCAATCCCATCCGGGCCAGCTGACTCACCAATTCCCGGTTCTTGTCCACATCGATCTTGACCAGCCGCACCCGCCCGTTCTGGGCGCGGACGACCCGCTCCAGCGCGGGGGTCAGCGTTTTGCATGGGCCGCACCAAGTGGCCCAAAAATCCACCATCACCGGGATCTCACGGGAGGCGTCGATGACATCCGTCATGAAATTCGCCTGGTCGCCATCCATGATGACAGTCGGGGTCCCAGAGGGGGAGGCGTCCGGCGCGGTATTGAACATCGTGGCCATGTGTTCCGTTCCCATCAGAAAGAAAGGTCTTTGAGCTATATATAGGAAGCTCCGGAACTCTTATAGCCTGAAGCCCGCCGGAGACCGGCACCCTGGAGGACCAGCCACACGGAGCTCAACGCAGCACGGCGCGAAAGAGATCGAGCCAGAGCGTGGTGACGGCAGCCTCGCAAAATTCGTTCAAAAAGCGCTGGCGCCCGGCTGCCGCCAGCTGGGCGCGCCCAGCACCGTCGCCGAGCAGTCTCCGCGCCGCCGCCGCCAGGCGAACATGGTCGTCCACTGGCACCAGAACCCCATCCTCTCCGTCGCGGATCACTTCCCGCGGCCCTTCGGCGGCGGCGGCCAGAACCGGCGTGGCAGCGGAAAACGCCTCCAGCACCATATTGCCCAAAGGCTCGTGACGCGAGGAGGAGACGAAGAGATCAGCCGCTTTCAGCAGCGCCCCGGTGTCACGCCGCCAGCCGGGCAGCCTGACCCGCGCCGCCAATCCCAACTCCGCCACCAGCGCCTCCAGCTGGGGACGTTGCGGCCCTTCCCCGGCAATCACGCAATAGACCTCCGGTAACCCGGCCAGGGCGCGGATCAACGTATCAAACCCTTTGACCTCATGGAGACGGCCGAGGCCGAGCAGCAGGGGCGCTCCCTCCGGGATGGCGAATTCAGCCCGCGAGGCGGGACGCGCCGCCGCAAAATCCTCGACGAAATTGGGGAGATAAAAGGCCCGGCCAGAGGGAAACCCCGCATCGGCTATGTATGAGACGATGCCATGCGTGTTGCCGACCAGATAGGTGCAGGAACGGAAATATTTGAGATCATAATAGCCGCCGAGCCGGCCGATATTGACCCAGGGCCCACGCGGCAGATGAGCGGCGGCGCGGCTCATCCAGGCCATGGCGATATCGGGCTGGAAGGCCTTGAGGGCGCGGTTGATGCCAGGCGAGGTACGGAAATCGAGCCTGCTGCCGAAGCGGAACCCGGCCGGCTCCAGCCCCAGGGCGGCCAGCCGCGCGGCCCGGCCCTCCTCCCTGCGGATGATGGGCAGCACCTCCTGCCCGGCGCGGGCAAGCGCCCCGGTCATCCGCTCGTAAAAAAGCTCGGCCCCGCCATTAACGGCCCCGGCCATGACCTGGGCGATGCGCATGTCAAACGGCCCGGCGCTGTTCCGTATTAGGCAGGAGGGCGGCGGCGAGGCCGATCAAGGGCAGCAGCGCGCAAATCTTGTAAACCTCGACGATGCCAACCCGGTCCGCCAGCGCCCCCAGCACCGCCGCGCCGATGCCGCCCATGCCGAAGGCCAGGCCAAAGAACAGGCCGGAGACCGCGCCCGTCTGACCCGGCAGCAGTTCCTGCGCATAAACGACGATTGAGGAGAAGGCCGAGGACAGGACAAAGCCGATAATGATGGTGAGCACGACCGTCAGCCCCAGCCCGGCATATGGCAGGGCCAAGGCGAAGGGGGCGACGCCGAGAATGGAGCCCCAGATCACGGCTTTGCGGCCGATGCGGTCCCCCAGCGGCCCGCCGATCACCGTGCCGGTGGCGGAGGCGGCCATGAAGGCGAACAGATGGAGTTGCGCCGCCTGGGTGCTCAGGCCAAAACGCTGCATCAGATAGAAAATATAATAGCTGGTGAAGCTGGCGATATAGAAGAATTTGGAAAACATCAGCGCCATCAGCACGGCAAGGGCACGCAGCACCACCGCCCGCGGCAAGGCCGGCCCTGCTTTGGCATGGCGGGCGACGCGGCGGGTATGGCCCTGGGCGCGATACCATTGGCCGAGCGCGGAGAGAATGGCGATGCCGCCCAGGGCCAGCAACGCGAACCAGGCGATGCTGGCCCGGCCCCGGGGCAGCACGAAAAAGGCCGCGAGCAGCGGCCCCATGGCCTGGCCAAAATTGCCCCCGACCTGGAAAATCGACTGAGCCAGCCCGTGCCGCCCGCCGGAGGCCAACCGGGCGATTCGCGAGGCCTCGGGATGAAAGATGGAGGAGCCGACCCCGAGCAGCCCGGCCCCGAGCAGGAGCGTCGCGTAGCTGGGGGCGAAAGCGAGCACGATGAGTCCCGCCAGGGTGAAGCCCATGCCAACAGGCAACGCGAAGGGCTGCGGACGCCGGTCCGTGAACAGCCCGATCAGCGGTTGCAGCAAAGAAGCGGTGATCTGATAGACCAGGGTCAGCGCGCCGATCTGGCCGAAGCTGAGATCGAAGCCGCCCTTGAGGATGGGATAAACCGCGGGCAGGAGCGATTGCAACAGATCGTTCAGCCCGTGGCACAGGCTGGCGGCGCCCAGGGCGATGCTGGCGGTCGCGGCGCGTTGCGGCGCCAAAACTGTCTGGCTCATCGAGACCCCCCGCGCCCGGCGCGAGGCGGGCAATTGCCAAAGGCGGGCAGTTTAGGCTGGCGCGGGGCCGGGGCAACCCCTTGGTGCCGCATACCCGCCCTTCCTGGCCTTTATTTGCCGGTGAGCAACCGCTCGATCAACTGCTTCACCGTGGGGATGAAACCGTTGGAATAAAACGGGTCCGTGGCGAAGCGGTGGGCGTTATGGCCGGCGAACATCAGATTATTATCCATCGCCGCCTCGTCGTCATCCGCCGCGTGGGCAATGGCCTGCAAGGTCTTCTGGATGCAGAAGCTGCGCGGATCGGCCTTCTTGCCGTTATCGTAGCTGGGCGGGGTCTGAGACCAATTGGAAAAACGGCACTGGCTGAGGCAGCCCATGCAATTCACTTGATCCGCATGGATTTCCCGCGCCTTGTCCGGCGTGACGAAAATCAGCGTCGAATCCGGAGTGCGCAGCGCCTCGGTGAATCCCTGGCCCTCCCATTCCTTGGCGCGGGCAAGATCCGGCGCGGTGAGAAAGACGGGACGCTTGCGGGCGCCCACGCCATACTCCACCACATGCTCGCCCACGGCCTCGGGGCTATAGGCCACCTGGCGCTCACTGCGGGCGCGCAATTCCCTTAAAAAATCATTGTTGACCGCGGAGGAATAAAACCCGGTTGGGGAGAAGCGGTTGAGCGTCACATCGCCGGGCTTGAGCTTGAGCAGCCGCTCCTTCCAGCTTTGCGGGATCGGACTCTCCTTGGTCAGGAGCGGGCGGGTGCCGAACTGGAAGGCGATCGGCCCGATTTCCGGGTTTTCGATGTAATCCTTCCACTCATCCAAGGCCCAGACGCCGCCCGCCATGATGATCGGTGTGTCATGCAGGCCAAATTCCCGCATGGTTTTGCGCAGCGCCACCAAACGGGGATAGGGGCTTTCCGGTTTCTCCGGGTCCTCAGAATTGGAGAGGCCGTTATGCCCGCCCGCCAGCCAGGGGTCCTCATAAACCACGCCGCCGAGCAGATGGGCCACCTTGAAATAAGCGCGCTTCCATAAGGCGGAGAAGGCGCGGCCGGACGAGACGATGGGGTAATAATAAACATTGAAACGCGCCGCGATTTCCGAGAGCCGGTAGGGCATGCCCGCGCCGCAGGTGATGCCGTTGACGATTCCCTTGGTGCGCTCGAGAATCCCTGTAATGACGCGTTCCGCCCCGCCCATCTCCCAAAGAATATTGGCATGGATGCGGCCTTTGCCGCCGGAAATCTCCCAGGCCTGGCGGGCCTGCGCCACCCCGCCCTCAATGGCGTAGCGGATGAGTTCCTCATGCCGTTCCCGCCGCGTGCGGCCATGATAAATTTGCGGAATCACCCGCCCCTGCGCGTCGTAGCTATCCGCGTTCACCGCCGAAAACGTGCCCACCCCGCCGGAGCGCGCCCAATGCCCGGCGCTGCGGCCATTGGAGGCGGAAACGCCTTTGCCGCCCTCGACCAGGGGAAGAATATCCATGCCACCCATACGGATGGCGTTAATCGCTGCCATTCACCAAAAACCTTACAACCGGGCCGCGCCCCTGCCGGAACACAGCTTGATCGCCCCTTTTAACAGATTGACACACGGCGTGAAGGGCTTTCGCGATTTGTCCGGCCCTGCGGAAGCGGAATATAACCGGGGCATGGATTTGAATTTCTCGGAAGCGGAGATCCAACGTTATTCCCGCAACATTCTGTTGAAGGAGCTGGGGGGGACCGGACAGGCCCGGCTGAAGGCGGCGCGGGTGCTCATTATCGGCGCGGGCGGGTTAGGCTCGCCGGTGGCGCTTTATCTGGCGGCGGCTGGGGTAGGCTGCATTGGGCTCGCGGATGGGGATGTCGTGGAGCTTTCGAATCTACAGCGCCAGATTCTCCATGCCACGGATAAGGTGGGTCAGCTTAAGGTTGATTCCGCCGCCGCCGCCCTCCAGCGCCTCAACCCGCTGGTGAGTTTCCGCCGCCATGCCGGGCGGGTAACGGCGGAGAACGCGGCGAGTCTTATAGCGGAATACGATCTGGTCTGCGACGGCACGGATCATTTTCCATCACGGTTTCTGATCGCCGATGCCTGCGCCGCCGCCCGCAGAACCCTGGTTTCCGCCGCCGTGCTGCGCTTCGAAGGACAAATCTCCACCTTCAAGCCGCATGAGGGCGGCCCCTGTTACCGCTGCCTTTACCCGGAACCGCCGCCGGAAGGGCTGGTGCCGCCTTGTTCCGAGGCGGGGGTGCTGGGCGCGGTGACCGGGGTGATGGGGGCGCTGCAAGCCACCGAGGCGGTTAAGGAACTCACCGGGATCGGCGCGTCCCTCTCGGGCTATTTGCTGGTATGGGACGCTCTGGCGGCGGAGTTTCGCAAGATCCGGCTGAGAAAGGATCCGGCATGCCCCGTTTGCGGCTGATTGCTATTCCGCTGCTGGCGCTCTGGCTCGCCGCCGCCGCACCGGACCCCGGCAACGGCCCCGGCCCCGCCCTTGGCAGCGTCACCAAGCTGCCGGTGCCGCGCTTCGTCTCGCTGCGCTCCGACGAGGTGAATTTCCGCGCTGGGCCCGGGTTCCAATATCCAGTCAACTGGATTTACCAGCGGGAGGGGCTGCCGGTGGAGATTATTGGCGAGTTCGATGTCTGGCGGCAGGTGCTGGCACCCGATGGCGGCACCGGTTGGGTGCATGAGGCAACCATCCGCGCCCTGCGGGGTTTTTACGTGACGGTGGAAAAGGCGGCGTTGCGCAGCGCTCCCGGGCCGGGCGCGCCAATCGTGGCGTATCTTCAAGAGGGTGTCACGGGCCGGTTGCTGCGCTGCCCCGCGGATGGCGATTATTGCAAGGTCTCCACCAAATACGAAACCGGCTATCTGGCGCGGAGCGATTTCTGGGGCACCTTTCCGGGCGAGGCGGTCAAACCCTGAGGAGAAAGGGGGCGCCTCCGCGCGCCCCTCTCTCATTCATCACGGCTTCAACGCATAGACGGCGTAATTGCCATCATGCCAGCGGTAGATGGCATAAGCGGCGTTGATCACGTCGCCTTTGGAATCGAAGCTGACCGGTCCGAGCACCGAGGGCCAGGGGCCGCCGGACTTCATCTCGGCTGCCACTTTGGTCGGGTCGGTGGTGCCTGCCTTGTTGGCCGCCTCGGCCCATATCTGCACGGTCGCGTAGGAGTACAGCACATAGCCGGTCGGGTCCTCGTTCAGGGCCTTCAACTCGGCCACCGCCTTGGCCGCGGCTGGGTCCTGCTCCGCCGGAGGCGAGAAGGTCATCAGCGTGCCCTCGGCGGCTGAGCCGGCGATCTGCCACAGGGCGGAGGTGACGGCCGCATCCTCCGAAAAATATTGCGGGTGAAAGCCCTGCTGCGCGCCCTCGCGCATGATCAGCCCCATATCCGAATAATAGCCGCCGAGATAGACCAGGGTGATGCCCTGCGATTTGAGCCGGGAAATCAGCGCGGAATAATCCTTATCACCGGCGGTATAGGAGCCGTTATAGGCGACCTTGATCCCCAGCTTGCCCAGATTCGCGCGAACCTGATCGGCGATGCCTTTGCCATAGGTGGAGTTGTCATCCAGCACCGCGACTTTGGCCTGGGGAAAATGCTTGGCGATATATTCCGCCGCCACCTTGCCCTGCTGATCGTCGCGGCCACAGGAGCGGAACGTAAAAGGGCCGCCATTATCCGTATAGGCGGGGTTGGTCGAAGCGGGCGAAATCTGGATGATTCCGGCATCGGTATAGACTTTGCTGGCCGGAATGGAGGAGGCGGAGCAGAAATGCCCATCCACCATCACCACCCCATCGGAGACCAGCGTATTGGCGGCGGATACCGCCTGCTTGGGGTCACAGGCATCGTCCACCACGTAAGGAACGAGTTTTTTTCCTACCACACCGCCCGCCTTGTTGATATCGCTGACGGCGAGATCGAATCCGGTTTTCATCTGCACGCCAAAGGCGGCGTTGGAGCCGGTGAGCGGCCCCGCCATGCCGATTTTGACCTGGGCCTGGGCCAAGCCGGTGCCGAGCGCGAGCAGGGCGGCTGTACTGAATAAAATATGACGCACGTGATGCTCCTGTTGCTGCTTCTGGTGGATGACAAAAAAATTATGCACCCGAAATTTGCGGGGTTTCAATGGGCACCTTCTAGATAGGCCGCTCTGATTTCGGGCTTGGCGAGCAATTCGGCGCCAGTTCCCTGCATGGTCAGCTGACCATTGACCAAAACATAGGCGCGTTGGGCCAGGCGCAGCGCCTGGTTGGCGTTCTGTTCGACCAGCAACACCGTTAAGCCGGTTTCCCGGTTCAATTCCCGGATCGCCCCGAAAATCTGCTTGATGACCAGCGGCGCCAAGCCAAGGGAAGGCTCGTCGAGGAGCAGGAGCTTGGGCATGCTCATCAACGCCCGGGCGATGGCGAGCATTTGCTGCTCCCCGCCCGACAGCGTGCCCGCGCGCTGGCCGAAACGCTCCTCCAGACGGGGGAACAGGGTGAAGATTTTTCTGAGGTTGGCGGCATAATCCCGGTAATCCACCACCTGGGCGCCCATCAACAGATTTTCCTCCACGCTCATGCGGGGAAAAACGCGCCGCCCCTCCGGCGATTGGGCGATGCCCTTGCGGGCGATCTGATAAGCGGGCAGGCCAGTTATATCCTCGCCATAATACATCACCCGTCCGCTGCGGGCGCGGGGATCGCCGAAGATCGTCATCATCAGAGTACTCTTGCCCGCGCCATTGGCACCGATGAGCGTGACGATCTGATTTTCTGGAACCTCGATGCTCACTTCGCGCAGCGCCTGGATCGGGCCGTAGAAACTACTGACCCTGTCGAGCTCCAGCACATTGCTCATGCCGCGTGTTCCGCCACCGGCGCATCGGGGTCGTCTTCCTCGCCCTCGCCAAGATAAGCGCCGATGACCACCGGATCGGCGCGGATCTCGGCGGGGGTGCCATCCGCGATCTTCTTGCCATGATCGAGCACGATGATGTGATCGGAAAGGTTCATGACGACACCCATATCGTGCTCGATCAGCAGGAGTGAGCAGCCGCCCTCGCGGATTTTCCGCAACAATGCATTGAGGCCGGCTGACTCGCGCGGGTTGAGTCCGGCGGCGGGTTCGTCCAGGCAGAGCAGCGCCGGTTCGGTGCACATGGCGCGGGCGATTTCCAGGCGCCGTTGCGCGCCGTAAGGCAGCGCCCCGGCGGGGTCGTCGGCGCGCTCGACCAGCCCTGTTTGTTCCAGCCAATGCCGGGCAAGCTCGATGCCCCGGCGCTCCGCCGCGCGATAGCCGCCAATGCCAAGAACCCCCAGCACGCCAAAGCCGGTGGCCGCCTGCAACCGGTTGTGCTGCGCCACCATCAGGTTTTCCAGCGCCGTCATGCCGCCGAACAGCCGGATGTTTTGGAAGGTGCGCGCCACGCGGCCCTTGCGGGCGATGGCATGGCCCGGCAGTTTCTCCAGTTGCACGGCCTTGCCCGGCTCCGGCGAGACCGCGATGCTGCCCGCGCTTGGCTTGTAAAACCCGGTGATGCAATTGAACAGCGTGGTTTTTCCAGCGCCGTTGGGGCCGATGATGGCGGTGATATGGCCACGCGCGGCGGTGAAGGAGACGTTATTGACGGCGGTGAGACCGCCGAAGCGCATGGTGAGATTGGTAACCGTGAGAACATTCATGCGCCTTAACCCCGCCCCTGGGAAACGAGATCCGCACCGATGACCCCGCCCCTCTTGCCAAGCGTGACGGTGGGGCGGCGGGTGGAGATGAAACCGCGGGGCCGCACGATCATGATGATCACGAGCGCCAGCCCGAAGATGAGCATGCGATAGATCTGCAAGGATTGTAGCATTTGCGGCACGCCGATCATCACGCATGCGGCGAGGACCACG
The DNA here is from genome assembly GCF_027352905.1 of Acidocella sp. Taxonomy (GTDB): domain Bacteria; phylum Pseudomonadota; class Alphaproteobacteria; order Acetobacterales; family Acetobacteraceae; genus Acidocella. The sequence goes on from NZ_DAIEIF010000051.1 coordinate 42,614, forward strand.
CCGAGCTGGCTGCCCGCGCCCCCCAGCACGACGATGGCAAGCACGGTCGCCGATTCCATGAAGGTGAAGGAATCCGGACTGATGAAGCTCTGCCGCGCCGCGAAGAAGCAGCCGGCGAATCCGCCGAAGAACGCGCCGATGGCAAAGGCGGTGAGCTTGGTGTTGCGGACATTGATGCCCAGCGAGCGGCAGGCGATCTCATCCTCGCGCAGCGCCTCCCAGGCGCGGCCGAGAGGCTGCTTGCGCAACCTTAGGGTCACCCAATTGGTCAGCAGCGCCAGAGCCAGGATGATGTAATAAAGATAGGCGGTGCGCTGCCAGGGCGCGGGCGTGATGTGAAAAAACCCGGCAAACGTGCCTGGTCCGCCCGCCATGGAGAAGCGCAGCCCGAACAGGCTGGGTTGCGGCATGCCGAGCAGCCCGTTGGGGCCGCCGGTGAGCGACACCCAGTTGGTGATGACCAGCCGGATGATCTCTCCAAATGCCAGGGTGACGATGGCGAGATAATCCCCACGCAGCCGCAACACCGGAAACCCCAGGCACACACCCCAGAAGGCCGCCAATATCCCGGCGATGGGCAGGCACTCCCAGAAACCCAGCCCGAAATTCAAGGAAATAAGCGCGAAACTATAGGCGCCCACCGCGTAGAACGCGACATAGCCAAGATCCAGCAGCCCGGCGAGTCCCACCACGATGTTGAGCCCCCAGCCCAGCATCACATAGGTCATGATGAGCACGCCCAGGTCGATATAGGCATTTGGCAGGCCGGGGAGCAGCGGCATGAGAACAGCGAAAACCAGCAGCACCGGCGCGATGAACCGCCCGGCTCCCTGGAGCTTGATGGTAAATCGGGGGGCGAGCGGCGCCGGATGCCAGCGCGCCCAGGCGAGGAGGCCGAGCCGGGCGAGAAAGACCGCGCCCACCGCCAGCGCCAGAGCTTGCGGCCGTGTGCCCAGGGTGAGATTGCCCGCTTGGTTATTGCTGAGGGGCAAGCCTATGAACGGGCCGAAAATGAGGAAGGCGAAAAACGCGACGGCGGCCGCGTCCTTCAAATCGCGGGCGAGCGGCCTCATACTTTTTCCACCTCGTGCCGGCCGAGCAGCCCGCTGGGCATAAACATCAACACGATGGCGAGGATGGAATAAACCGCCGCGTCCTTATACGCGACGGTCGCATAGCCGGACCAGAACGCCTCGATGAGGCCGATCAGCAGCCCGCCCAGCACCGCGCCCGGCAACGAGCCGATTCCGCCCAGAACCGCGGCGGTGAACGCCTTTATGCCGGCGTTGAAGCCGATATAAAAATCGATCACCCCGTAATATAGCAGGAACATCACCCCGGCGAAGGCCGCGAGCGCGGAGCCGATGATGAAGGTGAGGCTAATCGTGCGGTCGGTGTCGATGCCAAGCAACGCCGCCATTTTAGCGTCCTGCTCCACCGCGCGCATGGCCCGGCCCAACGGGGTTTTCGTGACAAGATAGGTGAAGCCAGCCAGCACGGCGATGGTGACAATGACGATGGCGAGCTGCATCCAAGAGAGCTGAACGACGAATCCTCCCTGATTCATCAAAGTGACGCCTCCTGGAATCAGGCTGGGAATGGCGCGCTCGAGCGCTCCCTGACTGACCTGGACATAATTTTCCAGAACGATCGACATCCCGATGGCTGAGATCAGCGGCGCCAGGCGGAACGAGCCGCGCAGGGGGCGGTAGGCCACCCGCTCGATGGAAAAGCCGTAAACCCCACAGATGATGGCCGAGGCGATGAAGGCCACCAGCAGACCAAGCGGAACGGAAGTGAGCCCCGTGAGGGCGGTGAGGACAATGATGCCGACAAACGCGCCGATCATGAACACATCGCCATGGGCGAAATTGATCATGCCGATAATTCCATAGACCATGGTGTAACCGATGGCGATCAACCCATAGATCATGCCCAGGGTGAGGCCATTGATAAGCTGCTGCAGCGCGTAGGCCATGCGATCCTTTGCGGAGGGACTATGCGCTTATTGGATATGACCAATGCGTTTCAGTCAATGCCCCATTTACCCTGTCAGCCGCTTAGCCTGGCAGGCCCAGGAAAAGCCCGAACTTCTGGCGTTGACCGGCCTCTGATCTCCCGAGATCAATGCCTGGGCAGCGCGGACAGTCTGACGATTGGCATTAAATTGATTTTTGATTGACCCGCAGCGACAATTCCTCAGCGGATTCCTTGCGTTCGCTGTAACGGTCCACCAGATATGCTGCGCTATCGCGGGTCAGCAAAGTGAATTTCACCAACTCCTCCATGACATCGACGATACGGTCGTAAAACGCGGAGGGTTTCATCCGGTCGTTTCCGTCGAATTCGGTGAAGGCCTTCGCGACCGATGACTGGTTGGGGATGGTGATGAGGCGCATCCAGCGCCCGAGAATGCGGAGCTGATTGACCGCGTTGAAGCTTTGCGAGCCGCCACAGACCTGCATGACAGCCAGGGTTTTACCTTGAGTCGGGCGGACGGCGCCGAGGGACAAGGGAATCCAGTCGATTTGCGCCTTCATCACGGCGCTCATAGCGCCGTGCCGCTCCGGCGAGCACCACACCATACCCTCGCTCCAGGTCACCAGATCGCGTAATTCGCGCACTTTCGGGTGGTCCGCCTCGGCATCGTCCGGCAAGGGCAAGCCCGACGGTTGGAAGGTGCGGGTCTCGGCGCCGAAACGCGTGAGAATACGCGCCGATTCCTCCGTGACCAGCCGGCTGAAAGACCGCTCGCGCACCGAGCCGTAAAGCAGGAGAATCCGGGGAGGATGCCGGCTGGCCCGCGGAGGAAACAAGCGCTCTGCGTCAATGGGGGCGAATGAGGCTTCATTCAAATTAAGAACCGTAGAGTCAGCCACGGATGCCAGCCCGGCTGGCATCCACCACGGCCTCGCCATCCTCCTTGGCGAGGGCGCCGCGTTGAGGATGGGGTAAAATTTCCAGCACCATCTCCGATGGGCGGCAAAGCTTCACCCCAAGCGGCGTGACCACGATAGGGCGGTTGATGAGAATGGGATGCGCCAGCATGGCGTCGATCAGCTGATCGTCGGTCAGGCTCGGGTCGTCCAGCCCCAGCTCATCATATGGCGTGCCCTTTCGGCGCAGAATGTCCCGGACCGGGACCCCCATCCTCCGGATGAGATCCGTGAGTTCCGCCCGGCTTGGCGGTGTTTTCAAATATTCGATGACCACCGGCTCCTCGCCGCTGTTGCGGATGAGGCCGAGCACGTTCCGCGAGGTGCCGCAGGCCGGATTGTGATAAATGGTAATCGTCATAGCTTGGCCTCCAGCCTCTCAGGCACGAGCGGGTTCATTGCAATAAGGCGGCGCGCACGTCGTATCCTCGCCTTGGCAACAATGTTCGGTTAAATAAGCGAGGAGGTCATTCATGGTGGCGAACGCAGCGGAATAAATCAGGGAGCGGCCTTCCCGGGCGAAGGTGACGAGGCCGGCATGGCGTAATTCCTTAAGGTGAAAGGATAGCGTCGCGCCAGCCAGCCCGAGGCGAAGCCCCAGCTGGCCCGCGGCCACGCCTTGCGGCCCCGCTTGCACCAATGCGCGGAAAATTTCGAGCCGGGTTTCCTGCGCGAGCGCAGCCAGAGCAGCCACCGCAATCGTCTTTTCCATTTTTCCACAGTTATGGAAACATAAATTTATGTCAAGCCAGGCCCCGACCCGCCCGGCATTGGCTCGGCTATAGTCGGGTTTCCCTCATCATCCCGGCTAGTCGCCTCAGGAAAGGAAGTCTTAGGACGGTAGCGGATAAATCCCGTGCAGTACCGTGTCGAAATGCTCCTCGATCGCGGTGGTGCAGGCGCAGGAGCGGGCGCGCAGCCTCGCCTCGTCGAGCACGGTGAACAGGCCGCGCCCCGTGGCGATCAGCCCCTCCGCCCGTAGCTGACCGATGGTTCGGGTGACAAAGGTGCGGCCGACGCCCAGCATCTCAGCCAATTGCTCATGGGTCATGCGGAAGGTGCTGCCCTTGGTGCGGGCCCCCGCCGCCAGCAGCCATTTCGCCGTGCGCTGGGCGATGGTATGGGTGGCGTTGCAAGCTGCGGTTTGCAGAAGCTGAGCGATCAGACAATCCGAATAGCGGGACAGCCAATGGCGGAGCGCGATCGATTCCAGCTTCGCTTCCTCCAACGCGCGAGTTTTGATCCGGAAAAACCGTCCCGCCGCCGCAACGCGGGAGGAGGCGAAGGCAGGAACGAACCCGTTGGAAACGATGCCGCCGATCGCGCCTTCCCGGCCTATCAGAGCTACCTCGACGGAGCGGGTCTCATCACTACCCACCAGAAAGGCGGCCATAGCCGAGCCGCTGGGAAACCAGGTGTTGCAAACTTCCTCTCCCGCGCGCTGGAGGGTATGTCCCTCGGCAAAATCGAAAACCAGCATATGCGGCACCAGCCGCATGAGATCGTCCCGGTGCAGTTTCGCGAGCAGGGCGTTTTCCAGTAATTCCTCCACAGAGGGGATCGGCATGGGCTGGCTCCGTCAAAGAAGGCGCGTGCGTCCACTTGTGAACCGACAAGCGGAGCGGGATATGTTACTCAACGACATATAAATGAAAACGGGCCAGCCATGACGATACGAGGGACATTTCACCATCGAGGTTTCTTGCGCGCGCCGAGGTGGTGTTGCGGGTTGTGCCGCAATCTTCGATGGTTTCACGCCCCTGAGCAAGCGGTTTCTTCGTGCCTTGGCGGTCATGCTGCGTCTCCAATAGCCGCGTTGATGCCGGTCCTGAACGGACCATGAATTCTGGCGGGCGGACTGGATTTGTGGATTGGCCTGGGGACGATCAAGCCTCCCGCGCCGCCGCTGCCATACAGCCGCACGGAGCTCTGCTGGTTTGCGACGCCGAGATGCGGCGGGTGTTGCATGCCTCGGCCAATCTCGGCCAATTTTTTGATACGCCTGATTTTGTGCCAGGACTGAGCCTGGATGAGCTGGCGGGCGGCGGGCTCGCGCATGATTTACGCAACTCGGCGGCGCGGGCGGTGGGTGGGCAGACCCCGGGATTTGCCTTGCGGCTGGAGCGGGAGGGCGGGGCGGCGCCGCTTGCCGCCACCATCCGTCCTGGCCAGGGCCATCTTTTTATCGAAATCGAGCCCGGGGCGCGGCCGGAGGACGAACGGGGCGTGTTCGAAGCCCTTCATCACGCGCTGGCGCGCCTCGGCCAGGCCCCGCCCATGCCGGAGGCGCTGGCCACAGCCGGGGCGCGGGCGCTGCGCGCTTTGCTAGGGTATGACCAGGTGCTGGCCTGCCGCTTGAACGGGACAGAAGATGCTCAAGTGATTGGGGAATCCAAGGCGGGTCCGCTCGGGAGTTGGCTGGGGCAGCGGCTGTCCGCCGCCACGTTTTCCTCCGGAGACGGACGAGACCTGGCGTTGCAATTCCTGGTGGATACGCGGGCTTTGCCCGTGCCGCTCATGCCCGCGCCGGGCGTGACGCTGGCGGATCTCGCCACCTGCCAGCTGCGCGCCCTGCCGCCCTGTCAATGCGTGCAGCTCGAAGAGAGGGGCATGCGTGCCTCGCTCTCTCTTCCTCTCATCGTTCAAGGCGCACCCTGGGGTTTTCTTCTCTGCCTTGCCACCGCGCCCAAACTGGCGCCGCTGCCTTTGCGCATTGCGGCGGAGATATTCGTGGAACAACTCTCGCTGCGCGTCGCGTTGGCGGGAAATAACGGCGCGGTGCGGCAGAGCGAACTTGCGGCTGAGGAGCGGCTGCGGACGGAATATCGCCGCCGTATCCTTTATGACGAGCTGAACCACCGGGTGAAGAACATCATCGCATTGGTGAAATCCATCGCGACCCAGACAGGCATCTATGCCACCGATATCCGTGAATATAGCGAAGCGCTGGAAGGCCGGCTAAACGCCCTGGCCTTTGCCCATGACCAGTCTCTCTCCAGCATAGACTCGGGACTGTTGATGACGCTGATCGAGGCGGAGGCGGGACTTCACCGCCTGGGCGCGGATGCGACACGCATCGTGATCAGCGGGCCGCCGCTCAGCCTCAAGGGCGAGGCGTTCAACGCGACCGCCTTGGTGGTGCATGAATTGATGACCAATGCCGCCAAATACGGGGCGCTTTCCCAACCGCAAGGACGGCTGGAAATTCTTTGGGAGCTAACCCCAGCCGGGGATTGCCGCCTGATCTGGCGGGAATCGGATGGGCCGCGGGTCGCCCCGCCCCGGCGGGAGGGGTTTGGCAGCAAATTGATCCGCAGCATCGTCGAATATGATCTCAGCGGGCGGGCACGGCTCGATTATGCCCCGGCGGGTCTTACGGCTGAATTGCTGATTCCCGCGCGCAACGTGGCGGGAAGTGCGACGGAGGCCGTAATCCCTCCCGCGCCAAAACCGGATCTGGGCCGTCTGCTTACCGGCCAACGTATACTGGTGGTAGAGGATCAATTTCTCATCGCCCTCGATACAGAAAAGAACCTGCGCCAATTGGGTGCGGATGAGGTCTATCTTTGCCGAGGAGTGGAGGAGGCGGAAGCCCTGTTGGCGGCGCGGCCGGTTGATCTGGCCATTCTCGACCTCAAGCTGGGCGCCGTGATGTCCCTGCCGCTGGCGGCTCGGCTACGCGCCCGTTCTATTCCCTTCGTATTCGCCACCGGCTATGGGGATAACGTTATGATCCCCCGCGCCTATGCGGCGATTCCGGTGATTCGTAAACCTGTGACGTTGAGCGCGCTGGCTGAGGGCATGGCCCGGGCAACGCTGCGAAAAGGTTGACCGAACATCCATCTCCGCTTATTGGCAAGCACGCGGCACCCGTAGCTCAGCTGGATAGAGCGCCACCCTCCGAAGGTGGAGGCCACACGTTCGAATCGTGTCGGGTGCGCCACTTCAAAACAAAACTATGATCCCTCGGACTTCAATCCCGTGATGCAAGCCTCGGCATAGGCAACGTCGCCGCGGCGCGTGATCGCGCGCGGATGGGTGCGGCGATAATCGCCATTCTCCAGCTTATAAAGCGGGATCGCGGCTGGCGACAGCCGGGTCCGCCCGCCAGCGCCAAACGAGCGGCGCTGGCGGAGCTAGTCCGGCTAAAGCGGACAATCCTTACGGAATTTCGGCGCCCGTTTTTCACGGTGAGAGCGAACGCCTTCTTTCACGTCCTCGCTTAGGAAACCCAGCATCTCGAATGCAGTCGAAGCATCAAAAATGGGGCCAGCCTGACGCATCCAATTATTGAGCGAATATTTCGTCCAACGGATGGCGCTTTGCGAGCCATTGGCAAGCTCCACGGCAACATCCAGGGCGGTCTGCTGCAGCACGTCGTCCTCGACGCACATCGATACCAGGCCAATACGCTCAGCCTCCTCGCCCGTAACCTGGCGGCAAGTGAGGAGATAATATTTGGCTTTGGCCATCGAGGTTAGTAACGGCCAGATGATGGCCGCCACGTCGCCTGCGGCCACGCCAAGCCGGGGGTGGCCGTCCACGATCCTTGCCTTCTTCCCCGCGATAGAGATATCGGCGAGAATACCCACCACGAGCCCGGCGCCCGCCGCCGGCCCGTTGATCGCCGAAATGATCGGTTTATTGCAATTGATGATGTTGTAGACGAGATCCTTGGCTTCCTTCCATGTTTTCATGATCTCGGTGGAGTTGCCGATCATGTTCTCGATCAGGCTGAAATCCCCCCCCGCGGAAAACGCCTTACCCGCGCCGGTGACAATGACGGCGTTGATGTCCGGGTCACGGTCGATGTCCAACCAAAGATCGGTCATCTGGGTGTGGGTCTCGGCATCCACCGAATTGAAGGTTTCTGGACGATCGAAGGTGATCCGCAATACCCGTTCAGCCGGATAATCGAACTTCAGCTTGTGATATTTTTTATAACGGTCTGACATTTAGTTTTCCCTTTCCTGAATTAATCCGGCAGTTCCAGCACTGCCTTGGCGAGAATATTGCGTTGGATCTCGTTGGCGCCGCCATAGATCGTTGTCGGTCGCGCCTTATAGAAGCTGGAGAGAACATCCATGCCCACATTGCCGACCTGCAGCGGGCCCAGCGTACCGCCATCGGGACCGGCGGCCTCGACCATCAGCTCGGTGATGCGCTGGAACGTCTCTGTTACCCAGATTTTGAGCATCGAAACATCGGAGCCCAGCGTCTCGCCGCGCTTCAACTGGTCGGCGAAACGGGTATAAAGCGCCGCATGATCCTCCACGTCCAGCGCCGCTTGGGCGAAGCGGTCCCGGAACACCGGATCCTCAAAGGCGCCACGCCCGCGCGCGAAGCCTTCCAATTGAATAAGAGCATTCTGCGCGAGGTTGGGTGAGCCGATGAAAATGCGCTCGAAACTGAGCAGCGCCTTCGCCATCGTCCAGCCCTTGTTCATCTCGCCGACCAGATTCTCACGCGGCGTGCGGGCATTATCTAAAAATACCTCGCAAAACTCCTCTTCTCCCGCGAGGGTCTTGATCGTGCGCACCGTGATGCCGGGCTGATCCATCCGCGCCAGCAGAAAGCTGATGCCCTGCTGCTTCTTCGGCGCGTTGGGGTCCGTGCGCACCAGCATGAAAATATGGGTCGAATCATGCGCCATCGTCGTCCAGATTTTTTGGCCGTTGATGACAAACTCATCACCTTCCAGCGCCGCGCGCGTCCGTAAATTAGCGAGATCGGAACCCGCTCCAGGCTCGGAATAGCCCTGGCACCAGATGGTCTCGCAAGACAGGATCCGAGGAAGCCAATAGTCCTTCTGCGCCTGGGTGCCGTATTTGATGATCAGCGGCCCGACCATCTGCACTCCCATGTCGCGGCCTCGGACAATTCCCCAGCGCTGCTGCTCCTCATAGAAGATCAGAAGCTTCGCGGCATTCAGCCCCATGCCTCCGTATTCCGCCGGCCAGGCCGGGGCAACCCAGCCCTTGGCGTGCAGTTTTTTATGCCAATGCTCGATTTCGGCAAATTTTGGGCGGTGCGAGAGATTCCGTAACTCCGCCGGATATTCCGTTTCGAAAAATCGCCGAACTTCCTTGCGAAACTCGGCGTCACTCATCTGGTTCCAATCGGTCATTATGCCGCCTCCTCCCGCTCACGCGCTTCCAGCCAAAGGCGGCGATGATAAACATCGTCCCCCAGCCATGCGGTCAATACAAGCGCGCGGTTCAGATAAAGCCCGATATCAAATTCATCGGTGTAGCCGACAGCGCCATGAAGCTGGATCGCCTCACGGGTGATCTTGCGCGCGGCGACACAGGCCCGCGCCTTGGCCCGGCTGGCCTGCCTGGCCCGCTGACGCGGATCATTGGTTTGATCCATACGCGCCAACGCCTCCCGTATACCCGCCGCCGCCACTTCCTGCATGATGCGTTGATCGACAGCGCGGTGTTGGAGCACCTGGAACGCGCCAATGGGTTTGTCGAATTGTTCGCGAGTCTTGATGTAATCGAGAGTGATTTCAAAAGCGCGCTCGCTGAGGCCCACCAGCTCGGCGGCGGCGAGGGCGGTGGCATCGCTCACCGCCTCGCTCAGAGCGGTTTCCACGGCGGCGCCCTCGGCGAGACGCTCAGCGGGCGTACCATTAAAAGCGAGCTCCGCCATGACGCTGCCGTCTGCTTGTGGCCTTTCCTCTATGGAAAGATTTGCAGCCCCTTTTTGCACCAGCGCCAGAACCGGACCGGCGCCGCCTTGCGCCACCACGAGATAGCCCGACGCCCCACGGCTACCAACGACCCAAGCCTTGCGGCCATCGAGCTTACCATCCGTGTAACGGCAGGCCCGGGTCTGCGCCACGCCACGCGGTCCGCGCTCTTGCCAGGCCGGCGCCAGCACGGAATTGCCTTCCAGCGCCGCACTCAGCGCGGCATGAGCTGGGCAAAGCCGGTACAGGAGACCAATCGTAAGCCCGGCCATGGCCACGATGGGTTCCGGCGCGAGCACGCGCCCCGCCTCCTCCGCGACGACCCCCGCCGCAACCAGACCCATGCCAAGTCCGCCTTGTTTTTCCGGTATCGCCGCGCCAAACGCGCCAGCCTCCGCCAGTTCGCGCATAAGACCGGCATCCCAGCCCTGCGGCGCGCCCCGGAGTTTGCGGGCACGGCCAACCCCGCCCGCCCGGTCGAAAAGAGTGCGAACGCTTTCGCGGAACAGCCGCAGCTCGTCCTGATTTTGGGATGTCATATCAGTGCTGGTCATTTGGCCCATACTTCTTCGTTGTGAATGGCTTCAAAATGCGTTGGCGGAAGGAATCAGCCGCCTTCGGGTTATCCCATAATCTAACAATCATTAGGCTATCGCCCCCTCCGGCCAGCGTCAATCGTGGATGGCATTCCCGCCTATGGCAAACCAAGTTCCCGATTGTGCTGCCCCAGCGGACTTGCCTGCCCCACCCGGTCAGCGGGTGCGCGAAAATCAGGCGCGAGTGGCAAAGGCAAGGCCGGCGCCTCGCGATCCGCTATGCGCAACTTACGCGCAAAGACGCCACGCGCGGTAAAATGCGGGTCCCGCGCGGCCTCGGCTGGGGTTTTCAAGATGGTGCAGCAACAATCAGCGGCCTCTAGCAATGGCGCCCAATGGGTGGAAGGCCGGGCGGCGAGCCGGCGAGCCACCTCCGCCGCGCAGGCGGCGGGATTACGCTTGTCGTCGCGCAACTCCGCTGGCTGGCCGATGACATCGCAAAACGCCTGCCAAAATTTTTCCTCCACCGCGCCGACAGCAATAATACGGCCATCCGCCGCCGGGTAGAGGCGATAACGCGCCAACCCGCCCGTCAGCCGGCTGGCAGCATTGGGGATGTCTTGCCCAGCCACAACCGCCGCCGCATGCGCCCAATAGGCGAACATGAACGCGCCCTCTGCCATCGCGATATCGAGATGCGTGCCCTCGCCGCCCTGGTCGCGCGCCCGCAGCGCCAGGAGAATATTGACCACGGCGGGATAGGTGCCGCCGCCAATATCGGCCACCAGCGCGAAGGGCATGGTGGGGTTTTCATCCGGACCGCGACTGAGCGATAGAATTCCCGCATCACCGACATAATTCATGTCGTGGCCCGCAGCGTTCGCCTTGGGGCCGGTTTGGCCGTAACCGGTAATCGAACAGTAAATGAGGCGGGGATTAATGTTGCGTACCGCCTCATAACCGAGACCGAGACGGTCCATCACACCCGGACGGAATTGCTCGACCAGCACATCCGCCCGCTCCAGCAGCGGCCGCAACGCCTCCACCGCGCCCGGCGCCTTGAGGTCGAGCGTCACCGATTTCTTGCCTTGATTGAGAATGGCGAAGCCTATGCTTTCACCTTCGATCTTCGGTTCCGTTGCCCGGGCATCCTCGCCCGTTCCAGGCCGCTCGAATTTGATTACTTCCGCCCCGGCCTCGGCCAGCATCAATGTTGCCATCGGCCCCGGCAGCAAGGTGCTGAAATCGAGAACGAGAATTCCCGTGAGCGGTTGCCGGCTCATTTGAATCTCGCGGCTCCGTTATTCAGCACCATAACACCTCGCGCGGGTATCGAGGCACGGAAACGGGCTTCCCCGCCCTCTTCCCAGATATCGAAACGCACCGTCTCGCCGGGATATACCGGAGAGGAGAAACGGACATCGAGCCCGATTAGCCGGCTCGCGTCGTAATCGAGCAACGTCTTTAAAATCGCCCGGGCGGCGAGACCATAAGTGGCGAGACCATGCAGGATCGGCCGCTCGAAACCGGCGGCGCGCGCCACGTCTGGGTCGGCGTGGAGCGGGTTGTAATCACCGCTGAGCCGGTAAATCAGCGCCTGGCGCGGCAGGGTGGTCAACTCGCACACATGGTCCGGCGCCCGCTCGGGCAATACGGCAGGGGCAGGACCGGCCCGGTTCTCGCCGCCAAATCCACCATCGCCGCGGCAGAAGGCCGACATGGTGACCCGGGCCAGCGTCTCGCCGCTATCCGCGTTGATGATATCGCGGCTTTGATAGATAACCGCACCCTTGCCCTCGCCCTTATCCGAGATAAAGTCGATCTTCGGGCGGCCAATAATAGTGCCTTTCACTGGCAGCGGCTTATAGATATCAAGCCATTGCTCGCCGTGGAGCACCTTCTTCCAATCCACGCCCGTTTTGGGGTTGCGTAACCAGAAGCCGGGATAGCCCAACACAACCGGCATGGAGGGAACCGTTTTCAACCCGTCCTCATAGACGAATTGCAACTCCTTCTTGTCGCACGGATCCTCGCCAAAACCCAGCCCCAGCGCATAAAGCATGGTATCGCGCTCGGTCACGGTTTGCCTGATTTCATCGAACTCCCAGCTTGAAAGCGCAGCAATATCCAGTGGCATCGGTTCCCCCTTTGATGATGTTAGAGCGTGGCGGCAGACCCCAGAATAGCGGTGACCTGGCTGGTGAGAACACCGCCATTGCCATGCGCCAGCGCCAGGTTCACATCCTTGATCTGCAATCCAGGCGCATCGCCGCGAATTTGGCGGGCGGCCTCTATGATGGTGAAAATGCCGTACATGCCGGGATGCACGCATGAAAGCCCGCCGCCATTCGTGTTCACCGGCAGCACCCCGCCCGGGGCGATCCGCCCGCCCTCGACAAAAGTCCCGCCCTCACCTTTCTTGCAAAAGCCAAGATCCTCCAAAAACAAAATTGTATTGATGGTGAAAGCGTCGTAAAGCTCCACCACATCTATATCCGCAGGCTTCACCCCCGCCGCGGCGAAGGCGCGCTGGCCGGATTCGCGTGCCGCCGTCACGGTGAAATCCGGCATCTGGGAGATCTGACGGTGGGCGCTCTCGGCAGCGCTGCCCAGCACATAAACGGGGGGCTTGGGAAAATCCTTTGCCCGTTCCGCCCGCACCAGCACCACCGCGCCACCGCCATCGGTGACGAGACAGCAATCCCGCACGGAAAGCGGGTCGCAAACCATGCGCGCTGACAGCACTTGCTCTTGCGTCAGCGGCCCGCGCTCGAACGCCTCCGGATTCTGCTGCGCCCAGCCGCGCGCGGCCACAGCCACATCAGCCAGCTGCTCGCGAGTCGTGCCGAATTCATGCATATGACGCGCCGCCGCCAACGCATAAGCGGAAATAGGGTAACGCGGATTGTAGGGGGCCTCATAAGGTGGCGGACGGGAGACCGTGACCAGCTTGCCCGAGGCGGTGCGCTGGTTGGAACCATAAACGATCAGCGCCACATCGCAAAGCCCGGCCTCCAGCGCCATCGTTGCCGAGGTCAGGTAATTCACGAAAGACGAACCGCCGGTCATCGTGCCTTCCACGAAGCGGGGACGGATGCCGAGATATTCCGCCGCCATAAGCGCGGGCATGCTGTCTTCCATCATGGTGCAGAACAGCCCGTCCACGGCGTTCAGCTTGAGTCCGGCATCGCCAAGCGCCGCCAGCGCCGCCTGGGCCATGATCTCATAGGCGGTCAACCCATGCGCTTCACCAAAACCGGCATGGCCTGTGCCCACGATCGCGGCTTTGCCACGCAATTGGTTCGTCATGGTTTTATCCCTCCGCCGGCTTGCAGAGAACCGCCGCGCCCCCCGCGGCCTCGCCGACATAGGCGGTCACTACCATGCCGATCTTTACCTCTTGCGGAGCAAGCCCTTCCACCCGGCTCATCATCCGCACGCCTTCTTCCAACTCCACCATGCAGATATTGTAGTCACCGCCATGTTCCGGTTTCTGCCGCACCACGGTGGTGGTGTGTATTTCGCCCCGTCCGGATACCGGATGCCAGGCGAATTCCATGGCGTGGCAATGGGGACAGACAAGGCGGGGAAAGAAATGAAATTTACCGCAGGAGCGGCATTTCGGCAAAATGATTCTGCCCTCCGCCAACCCGTTCCGGAACATTTTATCCGGATGCCCGGTAGTTTCCATCCCTTGGTCCTTTCCTGGTCGCTTCCGCGCAACAATCTAACGGATGTTAGAATTTTGGCAACCCGGGCTCCGTCCCTTCAATATGATTTGGGCAAGCCTAACGCATTTTCGGCGATAAAGGATAAGATGAGCTGCGGTGTGATCGGGGCGATCCGGAACAATATTGCCTCTCGCACCAGACGCTCTACATGATATTCCTTGGCGTAGCCGAAACCGCCGAAGGTCAGCTGGGCAGTCTGCGTCGCTTTCACAGCGGCCTCGCCGGCAAGATACTTGGCGGCATTCGCCTCATTGCCGCAAGGCTTGCCCGCATCATACAAGGCTCCGGCATGCATGGCCATCAGATTAGCGGATTCAAGCTCAGCCCAGGACACCGCAAGCGGATGCTGCACGCCTTGATTCTGGCCAATCGGCCGGCCGAAGACCACACGCTCATTGGCATAGGCTGCGGCGCGTTTGAGCGCGTTGCGGCCTATGCCGACGGCCTCCGCGGCGATCAACACCCGTTCCGGGTTGAGCCCGTGGAGGATCTGACGGAAGCCCTGCCCTTCTTCCCCGATCAGGTCTTCAGCGGGAATCGGCAGACCGTCGATGAACAACTCATTTGAATCCACGCATTTACGGCCCATTTTCTCGATCTCGCGGACATCGACATAATTACGGTCGAGATCGGTATAAAATAGGCTTAACCCCTCAGTCGGCTTCTTTACTTCATCCAGCGGAGTGGTACGCGCCAAAAGCAGGATTTTATTCGCCGTCTGGGCGGTGGAAATCCACACCTTCTGGCCGTGGACAATATAGCGGTCGCCCTGACGTACCGCCCGGGTCTTGAGCTTGGTCGTGTCGAGGCCTGTCGTTGGCTCTGTGACTCCAAAACAAGCCCGCTCCTTGCCAGCGATCAAAGGCGGTAAATAGCGCCGCTTCTGCTCGTCAGTGGCGAATTTTACCACTGGATTGAGACCAAAAATATTCATGTGAATCGCGGAGGCGGCGCTGTTGCCCCCACCCGATTCGGCGATGGCCTGCATCATGATGGCTGCCTCGACGATGCCTTGGCCCGAGCCGCCATATTCTTCCGGAATGGCGATGCCAAGCCAGCCGTCCTTAGCGAGCTTCTGATGCAGCTCTACCGGGAAGCCCCCCTTGCGGTCGCGTTCAAGCCAGAAGGCATCGTCGAATTCCGCGCAAATTCGTAAAATCGCTTCCCGGATATGCGCCCGTTCCGGCGTCATTTCATAACTCATTTCATTTCCCCTTCATTCCGGCCGCCGCCGCACCAACAATTTCCAAATTCCCTCGACCACGATTTCGCCGCGCTGGTTCGTTACCTCGCGTTTAAGCGACAAGACGCCACGATCCGGCTTTGACGTCTCCCGCTTGTCCTCGACAACCACCCGCAACCCGATCGTGTCGCCAATGAAGGCCGGCTTTGGAAAACGGCAATGCATGTCCAGCAATCCCAGCAGGGACGGCTCGAGAAAATTGTTAAGCAGCATCCGAGTGAAGAGCCCGGACATCACGGCAACCACCAGCAAACCATGGGCAATGCGCTGGCCGAAAGGGGATTTTCCCGCATATTCGGCATCCACATGCAGCCGGTTGAAATCACCGGAGAGGCAAGCAAAGGCTGTAATATCAGCCTCGGTGATCGTGCGGGTCGCGCCTTCAAAACAATCCCCGACGGCGAGATCCTCCCAAAAGATCTGCTCGTCCTTCAATTTGTTGAAATCGACTGTCACCCTCTATCCTCCTGAAGATGAAGCTGGGCGAGTACCTGCTCCTTCAATTCGCCTTTGAGAACGCGGCCGGTGAGATTGCGCGGCACCGACTCCATGAACACAACGCGGCGCGGCCGCTTGTAACGCTCAAGCCGGGCCTCGGCATAAGTGATCACGTCTTCCTCGCTCAACGAGGCGCCTGGAGCCGGGACGATCACCGCGCAGATCAACTCGGTCCAATGGGGATCGGGCAGACCGATGCAATGCGCCTCGGCAATACCGGAATGGTTAATGAGGAGTTCTTCGATATCTCCTGCATAAATATTGATGCCGCCGCTTTTGATGATATCGCGCTTGCGCCCGGCGAACCAGAGCAGCCCGTTTTCATCCATCCGGCCCAAATCACCCACTGTCACATAGTCGCCACGGCGGGTTTCGTTGGTGAGTTCGTTTTCCTTATAATAACAATCGAAGCGAGATTCGCTGCGTGTGCAAATTTCCCCAACCTCGCCCAGCGGAACCTCATTAAGGTCATCATCCAGTAATTTCAGTTCGACTCCAAAAAAGGGACGGCCCACGCAATTGCCGGTCATGTGCGCGCGCAAATCGGCGGCGCGAAGATTGGCGTACGGGCCGGCCTCGGTGGAGGCGGCGTAAATATTCAAGGCATCGCCGAAACGCGCTAGAATTTTGGCTTTTAAATCAGGGAAAATCTCTCCCGCGCCAGATTGTAGCGTGCGCACCGATGAAAGATCGGCGTCATCGAAACCCGGCACTTCGGTGAGACGCTGCAGCATCGCCGGCAGCAGCATGGTCGCGGTGATCCGCTCGGTTGTGATCAGGCGAAGCGCTTCCTCGGCCTCGAAACGCTCCATCAGATACACGGTGCCGCCCAGATAAAGTGGCAGCAAAGTATAGGCGCAACCCGCCGAAAGGCAGATGGGCAAGGCGCAAAGCATCCGATCATCTGGACGAAAACCCTGCTCGATCGCCCGCTCTTCCATGCCATAACGGCTGCGTAGCGCGCCCTTCGGCACACCTGTCGTTCCGGATGTATGCAGCATGATGGTGGTGCCCCCTTCCCCCGGTGGCGGATCAGGCGGGGTGGCAGCGATCATATCCGCCAGCAAAGGCAGGCCGGTATTGCCAGCACGCTCGCCCAGCACCAACATTCCGGGTACGGCATCCCGAAACAACCCGGCATGCTCCAATACCGTTTCATCGAGCAGAAGCAGAGCGCTATCCGCCCGGCGCACCACCTCAGCCATAATCTCCGGCTTGATTCGGTAATTCACCGGCGCCGGAATCGCGTCCAGCCCGGTGATCGCGATATAGGCGGCAAGAAAATCCGGGTGATTCTCGGCGATGATCGCTACCTTATCGCCTGGGGCGATGCGCTGGCCGTGCAGAACCGTCATCATCCGCTCGACCCGGTCCTGAAACGCGGCGTAGGATTGAGGCTGGCCCTTGAAAACCACCGCATCCTTTTTGGGAAACCGCTTGGCATTCAGGCGTAGCGCCTTCAGGAAGGTCATGGGCATCGACGGCTCCTCCGTCAGCTGAACGCGGATAGGCCCAGAATTTCGCGTCCGATGATCAGGGTTTGAATTTCCGAGGTGCCCTCCGGGATCAGGCCGCCCCGTGTATCGCGGAAAATCCGTTCAATGGGATAATCCGTGCTGTAGCCCATGCCGCCATGCGCCTGCAACGCCATGGACGCGACCTCATGCGCCGCCTCGCTGGCATAGAGCTTGGCGATGGAACACTCCCGCCGCGCGCTCAAGCCTTGATCCATCGCCTGGGCGGCACGATCCGTCAAAGCCCGGGCCGCCTCGGTGCGCACCGTCATATCCACAATCAGCTTCTGCACCAATTGGAAACCGCCGATCGTCTTGCCAAACTGCTTGCGGGTTTTAACGTAATCAGTCGCTAAATCCAGCGCCGCCTGGGCCGCGCCCACCGCACCCGCCGCCACGTTGAGCCGGCCGTAATTCAATCCAGTAAGGATCGCTTTCAATCCTTGCCCTTCCGGCCCCAGCAGGTTTTCCCGAGGGATGCGCGCATCGCGGAACCCGAGCTGCGAGGTGGCCGTGGCCTTGACGAACATGGTGCCGACCCGGCTCGCCTCGTACTCCGTTTCATCGCGATCGACCAGAAACAGGCTGAGACCGCCATCGCAACGCGGCGAAAAAGTCCGAGCCACCAGAACTCCCAGGCGGCCGTTCACACCATTGGTGATCCATAATTTATTGCCGTTGACAAGCCAGTGATCGCCCCGCTCCTCCGCCCGGGTGGTGACACTCGCCACATCCGACCCATGCTCCGGCTCGGTGATCCCGACCCAGACGGGCAATTCGCCACGTAATAACGGCTCCAGCCATTTACGCTTCTGCCGCTCATCTCCCAGATGATGCAGGAGTGCCACGACGATGTTCAGGGTGTTCAGCAAAACCCGCAAAGACAACCAGCGATACCCGGCCTCTTCCATCATCATCGCCCACGCGCGATAGGTAAGACCGAAACCACCCGCCTCCTCCGGCAGGAGGCCTCCCACATAGCCGAATTCGCGCAACTGCCCGATGAGTTCCCAGGGAAACGAGCCTCGCGCCTCACTTTCGGCGATACGCGATTCGGACAGGTTCTTACCCATGAACGCGCGAATGCTCTCCCGCAGCATCCGCGCCTCGTCGCTCAGCCCATCTGCGGCTGGGGCCTCAGCCATACCGGCCGCCGGTGATGTGCAGCGTCTCGCCTGAAATATATCCCGCCGCTTCGGAGACCAGAAAAAGCACCCCATTGGCGATATCACGCTCAGTGCCCAGGCGTGGAACGGTGTTCATCGCCAGTGCCCGCTGCTTGATCTTCTCGTAATGGGGTAAAGCGGCGATCATCTCAGTGGCGATGAAGCCTGGCGCGATGGCATTGACCGTGACGTTGAAGCGGCCTTGTTCCATCCCGAGCGCGCGGGTGAAACCGATGATGCCCGCCTTGGCGGCGGAATAATTTGTTTGGCCTGGATTGCCGAAATGCGCCCGGGAGGAGATATTCACGATCCGGCCGTATTGCTGCTTCATCATATGGGGCACGACCGCCGCTGAGCAGAGATACGCGCCCTTGAGTATGACCTCGACAACCGCGTCCCAATCCTCCTCCGGCATCTTGGTGATGTAATTGTCGCGCGGAAAGCCCGCATTATTGACGAGAATATGGACCGTGCCGAACGCCTCGACCGCTTTATCAACCATTGCCGCCACGCTGGCCTTGTTTCGGACATCGCAGGGCACTCCGATCACCTCATAACCCTCGACGGCCAGGGCGCCCCGCGTGGCCTCGGTGGTATCGGGATTGATGTCGGTAATGACGATTTTAGCGCCTTCCTCGGCCAGGGCCCTGGCGGTGACCGCGCCTATGCCCCGCCCAGACCCGGTGACGATCGCCACTTTATCCTTCAAGCCGAGATCCATGCCATCACCCCCCTTCTCAATCTTTCCCGCAGAATTCCGTAAGAACGGCCTGGGTATGCTCACCCAGCGACGGCACCGGTCCGTAATGGCGTTCGGCCCCGCGAACGATTGGCGCCGGAGCTGGAAACGATATTTCCCCCGCAGCGCTTCTCACCGTGATCCGTCGCAAATGCGGGTGGCGGGAAAGCGCCTCCATATCGTTCACCTCCGCAAAGGCGATGTCCGCCTTGGTCAAATGCTTGAGCAACTCCGCCGCTGACAGCGCGCCGAACGCCTGCGCCACGGCAGCGTCGGTCTCGGCCCGGTTGGCGACCCGCAGCACTGTACTCGCAAAACGTGGATCGGAAGCCATCCAGGCAAGTCCGGGCACGCCCGCGCAAAACGCCTTCCATTCCCTCTCATTCTGAATGGAAATGAGAACTTGCCGCCCATCCGCAGTGGAAAACACCCCATAAGGCGCAATGGAGGTATGCGAAAGCCCCGAGCGTTTTGGAGGATTGCCCTGCTCGGCGTTGTAGAGCGGCACGGCCATCCAATCCGCCATCACATCGAACATCGAGATGCGGATATCTGCGCCCTCACCCGTGCGTCCCCGTCCGATCAGCGCCTCTAAAATGGCGGTCTGCGCGGTAACGCCGGTTGAGATGTCAACGACGGATATGCCAACGCGCGCCGGCCCTTCCGGGCCGCCGGTAATGGAAGCCAACCCTGATTCGGCCTGGATGAGCAGGTCATAAGCTTTGCGGTTGGCGAGCGGTCCCTCATCTCCATAACCTGTGATGGAGCAACAGATGAGCCGGGGATAGGCAGCGCGGAGGGATTCGATGGAAAGCCCAAGCCGCGCCATCGCCCCTGGTTTCAGGTTTTGAATCAGCACATCGGCCTGGGCGATGATGGCCCGCAATTGTTCGCGTGCCTCGGGCTGCGTCAGATCGAGCACCACCGATTCCTTGCCGCGGTTCAGCCAGATGAAATAAGAACTCCCCGCAGGCGTCGCCGCGTCATAATACCGGGCGAAATCGCCTTCCGGGCGCTCGATCTTGATCACCCGCGCGCCGGCATCAGCCAGACGCGCGCTGCAAAATGGCGCGGCGACGGCCTGTTCGATACTGACGACCAGCAATCCCTCCAGCGGCAACGCACTCATATCAATACGACCTTGGCATGCCGAGCACATGCTCGGCGATGAAACTCAGGATGAGATTGGTGGAGATCGGCGCCACTTGGTAAAGCCGGGTTTCGCGGAATTTACGCTCAACATCATATTCCGCCGCAAAGCCGAACCCGCCATGGGTTTGCACGCAGGCCTCCGCCGCCTCCCAGGCGGCCTCCGCGGCGAGCATCTTCGCCATATTGGCCTCGGCACCGCAATTCTCTCCGGCTTCGAACAAGCCGGCGGCTCGATGCACCATCAATTCCGCCGCCCGCATCCGCGCATAGGCTTTGGCAATGGGGAACTGGATACCCTGATTCTTACCGATCGGCCGTCCAAACACCACCCGCTCATTGGCATAAGCGGTTGCTTTATCGATGAACCATTTGGCGTCGCCAATGGATTCAGAGCCGATCAGGATACGTTCCGCATTCATGCCTGAGAGGATATAACGGAAACCCCTACCCTCTTCGCCAATCAGATTCTTGGCGGGAACCATCACATTGTCGAAAAACACTTCTGTGGTGGAATGGTTCATCATGGTGGGAATAGGACGAATGGTAAGCCCTGCCTTCTTGGCCTCGCGCATATCCAGCAGAAAAATGGACAATCCGTCCGTGCGCTTTTTCACCGCGTCCAGCGGCGTGGTGCGCGCCAGCAGCAGCATCAGGTCGGAATACTCCGCCCGCGATGTCCAGATTTTTTGGCCGTTGACGATGTAATGATCACCTTCCCGGCGCGCCACGGTGCGCAGAGAGGCGGTGTCGGTGCCGCTGGTCGGCTCCGTCACCCCGAAGGCCTGCAAACGTAACTCGCCGCTGGCGATTTTGGGCAGATATTTAGCCTTCTGTTCCGGGCTGCCATGGCGCAGCAGCGCGCCCATAATATACATCTGCGCGTGGCAGGCAGCGCCATTGCAGCCCGCGCGCTGCACCTCTTCGAGGATCGCCGCGGCCGCTGAAAGGCCGAGTCCCGAGCCGCCATATTCTTCCGGAATAAGCGCCGAAAGCCAGCCTCCCTCGGTTAAGGCTTGGACGAATTTAGCCGGATAAGCATCCTTGCGGTCCAGTTCTTGCCAATAAGAGCCTGGAAACGCGGCGCAAAGCTTGCGCACTTCGGCGCGGATCTCAGCATGCGATTCCTGCTCTGCGGCTTTAGAGGTGGTCAATATCCTACTCCTGATTCCGTTTTCCGTTCCGTGCTGTGTGATCGAATTGGCGTCGAGGATCAAGCCGCCCGATCACTTGGGCTTGGGACCGGATGTTTCCAAAATTTCGGCTTCGGCACGCTGCCAGATCTCGAAGGAAATCGGGTCCTGGCTTTCCTCGAAAATATGCCCGACGAGTCCAATCGCCCGCGCCATCACGCCGAATCCGCGCACGATTTTCCACGGAAAGCCAAACTCGCAACAGATCGCGCCGATCGCCCCCGTGGCATTGATCGGCAACACCTTGCCGGAAGTCTTTTCCGCCTGAGCCTGTATTTTCTGAACCAGTGCCACATACTCGCCAGACATGCCATTCTCGGCGGCGATCTGGAACAGGCGCGGCGCCCGCGGATCTACCGGCTTGTGCAACGGATGGCCCAGCCCCGGCACAATCGCCTTGGCAGCATGGAATTTCTCAACGGTCGCGGCGGCGATAGCATCAAGATCGGCGCCAGAGCCAACCTTCTCGCGCGGCAGCGCCTCGGAGAGCATTTTTGCGGCCCCCTCCATCGAGCCCACAAACACCGAACCCAGACCGCACAACCCGGCCGCCACTGCCGCCTGGAGGGATTCGGGCGCGCCCATATAGGTCATGCGCGCGACGAGCGCCGAAGGGGTAATCCCATGCTCGACCAAAGTGATGAGGATGGCATTGAGCACCCGGCTCTCTTGCGGTGTCGCCTTGCGGCCCATTAATTGTAAAAAGGCGAAATCGCCGAGATCCATGTGTCCGAGGATCTCATTGGGAAGATCGAGACCGCGCACGCAGATTCTATCCGGTGTGCTCCAGGCGATTTTTGAGGTAATTTTCTCTTTACGCTTTGCCATGTCAAATATCCTTGAAGCCCTTCATGCCGCCTTGCGGTATTTATCCAGCCCGCCGGAATGCATCACCCGTCCCATCAAGGGCGCGCCGATGATTTCCTCGGCCTTTTGCGCCGCCGCGATCAGCTTATCGAGATCAATCCCTGTCTCGATGCCGAGTTCGCGGCAAAGAAACACGGCATCCTCGGTGCAAACATTTCCGGCGGCCCGGGCATGGCCGTGCCCCGCAAAGGGACAACCGCCCAACCCCGCTACCGAGCTTTCAAACATGTCCACCCCCATGGAAAGCGCCGCGTAGAGATTGGCGATGCCCATGCCGCGCGTGTCGTGAATATGCATCCCAATCCGAGCCTGGGGAGCCATTTCGCGCAACGCGCCGATCATACGCTTCACCGCCTCGGGATTTCCCCAGCCCATCGTATCGGCGATCACCAGAATGGGAACGGGAATATCTTCTTCCTGGCAAAGTTGTAAAACGAAGCGGAAATCATCGAGAATCCGCTCCTGCGGAATCGGACCTTCGAGATTGCAGCCGAATGCTGTCATTACATAGGCCGCATCCACCCTCAGGCCTTCTTGCTTGTAGAGGCGCACCCAATCCCGCTGCTTCTCCCGTATTTCTGCGGACGAGCAATTGTTGTTTGCGCGCGCGAATTTCTCGGATGGATAAAATAGGAGGCGGGGATCGAGATCCACTTTATGAGCGCTCAGCGCTTTGCGGAATCCCTTTTCGTTCAGCCAGAGCGAGGTGTATTTCACGCCCGGCTTGCGCTCGATCCGCTCGAATAACTCGCCCGTATCCGCCATTTGCGGCACGTATTGCGGGCTGACGAAGCTTCCGACCTGAATACGCTTCAGCCCAGTCTCGCTCAGCATATTCAAAAGCTCGACGCGCTGTTCGATCGGATAGATTTTCTTCTCGATCTGGAAGCCTTCGCGCGGCCCCTCCTCGCGGAATTCGACGAATTTAGGAAAATCGCTCATGCACCTGCCTCCTCGGGCGGCAAAATTTCAGCAATGACCCGGCCCCGGTCGACCATGGCGCCTTTCGTGACGACAATATTCTTGACGATACCCGCCGCGGGTGCCCGGATTGAGATTTCCAGTTTCATCGACTCCATCACCGCGATCACCTCGCCCTCAGAAACAGTCTGATCCTCGGCAACCTTGACATCCACGATCAAGCCGGTCAGGGGAGAGATGACCGCGCGATCCGCCGCTGTATCGCTTTCCGCAAAGGCCAAGGCGGGAGCGGGACGGTACAGAACACATCCTTCCGGCGTGTCGATCTCAATGACGCCGGGGCCGCGTCTAACCGTCACCATATGCACGGCCCCGCCTTCGCTCACGCGCCAGCGGCCCCGCTTTAACTCATGCGCAGCCAGCATGAGCGCTTCGCCATTTTCGGCGATCACCTCGTAATGTTCACCGGCTTTTACGGGGCCTACGCGGAACTCCTCCGAGTCTCCCGCATCATCGGTCAGAATCACCAATTGCCTGGCTTCCATGGCGCCGCCCCCGAGGCCAAGCCGCCATCCGGTGTAGATGTCGCGATTGATCGAGGGATCAGCCATGCCATCCCGGCGCGGCTCCGCCATGAACAATACAGCGGCGAGTGCTTTCCACAACCGATTATGGACGAGTTCGCGCGGACGCAACAATTCGTCCAGGCGCTCATCGATCCAGCGCGTATGCACCCGCATGCGGGCGAAATCCGGATCACGCGCTAAAGCCGCAAGAAAAGCGCGGTTGGTCTGCACGCCTTCCACCGCGACATGATCAAGCGCCTGCGCCAGGCGGGCCAGGGCCGTCTCCCGGTCTGGCGCATGCACGATCAGCTTGGCGATCATCGGATCATAATAAGGTGTGACAGCGTCCCCCGCCTCCACGCCGCTATCGATACGCAACCCGGCGGGCAGGCTGAGCGTGGTCAGTTTGCCGGTGGAAGGCGCGAATTGCATCGCCGGATCCTCAGCATAAAGGCGGGCTTCGACGGCATGGCCATTGATCTTGAGATCGGCCTGGGTCATGCCCAACCCCTCACCTTCGGCCACACGCAAATGCAAGGCAACAAGGTCGAGTCCGGTGATCGCCTCGGTAACCGGATGCTCGACCTGAATGCGTGGATTGACTTCCAGAAAGAAATATTCCTCACCGGCGACAAGAAATTCAACCGTGCCCAGGCCGCGATACGCCAGCGTTTTACCCAGCCGCACAGCGTCATGCGCGATCTTGTCGAGCAAAGGCCGGGGCAGACCCCAGGCGGGGGCTTCCTCGATGACTTTTTGATGCCGCCTTTGCAAGGTGCAGTCGCGCTCGAACAAATGAATGACATGCCCTTTGCCATCCCCAGCGATCTGAATCTCGACATGGCGGGCGCTCGGCAGAAAGCGTTCGAGGAGCAAGCCTTCTGAACCGAAGGTGGATTTCGCTTCGCGCAAAGCGCCTTCGATATCGGCCATTAGCGTCGCCTCGCTGGTGACGAGACGCTGCCCGCGGCCGCCGCCGCCGCCCACGGCCTTGAGCAGCACGGGCAATCCCATTCGCCGCACCTCGGCCGCGATTTCCTCCGGGTTGGAACGGGCGCCCTCCGCCCCTGCGATCACGGGCACGCCCGCCGCGATCGCAGCCTCCTTGGCGCTGGCCTTGTCGCCGAAGCGTTCCAATGTCTCCGGCGTCGGCCCCATGAAGATCATGCCCGCCGCCTCCACAGCGCGGGCAAATTCTGGATTTTCCGCCAGGAAACCATACCCCGGATGAATGGCATCCGCCCCGGCGGTTTTCGCCGCCGCCACCACCGCGTCAATGCGCAGATAGCTCTCCGAGGCAGGGCCGCCGCCAATGCAGAATGACTGGCCGATCTCGCGCACATGCAGCGCGTTCGCGTCAGCCTCCGAATGGACAGCCACAGGGGTAATGCCGAGTTCCCGCGCGGTGCGGGCGATGCGGCAGGCGATTTCGCCACGATTGGCGATGAGAAGCGTTTTGATTTTCATCTGGTTTCGCCTCACATCCTGAAGACGCCGAAATGGGTTTCAACCTTGGGCCGCCGGGAAGTAATGTCCAGCATCATCGCCAGCACGTCCCGGGTTTCACACGGTTCGATCACGCTATCGATCCAAAGATTGGAAGCAAAATTATAGGCTCCCTGAAAATCCTCATATTCCTTCCGGATCGGCGCCTTGAAGGCTTCCTCCTCCTCGCGGGTCCAGCTTTTGCCCTCGCGCTCGTTGATCTGGGCGCGAACCTGGGCGAGCACGCTCGCCACCTGCTCTGGCCCCATGATCGCCGCCCGTCCGGTGGGCCAGGCGAAGGTCGCGTCCGGCCGGAAGGGGCGGCCCAACATGGCGAGATAGCCGGCTCCGTAAGACCCGCCGGTGATGACGGTGAATTTGGGCACCTTGGCCGAGGACATGGCGGTGATCATCTTGGCGCCTGCCTTGGCGATGCCCGCCTGCTCGACATCACGGCCGACCATGAAACCACTGACATCAGCCAGGAAGACCAGCGGAATGTCCCGCTGGACACACAGGCTGATGAAATGAGCGGCCTTAAGCGCCGATTCCACGAATAAAACCCCGGTATTCGCGAGCACTCCCACCTCGTGGCCATGGATGCGGCCCCAGCCAGTCATCAGCGTATCGCCATAAAGCGGCTTGAACTCGTGAAACTCGCTACCGTCCAGCAGCCGGGCAACGATCTCGCGGTTATCGGTAGGAACCTTAGCGTCGCGGCTGACAATGCCATAAATTTCCTCAACCGGATAAGCGGGCGGCTGCGGCGCGAGTGGCGTTTTCCGCGGTTGAGGTTTTTCTCCCAGATGCTTGACGATATTACGAGTAATCGCCAGGGCATGGGCGTCATTCTCCGCCAGATGGTCTGTGACGCCCGACACCGAGCAATGCATTTTACCGCCGCCCAGCGTCTCGTTATCCACCCGCTCACCCGTGGCGGCAAAGGTCAATTCCGGCCCGCCGAGATACATGAAGCCCTGCCCCCGGACGATCACCGCCTCATCGCAAAGGGCGGGAATATAGGCCCCTCCCGCTGTGCAGGGCCCCATGACCACCGCGATCTGCGGCACTCCCTCGCCCGACATGCCGATCTGCTGGTAAAAGATGGAGCCGAACTGCCCTTCATCCGGAAAGATGTTTTCCTGATCCGGCAGGAAGGCCCCCCCCGAATCCACCAGCGTGATTACCGGCAGACGATTGGCCCAGGCGATGCGCTGGGCGCGAACATGCTTCTTGCAGGTCATGCCGAAATATGTGCCGCCCTTTACCGTGGCGTCATTGGCGATGATCATGCAATACCGGCCTTCGATCAAGCCGATGCCGGTAATAATGCTGGCCCCTGGCGGCACGCCCTCATATTTATTGAGCCCAGCGAGTTCCGCCAATTCGAGAAAAGGCGTGCCTGGATCAAGCAGCCGCTCCACGCGCTCGCGCGGCAGCAACTTGCCTTTATCCACGTGGCGCTTGCGGGCGCTTTCGGGGCCGCCCACGCGCTGTAAGCGCCGCAAGGATTGAAGCTCCGCCACCTTGGCCCGGTAGAACGCGTCGTTGGCGCGGAACTCCTCTGAGCCGGCATCCAACAGGGATTTCATTTTTGTCATGGCAGTTGGGGATACTTTCTCAAAACGAAGGCAACTTTAGCGACGCCAGGCTTCTCGAACGTGCCTGGAGGAACGAGCCGCACATCGGCCCGGAAGACCAACGCGTCATGAAGGCGCTGCTCAATTTTTTTCTTCAGAGCCGGATCATCGCTTGGATCCTGGCCAGGGCCGCGCTCGACGATGATTTTGAGCGGCGATTGTGTGGTATGCCCTTCGAAATCAGCCACGATCCTCATCACGCCATTGGTCTCCGGCACCAGCTCATTGATGATGCTATTGATCGCGGAAGGAAAAACATTGGCTCCGCGCACGATCAGCATATCATCAGTACGGCCGGTGCAGCGGATCTTTGGGCCGGTGCGCCCGCAAGAGCAAGTCGTGCCGAGAATCTCGACATAGTCGCCGGAGCGGAACCGCACCAGCGCGCTCGCCTGCCGCCCCAGCGCGGTATAGATCAGCTCTCCCTTCGCCCCGCTTTCCATCGGGATGATCTTGCCGGTTTCAGGGTCGAGCAACTCAGTGAGAATATGATCGAGGCTGACCATATGCATGCCCGATTGCTCTTCACACTCCGCCCAATAGGTAACGCCGAAATCGGTGCCCCCCATCATCTCGGTGCATTTTGCTCCCCAGGCGGCCTCAATTTTGGCACGGATGGCGGGAATACCTCCACCCGGCTCGCCGCCGACAATGACTCGCTGAACGCCAAGTTCGTGCGCCTGCTTGCCCACGATCTCAGGCGCCTTCTCGGCCAGATGCAGGACGAAATTGGGCGCACCCACCATGCAGCGCGGCTTGAGATCGGCGCAAACACGCAAAAGCCGGTCGATGCCGCCATCAGCGCCGATCGGCAGATCGATCGCGCCCATGTATTGGAGCCCCTGCACCACGGGTATACCACCGACAAAGCCTTTCGCCAGCGAGAAAGCATGCAATACCAGATCGCCTGGCCGCACACCATTGGCGAAAAAACAGCGGGCCGTCATTTCATGCCAGGCTTCGGCGTCCGGCTCGGTCAGTGCAACATAAGACGGACTCCCGGTGGTGCCGGACGAGGCCTGGACCTGGATGATATCAGCCATCGGCGCGGCGCGATGGCGGCCGAAGGGAGGCTCAGCCGCCAGACTCTCACGCAGTTCAGTTTTAAAGGTGTAAGGAATCTTCTGGAGATCCTCGATCGTGCGAATCTCGTCGAAACTGACCCCCGCCTTGGCAAATTTGTCTTGATAAAAAGGGGAGTGGGTTTTCAAATAGGCCATTTGCTCAACCAGGCGCCGCTCCTGGATGCGGCGAATCTCGCTCAAGGGCATGCCCTCTATATCATGCCAAAATTTACCTTTAGCCTTTTCGGCCGCGTCAGCCCGGCGGTAACGCATTCCAAATTCCATACTCGTCCTCCCCAATCGCTCAATAAGACCGCGGCAGTCCCATCACTTTTTCGCCGATGAAACTCAGGCAGAGTTCGCGGTTCACGGGCGCCGTGCGCAGCAGGCGCACCAGCGGATACATCTCATAAATCCCCGTATCCTCGGTAAAACCCGAGCCACCATGCGCCTGCAACGCGGCATCCACGGCCTCGATCCCCGCCTCTGCGGCGGCATATTTCGCCATGTTGGAAGACGCGCCCGCCGGCAGTTTGTTGTCAAATTCCCAGGCCGCCCGCCGGGTCATCAGGCTCGCCATCTCAACCGCCGTATAGGCTTTGGCCAGCGGGTGCTGCACGCCCTGATGCGCGCCGATCGGCTGGCCGAAAACATTACGCTCTGAGGCATAGCGTACCGCTTTATTAAGGACATAACGCCCTATTCCGCAGCACAGCGCGCCCAGAATGATGCGCTCAGGATTTAGGCTGTCGAACAGGATGGAGAATCCATGATCCACCTCGCCTACGATATCCTCGGGTCCAAGGTCGACATTATCGAAGAAAAGCGTCCACTGTTCTTCAGGCAGCGGAATCGACACCTTGACCCTCTGTTTATCCACACCCTTCTTCTTGAGATCGACGACGAACAAAGTGAATCCGTCCGTTTTGCGCTGGACTTCGGTATATGGCTTGGTCCGCGCCACCACCAGGCAATAATCCGCCACGTCCACCCCGGTGATGAAGGTTTTCTCGCCTGAGAGGCTGAAACGGTTGCCGTTTCGTTTGGCCAGCGTCGTCGCCTTTATGGTATTGGATCCAGCACCCGGCTCGGTAATCGCGAAGCAGAACTGAATTTCGCCCCGGCAAGCCGCGGGAAGCAATTCTTTCTTATGATATTCGGTACCATGAGCAGCAATATGCGCAAGCGACATGGTAGGCCCCACCACCATCATCAGCAGCGGGATGCCGTGATTGGCCGTACCTTCCATGAACAGCGCCATCTCCGTCATGCCAAGGCCGGCGCCGCCATATTGTTCAGGCACCATGATGCCGAGATAACCGTCGCTCGCGATCTGCTGAAACATCTCCCGCGGGAATTCGTGCCGGCGCGCGTGGTCCAGCCAATAGGTATTACTGAATTTCTGCGCCAACTGCCCGCCATATTCATAGATTTGACGCTGCTCATCGTTCAAAGTAAAATCCATGATTATCGTTACCCTTTGAAAATTGGTTGACGGCGATTTTCGAATGCATCCAAACCTTCGGCCACGTCGCCGCTCGGCAACGCGCGCAGAACAGCATCACGCTCAAGCCGCATTTGTTGATCGATGGTCATGTCATCCCCCTCGCGCGCGAGCCTCTTCATTTCCGCAAGGCCGATGCGGGAGCGCGTTTCCAATTTCCGGCAATAGGCCATCGCGGCTTCTTGGAGTTCGCCGTCAGATACGACATAATTGACCAAACCCGCTTCCTTCGCCTCCGCCGCTTTCAACCAGCGGGCGGAAAACATGAGGTCCAGCGCCCGCCGCACGCCCATCAGGCGCGTTAGCCGCTGCGAACCGCCCCACCCTGGGATCAGACCGAACTGGGCGTGCTGATCCCCGAACTGCGCGCTCTCCGCCGCGAAACAAACATCACAAGCCAGCATCAACTCAATGCCGCCAGCGAGGCACAATCCCTGCACCGCCACCACTACTGGCAGAGCGCTTTTTTCCAGTGCCCGCAAATTTTCCATGCCAAATGATATGAAGTGATCGAGCGCCTTGGGGTGTTGGAGCTTGCCCTTGACCTCGATCAGATCCGCTCCGGTACAGAAATGCTTGCCTTGGGCGCGGATGAGAATGGAGCGGACCGAATGATCCGCCTCGAACCCGGCCCGCGCCTGGGAAATCGCCTCATGCACAGCAACCGAGAGGCAATTGAACTTGTCGGGCCTTGCCAATTCGATGATGCCGACACTCCCATCCTTGCTCACATTGACCGGGCCACTCATTCTGGACTCCTTGAATTTTATAAAAAATTATTCAGGCCACACGCCGTTCCCCGCCGGATGTCCTATCCGGCGAAGCGGGAAAACCGGAACCATGCCTCAAACCACCCTCCCGGCGCGTGACCTACTTTTCAAAAACCTAACAAACGTTAGAATGCCTGGCAAGACACTAAAGGGAGGATTGTGACCATGACCGAGACCGCACGCTACCAAACGCTGCTATCGCCCCTCCGCGCCGGACGC
The DNA here is from genome assembly GCF_027352905.1 of Acidocella sp. Lineage (GTDB taxonomy): Bacteria > Pseudomonadota > Alphaproteobacteria > Acetobacterales > Acetobacteraceae > Acidocella. Next base: position 73,049 of record NZ_DAIEIF010000051.1, read on the forward strand.
CATGAGCTGCGGAACCGGGTCATCATGGGCTCAATGCATACGCGGCTGGAAACGGCTCCCGATGGGCTGGAGCGGCAGATCGCCTTTTACCAGGAACGCGCCCGGGGCGAAGCCGCGATCATCGTCACGGGTGGCTTCGCCCCGAATGCCGAGGGGCGGTTCGATCTGGAAGGCCCCCGGCTCGATCATGCCGAGGCGGCGCGTGAACTCACCCCCATCTGCGATGCCGTCCATCAGGAGGGCAGCCTCATCTGCGCACAGATCTGCCACGCGGGGCGGTATGCCAAATTTGAAGGCTGTGTGGCTCCCTCTCCCATCCGCGCCCCCATCAATCGGTTCACCCCGCGGGAAATGACCGAGGCGGATATTCACCGTACCATCGCGGATTTTGCCGAAGCCGCCGCCAATGCTCAGGCCGCCGGGTTCGACGGGGTCGAAATCATGGGCTCGGAAGGCTATTTAATCAATGAATTCACCGTGCTCCATACCAACCACCGGAAGGATGATTGGGGCGGCAGCGCTGAAAACCGGCACCGTTTCCCCGTGGAGATCGTGCGGGCCGTGCGGGAACGCTGTGGCCCGCAATTGCTAATCATTTATCGCATTTCCGTGGCGGACCTCGTCGAGGATGGCGCGCCAGCCGGGGAGATCGCGGCTCTGGCGCGCCGGCTCGAGGCCGCAGGAGCAGATATACTCAACAGCGGCATCGGCTGGCATGAGGCCCGGGTGCCTACCATCGCCTATCCCGTGCCCCGCGCCGCCTGGCGCAAGGCCACCGCCCGCGTTAAAGCGGCAGTGTCGATCCCGGTCGTGGCCTCTAACCGGATCAATACCCCTGAAATCGCCGAGGACATACTCGCCTCGGGCGACGCCGATTTGATTTCCATGGCGCGACCGCTTCTGGCCGACCCGCATTTTGCCAGAAAACTGCGTGAAGGGCGGGCGGATGAAATCAACCCTTGCATCGCTTGTAACCAAGCCTGCCTCGATTTCATTTTTTCTGAGAAAACCGTGAGTTGCCTCGTCAATCCCCGCGCCGGGCATGAGACGGAATTCAGGGAAACCCCCTCGGATCACCCGCGCAAAATCGCGGTGGTGGGGGGCGGCGCGGCGGGCATGGCGGCAGCGGCCGAGGCCGCGCGGCTTGGCCATAGGGTAACGCTTTTCGAGGCCAGCGACCGGCTGGGCGGCCAACTCAATCTTGCCCGCGCCGCCCCCGGCAAGGATGAGTTCGATGGCACGCTACGCTATTATGCCGGCCAGTTGAAGAAATATGGCGTCGTCCTGCGGCTCGGCCACCGGGCCGAGGTTGAGGATTTGACCGGTTTCGATCATGTGGTGATCGCGACCGGCGTGACGCCGCGCATCCCCGACCTGCCTGGCATCGATCATCCCAAGGTCGTGACATATGCCGAAATTCTTTCCGGCGCGCGCCAGGCTGGGAAATCGGTGGTGGTGATGGGCGCGGGCGGAATCGGCCATGACGTCGCCGAATTTCTCGCGGTGGACCCGGACGAAGCGAGAAAAGAGGAGGGCTTTTTTGCCAGCTGGGGTGTTGATAGCCGCTTCGAGACCGCTGGCGCGCTGGCCGGTGATCCTTTGGCTCCACTGCCCGCCCAGCGACAAATTCTCATGCTGCAGCGCAAAACAGCCAAGCAAGGCGCCGGTCTTGGAGTATCGACCGGCTGGATATTGCGCAATTCGCTGCGCAAGCATGGGGTGGAGGGGATTTCCGGCGTCACCTACGAGAGGGTGGACGATGCCGGCTTGCATATCCTGGTGGACGGCGCCCTAAGGATTATCGCGGCGGATACCATCGTGCTCTGCACGGGGCAGGAATCCGAGCGCTCCTTGGCCGAAGCCCTGGCCAGCCGAGGTATCGCCGCGACCATGATCGGCGGCGCCGAGGAAGCGGCGGAGCTTGACGCCCTGCGGGCCATAGATGAAGGGGTGAGGCTCGCTCAGAGCTTCTAAAACGTCTCACCACTATAAAACATGCCGTTCGAGCTCTCTTGAACGGCATGGTCTTTCATGCCATCCCATCCGCCATCGCGCCGGGCCTCATTTGGCGGCCGGCTAGGAAATGGAGGAAGCAAACCATGCGGGAAATCGGACATTTCATCGGCGGCAAGCGCGTCGCGGGCGGTAGTGGCCGGTTCGCGGAGGTATTCAACCCTTCCACTGGCTCGGTACAGGCCAAGCTGGCTCTGGCGACGGCGGCGGAGCTGCGCGCGGCGGTAGAAAATGCCAAGGCGGCCCAGCCCGGCTGGGCCGCGACCAACCCGCAACGCCGGGCCCGGGTGCTGATGAAATTCCTGGAGCTGGTCCATAAAGAATATGACAGCCTGGCCGAGCTTTTGGCCAGCGAGCATGGCAAGACAGTGCCCGACGCCAAGGGCGATATCCAACGCGGCCTGGAGGTGGTAGAATTCGCCATCGGCGCGCCGCATCTCTTGAAGGGTGAGTTCTCGGATTCCGCCGGCTCCGGTATCGACGTTTATTCCATGCGCCAGCCCCTCGGGGTGGTGGCGGGCATCACCCCATTCAATTTTCCGGCTATGATCCCGCTTTGGAAGGCTGCGCCCGCCCTGGCCTGCGGCAATGCGATGATCCTAAAACCCTCCGAGCGCGACCCCTCCGTACCGCTGCGCCTGGCCGAGCTGTTTCTTGAGGCGGGGTTACCCCCCGGCATTCTCAACGTGGTGAATGGCGACAAGGAGGCAGTGGATGCCATTCTCGATGACCCGGACATCGCCGCGGTCGGCTTCGTTGGCTCCACGCCAATCGCGCAATATATTTACGGACGCGCTGCCGCCACAGGCAAGCGCGCCCAATGCTTCGGCGGCGCCAAAAACCACGCGATCATCATGCCTGACGCGGATCTTGACCAAACCGTGGATGCGCTGATCGGTGCGGGATATGGCTCAGCGGGCGAGCGCTGCATGGCGATTTCGGTGGCGGTGCCGGTCGGCAAGGAAACGGCGGAGCGGCTGGTGGCAAAGCTCACTCCCCGCGTCGAGGCTCTCAAAATTGGCCCCGCCACGGATGCGAGCGCCGATTACGGCCCCCTGGTGACCAAAGAGGCGCTGGCCCGTGTTGAATCCTATATCGGCATCGGCGAGAAGGAAGGTGCCAAGCTGCTGGTGGACGGACGCGGCTTTAGGCTGCAAGGCTATGAAAATGGTTTTTATATAGGCGGAAGCCTGTTTGATCATGTGACGCCGGCGATGCGCATCTATAAGGAAGAAATTTTTGGCCCAGTGCTCTCCGTGGTGCGCGCGGGCACTTATGAAGAAGCGTTGGCTCTGGCCACCGATCACGAATACGGCAATGGCGTTGCCATCTTCACGCAATCCGGAGACGCGGCGCGGGATTTCGCCAGCCGGGTGCAAGTGGGTATGGTTGGGATCAACGTGCCAATCCCCGTCCCCATCGCCTACCATACCTTTGGCGGCTGGAAACGCTCAGCTTTTGGCGATCTCAACCAACACGGGCCGGACGCCTTCCGCTTTTATACCAAGACCAAGACCGTGACGGCGCGCTGGCCTTCGACCAACCGGGACGGCGCTTCTTTCGTCATCCCCACTATGAGCTAAGATGGGCGGCCCGCCTTTCGGCCTGGGGGAGGAACAAATCGCCATCCGCGACATGGCGCGCGCTTTCGCGGATGAACATCTGGCCCCCCATGCCGCGCTTTGGGACCGCGAGCGGATCTTCCCCGTCGAGACACTGCGCGCCGCAGCGGCGCTCGGCATGGGCGGCATCTATGTGGACGAGGCGCATGGCGGCTCGGGTCTCACGCGGCTCGACGCCGCCCTCATCATCGAGGCGCTGGCGACAGGCTGCCCCTCCCTCGCCTCCTATCTTTCGATCCATAATATGGTCGCGGGGATGATCGACCGCTTTGGCGACGAGACCCAGCGCGCCCGTTATCTGCCGAAACTATGCAGCATGGAGCATCTCGCGAGCTATTGCCTGACAGAGCCCGCCGCCGGGTCGGACGCGGCGGCCGTACGCACCAAAGCGATACGCCACGGGGATGAGTATATCGTCAGCGGCGTCAAGCAATTCATTTCAGGGGCCGGAGCGGCGGATATCTACGCCGTCATGGTCCGCACCGGCGAGGATGGACCACGCGGTATCTCCTGCCTGATCATCGAGAAAGACATGCCGGGGCTCTCCTTCGGCCCGAATGAGCAAAAAATGGGCTGGAACGCCCAGCCGACGCGGCAGGTGATCCTGGAAGAGTTACGCGTGCCCGTGGTAAACCGGCTCGGTCCGGAAGGCATCGGCTTCAAAATCGCCATGGCCGGGCTGGATGGCGGGCGGCTCAACATCGCGGCGGCCTCGCTAGGCGGCGCCCAGACGGCTTTTGAAAAAACCCTCGCCTATATGGCGAACCGCAAGGCATTCGGTCAAAGCCTGACCGAATTCCAGGCTCTGCAATTCCGCCTCGCGGATATGGCGACGGATCTCGAAGTGGCGCGCACCTTCCTCTGGCGGGCGGCCTCCGCCCTGGACGCCAAGGCACAGGATGCGACGCGGCTCTGCGCGATGGCCAAAAAATTCGTCACCGATGCTGGTTTCGAGGTGGCGAACCAGGCGCTCCAGCTCCATGGCGGCTATGGTTATCTTGCTGATTACGGCATCGAAAAAATCGTGCGTGATCTGCGGGTTCACCAGATCCTCGAAGGCACCAACGAGATCATGCGGGTGATTATCGCGCGCGGACTGACCGGGAAAGGCTAGACAAACATGAGCGAAACCCAGGACGTGCTGTTGGAAACGCGCGGGGCACTCGGGCGTATCCGTCTCAACCGGCCGAAGGCGATCAACAGCCTGTCCCTACCGATGATCCTCGCCGTCGAGTCTGCCCTCGATCGTTTTGAAAGTGACCCTTCCATCGGTCTCGTTCTCGTTACTGGCGAGGGTGAGCGCGGGCTTTGCGCGGGCGGCGATATACGGGTTCTGTACGAGAACGGCCGGGAGAAAATGGCCGAAAGCCTCGCCTTTTTCCGCAATGAATACCGGATGAACGCTCATATCGCCCGCTATCCCAAGCCCTATGCCGCCATCATGGACGGCATCACCATGGGCGGCGGGGTCGGCATTTCCGCGTATGGCCGAATACGCATCGTCACCGAACGCACGAAAATGGCGATGCCGGAAACCGGTATTGGCTTCTTTCCGGATGTCGGAGGCACTTGGCTGTTGAGCCGTGCGCCAGGTGAGATCGGCACCTTTATGGGTCTGACCGGCGAGGCGTTCGGCGGCGCGGATGCGATCTATGCCGGGTTGGCCGATTTTTACGTACCGAGCGAGACCCTGACCGGTTTGATCGAGGCTCTGGCCGCCCTCCCTGTGACCGCCGCAGAGGCAAGCGAAACCGTGAAAAAATTCGCCCAGACCGTGCCGCCGCCGCTCGCCGCGCACCAGGAAGAGATCGACCGCGCCTTCGCTTTCGATCGGGTCGAAGAGATCATTGCCGCGCTGCGCGCTTCCCCAACCCCGTTTGCGGCGGAAACGTTGAAAATAATGGGTCGGAAATGCCCACGCAGCATGAAGGTGACCCTCGAGCTGCTGCGCCTTGCCCGCCAGGACACCACCCTAGAGCAAAGCCTGCAACGCGAGTTCGACGCCGTGCATGCCGTGCTGGCCTCGGATGATTTCTACGAGGGCGTGCGCGCCGCCGTGGTGGATAAGGACCGCAACCCGCAATGGTCTCCCGCCCGGTTGGAGGATGTCACCCCGGCGATGGTGGAGGCATATATGAAGCCAGCGGGAGACTCGCTTTTTTAATCCGGACGGGAGGGGAACCATGGCCGAAACAATCGCGTTCATCGGGCTGGGCAATATGGGCCTGCCCATGGCGGCAAATCTGGTGAAGGCGGGATATAAGGTCCAAGGCTTTGATGTGGTGTCCGCCGCCAATGCCGCCGCCGCCAATGTCGGCGCCAAGATTGCGGCCAGCGCCTCTGATGCCGTCAAAGGCGCGGACATCGCCATCTCCATGCTGCCCAATGGCAGGCTCGTGCTGGATTTATATGAAAGCGGAATTCTTCAGGCCGCCGCGCCGGGGACCTTATTCATTGACTGCTCCACTATTGATGTGGATAGCGCCCGCGCCGCGCACGGTTTGGCGGCGGCGGCGAAAATGGAAAGCCTGGATGCGCCGGTCTCGGGCGGGGTGGGCGGCGCCCAGGCCGCAACGCTTACTTTCATGGCGGGCGGTAGCGAGGAAGCTTTCGCACGCGCCAAGCCTGTGCTCGAGCACATGGGCCGCAAGATCGTGCATTGCGGCGGAGCCGGAGCCGGCCAGGCAGCGAAAATCTGCAACAACATGATTTTGGGCATTTCAATGATCGCGGTTGGCGAGGCCTTCGTTCTGGCAGAGAAGCTGGGCCTCTCCCATCAGGCACTGTTCGACGTCGCTTCCACCTCCTCCGGCCAGTGCTGGGCCCTTACCACCTATTGCCCCGTGCCAGGTCCGGTGCCGACGAGCCCCGCCAATAACGGATATAAGCCGGGTTTTGCCTCCGCCTTGATGCTGAAGGATTTGCTGCTCAGCCAGGAAGCGGCGGAATCGGCCGGAGCGGCCACTGAGCTAGGCCATCACGCGGCGGAGATTTATCAAAAATTTGTCAGCGCCGGCGAAGGAAAGATGGATTTCTCCGCTATCATCAACGCCATTCGTAGCGCGTCATCAAATTAAGAGGGTACCGGCTGCATTAAACTCCGCTCCGCGGTTCCGCCTCCCAGATCTGGTGGCGGCGCATCCGGAAAAAGCGGCGTGCGAAGACCGGAGAGCGCCAGCAGGGCTTCCCGATAAGTCTTCGCGTCATGCATCAGCGCGGCGAGAGCCTCATCCAGCATTAAAAGGAGCGCCTGGGGCGGGGGGTCGCGCGGATCGGCACGGTAATGTGCCGCGAGCATCGAGAATATTCTCTGGATACGGTCGCGCATCACCGGCGGTAAGCGCCAGAATTCATGGTGCAATGTGATGATGTTAAAGCCGATCCGCAAATCGCGCAGCACGATGCTCACGGCATCATCCGCGCCAGCGGCGACGGAGGCCAGGCGCGGCACCATAAGCCCCAACCGGTCCATCATAATGCCCGTCAAAGCCGCGCGGTCATAGGCGGTACGCGCCTCGGCGGCAGCGGCGATATCCAGCCAGTTGGCCCGCATAAGCCTATCCGCACCCATCGCCGCCCCTACTGAGCGGATGAGCCGGGTGACGATGAAGGCGCTGGAAATCCCGATGATCAAGGCAAAGGAGTTATTGGCAAACGTCAGAAAATTAGCATGATATCCGTTTTCGAGGGCGAGTTGGGTGGAGCCGAAGGCGCCGAACCGCATGCCTGTATTGAAGGTCGCGGGACGGGAAACCATGACCCCGATGACGAGTCCCAAAGGCAGCAGCACCAGGCAAAGCGCGTCAAAGCCGGTTATGGCAGGCAAAACCCCAAAATTTAAAAGAAAAATTCCGGTCAGCACGATCAGGATATTACGCATGAGCGATGTCAACGCCCGCGCGGGGTCGTCCTGCGCCGCCGACATGCTGCACGCGACCGCGGCTAGAACCGCGGCTCCGGCGCCGGCACTCCACGCCGTTTGAATCCATACGGCGCACACCAGAAGAACGGCGAGCGCCGCACCAATGCCTGAAAGCACGGCCAGCCGCTGGTCCTGGTGCTGGCGTGCCGCCGCCACGTACTCCGCATTTAATTGGACCAGAGAAGCTGGCTCTTCCCTGCCTTCCAATACGTATTGGCGGAGTTTGCGGGATTGATGGGTCAAGCGAACCAGCTCCTCGAGCCGCAGCGCGAGGCTCGTGCGCAACAAGGAGAGCCAATTCTGAACGGGTTCGTTTTCCAAGCCGCGAATATCCTCGAGCAAGGCATCAGCGCCTTCCGCTTTTCCGCTTTTTACCCAGGCGGAGATTGCGGCGAGTACGCCCTTCAAAGCCGGCGTGATCCCTCCCAGCTGTTCAAGTTCCGCAACCCGCGCTCCAACGGAATTGAGGATTGGAATGATGCTGATGAGATAGACCCGTAACCGGGCGATTTGCTCGACCGCTATACGAGCGTTTAATATGTCATAGGCGAGATGCGATATCAGCATAGACGTATCGGCGGCCTCTGCCGCTAGATGCCGCCGTGCCTGCCGGGCTTCGGGCGAAGCCTCCTTACCCGCCAGGGCCGCCTCTGCCCAGTCTAGGCCCGGTTGTACCCAGCTGGCGATACGCCTTGACAATACCGGGAACAAGGCGCGGGGAAAAATTATCATATTGCTGACCGTCGTGCAGACGATGCCGAGCGATATTTCTTCCATACGGGCCAGGGCGGTCTCAAAAACATGGGCGGGAGCGGCAACCGAGGGAAAACCGATAATGGCGGCGGTATAACCTGACAGCATAAAGGCGTAGGAGCGGGGCGTTCGGTCCAAGAGAGAAATATATAGGCAAAGCCCTGTCCACACCGCCATGGCGGCGGAAAGCAGAACCGGAGCGTTGACTAGATTAGGAACCAGCGCCACGGCGGCCGTGCCGCCTGTGATGGTGCCAAAGACGCGGTAAAGAGCCTTGGAGCGTACCGCCCCGGCGAAAGGCTGTGCGACTATATAAGCCGTCGCGAGCGACCAATAAGGATTGTCCAGACCAAGCTTGCAGGAAAAATAAAAAGCCGCCATGCCTCCGGCGAAGGTTTTCATGGCAAAGATGAGTTCGTCTGTCGTGGGCATGAAGCTGTCCCTGGTGACAGGCTATATTCCTCCAAAACCGGAGAGAGGAATAGCCACGCGGGGGGTTACCCCCCTGGCATGCCGGCCTGTTGCTCCAGCAAATCCCGGTAGGGGCCAGAACGGCTTGACAAATCCTCCGGGCTGCCTTGCTCGACAATCCTACCTCCGGCCATTACGACAATCCTATCGAAATCCCGCAAAGTTGAGAGCCGGTGGGCTACAGCGATCACCGTGCGGCCTTCAGCCAAATCGCCCAGCGCCTGATGCACGATCGCCTCGGATTCCGAATCGAGAGCGGAGGTCGCCTCATCGAAAAGCAGAATTGGCGCATTACGCAGAAACGCCCGGGCGATGGCGAGGCGTTGTCGCTGCCCTCCGGAGAGGCGCAATCCGCGCTCTCCCACCAGCGTGTCATACCCTTGAGGAAGGGCGCGAATAAACTCATCAGCATAGGCCGCACGCGCCGCCGCGTAAATTTCTTCCTCACTCGCATCCCAGCGCCCATACCGGATGTTTTCAGCGATCGACCGATGGAACAATTGCACATCTTGCGACACGACTGAGATAAAGTTGGCCAGGCCCGCACGGCTGAAAGAGGCAATATTGATCCCATCAATGCAAATTTCGCCTCGCACAGGATCATAATGACGCTGGATCAAGGCCAGGAGTGTTGACTTCCCTGATCCGGATTTTCCCACCAGCCCGATATGCTCACCCGCCTCGATGTCCAAATTAAAATCGCGCAAGATCATCTCGCCGCCATAGGAGAAGTCAACATTGCGGAACGAAACCGCGCCGCGCGCTACCGGGAGCTTGCGTGCCTCTGGGGCATCCGGCATATCATGCGGGATCAATAAGGCGCGCAACGCTTCGGCCAGTCGCGCCCAATCCTGCACCATTTCCACCAGCGCCACGGCGAGATCCCGGGTACCGTGCAATACCGTAAAACCTAGGGATACCACCAACACGACGTCACCCGGCGTTGCCTGCCCTTTTTCCCAACGCGACAAAATCCAAAACAAAAGGCAGGCCGTAAGCACTGCGGTAATAACCGCGTGAAGAATTCTAAGTTTTTCTAAATAGAGCAGGCTGTTCCGGCGCGTGCCGATCTCTTTCCCGACCTCTGTGGCAAATGTTCGATTTTCCCGGAACAATCCGCCGAACGACCGCACCAAGCCGACATTGTTGATCACGTCCACAATCTGCCCATCCACGGCCGCCGCCGCCTCGGCGTATTTTTGATGCAAATGGCGTCCTCGCCAAGCAAGATAAGCGAGCAGACCGCCCAACATGAGCGACACCAGAATCAAGGCCACTCCCATTGTGGCATCCACGAACATGATCATTACCACCGAACCGAGAACAGCCAGAAGGGGCGGCAACACGTTCCAGACGGTGACGCTTTCAATTCTAAAAACCGCGTTCCCGGTCGCGGAAATACGCCCTGCCAGCGTGCCCGCACGCCGATTTATAAAAAACGCAGGTGAGTGTCCGAGTGTATGTTCAAATAAAATTTTCCTTAAATCACCTGTAACCTCGGAAAATGTTTTCGCAGCAATCCAACCTCCGACACGCCAGGACAAATTATCCGCCCCGATAAGCACTGCCAAAAACAGAAACGCATGCCAAACCGCGGCTATATTGTCTTTTGCGAGAACATCAACGAGATTTTTTACCGCATATTGCGACCCAACCGAGCATCCCACCCCCGCGACCACCGAAAGTAGTATAACGACATGCTGAGCCGCATGACGTTTTACAGCATTAAAAACAAACGCTACCGGGTTGGTAGTTATAGACGATGTAATTTTTTGGAAATTCACCCGTCATTTCCTTGAAGTTTATCCATGCATGGTAAATCGTGCCTTATTACTGCCACATCAACTCTCTTAATCCTCAGTCTCCGTACTAAAAATGAGGTGTGGAAGACAATGCGTATCGCTCAAATTGCCCCATTATACGAATCGGTCCCGCCTAAACTTTACGGAGGGACCGAGCGGGTCGTGTCATTTCTAACGGAAGAACTCGTCGAGATGGGCCATGAAGTCACATTATTCGCCAGCGGCGACTCGAAGACGAACGCCGAACTTTTTTCTGCGTGGCCGCGCGCATTAAGGCTCGATTCGACCATACGCGATGCTCTTGCCCCTCAATTCCTGCTTCTGGAACACGTTTATAAACGGGCCCATGAGTTCGACATTCTCCACTTTCATCTGGATTATTTTCCCTTTTCACTCTTCTCGCGACAAGCAACACCGTTTCTCACAACTCTGCATGGTAGGCTGGACCAGCCCGAGTTGAAGCCTGTTTTCGGCGCATTGCCTAAAACGAATCTTGTTTCAATTTCGAATTCTCAACGCAGGCCTCTGCCAGATACCGATTTTACCGGTACCGTTTATCACGGTCTACCAACAGATTTGCTGCGGCCCGCTGCGGTTCAGCCATCCTATGTCGCGTTTCTAGGCAGAATTTGTCCAGAAAAAAGAGCGGACCGCGCCATCCGGATTGCCCAACGCGCTGGCGAACAGCTCAAAATCGCGGCCAAAGTGGATAAGGTTGATGAAGCATATTTCATCGCTGAAATCGCCCCGATGCTGACCGGAGATGCCGAACTAATCGGGGAGATTTCAGATAGCGAAAAAAGCCAGTTTCTCTCCGGCGCTAAGGCATTGCTCATGCCTATCGATTGGCCAGAGCCGTTTGGGCTTGTCATGATCGAGGCGATGGCTTGCGGGACCCCCGTTATCGCTTTCAATCATGGCTCTGTTCCGGAAATTATCGAGCACGGAGTAACCGGTTTCACCGTGTCCAACGAAGACGAGGCGATCGAAGCTTTACGGAAAATCCACACGCTCGACCGGGGCCTAATTCGTTCCCGTTTCGAAGCACGGTTTTCTGCCCGCCGGATGGCGGAAGATTACGTAAACATTTATCGTGCCCTAGCGCCGGCCAGCACACGCCCAAGACTCACTCTGGTGCAATAGAAACCCTGGACTCGGCTCTCTCAGCCACGGCGCTGATCAAAATTTCGTCCATAAACCATGGAGGCGATAGTGTTCCGCAGGATTTCGGTTGTACCTCCTCCAAGGGAGAAGCCTCTCGCATCGCGCAACATGCGTTCCAAAGGAAAGTCGCGGGTAAACCCGGCATGACCATGGATCTGGAGCGCTTCGTTGGTCACACGCTGTACCATCTCGTTGGCATAAAGTTTGGCAATAGCGGCCTCCCTTGGATCAGGAAACCCATCCACAAGATTGGTCGCCGCCCGGTAGATCATCAGCCGCGCCGCATGCAACTGTACCGCCATGTCCGCGATCTTCCATTGAATCCCTTGGAACTCACAAATTGGGCGCCCAAACTGTTCCCGCTCCTCTGAATAGGCTTTCGCTGCTTCAAACGCTCCTTGAGCCACACCTAAACACATGGCGGCATTCCCCACCCGCTCGGGGCCAAAGGAACTCATTAACCGCTTGAAACTCGCTGTCGATTCAGGATCACCAGCGAGAATTACGTTTTCACGTGGCACCCTGCATTGATCGAAATAAAGCTCAACCTCCGGCATACCACGCCCGCCCATCTTGCGAGCGGGATGACCGACCTCGAAACCAGGCGTGCCGCGCTCAACCACCAACGCGCCAATCCCGCGCGGCCCCTTGGTTTTCCCCCAGCGGGCAAAGACGAGAATATGCGTGGCAAGATGCCCGCCGGTACAATAGGCCTTTTGGCCATTGAGTATAATATGGTCGCCATCCGGCACGGCCGAGGTAATCATATCGGTCATTGCCGAACCGGCCCCCGGCTCACTAATGCCAATGCCGAACATATTCTCCCCACGCGCACAATCCGGCAGCCAGCGGCGCTTCTGCTCCTCCGAGCCCAGCACGGCGATCGCCCGGGACGGGCCGTTGAGCGCCAGCTGGGTTATTAGCGCGGTGTTGAAACAGACACGGGAAATTTCTTCAAGCAGGACCGTGCCCTGGATTACCGGCGCACCCGAGCCGCCATATTCTTCTGGGATCACCATGCCAAGATAGCCGAGCTTGGCGAGCAGATCCCGATTTTCGGCGGGAAACTCTTCCTTTTCATCCCAGTAAGCCGCCTTTTCCCGAAAAGCGCGTTCCGCAGTTTTACGAATCTCCTCGCGAAAGGCCTCGATCTCGTGGTCAAGCTGGAACATGGAACGTCTCCGGATGGTTCGTAATCAATGGCCGACGAAATTCGGCTTGCGTTTCTCACGGAAGGCCGCGGCGCCCTCGCGATGATCGTCGCTGCGCAACACGAGATTTTGGACATGAGCTTCCAGATCGAGGAAAGATTCGAGGCTGGGCTGCACCGCGCCTCGAAACATCCGTTTCCCCATCGCCAACGCAAAGGTCGCGGACTCGGCGAGTTCATCCGCCAGCGCGCCTGCCCGCGTCTCCAACTGGTCGTCCGCCACCACCTCATTGACCAGCCCCATGGATAGCGCTTCGTTCGCCTCCACCAACCGGGCCGACATCATCAATTCGCGCGCCCGCAGCATCCCGATATAATGAGTTAGAAAATAAGCCATTCCGCCATCCGGAGCGAGGCCGATTTTCTTGAAGACCACGCCGAAGCGGGCCGTGTCGGAAGCGAGAATCAGGTCGCAGGCCAGGGCGATGCTCCACCCCACGCCCACTGTTGGCCCCCGCACAGCGGCGATGACTGGCTTGTCGAGGTTGGCGAGGGCCGTGATCACCCGGTGCGCCCTATGGATACGGGCCCGACCTGCCACCACGTCAAATCCCGTCATCGTGCCCACATCGCTCCCGGCGCAAAAGCCGCGGCCTTCCCCCCGGAGAATAACGGCCCGCACATCGCGATCCTTTTGCAGATCCAGCGCGACATCGCCCAATGTCTCCATCATCTCCGCCGAAAGGGCATTAAGCTTGTCAGGCCGCGCCAGAATGACATGCGCAACCGCTCCATGGGTTTCCGTTCTTATCGTCATGGCCGCCTTCCTCCTGCCGATTTCTGGCTGAAAATATGGCCGGCGATCACGTTCTTCTGTGTCTGGGTGGTGCCGCCGGTCAAGGTGAGCATTCGTACATCGCGTACCATGCGCTCAAGCGGCAGCAGGCCAAAATAGCCATAGCCGCCAAACATCTGCTGGCATTGAAGCGTCACGCGCTGGGCCATTTCAGTCGCGAATACTTTGGCCATGGAGCATAGCGCCGGGTCGGGTTTGCCCGCGTCGATCAGCGCCAGCGCCTTGTAACAAAGGCAGCGCGCGGCTTCGATCTCGATCAACGCATCGGCCATCATCCAGCGCAAACCCTGCATATCGCAAAGCTTTTGCCCGAACTGCTCACGCACGGTCATATATTCCCGGGCGAGATCAAATGCTCCCTCTGCCACGCCAAGCGCCATGACTCCCATGCCGACCCGCGTTCCGTTATAGATGGTCAGCGGGCCGACGAAACCACGGGAATTTTCCGGGTCGCCCATCGTAACGACATTGCCGGCTGGCACGCGGACATTATCAAAGAATAGTTCGTTTTCAGCGGCGCCGCGAACGCCCATTTTGCCTTCGATCTTCCGCACGGTCAGGCCAGGGCTGTCGCGCTCCACAAGAATGGTGCCGATCCCCTTCGCCCCGCGCGAGGGTCCGAACCGGGCGTAAACGAGATGCATATGCGCCCGGTCGCCAAAGGTGGTGAACACTTTCTGGCCGTTGACAATATAAAAATCACCGTCGCGTATAGCGGTCGTGCGGATCGCCGTGCCGTCCGATCCCGCCTCTGGCTCCGTCCAGGCGATGCTGCATTCAATCTCGCCTTTCACGACACCGGGCAGCACCCGGCGGCGCAACTCATCCGGCGCATGGTTGGCGATGATCCGCGGCGAGACGTTCTGGTCATGCACGATCATCGCTGTCAGCAGATCAACCTTGGCCAGCTCCTCTATGACGAGATAGGTGCTGACCAGACCAGCCTCGGACCCGCCATATTCACGCTCCATGCTGAGCCCGAGATACCCGAGCTCGGCGAGACGGTGTTTGTTTTCCTCCGGGAATTTTTCTTCCTTGTCCCAGCGCCCCGCCTTATCACGAAATTCCTGCTGGGCCAGACGGCGCGCCGCGTCGCGCAGATGAATTTGGTCTTCGCTTAACTCGAAATCCATATCCGTCTCACTTTGTCTTGAGGCCGAGCAAACCGGCGATCAGATTACGCTGCATTTGTGAGGTTCCGGCCGTTACTGTGGTCACACGCGCGTCCCGGTAATGGCGTTGCATGTCAAATTCCATCATGTAGCCATAACCGCCCATGATCTGCATGCCTTGATTGGCGATGCGCGCATAGGCTTCCGACCCGAAAAGCTTGGCCTGGGAAATCGCCATGAGCGCGTTCTCTCCGCGCGAAAGCTGCCAGGCCGCGCGCCAGGTGAGGAGCCGGCTCGCCTCCACATCGGTGCGCATATCCGCGAGCATGTGGGCGATAGCTTGGAAGGTGCCGATTGGCTGGCCGAATTGCTTGCGCTCCTTCGCGTAATTCAGCGCCAGATCAACCGCCGCCTCAGCCGCCCCGACATATCCTGCGGCGGTCATCAGCCGTTCCAACTGCAAGCCGGAGAGCATATAGGCCCAGCCCTTATTTTCTTCGCCGACCAGACGGTCGGCCGGCACCCGCACATCATCCAGAAATACTTCGTAAGTGCCAAGCGCGCGCCGCCCTAGCGTGTCCAGCTTACGCAAGGTGATACCAGGCGTGGTATTGTCCACAAGAAAGAGCGAAAGGCTATCCTGATGCGGGCCTGTGGGCTGGGTGCGCACATAAAGATTGATCACGTTGTTCTTGGCGCCAGCGCCGGTTGAGAACACCTTCTGGCCGTTGATGACCCAGCCATCCCCATCGCGCCGGGCGCTGGTGCGGATGGCGCCCGCATCGGAGCCGGCCCCCGGTTCGGTCATTGAAATCGACATACGGATCGTGCCGTCGAGCAGGCGCGGCAGCCAATAGGCGCGCTGCGCCTCGGTGCCATTCTTCAGAATATTCAGACCGTTAAAAACACAGGTGCCATACGCGCCCAGGAAATCGTAGCTCTTTCTGCCGAGTTCTTCCGCAATGATCATGAAATCAATCACGCCACCGCCCAGCCCTCCCACCGACTCAGGAAAAGGCATACGGAGCAGACCCATCTCGATGAACGCTTGATACAGCTCCTCCGGATAATAAGGCTCGGTGTCGCAGCGCTTCACATATTGCGGAGTCGCAATACGGTTGAGCATTGTCCGCACGCTTTCGCGCAGCAATGTCTGTTCTTCGGTAAATTCAAAATCCACGCAAACCCTCCGTTGGCCCTTAGAAGCCTAACGGGCCGTCATTTCCTCCTTTGAGCGCGCATCCGGATGGAGAAACCGCTTGAGCCCTCGTTCGGTCCAAGCGGATCACAGGGGGTCGGGGATGTCAAGCGTCAACCATATGACCCATCTTGCCCGCCCGGCTCACTTCGCCCAATATGCTGCTGAGCGCGCCGGCGAAAGGCGGGCCAGCAAAGCAGGAGGAATTACATGTCCATGCCGGATTTGTTCAAGAACCGTCTCTCCGTGCCGGTCATCGCCGCGCCCATGTTCATCGTCTCCACCCCGGATCTCGTCATCGCCGAATGCCGCGCCGGGGTGGTGGGTTCATTTCCCTCTCTCAACGCCAGGCCATCCGGTGTGTTCGAGGAATGGCTCCAACGGCTGCGCCGGGAACTCACCGGCAATGATGCGCCCTTCGCCGTGAATCTCATCGTCCATAAAACCAACCAGCGCCTGATGGAAGATCTCGAACTTTGCGTGAAATACGAAGTTCCGGTGATCATCTGTTCGCTGGGCGCGCGGCCCGAGGTCAACGAGGCCATTCATTCCTATGGCGGCATAGTATTTCATGACGTCATCAATGACGAATTCGCCCACAAGGCCATCGAGCGCGGCGCCGATGGCATCGTCGCCGTTGCAGCGGGGGCGGGCGGCCACGCCGGCACCATCTCACCGTTCGCCCTGGTGCAAGAGATCCGGGCATGGTTCAACGGCCCGCTCGCGCTTTCCGGCGCCATCGCCCACGGCAACTCCATCGCCGCCGCGCGTGCGCTGGAGGCGGATTTCGCCTATATTGGCTCTCCGTTCATCGCGACGCGGGAAGCCAATGCCGCCGAAGCTTATAAACAGATGATCGTCGATTCGACTTCAAAAGATATCCTCTATTCGGATGTCTTTTCCGGTATCCATGGCAATTATCTCATTCCTTCCATTGTAGCGGCGGGTTTCGATATCGCCAAGCTCAAAACCCAGGCCGGCGGCAGCATGGATTTCGGCGCCAGGGTGGATGAAACGGGCGGCGCCAAGGCATGGCGCGACATCTGGGGCAGCGGTCATGGCATCGGCGCGGTACAGGATATCGTGCCGGTGGCAGAGCTGGTGGACCGCCTCGCGCGGGAATACCAGGCGGCGTTGAAACGTCTCTGCGCCGAAGCGTGACCGGTCAGGCGGGACGGTCACCCGCCAAAATGACCCGGTGCATGACGCGGCGAAAGCCGTGATAATCGTTTACCGGGTTATGCAACACGCAGCGATTATCCCAGAACGCGAGCGAACCCGGCCGCCATGAGAAGCGGCAGGTGAATTCCGGCCGCGCCTGGTGCGTGAATAAATAATCCAGCAATGGCGCGCTTTCCGCCTCCGTCATGCCGGCGAATCTCGTAGTGTGGCCATAATTCACATACAGCGCCTTGCGTCCCGTTTCCGGATGCGTGCGCACCACAGGATGCTCGGCTTCATAAATATCCTGCGCATCGGCGCGGGCGCTGTCCCGCAGCCGGTCCTCTCGGGTCTTGGTCGTCTCGGCTTTCACGCTGCTGTTTACGGCGCGCAACGGGCCCAGCATTCGTTTCATGCCCTCGGAAAGCGCATCGTAAGCGGCATAACCGCTGGCGAATAAGGTGTCGCCGCCATAAGGCGGCACTTCCCGCGCGATCAGCAGAGTCGCCATCGGGGGAGAGTCCAGATACGCCGTATCGGTGTGCCAGAGCCCGCCGAAATTCGTGGTCTCATGCTCCAGCTTGATGATGGGAATCACCTCTGGCGCCTCAGCTAGACCTTTGACAAAAGGATATTCGGTCACCTCCCCGAAGCGGCGGGCGAAATCCGCGAAGGCCTTGGGGCCAAGCGCCTCCTGGTCATGGAAAAACACCACCCCGTGCCGGAGCCAGACCTCCCGGATCGCGGCAATGGTCTCCTCTGGCAAGTCCGGCGATATTGTCACGTCCTTGATTTCCGCGCCAATGGCTCCCGCCAGTCGTCGCACCGTTAATCCTCTTTCCTTGATCTCATTATTGATTGTGAGCATCGTTCATTCCTCCTGGAACGAGCATAGCCAGCCTGGCCCGACCGCCTCAAGCTACGCCTCTCGCGCGGTGTTCAGGAGAACTCTTGGGCACCGCGCTGGCGCTTGAGCGCGCCACGCCGGGACTTGGTCTCCAGCCGCCGGGTCTGGGCGGCCTTGGTCGGCTTGGTCGCCCGCCGGGTTTTTGGCTGCGTTGCCGCAGCACGGATTAGGGAAAATAATCTATCCCGCGCCGCCTCACGGTTGCGGAGCTGGGAACGGTAGGTTTCCGCCTCGATGGTCAAAATCCCATCCCGGCTCAGCCGCCTGCCCGCCAGCCGGGCGAGGCGGGCCTTCACCGGTGCTGGCAAGGTCGTATTGCCCCCAAGGTTAAAACGCAACTGCACGGCGGTGGCGGTCTTGTTAACGTTCTGGCCGCCTGCCCCCGTGGCGGTGACAAAAATTTCCTCCAAATCGGTGGAATCGATCTGGAGGGTCCTGGTAATCTCAATCAGCATCTTAAAGCCAGCGGGCGGGCCGGGCTCAACCCCGCTCTCAGGCGGCCTGCGCCCCTCTCTTGGCCAGGGCGCGCTCCAAGCGGCGTTTGAGCGCCAAACCTTCATCTGTCAGCTTCGCATCGGCATGGGAGAGCAGAAACGCGTCCAACCCGCCATTATGTTCAATAGTACGGATGGCCCGAGTTGAGAGTCGCAGCCGGACCGCCCCCAGCGTGTCGGAAAGCAAGGTGGCGGTTTGCAGATTGGGCAGAAACCGGCGGCGAGTCTTATTATTCGCATGGCTGACATTATTGCCAGATTGCACGGTCTTTCCGGTCAGGTCGCAGCGGCGGGCCATGGTGCTCTATCCTCAAAACAACGCAAAGAGGGCCAGCGCAGGAGCCAGCCCGGAATTCGATGGCGGCTTATGGCGGAACCGGCCCGGCCCGTCAAGCTAATGAGGCTGGTCCTTCTCGGCCACGGATTTCATTTCTCCGCTTTCAATGCTTTCGATGGCATTGCGCAAAATCTGGACGACCACATTGTCCGGCAGGGCGCGCGTGAGCAGCCCGATGGCCCCGCCCAGAAGAGCCGAGGCGATGGCAAGTTCCGAGATGTCCTGCCCGCTCATATATTCGATCGCCTTATCCACCACCGAACCCGCATGGCTCAGTTCACGTTCCGGGGGAGGTTGCCTGTCTTCCATGTCCGCCTTTCCTATGTGTCTCGGCTCTTAATCTGGTGTGGCGGGGCGGCGCGTCCAGCCCCGCCCTGTCATTGCGCCGCCGCGACGCCCTCCACCAGCGGCGCGGCGATCTCCGCGACAGCCTGGGCTGCCCACATCCCGGCATACACGCCCCCAGCCGCAAGCAGGCTGGCATGAGTGCCACGTTCCACCACCTGGCCCTCTCGCAACACGAGAATCTCATCCGAATCCGTGACGGTGGAAAGCCGGTGGGCAATGACCAAGGTGGTGCGGTGGCGGGCCACCGAGCGAAGCGCCGTGGAAATCTCCTGCTCGGTCGCCGTGTCCAGCGCGCTGGTGGCCTCGTCCAGGATGAGAATGCGCGGGTTTTTCAAAATGGTGCGGGCGATGGCGACACGCTGCTTCTCGCCACCCGAAAGCTTGAGTCCGCGTTCTCCCACCCGGGTTTTATAGCCTTCCGGCAAGGAGACGATGAAATCATGAATCTGGGCGAGCCGCGCCGCCTCCTCTACTCCCGCCCGCGTGCAGCCAGGGCGCCCATAGGCGATATTATAATAGATGGTGTCATTGAACAGCACCGTATCCTGCGGCACCACGCCGATCGCCGCCCGCAGATCATGCTGGCGGTAATCCCGCACATCATGCCCGTCCACCATCACCCGTCCCGCGGTGGCGTCATAAAAGCGGAACACCAGTCGGGAAATAGTGGATTTCCCCGAGCCGGTGGGGCCGACAATGGCTATTTTCCGCCCGGGCGGGGCGATGAACGAAACGCCCTTCAAGATTTCCCGGTCCGGGTTATAGGCGAAATGCACGTCCTCGAAGCGTATCTCAACGGGTGGTCCCTGCGCCGCCAGCGGCAAGGCATCCGGCTTGTCCCGTACTTCCTGGTTGATGCGCAGTAAAGAAAACATCTGCTCCATATCCACAAGCCCCTGGTTGAGGGTCAGATAGGTGAAGCCCAGAAAATTCAACGGCACGTAAAGCTGGATGAGATAGGTGTTGACCAGCACGAAGCTGCCCACGGTCATTCTATGAGTCACCACCCCATGGGCGGCCATCAGCATCATCACGCCAAGCGCCAGGGAGATGATGATCGCCTGGCCGATATTAAGGGCGTTAAGGGAAATCTGCGATTGCACCGAGGCTTTCTCATAGCGGGCCAGGCTTTCATCGAAGCGTCTGGTCTCGTGCGCCTCATTGCCAAAATACTTAACCGTCTCGTAATTCAGGAGGCTGTCGATGGCCTTGGTCTGCGCCTCGTTATCGGTCTCATTCATGGCCCGGCGGAATTTCGTCCGCCAGGCCGTGAAGGCGAAGGTGAAGGCGATATAAAATCCAACCGCGACGAGGGTGATAAGCGCATACCAGATATTGAAAAGATGCCAGAGCATGAAGGCGGTGAGAAGCAGCTCGATGATGGTGGGCACCAGGTTGAAAGTGGCGAGCCGCAACACGGACTGGATGCCGAGCGTGCCTCGCAAAATGATGTTGGAAAGCCCGCCGGTCTGCCTGTCCAGATGGAACCGCATGGAAAGGGCGTGGAGGTGCTCAAACGTCTTGCGTGCCACCACCCGGGAGGCGCGCATCTGCACACCCGCGAACAACGCATCCCGTAGCTCGCCAAAGGCGGCAGCGGCGATACGCACCGCCACATAGCCGCCAATGAGCGCGGCGGGCAGGCCGAGCGGACCGGCCGCATGGGTCAGCCGGTCAACGAGATGGCCGTAAACCACCGGCACATAAACAGTGGCGAGCTTGGCCAGAATCATGGCGATGCTCGCCAGCACCAGCTTCACGCGTAACCCGGTCTCGCCCTGGGGCCAAAGGTAGGGCAGCAGGGACAGAATGGTGCGCAAAGACCCCTTGGGTTTGCCGGAAACGGCTGGGGCGGGAGGGGGGTTGGCACGGGCGGCGGAACGGGTCATGAACCAGCACATGGCACCGGACGCTGGAATTGCAAAGCTGTTGAGCGATATCGAGGCCTGCCACTCCGCCCGGCTGCCTGATGGGCGACTGCTCCTCTACGCTGGGCCGCATCATATTGGCTATGTCAAACCGGCGCTGGCCGAGCGCCTGCGCGGAGCCTCCCCTGGCATTCGCCTCTCCGCCGGGCGGGTTGATTTGCCGGAGCGCCTATTGCCCCGGCTGAACGAATTGGCGCGGGCGGCCGGGCTTCCCGTCCGGGGCGAGAATTTCGACATACGCGCCACTCCGGACGGGCCATCGCTCGGCGTGCTGGACCGGGGCGCGCTGCCCAGCCTCGGCGTGATCGGCACTGGCGTCCATCTGAACGGGCTAGTCGCCAAGGGGGAGGGGGTGCATCTCTGGGTGGCCAAACGGGCCGCGACCAAAAAGCTGGACCCGGGCAAGCTCGACCACCTAGTGGCGGGCGGCGTTCCCGCCGGTTTCACCCCCTTCGCCGCCTTGCTGAAGGAAGCAGGCGAAGAGGCCGGTCTCGGAGAGGATATTGCCCGCCAAGCGCGGGAGGTCGCGCGGTTCCGCTACGATATGGAGCGGCCGGAAGGGTTGCGGCGGGATTTCATCTATGCCTATGACCTGAATTTGCCGGAAAGTTTCGTCCCCCAACCCATGGATGGCGAGGTGGAGCAATTCTTCCTCTGGCCGTTATCACGTGTAAAAGCGGCGTTGATCGAGACCGGAGACTTCAAATTTAATGTCATCCTGGTTCTCACCGACCTTCTGCTGCGCCACGGGCTATTCCCAGCCGGGGCGGCCGCGCAGCTGCGGACCGCGCTGTACCGGTCATAGGTTAGCGCTCCATTCATTTTTTTACGAAAAAATCCCGGCCGTGAGAGGTTCGGGATGTCAATTGACAGCGCTTATGAGTCCACGCTGAGCACCCTTCAGGCCATTGCCGGGCAAATCGGCCCAGCTGGTTTGACCGCAAGCCAGGCGGGACAGCTTGACGCTTTGCTCGCGAGCCTCGGCGAAGACCCTTACACCCAGTTGATTCTAAACAGCGTGATCCAGGCCGGCGGCGCCGCCGGCACCACCCAGGCGGCTTTCAGCGCCCTCATCGATCAATGGTTTCTGGGGGCGGACGATCCCGCGCCGCTCCCTGGCAACACCATGGTCAACTTCGCCTCTGCGCCGTTATTTCCGGTAAGCTGGAGCGGTGCCTACCATATGGTGCAGCAAGGCTATGAAAATGGCGATTGCTGGCTGGTGGCGGCGCTTGTCGAAGCAGCGGCCATCAGCCCCTCCGACCTGACCTCTGCCATCTGGGCGAATGGCAATGGCACATATGGCGTCCGTTTCTACTCACCCACCGGGCCACAATATCTCACCGTCAATGCGGATCTCATGGTTCTGCAAGGGCAAAGCGGTTTTATTAGCGGCGAGGGGGCGAACTCCACGGATGGTACACTTTGGGCGGGGTTGCTGGAGAAAGCCTATGCCGAGGCGCAAGGCGACGAAATCGCTTTTTCGCTGAGCACGGATGGCGCCTATTCAGCGCCCGGCGCCAATAGCTACGCCACGCTGCAAGGCGGCTGGGACGAGATGCTGAAGGCCCTGACCGGCCGCACCGTGAACAATTATGGGCTGGGCAATATAGCGGCGCTCGCGCCGGGCGGCACGGTTTACCAAACGGTCAGCTATGATCTGCAAAACGGGCTGGACGTTCTCCTTGCCTCGAATACCGACGTGCCGGCCGACGATCTCATCGGCAATCACATGTACGCGGTGACAGGCATCGACCTGACGACCGGAAATTACATCCTCACCAATCCCTGGGGGCAAACCGACCCGGCCGATGCGGAGACCTCGCTCTCCGCCGCCCAGTTGAATGCCCTAACCGGCGCGGGAGATGTAATTCTCGCCGCGGATGGCGGGCTCCTCACCGCGCCGCCCCCCGTGCCGAATTGTTATCTGCGCGGCACGCTCATCCTCACGCCACGCGGCCTGCGCCCAATCGAGCGCCTGGTGATCGGCGACGAGGTCATCACCCGCTTCGGCGGCCTCCGGCCCATAAAATGGATCGCGGAACAGAAATTTCCAGCATATTTTCTTAAAAAAAACTCCCCCCTCGCCCCGGTGCGGATCGCGGCTAACGCTCTGGCTGAGTGTGTGCCCAGGCGGGACCTCCTCGTCTCCGCCGGGCATTCCATGCTGCTTGGCGACGTCCTGGTTCTGGCGGGGGACCTCGTGAACGGCGTTACCATCACCCAGGCCGAGTTATACGGAGACATTCATTATTTCCACATCGAACTCGACACGCATGATTGTATCTTAGCCGAGGGCGCCTGGTCGGAAACCTATGCCAATTGCGCCAGTCACCGCGCGCTCTTTCATAACGCGGCGCAATACCGGGCCCTCTATCCGCACGAACCCGCCGCGGACGCACCGCGGCTTTGCGCGAAGCGGCCCGAGGCCGGGCCATTGCTGGACGCCGCCCTTTTTCAGATCATCATACGCGCGGAGCGGGCCGCGCGGCCACCGCGTATGATCGGCTGTATCGAGAGGCTGGACGAGAAAATCCAGGGTTGGGCGGCAGATGCCGCCAACCCTGGTCTGCCGGTACGGCTGAAAATCCTTTGCGGCGCCGCCCCGCCCGCCATCTGTCTCGCCCGGGGGCCGCGTCCGGACATCCATGTCCCGGGTCTGGAGGTGAACCGTGGCGGATTCCAGTTTCCTCTGCCAGCCGGCATGCGCGCGGCGGAGATCGTCATCGGCCATGCCCTCACCGGAGAGCGTTTAGAGTTCTGGCCTCAGCTGGCCCGCGCCTCGATGGTCGCCACGGGTTGACAGAGGCCGTTACGGCGGCCCTCCTCATCCCTCCATGTCATTGGCGATGCTCGCCAGAACCTGGGGTGATTTGTATTTCAATACCAGGAACCACACGAGACCAATCGCCATATAAATAACAAAGGCCGGGGGAAGCGCGTTGAATGGCGCCGTTGGATAAGGCACCACGGAACTATAAATTACAAATCCCATGAGAGCCGTACCCAATAAACCTAATACGATATAAAATGGCTTACCGGCTCCGTTGCGGTAGGCGTCCACCGGCGCGGTAATGCATACACCGAAGTAAACGATGACGAAGCCATAGGTCGCGATCGTCCCGGTTAAACCGAAGGCCCCCAGGAAACCTTGAGGCAGCAGGGCCAGAATGAGGGCGAGCGTGATGGCGCCACAAACCAGCACCGCCACATGGGGCGTTTTATGCCGTTTATGAACCAGCCCCATTGAGCCATGCAGGAATTGATAGCGGCCCATCGAGTATAGAATGCGCGAACTGGCGTTTAAACAGGCCAGAGCACAGGCAAAGGCGCTGACCAGCGCCGCGAAATAGACGATCGCGGCGGCCCAGGGTAAGCCCGCCTTGTCGGTCATGGCGGCAAAAGGCGAGGCGCTGCCGCCAATCGCCCCGGCATCGTCATCCATGCCCATGATCATGCAATAGCTCAGAATGATGAAAAAAACGCCCGCGGCGGCAGCAGAGCCGATCACCGCGAACGGAACGTTTTTTTGCGGGTCGGCCGATTCCTTGGCGAGCGTCGCCGCGCTTTCGAAGCCGACGAAGCTGAACACGGCGAACACCAGCGCGGACATAACAGCCCCGAATTTAATCCTGCCAATGTCCAGCTGCACAGGGTCCACCACCGTACCGTGCTTGCCTATGACAATCGCGGTGATGACGATGATGATCCCAATGGAAATGGATTCCAGAACCAGAGCGGCACGGGATGAAAGCTGAATATCCCGATACGCCGCGAACACCACCGCCCCCAGAAACAGAATGGTGATCACGACCATTTCAGGCGTGGATAGAGCGATATGAAACACTGAAAGCAAATTGCCGAGAAATAAGGGCACCCCCACCACCACCGCCGCAGCCGTGGCGATATACGCCAAAACCATAGCCCACCCCGCGAGCGCGCCACAAACCGGGCCAAAATTACGGCCGATATAAACGAAATAGGATCCCGCCTCGGGGTGCCTGCGGGCCAGAATTGAAATGCACCCCCCCACGAAAATCAAGCCGATGGTTGCAATCAGATAGGCGAGCCATGACCCCACCCCCGCCAGCCCCGCCACCACCGATATATTCAGTGCCGGGGTGAGCGTTGGCGCGATATTGGCAATCGATTGTCCCATCATCTCGAAGCGGTTGAGCACGCCACGTTTGAGTTGTGGGGATGAATGCGCGGCGATATCCGTGGTAGCAACCATACAAAACACTCCTGTTGCAAAGCCGGGCCGGTTCGCCCGGCCCATTTAGCGTCATTGATAAAAAACGGATGCAAGCGCCGTGCCGGGCAGAAGCCTATCCTCCGCAGCAGCTCCCGCCATGCAGCTTGCTGGCCTTGTTTATGCCCGGCGCGATATCAATGCCCGGATTCTGGTCGAAAAACCCGAGCGGCATCAGTTTGAAGCCGGTTTTGATGCAAGGCTGAACCGGAAAATCTTCGGGACGCGGCTGATGATGCAGTCCAAATACGTGCCAGAGAACGAGATTGGTATTCTCGATATTCCGGTCCTGTTTCACGAAATCCTCCACCCCCCCGGTTCCGTCGGAATGGTTCATATATTCGCCGGCGGGGTAGCGCTCCTCCTCGGCGAATTTCGTCACCCAGAGATGATTGTTCATGAAGCCCGACCGAACCCCCGAAGGCGAGCCCGGCTTGAAATAGGGTGTGAGGGTGGATTCCGGCATTAGCTTGTATCCCACGGGGCGGCCCGTATGGTTCAGCTTGTTGGGATTGATCACCTTCCAATACCGGTGGGTAGCCGGGTTCGCCTTGCGGCACGCCTCCAATTCGGTTTTGAGAATTGTATCCTGTTGGTAAAAGGCATTGCCGTACGGGTTCTTGGCCTCATCTTCCTCAGCGTAGCCGTTGCATTCGACAATGGAATTTCCCGGCCCGTCCACCGCCATCTCCAGCCGCGCGCAAAAAGCGTGCTGATGGATATGGCCTTGAAGGCCGGGCGCGACCTCCACGCCATATTTGGTCGGGTGCCCGGGCAGGCAGGCGGAGGTATTGATGATGCCGGTGGCCTTCATGACGAATTCGATCATTCCGGCTTGGTCCAGATGCCAATAGAAGGCATATTCATAATTACCCACGGTGCAGATGAAGGAAATGACCAGTTTTCGGCCCCGCCGCACTTCCGTGCGCTCGGTCCGGAAGTCCCAATGCTTCCAGAGAATGCCGTCATCCTCCTCATGAATACAGATGGCTTTATCGATATGAAAAATCTCGCCATTCATGGTGTTCAAATCAGCGTCGAGATAGGCGATATGCCCCAGGCAATCGCAGCCCAGTGTGAGGGAGTTGGTCAGTTTGCCCAACCCGTATTCGCCAATATCGAAAACGTTTTTGCGAAAATGCCCATTTTCCGGCACGCCGTAGGGCACCACCATCTCGGCGATGGAAGCGCGGTTGACGATCGGCCGGCCATCGTAGGAAATGTCATGAAGCGTGAGGCCCTCGCGCGCGTTGAAGCCGATGACGCAACTCCATTTATCCCAGGTGATCACGCGGCCATCGAGGCTGAAGCTCGCGCCTTCGGGCTGAACGATATCGAGCGGCTTGAGCGCCGGGCGGAACTCTTTGCGGAATTGGGCCTCGTAATTGAATTCCTGCATCGGCACGGGCACCACCCCGTAATCATCGACACGAATCACCTTGCCGGCCTTGATATCCACCACCGCATTGATGCCCTCGATGGGATGGGCATAGAAATTTTCGTCTTTATAAAGCCTCAGCCAGCAGAATGTATGAGAAAGATAGCCCTCCTCCTCCCCGGCCACGCCAAAATTCCCCGCCGACCACGGGTCAACGCACACCATGCTCATATCGGTGATGCCCCGCTTGGCGCAGGCGGCGATAAACTCGGGATTGGCGCGAACGATATCCTCGATCTGCACGAACTGCTCGAGCTGGATCATGGGCCGGGCATGGGGGAAATAATTCCTGGATGTGATCACCGCGTCGGTCAGAGATAGCGTAAGTCGCCAGATGCCCGGCTCATCCTGGCGGAATACATTTGCCCTCGCCTCGCGCGGCCAGGATCTTCCCTCGGTGAAGGCCGTCAGCGCCTCGCGCGGCGGCTCCTTCAATTCAATGACTTCGAACAAAATCCCCGCTCCAAAATCCCGGTCGGCCCGGATCACAGCCACGGCTTGGCGAATTTCATCCGCATCGAGCGGCGTGAACGGATGGCGCAATACCGGCGAGACCGCTGGCGCCGTGGCAACGGGGAGATGAAGATCGTCCATTATATCACTCCTTGATTTGCCTTTTAATTGTACAAAGCCTTTCAGCTCACCGCAGATTACATCTCAGCCGCCCCGGCATGCGCTTGACATTTCGCGCCGTTTTTCATGAAATCGTTCAGCAGCGCCTATGGTTGCATTTTGTATTGTCAATTTTTTGCCTACTTAATAGGCTTTGATCTGGAGCGGCGGGACGTGCAAAGGAGAGTATGACCGATGATGCCGCAACCAGCCGCCCCTCGTATTGCCGCCGCCGCCGCCAGCGGGGTGACCAAGCTCATCGGTAAATGCGGCGGCGACGCGGAACGCGTCATGAAAGCCGCCCATCTCCAGCCAGCGGATCTGGCCGACCCGTCCCGGCGCCTCGCCTTGCATCATTACTGCGATCTTTTCGAAATTGCCGCCCGTCATACCGGAGCGGGAGATTTCGGCCTGCGCTTTGGCCTGCAATACCGCACGGAGGAGATGGGACCTCTCGGGGCGCTGATCCTCGCCTCGCCTGATCTCGGTACCGCCTTGCGCAATCTCTGCCTTTATTTTCCCGCTCTACAAGACCATTCCTGTTTGCGTTTGCGTGAAGACGCGGGCCTGATGGCGCTCGAATACCAGATCACGGATGGGCGAATTGCCCAACGCCGGCAGGATGCGGAACTCACCCTCGCCATTTTCGCTGGTATCTTCCGGCGCTGCCTGGGTCCAGGCTGGGCACCAGCGGAAGTGCAGTTCGAGCATCTTCGCCCGCCGGAGGCCATGGCCGCCGAGTCCGCTTTCGGCGCGCCGGTTTATTACAGCGCCCCGCGCAACGCCCTATTGTTTCCGCGCGCCGCGTTGCGAACGCCCATGCCCGGTGCCAACATCGCGCGGCTTCCGGTTTTGCAAACCGCGCTGGGCGAGATGGCGGCCGCCGCCGGACCAGAAGACTTTATCGGCCGGGTGTTGAGTCAAATCCGGGCTGGATTTGCCAGAGGCGAAGCGGGGATAGATGACGTCGCGGCCCGGCTCGGGTTAAGCCGGACCGGATTATATCGCCGTCTGGCCCGGGAGGGTGAGGATTTTTCAAAGCTGACCCGGCGCGTCCGGTGCGATCTCGCCAAATTCTACGCCGCCCAGCCCGGCATATCTTTTACCGAGGTCGCCTTGTTGCTCGGTTATTCGGAGTTGAGCGCCTTCTCACGGGCGTTTACCCGCTGGACGGGGCAGTCTCCGGCGCGCTACAGGCAAGCGTGCCGGCACCACCACCCCGCCTAATTCTCGCCAGCAGCTCTGCCAGCCGCATGGCCATGCTATCGGCCGCCGGGGTGCACTGTGTCGCCATGCCGCCGGATATCGACGAGCAGGCTTTGAAACAAGTTTTTCCCGGCCCCGCCAGCGCTTTGCCCGGCGCGTTGGCGCTGGCCAAGGCCCGCGCCATTTCCACCCGCATGCCAGACGCGCTGGTGATCGGCGCAGACCAAATCCTGCTTTTCCACGGCGGGCTCTTTGACAAGCCCCATAGCCTCGCCGTGGCGGCGGCCCAGCTGCGCGAGCTTTCCGGCCAGACGCACGAACTCATCGCCGCCGTGTGCCTGATGCGCGGCGGCGCGCCGCTCTGGCAGCATTCGGAGAGCGCCTCGCTGACCATGCGTCCATTTAGCGAGGCATTCCTCACCGATTATCTTGACGCCGAGGGCGAGGCGCTGCTGCATTCCGTCGGCGCTTACCGGCTGGAGGGGCTGGGCGCACAGCTTTTCGAGCATGTGCGAGGAGATTATTTCACTGTGCTGGGCCTGCCGCTTCTCGCTTTGCTGGGCGCCCTGCGCGCCGAGGGCGTTCTGAAGGTGTGACGGGCCGCGCCTGGTCCAGAAGCGCCTGGATGGCGGTCACGGTTTGGGCGTCTAAATGGCGTAATTCGCGGGCGAACCGGTTGGCCAGGGCGGTCTGCGCGCTGGTCAGCCCGGCGCTGTTCAGTTTGAGGCGCGGACGGGATTGCCGGGCGAGCGCTGCCAAATCATCCGCGTCGTCCCAAATCAGCCCGAGATATTGACAGATCTGGTGAATGAGTCCGGCCGAGGCCGTGCCGCGCCACCCATGCTCCAAGGCGGAGAGATAAGCGGGGGAGACCTCCAACGCCGCCGCCATATCCTTGAGCTTCAAACCGCGCTCCTCGCGCAGGGAACGCAACTTCTCACCCAAGGGTGTCATTAGTGCCGCCTCCGGCGCAGCAACACCCGCACCGCGCCATTATTACGCGCATGCGGATGCGCAAGGCCGAGTATGAACGGCCGCAATTGCGGGTGGTTGAGCCAATGCGGCAACTCGCGAGCCAAAATATCACCATTGCCAGTGATGATCTCGACACAGCGCAGCCCGGAGGCATAGGCGACATCAAGAAATCGTAAGACCTCCGCATGAGCCTGGGCCGCGGTATGGCCGTGCAGATCGAGCCGCGCCTCGGCCCGCATGCGCTGGGTACGGAATTTCGCCCAGGTCGATTTGTCCAGGCCCGGCGGCGCGAAATTCACCCCGAGCCAGCCAGCCGGCGTGGCCATCGGCGCAACCTTGCTCTCCCTGGTGAGCGGAGCGGGCGGGGCGCTCAGCGAGGCTGGCGGGGGAGGTGGCGGCGGGGCTTTCCCCGGAAAAACCCTATGCAATGTGCGGCCATAGGCCGCCCACAGCTCCAGCTCCTCCTCGCTCAGCCCTGTCTTCCGGGTCATCCCGGCGGCTTGAAAAACAGGGATGCCGCCGCCGCATGCGCCCGTTTGGCGGCGATGGCGCCGCGCACCCGGGCGATTTCCGCTTCGAGCTCGCTGATATAAAGCGTCAACTCCTCAACACCAAGCGCATCCAGGGCCAGCGGCTCCAGCAGGCTTTTCTTCCGGGGGGGCGGGTCATCATCGGAAAAACTCATGGCGGTCTTGACCAGCAGGGGGCAGGGGTTCGATAAGCCGCTCCAGTTATACTTGCGCGGCCGACGCGCGTCACTATGTCCGTTCCGGGCGCCTCGGCCCGAAACGAGAGAAGGTTATTGGCCTATGTCTTTGCCCTTGATGCCCAAAGCCACCGCGGTCTGGCTGATCGAAAAAACCAGCCTGACCTTCGATCAAATCGCGGATTTCTGCGGCATGCACCCGCTGGAAGTCCAGGCCATCGCCGATGGCGAGGTGGCGCAGGGAATTGTTGGATATGACCCCGTCGCCAATAAGCAGATCACGGCGGAGGATATTCAGCGCTGCGAGGCCGATCCTTCCCTGCGGCTCAAGCTTTTGCCCCAGCCCGAGATGCACAAAAAGCTGAAAGGCGGCCGCTACACCCCGGTAGCCAAGCGCAACGACCGGCCGGATGCCATAGCCTTCCTGTTGCGCACCTACCCGCAACTCACGGATTCGCAGATTATTCAGCTGCTTGGCACCACCAAGGACACCATCCAGAAAATCCGCGACCGTAGCCATTGGAATAGCGCCAATATCAAACCGCGCGACCCGGTGATTCTAGGGCTATGCAAGCAGTCCGACCTAAATGATGCGGTCGCCACGGCGAATGAGCGTCTGAGCCGCGAGGGCTTGCCACCCCCGCCGCCGCCCGGCTCGGGCAGCGAGGCGGCCTGATTTGCCCAATGCCCGCCGGTAGGCGAGCAGCACGCATATTTCCTCGGCGCAAAGCCAAAGAAAACAGAGTCCGGCCAGGGCCGAGATGAGACCGATTCCCCAATTGGGATTGGCCATGAAAAGACCAGTCACAGCATTTCCTTTTCTAAAACAAGGTTAGTTGCCGGGTTTCGGCGTCTGCGCCGCCTGGCA
The DNA here is from genome assembly GCF_027352905.1 of Acidocella sp. Classification (GTDB taxonomy): domain Bacteria; phylum Pseudomonadota; class Alphaproteobacteria; order Acetobacterales; family Acetobacteraceae; genus Acidocella. Next base: position 104,344 of record NZ_DAIEIF010000051.1, read on the forward strand.
CCCGAAAGCGCGACAACTCCAGAGACCTGCCGGGTTTATCCAGCCCCAGCCGCCGCGCGGCTTTCACAAAACGCTGGGTCAACAAGGCCCCATAGGGGCCGCTGCCCTGAAAGCGGCTGTGAAATTGCGAATCGTTCAGCCGGCCCGCCCGGGTTTGGCGGATGAGACTCAGCACGTGCGCGGCGCGCTCGGGCAAATGGGTCTGCAGCCAGTCCGTGAACAACGCGCCGAGTTCGTGCGGCAACCGCAGAAGGGTCATATGGGCGTTGGCCGCTCCCGCCGCTGCGGCCGCCGCAAGAATGGCTTCCAGCTCGGCATCGTTCAGCCCGGGAATCATCGGCGCCGCCATCACCCCCACCGGAATGCCCGCTTGGGCGAGCTCCGCCACGGCGGCCAGCCGGCGGGCGGGGGATGAGGCGCGCGGTTCCATGGCGCGGGCCAGCACCGGGTCCAGGGTGGTGATGGAAATATGCACCTTGGCTAGTCCCTGCGCCGCCATGCGGGTTAGTATGTCCTTATCCCGCGTTACCCCCGCCGATTTGGTGACGATCCCCACAGGATTGCCGAACCGTTCCAGAACCTCGAGAATCCCCCGGGTGAGAGCCAGCGTCCGTTCGACCGGCTGATAAGGATCGGTATTGGAGCCAAGCACGATGACGCCCGGCTTATAGCCGGGGCGCGAAAGCTCTTTTTCGAGGAGTTTCGCCGCGTCCGGCTTGAAGACGATCTTCGTCTCGAAATCGAGCCCGGGGGAAAACCCAAGATAGGCATGGCTCGGCCTGGCGAAACAATAAATGCAGCCATGCTCGCATCCCCGGTAGGGGTTGACGCTGGTTTCAAACCCAAGATCAGGGCTGTCATTGCGGGTGATAATGCGGCGCGTGGCGTCCCGGATCAGCGTGGTGGGCGGCTTTGCCGCTTCCTCCACCTTTCCGGCCCGCTCCCAGCCATCGTCAAACACTTCCGTCCGCGTTGCCTCGAAACGGTTGGGCGGGTTGCGTCCGGTGCCACGTCCCTTCGGCCCAGCGGCGGGCGGGTTGGGTTTGATACTCAGCGCGGTCACCGGCATGTTCGCTCTCCGTTCTGGTTTGATTAAGATCGTTTCACACTGGTAAGTCAAGAACAAAAAAAGAACGAATATGACGGATTGCTAATTTGTAGCTGATGGTACAAATTCATGCCGGTGCCACACCTGCGGAAGCCCAATTCCATGACCTCGCTTGATCATGCCGGTTCGCCTGCGCCGCCCGCCGCGCCTGGCGGCTCGGCCTCCCCCCTGCGCGAGGACGCCTTGCGGGCGCGTGACCGCCTGCGGGTGGTCTCGGCCCGTCTTGCCCGGCGGCCCCTCACGCTGCTCTGGCTGCTGATCGGGCCAGGCGTACTCGCCATGCTGGGGGAAAATGACGGCCCGAGCATGATCTCCTACGCCACTACGGGTGCCACCTATGGGGTCGGGTTCTTCATTCCCTTTATTTTGCTTACCTTCATGATGGCTTTCGTGGTGCAGGAAATGGTGGCCCGCTTGGGCGCCGCCACCCATCGCGGCCACGCCCAGCTCATTTTTCAGCGTATCGGCCCGTTCTGGGGCTATTTCGCCATGGGCGATCTCGTGCTGGGCAATCTTCTTACCCTGGTCACGGAATTTATCGCCATCCAGGCGGGGGCGCTCTATTTCGGTATCCCGCCCGTTTATTCCGTCGGCGCAGGCATCGCGATCACCATTGCCTCCCTCGCCACGCGACGCTACGCCACCTGGGAGCGGGTGGCGATGGCGCTGGCGGCGTTCAACCTTCTTTTTGTACCCGCCGCCTTGCTGGCCCACCCGGATGGAGCCGCGCTGCTGCGCGCGCTTGTCAGTTGGGGACCGCTGCCGGGCGGCATCCACACGGTTTTCGTTTTACTCATTCTCTCCAATATTGGCGCCACCGTCACACCCTGGATGATTTTCTTCCAGCAAAGCGCGGTGGTGGATAAGGGGCTCACCGTGGCGGATCTGCCTCAGGCCCGGCTGGACACCGCCCTCGGCGCCACCATCGCCGCCATCGCCGCCATCGCCGCCGTCCTGGCCAGTACGCCGCTTTTCACCCACCATGTGCACACCGTGCAATTTGCCACCGCCGCGGATTTCGCCACCGCGCTGCGCCCCTATCTCGGCCACACCGGCGCGGCGCTCTTCGCGCTGGGAATGATCGAGGCGGGGCTGGTGGCGCTGATGACCATATCGGCGAGTTCCGCCTACGCGTTTGGCGAGACGGTCAATGCGGGCAACAGCCTCAATCTCGATTTCACCGAGGGCCGCCGGTTTTACGGCGTCGCCATCGCCTCGATCGTCTTTGCCGGCGCTGTGGTCCTCATTCCAGGCGCGCCGCTGGTCGCCATGACCCTCACCGTTAACGTCATCGCCACGCTATTGATGGCCCCCGCCATTCTGTTTCTCCTCATCCTTATCAACGATAAGGAAATCATGGGCGCGCAGGCGAATGGCACCGCCATGAACCTGCTCGCCGGCGCCATCGTCGTGTTCATCTCGCTGGCCGGCGCGGTATACGGGCTGGTCGCGGTATTTCCCCATCTGCTGGGTTGAAGGAGGTTAGCCTTGGCAGCGGAGCACAACCAGCCCCATCCGGTTCCGGTGGAAATTCTGGAACCCGCCCAGCTCGCGGCGGCCCGGCAAACGCCGCTGCCCCGGCGCGCCTTGCCGCGCGGCGTCGTCGCTTTGCTCTTTCTGCTGCGCATTTATGTACTCGTCGCGGTACCGCTGGTGGTCTACGCCTTCATACGGGCGCTGCGTCATGGTTGAGCGCGGCGTCCCCCCTCCCCCCGAGGCGCGCGGCTTCCGTCAGGCGCGCGCGGCCCGCTCCAGCGTTCTGTTCGAGGATTATACGGAACTCATCGCCGATCTTATCGCCACCCATGGCGAGGCGCGGATGACGGATATCGCCCGCTGCCTCGGTGTCGCTCATCCCACGGCCATCAAGGCGGTCGCCCGGCTCAAGCGGGCGGGGCTGGCGGCCGGGCGTCCCTATCGCGGCGTCTTTCTCACCGAGGCCGGGCAAGCCATGGCGGAACGGTCCCGCACGCGGCATCATCTGGTCGTGGCGGTGCTGCGTGCCGTCGGCGTCCCGGAAGACGCGGCCAGCGCCGATGCGGAGGGGATCGAACATCACGTCTCCGAGGCAACCTTGCACGCCTTCGAGGCGTTCTTGCGGAGGAAGGCGGATAAGCCGCAGCAGGAGTAAGGTCCGGCTGGTCACGCCCGCGCCCTCGCGGTAGCGTGGAGCGTGAAAAAACAGGAGGGAACGATGTCCACGATCATGCTGCCGCGAATGATCCGGGCGGGCGGAGGCGCGCTCAAGGAAGCGGGCGAGGCATTGGGGCTGCTCGGCCTTCGGCGGCCCGCCATCATCACCGACCGCTTCATGGAGGAAAGCGGCGCGGTGGAAAATCTGCGCGCCATCCTTGCCAAGGCGGGGATCGAGAGCCGCCTCTTCGCGGGGGCGGTGCCCGACCCCACCACCGATTGCGTGGATGAAGCGGCGCGCTTCGTGCGGGAAACGGGCGCGGATGCGGTGATCGGCTTTGGCGGCGGTAGCCCGATCGACACGGCCAAGGCTGCCGCCGTGCTGGCGCCGCGCCCGGGGCCGATGCGCGCCCTGAAGGCCCCGCATCAAGAAAACCGGCCCGGCCTGCCGATCATCGCCATTCCCACCACGGCGGGCACCGGCTCCGAGGCGACGCGCTTCACCATCGTCACCGACACGGAGACGGATGAGAAAATGCTCTGCGCCGGCTTGGCTTATTTGCCTACCCTGGCCATCGTCGATTATGAGCTGACGCTGACCATGCCCGCGCGCCTGACGGCCGATACCGGCATCGACGCGCTGACCCACGCCATCGAGGCTTATGTCTCACGCCTCGCCAACCCGTTCTCCGACACCATGGCCCTGGCGGCGATGCGGGCCATCTGGCCCAGCCTGCCTACCGCCTATCACGAGCCGGGCAACCGCGCCGCGCGGGAGCAGGTGATGTTGGGCGCGCTACAGGCGGGCATCGCGTTCTCCAACGCCTCCGTGGCGCTGGTGCATGGTATGAGCCGCCCCATCGGCGCGCATTTTCACGTTGCCCACGGTCTTTCCAATGCCATGCTCCTGCCAGCGGTCACGCGCTGGTCCATCGCCGGGCACGAGGCGCGTTACGCGGAATGCGCCCGGGCCATGGGCCTCGCCGATGACAGCACGGCGGATGCCATCGCCGCCCGCCGCCTCGTGGAGGCCTTAGAGGCCCGCAATGCGGAGCTGGCGGTGCCCAGCCCCCGCCAATACGGATTGGACGAGGCACGCTGGCGCCAGTTGCGGCCCTTGATGGCGGCCCAGGCCCTGGCCTCCGGCTCGCCGGGCAATAACCCCCGCGTGCCGGATGCCGATGAGATCGTGGCTCTCTACGATGAGGTCTGGAATTGATTGACAAGTCAGGGGGATGAGAAGAAGCTCGCGGCAAAATGAGCGGGAGAAAACACGTATGATCCTCAAATCTGGAAGCGGTTTGAATCGGCGTGGCATGCTGCGCGCGGGCGCGGCGGCGGGGTTGGCCAGTCTCGCCTTGCCGGAAACGGGCTGGGGCCAAAGCGAAACGCCGGTGAAAATCGGGAATATCGACCCGCGCACCGGCACCTATGCGGCGCTAGGCGAGAATCAAATTCGCGGCGCCACGATGGCGGTGGCGGAACTCAACCAGAAAGGCGGCATTCTCGGCCGGCCCGTGCAGTTACTGGTCGAGGATTCACAAGGCCTGCCCGGCCCCGCCATCGGCAAGGCGCAAAAGCTGGTCAACCAGGACAAGGTCGATTTCCTCATGGGCTCGGTCAGCTCCGCCGTCTCGGCCTCGCTCAGCCAGTTCGCGCAGCAGCATAATCTCATCTATGTGGATACGGGCGGCCATGCCGATGACATCACCGGCAAAAAATGCAGTTGGAACACCTTCCGCACCTGCTCCACCACCTGGATGCTGACCGCCGGCGATTTCGGTCTGTTATATAAGAAATTCGGTAAGAAATGGTTTTTCCTCACCCCGGATTATGCGTTTGGCCACGCGCTCTACGCGGATTACGTGGCCCAGCTGCAACAAGCGGGCGGCACGGCGGTGGGCAACGCGCTGGCGCCACTCGGCACCACAGATTTTTCCTCCTACCTCATCCAGGCCCGCGCGGCCAACCCGGATGTGCTGATCTGCCTTCAGGCGGGCGATGATCTCGTCAACTTGCTCAAGCAGGCCGTGCAATTCGGCATGGACAAGCAGATGGCGATAGCCGGCGCGATGCAGGAGCTGGAAGTGCTGGAGGCGCTTCCCCCCGCGGCTCTGCTGGGCTGGTGGACCTTCGAATGGTACTGGAATCAGCCCGGCGTGCCCCATGTCGCGGAATTCATATCCGCCTACAAAACCAAATTCGGCAAGGTGCCCACAGCGCGCTCCTGGTTTGGCTACGCCTCGGCCCATGCGCTGGCCCTCGCCGCCAACCAGGCGAAGACCCTGGACGCCCAGAAGGTGGCGAAGGCGCTGGAGGGGCTGGAATTGCCGCCAGAAATCGCGCTGCAACCCGGCAAATGCTATTACCGGGCCGAGGATCATCAGATGATCGCCAATATGTTTCCCGGCTCCGTGCCCAAGGGCGCCACCTATCCCAATCTTTTCGAGGTCGCGCAGACGGTGCCGGGCGGCACCATCGCCAAACCCCCGGCGGAGGCAGGCTGCCATATGGTTTATCCGGGCTGATCCCGCCCGGGGCGAGGCGCGAAATCTCACCGTTCAACCGCGCCGCGGCGCAGAAGGCAAAGAGCCATCGTGGAAGCCCTGCTCATCTACAGCGCCTTTAATGGATTGATCACCGGCATCTTCTACGCGCTAATGGCGCTGGGCCTGTCTCTCATCCTCGGCCTCAACGGGGTGATCAATTTCGCCCATGGCACCTTCATGGCGCTGGGCGCCTATCTCGCCTTCACCATCGAGCCTTATGTCGGGTTCTGGGCCAGCCTGGTCTGCGCCCCGCTGCTGGCGGTGGTGCTGGGCCTCCTGGTCGAGCGCTGGCTGATCCGGCCGTTATACGGGCGCGATCCGCTGTTCTCCCTGTTGCTGACCTTCGGGCTGGCGATGATCATGGAGGATTTGATCCGCACCATATGGGGCTCGGTCGGTCAGCCTTTCGCCCTGCCCGCTTATCTCAATACCCCGCTCAGCGGCTCTCTGTTTTTCCTCACCGGCTACCGGCTGGTGGTCATATTGATCACCGCGCTGATCACGGGCGGGTTGTTCGCGGCGCTGCGCTATACGCGCATCGGCATCCGCATCCGGGCGGGCAACGCGGATCTGGAAACGATCTCCGCCATGGGGGTGAATATCTACGTTCTGCGCGCCGCCAATTTCGGCATCGGCATCTTTCTGGCCGGGCTGGCCGGCATACTCGCCGCGGGGCAGCTCGGTCTTTCTCCCTCCATGGGGTCGTCCCTCATCATGCCCTCTTTCGTCGCGATCATCGTCGGCGGCGTCGGCAGCCTCATGGGCAGCGTGCTGGGCGGCCTCATCATCGGCATCGCCTCCGGCCTCACCGCCGCCCTTTACCCTGTAGCGCAGGAGGTGGTGATCTACGCCATCATGGCGGTGGTGCTGGTCATCCGGCCGCGTGGCCTGCTCGGGCAGGAAGGCCTGCTCGAATGAGGCGCCCCCTCGCCGCCGCCTGCATATGGATCGCTCTGCTCGCCGTGCCGTTCTGGCTGCCGCTCATGGGCGGCTATACGGATCTCGCGACGCGGGCGCTGATCTACGCCATCGCCGCCTCGGGCCTCAACCTGCTGCTCGGCTATACGGGGGGTCTTTCCTTCGGCCATGCCGCCTATTTCGGCCTCGGAGCCTACGGGGCGGGACTCTGCCTCATCCATGTGGCGCCCTCCCTGCCGCTTGCCATTCTCGCCGGCACCGTGCTGGGCGGTATCGCCGGCATCCTCATCGGTCCGCTGGTGATGCGCCGCAAGGGCATTTATTTCTCGATGATCACCATCGCTTTCGGCCAGATGTTCTATTTCATCGCCGTGCGCTGGAACGGACTGACCGGCGGCGAGGATGGGCTGACCGGCTTTTCCCGCGTGCCCGTGCAAATCGGCGGCCATGCGGTTATGCTCGGCCCGGAGCGGTTCTATTATCTGGTTCTCGCCGTCTTCGCGCTGGTCATGGCCGTGATCTGGCAAATTCTGCGCTCCCCGCTCGGTCATGGCTTCGTCGCGGTGCGGGAAAACCCGACCCGGCTGCGCTTTCTCGGCGTGGCGGTGGAACGCCAGATCTGGGTCGCCTTCGCCATTTCCGCCTTCATCGCCGCGCTGGCGGGCGCGTTGAACGCGCTGCTCACCGGCTTCGCCTCTCCGGATAATCTCGGCTGGCAGCTTTCCGGCTCCTTCGTCGTCATCTGCGTGCTGGGCGGCATGCGCAGCGTCTGGGGCCCCTTCCTTGGCGCTGCGATCTTCATCGTTGCCCAGGATTATCTGTCCAGCATCACCCAGAACTGGATGAGCTTCATCGGCCTCATCTTCATCCTCGCCGTGCTGTTCTTCCCCCAGGGCCTGCTGGGCTTTTCCCGGCTCAAGGCCAGCCGATGAGCCTGCTGAAGCTCGAGAATGTCAGCCGGCGCTTCGGCGCGCTCCAGGCGCTCAAGCCCCTCTCCCTCTCGGTGGCGCCGGGCGAGTTGCGCGCCATCATCGGCCCCAACGGCGCGGGCAAAACCACCTTGTTCAACCTCATCAGCGGCTTCTTTCCGCCCAGCTCGGGGACGATCAGCTTCGCCGGGGAGCCCATCACCGCGGTCACTCCCAGCGCGCTGGTGCGGCGCGGCATCATCCGCACCTTCCAGATCACCCAGGTATTTCTCTCTCTCACCGTCCGCGAGAATTTCCGCGTGGCGGCGGAGGCCGCGCTGGGCCTGCAATTGCGCCCCTGGATCTCCCGCGCCACCCGCGCCCAGGTGGAGGCCAAGGTGGAGGAATTGGCGGAGATGAGCCGGCTCGGCCCGAAACTGGATCGCACCGTCGGTGAAATGTCGCATGGCGATCAGCGGGTGGTGGAGGTCGGCATCGCCCTCTCCCGCCGCCCGCGCCTCCTGCTGCTGGATGAACCCACGGCCGGCATGGGCGATGAAGAAACCAGCCATATGACCGATTTCATCCGGCGGCTGAACAAGGATCAGGGTATCACCATCCTCTTCGTCGAGCATGATATGGCCATCGTCTTTGGCATCGCCGACCGCATCACCGTGCTCGATAACGGCGCCCTGCTGGCCGAGGGCAGCGCGGCGGAGATTTCCGCCAACCCCCGCGTGCAGGAAGCCTATCTCGGAGCGGCGGAGAACGCCGCATGAGCGCCGTGCTCGCACTCGAGGGGCTGAACACGTTTTACGGCAAGAGCCATATTCTTCATGGCGTTTCGCTGCGGGTGGAAGAAGGCGAGCTGGTGGCGCTGCTCGGGCGCAACGGCGCGGGCAAAACCACCACCTTGCGCAGCATCATGAGCCTCACCCCGCCACGGACGGGCCGCGTCACCTTGCACGGCCGGGACATCACGCGCGCCCCGCCCTACCGGATCGCCCGGGCGGGGGTGGGCTATGTCCCGGAGGGGCGCAGGATTTTCGGCCATATGAGCGTCCATGAAAATCTGCAAGTGCCGCCGGCCGTCTCGGGTCCCTGGAACATTGGCGCCGTCTATGAGCTGTTTCCCCGGCTGCATGAGCGGCGCCATAGCAAGGGCGGGCGGCTTTCCGGCGGCGAGCAGGAAATGCTGGCCATCGCCCGCGCCCTGCTGCTCAACCCCAAACTGCTGATTCTGGACGAGCCCTCGCAGGGCCTGGCGCCGGTGATCGTGCAGGAGGTGATGCGCGCCATCGCCCGGATGAAGCGGGAGGGCCTCTCGGTGCTGCTGGTGGAACAGAACGCCCGGCTGGCCCTGCAATTGGCGGACAAAGCCTATGTGCTCTCGGATGGCGAGGTCGTCCATCAAGGCCCGGCGGCGGTGTTGCGGGCCGATACGGCGCGGATGGAAGCCCTGGCCGGGGTCAGCCATCTGGGGTGACGCACTTGCCTCGCGCGGCCAAACCTCGTTGAAAGAACCATCCCGCCCGCAAGCAGGATGAAGGACGGAGCATGTCGTTGAAAATGCCCCCGGCGGATGAGCGCATCCTGGCGCGGCGCGATGAGATCATCGCCGCGCTGCGCGCCATCGTGCCCGGTGAGGGCGTCATCCATAAGCCGGATGAACTGCGCCCCTATGAATCGGATGGCCTCACCGCCTACCGCCAGCCGCCAATGGTGGTGGTGCTGCCGGAGACGGTGGATCAGGTCGCCGCCATCCTGCGCTATTGTCACCGGAACGCCGTCAAGGTGGTGCCGCGCGGCTCCGGCACCTCGCTTTCCGGCGGCGCTCTGCCGCTCGGGGATGCGGTGCTGCTCGGCATGGGGCGTTTCAACCAGGTGCTGGAGATCGATTACGAGGACCGGCTGGCCGTGGTGCAGCCGGGCGTCACCAATCTCGCCATCACCAAGGCCGTGGAGGCGGAAGGGTTCTATTACGCGCCCGACCCTTCCAGCCAGATCGCCTGTTCCATCGGCGGCAATGTGGCGGAAAATTCCGGCGGGGTGCATTGCCTCAAATACGGCCTCACCACCAATAACGTGCTGGGTGTGCAGCTCGTCACCATGGCGGGAGAGGTGCTGCGCCTCGGCGGCAAGGCGCTGGACGCGCCGGGCCTCGACCTGCTCGGCGTCGTCGTCGGCTCCGAGGGGCTGCTCGGCGTCGTCACGGAGGTCACGGTGCGCATCCTGCCCAAGCCGGAGACGGCGCGGGCTTTGCTCATCGGCTTTCCCACCGTCGAATCGGCGGGGCAATGCGTGGCCGAGACCATCGCCGCGGGCATCATTCCGGCGGGCATGGAGATGATGGACAAGCCCGCCATTCATGCCGCCGAGGCCTTTGTCCATGCCGGCTATCCGCTGGATGTCGAGGCGCTGCTGATCGTCGAACTCGACGGCCCGCTGGCGGAATGCGCGCATCTGGCGGCGGAGGTTGAGGCCATCGCCCGCCGCAACGGCGCCGTGACCCTGCGCAGCTCGCGCGACGAGGCGGAGCGCCTCGCCTTCTGGGCCGGGCGCAAGGCCGCCTTCCCGGCGGTGGGGCGGATCTCGCCCGATTATTACTGCATGGATGGCACCATTCCCCGCGCCAGGCTGCCTTTGGTCCTGCAACGCATGAAAGCGCTTTCCGGCCAATACGGCCTGGGCGTGGCCAATGTCTTCCACGCGGGGGACGGCAACCTCCACCCGCTGATTCTCTACGACGCCAACCAGCCCGGCGAGCTGGAACGCGCCGAGGCCTTCGGCGCGGATATTCTACGCCTCTGCGTCGAGGTGGGGGGCGTTCTCACCGGCGAGCATGGCGTGGGGGTGGAAAAGCGCGATCTGATGCCGGTGATGTTCTCGGAGGAGGATCTCCGCCAGCAGCAGCGGCTCAAATGCGCCTTCGACCCCGGCCTCCTGCTCAATCCCGGCAAGGTCTTTCCCACGCTGCACCGCTGCGCCGAGCTCGGGCGCATGCATGTGCATCACGGCCAGCTCGCCTTCCCCGACCTGCCCCGGTTCTAACCAAACATGACCGTTTTCACCCCCGATAACACGGTTCAAGTGCAGAGCGTCATCGCGAGCGCCCTGGCGGCGGGGAACAAGCTTGAGCTCGTGGGCGGCGGCACGCGCGCGGAATTTGGCGCTCCCGCCCGCCAGGCCGGACGGCTGAACCTGACGCGTCTATCCGGCATTCTCGAATATGACCCGGCGGAGCTGGTGCTCACCGCCCGGGCGGGCACGCCCCTGGCGGAGATCGAGGCGGCGGTGGCGGCGCGCGGCCAGGCCCTGGCCTTCGAGCCCTGGGGCGGGCAAGGCTCCACCATCGGCGGCGTGCTGGCGGCGGGGGTGGCGGGGTCGCGGCGCGTCTCGGCCGGAGCGGCCCGGGACCATCTGCTCGGCTTCGAGGCGGTTTCCGGGCGGGGGGAGGTGTTTCGCGCCGGAGCGAAGGTCGTGAAGAACGTCACGGGCTACGACCTGCCCAAACTACTTTGCGGCTCCTGGGGGCGGCTGGCCGCGCTGACTGAGGTGACGCTGAAGGTGCTGCCCCGGCCCCAGGAGCGCCTCACCCTCATCTGGCGAGGGCTGGCGGATGAGGCGGGCTTCGCGTTGATGCGGGCGGCGCTGCGCGCCCCCGCCGATATTGCCGCCGCCGCGCACCTGCCCGGCGAGGCGACTTTGCTGCGGCTGGAGGGGTTCGGCCCCTCGGTGGCGGCGCGGCGAGGTTATCTGGCGGCTGCCCTCGCCGCTTACGGCGCGCCGGAGGCGCTGGCGGAGCGGGAGGCCGCCCCGCTCTGGGCCGGGCTGCAAGGGGGCGCCTCCTTTTCGGGCGATGCGCCGCTTTGGGGTCTCAGCCTGCCGCCCCGCGCCGCCCTGGCCGCCATCGCCCCCTTGCTCGAGCTGGGTGGCCGCTATGCCGCCGATTGGGGCGGCGGGTTGATCTGGCTGGCCCTGGACGGGCATGAGGAGGTTATCCGCCGTCAAGCCGGGCAGGCGGGCGGCCACGCCATGCTGGTCCGCGCCCCGGCGGCCTTGCGTGCCCGCATTCCCGCCCTGCACCCGCAACCGCAGCCGGTGGAGGCGCTCTCCCGCCGGGTGCGGCTAGCGTTCGACCCGCTGGGCGTATTCGAGACCAACCGCTTTTTGGACCTGGCCCATGCAGACTAACTTCCCGCCCGCGCTTCTCGCCGATGCCGATATGGCGTCCTCCGCGGGGGTGATCCGCAAATGCGTGCATTGCGGGTTCTGCACCGCCACCTGCCCCACTTACGTTCTCGGCGGCAACGAGCTCGATTCCCCGCGCGGGCGCATCTATCTCATCAAGGACATGCTGGAGAACGAGCGGGCGCCCAGCGCCGACGTGGTCAAGCATATCGACCGTTGCCTCTCCTGCCTGTCCTGCATGACCACCTGCCCCTCCGGGGTCAATTACATGCATCTGGTCGACCATGCCCGCGCCTATATCGAGGCGCGGCATCGCCGCCCGCCCATGGAACGGGCATTGCGGACGCTGGTCGCGGCGATTCTGCCCTATCCGGCCCGCTTGCGGGCGGCGTTGCGCGCGGCGCGGCTGGCGCGGCCTCTGGCGCCGCTTTTGAAAGGCCGGCTACGCCCCGCCGCCGCCATGCTCAAGCTCGCCCCTGCCGGGCCGCTCCCCGCGCCGGCAAGGGCCGAGCCCCGGCGCGGCGATGCCCCGGCCCCGCGCGGCCGGGTGGTGCTGCTGCAAGGATGCGCCGAGCCGGTGTTGCGCCCGGAGATCCGCGCCGCCACGGCGCGGCTGCTGGAGCGGTGCGGCTACCGGGTCGAGTTCGCCAAGGGCGAGGAATGCTGTGGCGCGCTCACCGCCCATATGGGCAAGGCCGGGGCGGCCCGCCAGGCGGCCCGGCGCAACGTGGATGCCTGGATGCGCGAGATCGAGGCCGGGCTGGAAGCCATCGTCATCACCGCCTCGGGCTGCGGCACCCATGTGAAGGATTACGGGTTTCTCCTGCGCGACGACCCCGCCTATGCCGACCGCGCCGCCCGGGTGGCGGCCCTGGCCCGGGATATCAGCGAGGTGCTGGAGGCGGCGGGGCTGCCGCCGCGCGCGGACATTCCGCCCCTGCGCGTGGCCTATCACCCGCCTTGCTCCATCCAGCATGGGCAAAAGCTCGTTTCCGGGCCGCAAAACCTCCTGCGCGCGGCGGGGTTCGAGGTGCGAATGCCCGCCGAGGCGCATTTATGCTGCGGCTCGGCCGGCACGTATAATATTTTCCAGCCGCAAATCGCCGGCGAACTTGGAACCCGCAAGGCGGCGGCATTGGCGCGGCTCAACGCGGATATCATCGCCACGGGCAATATCGGCTGCGCGGTGCAGATCGAACATCATGCCGGAGCGCCCGTGCTGCATATCGTCGAATTGCTCGACTGGGCGACCGGCGGCCCCGTCCCCCTCCCTCTCGCCGACCGGCTTTCAGGAACTCGCTGAAACCTCCAGAGCCGCCTGGAATTCCGCCCACTCCCGCTTAGAGAGACCCGATTCCTCTTGCGTCATCCGCGCGCCGGCCAGCATCCGCTTGAGGCAGGCGAGCATCTGCGCCGAGAACGTCACCGCCCCTAGCCGGTAATCGCGGAACGCCTTGCAGGAGAGCGGCACCCAGGCCTCGGTCAAGCCGAGCATCGCCTCGGCATAGGCGCGAATCTCGTATTGAGCGTGCGGATCGGCGCGCAGGCGCAGGAAATGGAAGAGATTATGGAGATCCGTCTTCCAGTACCATTGCGTATAGGTGTTGAGTGTCAGGTTGATACGGGCCAGTTCCCGCGCCAGGCCGATCTCTTCGCCCAGCATCTCCTCATAATCGGCGTAAGCCTGTTCGGCGTCCCGGCGCAGCAAAGAGAAGACCCGGGCGGCGGTTTCCGGCTCCAGCACGCCGGCGCGTCCCTGGCGGTTATCCTTGGATTGCCGGGCCATATGCTCGGGCGCGGGCAAATAAAAATCCTTATCTAGAATGGAGTACCGGGCGGAATACTCGTTGACGCTGGCGGTGCGGTGGCGAATCCATTGCCGCGCGACGAAAATGGGCAGCTTCACGTGGAATTTGATCTCGCACATCTCAAAAGGGGTGCTATGCCAATGGCGCATGAGATAGCGGATCAGCCCCTCATCCTCCAAAGCCCGCCTGGTGCCCCGCCCATAGGAGACACGCGCCGCCTGCACCACGGCGGCGTCATCGCCCATGTAATCCACCACCCGGACGAAGCCGTGGTCCAGCACAGGCACAGGCAGGAAAAGCCGTTCCTCCAGGGGGGCGACGGTGGGGCGGCGCGTGGCGTGCGCGGCGGCGCGGGCGGTTTCGATCTCCGCCGATTGTTCGGGTGTCAGGCGCATGCCCCTTTCATATTCCAGACAGCGCCCTTATATAAGCCTCGCCGGTTCGCCGGCTATGGCAATAAACGATGCGTGGAATAAGCGTTGTGGACCCGGGGGCAGTACCCGGCGCCTCCACCATGATCTCATGGGGGCGAAACAGATTCGACACGCGTGGTAAAGACCCATCTTTTGCCCGGCATGGTACCGCCGTTATCGGGCTAATCCTAGAAATGCCAACGACAACAACGTTGCATTCGCTGTCGCTGCCTAATCAGTAGCCAAGCGCGGTTCGGGGGGCACCGGGCAACAGAAGCCCCCCACTTCCTCGCATCCGCTTTACCACGGCTCGTTTGGCGTTTCCTTGCGCGCAGCCCGCATGCAGCCATGGGCCTTCCAGTCGGCCGGGAAGGCTGCAAAAAAAAGGCGGCGCCAAAATGCGCCGCCAAGTTTAGGGAGGAAACGTCCAAAAATAGGAGAGGAAACTCATCCTATGGCTGATCATATAGGGCAAGGCTTGGGCCTTGCGAAATAAAAGATTTTGCAGCGCAGCAATGCTAAAAAGCAGATGTCATGAAGTTTTGTACATCGGAAAGCTGGAGTATTCTTCACCCGTTGCGGTACGATGCAAAATGCTTCCGCCGCTCAGCTTCCATCTGGCAGAAGCAGCATCACCGCCGCCTGCGCCGCGATGCCCTCGCCCCGGCCGGTGAAGCCCAGCCGCTCCGTGGTCGTGGCCTTTACCGAAATCCGGTCGATCCCCACGCCGAGCAGTTCCGCCAGCCGCGCGCGCATGGGCTGGGCATGCGGGCCGATTTTGGGAAACTCGCAGATGATCGTCACATCCGCATTGGCGAGCCGCCCGCCCCGCGCCGCGATGCGCTCCGCCGCGTGGCGAAGAAAGCGGGCGCTGTCGGCATCTTTCCAGCTCGCCTCGCTGGGCGGAAAATGGCGGCCGATATCGCCCTCCGCCAGGGCGCCATAAATCGCGTCGCAAAGCGCGTGGATCCCCACATCGGCATCGGAATGCCCCGCCAGACCTTTTTCAAAGGGGATTTTCACGCCACAGATGATCATGTCGCGGTCCGCCGCGAGGGCGTGAACGTCGAAACCGGTGCCAATGCGCGGGGTCATGGCTGTCCTTCCCATTGAATTGCCGGGCGGCAAATGCACGGTCATAGGCAGGAAGGTCAATAACCCGCATTGCGCGAGACGGCGGGGCGGAATACTTTGCCCAAATCATGAGCAACGATATCTTCCCCATGATCAAGCCGCTCACGCTCGGCGCGGGCGCGCGCCGGGTAAGGCTGGAACATCCCGTCATTCTGGCGCCGCTCTCGGGGGTGACGGATCTGCCCTTCCGCGCCCTGGTGAAGGCGCAAGGAGCCGGGCTGGTCGTCTCGGAAATGATCGCGTCCTGGGCGATGGTGCGGGAGAATCGCAATACGCTGCGCATGGCGGAGGTGGTGGCGGGAGGGGGGCCCTCGTCGGTGCAGCTGGCGGGGTGTGACCCCGCGGCCATGGCCGAGGCGGCGAAAATCGCCGTCGGGCTGGGGGCCGATCTCATCGACATCAATTTCGGCTGTCCGGTGAAAAAAGTCGCCATCGGCCAGATGGCGGGTTCATCCCTGATGCGCGACGAGGCGCTGGCCGGACGCATTTTGGAAACAACGGCGCGCGCCGTGGATGTACCCGTCACGTTGAAGATGCGCATGGGCTGGGACCATGCCAATCTCAATGCGCCCCGCCTCGCCCGCATCGCCGAGGCGGCGGGCATCGCCATGCTGACCGTGCATGGCCGCACCCGCCAGCAATTCTACGAGGGGGTGGCGAACTGGGATTTCATCGCCGAGGTCAAGGCGGCGACCTCCCTGCCGGTGATCGCCAATGGCGATATCACCAGCGAGGCCCGGGCCGCCGAAGCGCTGCGCCGCTCCGGCGCGGACGGGGTGATGATCGGGCGCGGTGCCTATGGCCGCCCCTGGTTCCTGCGCCATGTGATTCATTATCTCACCACCGGGGCCCTCGCTCTCCCCCCCAGCCTGGCCGAGGAGAAACAGATCCTCCTGACCCATTACCGCGCCATTCGCGCCCATTTCGGCGAGCAGGCGGGGGTGCGGCTGGGGCGCAAGCATGTCGCCTGGTACAGCCAGGGTCTGCATGGCTCGGCGGGGTTCCGCGCCCGCATGAACCGGCTCGATTCCGGCGCGGCGGTGGAAGCCCTCATCCACGATTTTTATGACCCGCTGATCGGGCGCGGATTCGTCCGGCAGGACGAAATGGCGCTGGCGGCATGAGCGGTTTGCGCAAGGCGTTCAAACTGGCCCGCCGCCCCGCCCCGCGCGAGACGCTGGTGAGGCTGGAGGCCGCCAACATCCTCGAAACCCTGCCCATCGCGCTCATCGTCGTCAACGGTCAGGATATCATCAGCGCGGTCAACTACGCGGGAGAGGAGTTTTTCGGCGCGTCGCGAAGCCTTCTTCTCCAATCCAGCCTCGCTGACCTGCTGCCCGCCGATCATCCCGTCTTTTTGATGACAGAACGCGCCCGCACCGGGGAAATGACGGTGGCGGAGCATGATTTGAGCCTGGAGGGACCCCGGCTGGCGCGGCGCGGCTGCGCCGTGCTCGCCGCGCCGGTGCAGGACCACCCCGGCTATGTGCTGCTCACCTTTCAAGACGAATCCGCCGCCCGGACGATGGATCAGCAGATTTCCGCCCGCAACGCCGCGCGTTCCATCACCGGCATGGCCGCGATTTTGGCGCATGAGGTGAAAAACCCCCTCTCGGGCATCCGGGGCGCGGCGCAGCTGCTGGAGCTCAACGCGCCGCCGCAAGACCGCGAGCTGGCCGTGCTGATCCGTGACGAGGCGGACCGCATCCGCGCCATGGTCGAGCGCATGGAAACCTTCGGCGAGAAGCGGCTGGAACGCCAGGCGGTCAATATTCACCGGGTGCTGGAACATGTCCGCCGGCTGGCCGGCTCCGGCTTCGCGGCGCGGATCAAATTCACCGAGCATTACGACCCCTCGCTGCCGCATGTTCTGGGAGATCGCGATCAGCTCATCCAGGTCCTGCTCAATCTCGTCAAGAATGCCGCTGAAGCCATACTCGGCGCTGACCGGCAGGACGGGGAGATCCAGTTGACGACCGGTTTTCAACACGGGGTGCGGCTCTCCGCCGCCACGGGGCGCTCCCGTCCCAATTTGCCGATCTTCGTCGCCGTGCGCGATAACGGCCCCGGCATTCCCGAGGATATCAAGCGCCATTTATTCGAGCCCTTCGTTTCCACCAAGGCAACGGGGTCCGGTCTGGGCCTCGCCCTGGTGGCCAAGGTGGTGGCCGATCATGGCGGCCTCATCGATGTGGACAGCCGGCCCGGCCGCACCGAATTCCGCATCCATCTGCCCGTTTATGAAGACCCGGAAGAAGGCGTGAACTGATATGACGCTACCCACCGTTCTCGTCGCCGATGACGACCGCTCGATCCGCACCGTGCTCACCCAGGCGCTGGGGCGGGCTGGCTATCAGGTGCGCGCCACATCATCCGCCGCCACGCTCTGGCGCTGGGTGGAGGATGGCGAGGGAGATGTCGCCATCACCGATGTCATCATGCCGGATGAGAACGGGCTCGATCTCATTCCGCGCATCCGCCGCATCCGCCCGGAACTGCCGGTGATCGTGATGAGCGCGCAAAGCACGCTGACCACCGCCGTGCAGGCGACCCAACGCGGCGCGTTCGAATATCTGCCCAAACCCTTCGACCTGACAGAATTGCTGGGCGCGGTGGACCGGGCGCTGAAACAACCCGTGACCCTGGCGCCAGGGCCGCAAGCGGCGAAGGGGGCGGAGGAGGCGCTCCCCCTCATCGGCCGCTCGCCGTCGATGCAGGAAATCTACCGGATCATCGCCCGCCTCACCACCACCGACCTCACGGTGATGATCAACGGCGAGTCCGGCGCCGGCAAGGAGCTGGTGGCCCGCGCCCTGCATGATTATGGCCGCCGCCGCCAGGGTCCGTTCGTCGCCATCAATATGGCGGCCATCCCGCGTGAGTTGATCGAATCCGAGCTGTTCGGTCATGAGCGGGGCGCTTTCACCGGCGCCACCAACCGGCATATCGGCCGGTTCGAGCAAGCGGCGGGCGGCACGCTGTTTCTGGATGAGATCGGTGACATGCCGCCCGAGGCGCAGACCCGGCTGCTGCGCGTGCTCCAGGAAGGGGAGTTCACGGCGGTGGGCGGCCGCCAGCCGATCCGCGCCAACGCCCGCATCGTCGCCGCGACCCACCGGGATCTGCGGGCGCTGATCCGCGCCGGCCAGTTCCGCGAGGATCTGTTCTACCGGCTCAACGTCGTCCCCATCCGCCTGCCGCCCTTGCGGGAACGCCCGGACGACATTCCCGCCCTGGCCCAGCATTTTCTCAACAAGGCGCAGGCGGAGGGATTGCCGGCCAAAACCATCGACCCCGCCGCCATGGCGCTGCTCTCCGCCTATCGCTGGCCCGGAAACGTGCGCGAGTTGGAGAATGTCATCCGCCGCCTCGCGGCGCTGGTGCCGCAGCCGGTCATCAGCGAGGCCGTCATCGCGCAGGAATTGGCTGACCCGGCTCCGCTGCGAGACACCGCCGCCACGCCCGCGGCCGAGGAGGGCGCGAACATCGCGGGGGTGGTGGAGCGCCATATCGCCCGGCTGCTCGCCTCCCTGCGGGAAACCGGCGAGGAAGGCGTGCTCTATGAACGCGCCCTGGCCGAGCTGGAGCGGCCTTTGATCCGCATGACCCTGGCCGAGACGCGCGGCAACCAGATTCGCGCGGCGGCGCTGCTCGGTCTCAACCGCAACACGCTGCGCAAGAAGATCCGGGAGCACGGAATCGGCGTGCAGCGCCGCGTCGGATGAGCAAGACGCCCTCCCCCGCCGAACCGAAACCCCGGCGCGCCGGGTTCGCCTGGGTGGTGGATCTGCTGCTGGGGCGCGTGGCAACTTTGTTCATCGCCTCCGCCGCCCTGGCGCTGGGGATCGTCAGCTTCGCGCTGCTCGCCGGGCGCATCCATCTCTCGCTGCATTCCGGCGGGGCGGTGGCCCTCCTCGTCGCCGATTTCGCGGCGCTGCTTCTGCTCATCCTGGTTCTGGCCGGGCGGGTGACGCGGGTGGTGCTGGAGCACCGGCGCGGCGCCGCCGGGGCGGGGCTGCATGTCCGCCTCGTCATCCTCTTCGGCGCGGTCGCGGCCGTGCCGGCGATTTTGGTCGCCGTCTTCGCGATCGTCTTCTTCAATTTCGGCATCCAGGCCTGGTTCAACGACCGTGTGCAGACGGCGCTGGCCGAGAGCGGGCAGGTGGCGCAGGGTTACCTCACCGAGCATGAGAACGACATCCGCCTGGACGCGCTGGCCATGGCCAATGACCTGTCCCAGGGCGGGGGGGTGTTCTTTGGCAATCCCAACGAATTCGCCACCTATCTCGCCGCCCAAACCTCGGTGCGGGGCCTGACGGAGGCGGAAATCTTCGACCCCCGCTCGGGGCAGATCATCGCCTCCGCCGGGCTGTTCGCCGGGCTGGATACCAGCCTGCCGGACCGTTCCGTCATCGCCCAGGCGGACCGGGGCGGGGTGCCGGTGATCAGCCCGCCCGGCAGCACGGCGGAACAGGCCCTCATCAAGCTCGACATCACCCCTCCTTTGATGCTGCTGCTGGAAAAACCGATCGACCCGGCGATTCTCGACCATGTGAACAAGACCCGGCAGGCCGTGCTCGAATATCAGCGCCTGGCCAGGAACCGCGCCCAGCTGGAGATCTCTTTCGCGCTGATCATCGCCGTGCTCACCCTGCTGGTGCTCTCGGCGCTCATCGGCTTCGGCCTGGTCATCGCCAACCAGATCGCCAAACCGCTCGGCCATCTCATCCGCGCCGCCGAATCCGTGAGCCGCGGCAATCTCGACGTTCGCGTGCCCGAGCGCGACACGGGCGACGAGGTGGAGGGGCTGTCCCGCGCCTTCAACCGGATGACGGCGCAGCTCGCCGCCCAGCATAAGCAATTATTGGATGTGAACCGGCAGCTCGATGAGCGGCGGCGCTTCACGGAAACCGTGCTGGCGGGCGTCTCCGCCGGGGTGATCGGGCTCGACACCAAGGGGCGGATCGAATTGCCCAACCGCGCCGCCTCGGAATTGCTGCATCTCGACCTGCATCTCCATATCGGCCAGAATTTGGCCGAAATCGTGCCGGAATTCGCGACTCTGATCGCGACGGTCATGGCGATCCCGGAGCGGCCCGCCACCGCGCAGGTCGAGCGGGGAACGGGGCCGGAGAAGCGGGTATTGCTCGTGCGGATCGGCGCGGAGATGAATGAGGGCGTGGCGGATGGGTTCATCGTCACCTTCGATGACGTGACGGAGCTGATGGCCGCCCAGCGCAACGCCGCCTGGGCCGATGTGGCGCGCCGGATCGCCCATGAGATCAAAAATCCCCTCACGCCCATCCAGCTTTCCGCCGAGCGGCTGAAACGCCGCTTCGCCAAGGAAATCTCCTCCGACCCCGAGAGCTTCACCCAATGCGCCGAGACGATCGTCCGCCATGTCGGCGATATCGGGCGCATGGTGGATGAGTTCTCCGCCTTCGCCCGCATGCCCCAGCCGGTGATGCGGCCGGAATCGCTCGAACGGCTGGCGCGCGAGGCGATGGTGCTCCAACGCGTGGCCAAGCGGAACATCGAATGGGACGTGCAGATCGACACGCCGCTTTACGCCTTGTGCGACCGGCGGCTGATCGGCCAGGCTTTGACGAATCTGCTGCAAAACGCCGCCGATGCGGTGGAAATGCGCGCGGGAGCGGGCCATGTAACCCTGCGGCTGCACAAGCAGGCCGGCATGGCGGTGCTGAGCGTGACGGATGACGGCATCGGCCTGCCGGAGACCGGGCGGGACCGGTTGACAGAGCCCTATGTGACGCACAAGCCGAAGGGCACGGGGCTCGGGCTTGCGATCGTCGCCAAAATCATGGAGGACCATGGTGGGCGCCTGGTGCTGAAGGCCGCGCCGGGCGGGGTGGGCGCCGAGGTGTCGCTGGTTTTGCCGGCCTTGCCGGAAACTGCGATAATGGAGGAAGCGAAGGAGTTGCCTGCCTGATGCCCGAAATTTTGATCGTGGATGACGAGCCGGATATCCGCATGCTGGTCGAGGCCATTCTCAAGGATGAAGGGTATGAGGCCCGCTGCGCCGGCACCTCCGATGAGGCGCTGGCCGCCTACCGCCTGCGCCGCCCGGATCTCGTCATCCTCGATGTGTGGCTGCAAGGCTCCAAGCTGGATGGCATCGGCATATTGGAGGCGCTGCACCAGGAGGTGCCGCGCGTGCCGGTGGTGATGATCTCGGGCCATGGCACGATCGAGACCGCCGTGGCGGCGATTCAGCGCGGCGCCTATGATTTCATCGAAAAGCCCTTCAATTCCGACCGGCTGCTCCTCGTCGTCAAACGGGCGCTGGAGGCGGCGCGGCTGGAACGGGAGAATGCCGAGCTGCGCCTGCGCGTCGGCAATGACACGAGCCTGATCGGTACCGGCCATGGCATCTCCGCCTTGCGCAACGCCATCGAGAAGGTGGCTCCCTCCGGCTCGCGGGTATTGATCTCCGGCCCGCCCGGCTCCGGCAAGGAGGTGGTGGCGCGGATGATCCATGCGAAATCCCGCCGCGCGGACGGTCCTTTTGTGGTGATAAACTGCGCCATCCTCGCTCCGGAGAAATTCGAGGCCGAGCTGTTCGGCACCGAGGCCGGACCGGACACCCCGCGCAAGCTCGGTGTGCTGGAGCGCGCTCATGGCGGCACGCTGCTGCTGGACGAAGTCTCTGAACTGCCGCTTGAAATGCAAAGCAAAATCGCGCGGGTGTTGCAGGACCAGAGTTTCGAGCGCGTGGGCGGCGCGACCCGGGTGAAGGTGGATATCCGGGTGCTCGCCACCACGGCGCGCGATCTGCCCACGCTGATCAGCGAAGGGCGCTTTCGCGAGGATCTGTTTTACCGCTTGGCGGTGGTGCCGCTGCGCGTGCCGGCGCTGAAGGAAAGGCGGGAGGATATCCCCGCCCTCGCCAACCATTTCCTCACACACGCGGCGGAGATCTCCGGCCTGGCGCCGCGCAGCCTCGCCTCGGACGCCGTCGCCGCGCTGCAAAACCATGATTGGCCGGGCAATGTCCGTCAGCTGCGCAATATCATGGATTGGCTGATGATCATGCGCTCCGGCGAGCCGGGGGATCTGTTCCATGCCGAGCATCTGCCCACGGAGCTCGCCGCCCACGCGCCGCGGGCGCTGGCCATCGACCCGGCTGCGGATGTGATGGCCCTGCCCCTGCGCGAGGCGCGGGACGTGTTCGAGACGCAATATCTCCAGGCCCAGCTGCTCCGCTTCGGCGGCAATATTTCCCGCACGGCCAATTTCGTCGGCATGGAGCGCAGCGCTCTGCACCGCAAGCTCAAGCAGCTCGGCATCGGCGCGGCGGAAGACAAGGTCGCCTGACGAGCACAAACCAGGGGACGATATGGCTCGCATTTTTTCCGGCATTCAGCCCACCGGCATCGCCACGCTCGGCAATTATCTGGGGGCGCTGCGTAACTGGGTGGCCCTGCAAGAGGGCGAGGATGAATGCATTTATTGCCTGGTGGATCTGCACGCCATCACCGTGTTTCAAGACCCGGCGGAATTGCGCGAGCAGACCTTCGCCATGGCGGCGCTCCTGCTCGCCTGCGGGATCGACCCGGCGCGCAGCATTCTGTTTCATCAATCCGCCGTCCCCGCCCATGTGCGGCTGGGCTGGATTTTCAACTGCGTCGCCCGCATGGGCTGGCTGAAGCGCATGACCCAGTTCAAGGACAAGGCGGGCAAGAATCAGGAGGAGGTTTCCACCGGCCTCTTCGTTTATCCCAATCTCATGGCGGCGGACATCCACGCCTATCACGCGACCCGCGTTCCGGTGGGCGATGACCAGCTTCAGCATCTCGAACTGGCCAACGACATCGCCGAGAAATTCAACCATGATTACGGCGTGGCGTTCTTTCCGCGCATAGAGCCGCTGGTGCCGCCCGAAACCGCGCGGGTGATGAGCCTGCGCGACGGCACGCGCAAAATGTCCAAATCCGACCCCTCGGATCAGTCGCGCATCAACATGACAGACGACGCCGACGCCATCGCCCAGAAGATCCGCCGGGCCAAGACCGACCCGGAGCCGTTGCCGGATCATATCGGCGCGTTGGCGTCCCGGCCCGAGGCGCGCAACCTCGTCGGTATTTTCGCCGCCATTACCGGCGAAAGCCAGGAAGCGGTGCTGGCGCGCTTCGCCGGGTCGGGCTTCGGGCCGTTCAAGGAAAAACTGGCCGAGGCGTTGGTCGCGCATATCGTGCCGGTCGGCGAGCGCACCCGCGCCTATCTGGCGGACAGGACGGAGCTGGAGCGGATCTTGCAGACGGGCGCGCGCCGCGCCGCCGCCATCGCCAACCCCATCACGGCGGCGGCGGAGCGGATCGTCGGCTTTCTGCCCGGCGCGGAGTGAGCGCCCGCCCATGGTCTGGAAAACTCTCGCCCGGCATCTGCTTTCCCGCCCCCCGTCCCCGCTCGGCCCCGACGCGGCATTGGCGAAATCCCTGGGCGCGCGGCTGGAGGCGGCCGGGCGGCGGCGGTTGGGCCGCGCTCTGGCCATCCGCCATGTCGCGGCGGGCAGCTGCAATGGCTGCGAGCTGGAGCTGCGCGCCACGCAAAATCTGATTTACGATCTCACCCAATACGGACTCACCTTCACGCCGAGCCCCCGCCATGCCGATATTCTGCTGATCACCGGGGTGGCCGGGGTGAATATGCGCGAGGCGGTGGCGCAGACCCGCGCCGCCATGCCAGACCCCGCCTGGGTGGTGGCGGTGGGCGATTGCGCCGTGGATGGCGGGGTTTTCACGGGTTCCCCCGCCGTGGCGGGCGGGGCGGCGGCGTTCCTGCCGGTCGATCTCCTTATCGCCGGCTGCCCACCCAGCCCCGCGCAAGTGCTGGGCGGGCTGCTGGCGCTGGTCGAGGCCCAAAGCCCGCCCCTGGCTCACCCCTCCCGGCTGGGTTGAAGCGCGGCGGCGGCCGCCGCCTCCCGGGTGATGGCGTCCCAATCCCCGGCGGCGATCGCGGCTTTTTTGACCATCCAGGACCCGCCCACGCAGATGACGTTGGGAAGCCCCAAATAGCGCGGCGCCAGGGCGGGCGTGATGCCACCGGTGGGGCAGAATTGAAGCTGCGGCAAAGGCGAGGCCAGCGAGGCGAGGAAGGGCACGCCCCCTGCCGCCTCGGCGGGGAAGAATTTGGCGAAGCGGTAACCGCGCTCGATCAACGTCATCGCCTCGGAGGCGGTGGCGATGCCGGGCAGCGGCGCCAGCCCCGCCTCCTCCGCCGCGTCGAGCAATCTGGGCGTGATGCCGGGCGAGACGGCGAATTTCGCCCCCGCCGCGGCGGCCTCACGGTATTGGGCGGGGGTGAGAACCGTTCCCACCCCGGGCACCGCGCCCTCCACCTCAGCCGCCACGGCGCGCAACGCGTCCAGCGCCGCCGGCGTGCGCAACGTGATCTCGATCGCCTTCAGCCCGCCTTTCACCAAGGCGCGGGCGAGAGGCACCGCCTCCGCCACGCTCTCGACGATGACGACCGGAACGACCGGAGCGAGGCGGAGGACCGGTTCGAGCCCGTTCTGAATCACGCTGGCTCCTCCTGGCTGGCGAAAATCGTGGCGCCATGATCAGCGCGGTTGACCAGCCGGCGGAACGGGGCGAACAATTCGCGGCCGACGCCATGATGATGCTTATCCAAATCCGCCCAGGCGAGAGGCCGCGCCTCCCATTCCGCCTGGGGCACCAGCGTGTCGAGCGTGCCGGCCACCGCGTCCACGCGCACCACATCGCCATCCTGTAGGCGGGCGAGCGGGCCGCCCGCCAGGGCCTCGGGCGTGACGTGCAGAGCGGAGAGCACCTTGCCCGAAGCGCCGGAGAGCCGTCCATCCGTCACCAGCGCGACCTTGTAGCCCTTGTCCTGGAGCACGCCGAGCGGCGGCATCAGCATATGCAATTCCGGCATGCCGATGGCCTGCGGCCCCTGGAAGCGCACCACCACCACCACGTCCCGGTTCAACTCGCCAGCCTGGAATGCCTCCTGCACCTCCTCCTGGTCGTGGAACACGCGGCACGGCGCCTCGATGACGTGCCGCTCCGGCGCGACGGCGGAGATTTTCGCCACCCCCTGGCCGAGATTGCCCGCGAGCAGCTTGAGGCCCCCGGTGGGTTGAAAAGGCCGGCTGGCGGGGCGCAGCACCTTCTCGTCACGGCTCGCTTCCGGAGGGTCGCGCCAGGCGAGTTCGCCATCGTCCAGATAAGGCTCCTTGGCGTAGGCGGCGAGACCTTGGCCCATCACCGTCTCGATATCCTCATGCACCAGCCCCGCCCCGAGAAGTTCGCGGATGAGAAACCCGGTGCCGCCCGCCGCGTGGAAATGATTCACGTCAGCGGTGCCATTGGGATAGATGCGGCAGAGCAGCGGCGTCACTTCGGCAATTTCGGCCATATCCGCCCAGGTGAGGGATATGCCCGCCGCCGCCGCCATCGGAATGAGATGGATGGTATGGTTGGTGGACCCCCCCGTGGCGTGCAGCGCGACGATGGCGTTGATGAAGCTGCGTTCATCCACCATCCGCCCGATCGGCCTGTATTCATTGCCGAGCGCGGTGAGGGCCAGCACGCGCTGGGCCGCGGCGCGGGTCAGCGCCTCGCGCAGCGGCGTGCCGGGATTGATGAAGGCGGCCCCCGGCATGTGCAGCCCCATCACCTCCATCATCACCTGGTTGGTATTGGCCGTGCCGTAAAAGGTGCAGGTGCCGGGGGCGTGATAGGCCTCGCCCTCCGCCTTGAGCAGTTCCGCCCGCGAGATCTTGCCCTCCACGTAAAGCTGGCGGATCTTCGCCTTCTCGCTATTGGAAAGGCCGGAGGGCATCGGCCCGCCAGGGATCATGATCGAAGGCAGATGACCGAAGGTGAGCGCGCCGATGACGAGGCCGGGCACGATCTTATCGCAAATTCCGAGATAGCAGGCGGCGTCGAAGCTCGCATGGGAGAGGGCGACCCCGGTGGCAAGGGCGATGACATCGCGCGAGAACAGGGAGAGCTCCATGCCGGCCTGGCCCTGGGTAACGCCGTCGCACATGGCGGGCACGCCCCCCGCCACCAGCGCCGCGCCGCCCACGCTATGCGCGGCCTCGCGGATGAGCTTGGGGTAATCCTCATAGGGGCGATGGGCGGATAGCATGTCGTTATAGGCAGTGACGATGCCGAGGCTGGGCCCCGTCCCGTCTCGCAGCACGGATTTATCGGCGAGGCCGCACCCCGCGAAGGCATGCGCCTGATTGGCGCAGCTCAGCGCCTGGCGGCTCGGCTTGGCGCTGGCGGCGGCGGCGATGCGTTCCAGGTAAATCTGCCGCCGTGGCCGGCTGCGCTCGGCGATGCGGGCGGTGACCTCGGCGATGACGGGATGGACCATGATCAGGGACTCCAAAAAATATGCGGGTCGTGGCGCAACAGGGCGCGCACGGGCATTTCCTCGTCCGGGCCGGGCGCCGCCGCCCGCCGCAGCACCTGGCGCTTGGCCTCGCCCTCGATATGCAGGGCGAGAAATCCGGCCGCGGCCAGAACCGGCAGGGTGAGCGTCATTCGCGGCTCACCCGCCCCCGCCGCGCGCATGGTTTCCACCAGACGGCCAGGAGGCGGCCGAAGAGCGGCGGCCAAGCGGTCCCCGCCCGGAAAAAAAGACGCGGTATGCCCGTCTTCTCCCATACCTAGTACCGCCGCCGCCAGCGGCAAGGGCAAGGAAGCCAGCCGCGCCTCCAGCGCATCGCGCCCGGCCTCCGGCGTCCGCGCGCCATCATAAAACGGCACGAAACGGGATGCGGCGGCGGTCTCTCTCAATAACAGGCGGCGGATGAGGGCGGCGTTGCTGCGAGGATGCTCCTCCGGCACCCAGCGCTCATCCACCGGCGTGACGGTCACCCGGCGCCAATCGAGCGGCCTGCGGCTCAGCTCGGCAAAGAAGTTTTGGGGCGTGCTGCCGCCGGAAACCGCGAGCCAGACCGTATCCTGGGTGCGCAGGCGGGCGCTGAGCGCCGCCGCCACCGCATCCGCCAGAGCGGCGGCGAGTTCGGCGCGGCTGGCGAATTCATGGATCAAACGCCGCCATCCATCCAGGTTCGCCCATCGCGCTCGATAAGGGCGATGGCCGCGCTCGGCCCCCATGTGCCCGCCGTATAGGGCTTGGGCGGCTCTGGCGATTGGCTCCAGGCGTCGAGGACGGGGTCGATCCACGCCCAGGCCGCCTCCACCTCGTCCCGGCGCATGAACAGCGTCTGGTTGCCGCGCACCACATCCAGCACCAGCCGCTCGTAAGCGTCCGGGTTGCGCACGCCAAACGCCTTGGAAAAGCTCATATCCAGCGGCACCGGCCGCAGGCGCATGCCGCCGGGTCCAGGGTCCTTGATCATCAGCCAGAGCTTGACACCTTCATCCGGCTGCAGGCGGATGACGAGCCGGTTGGGCGAGACGGGGCCGGCCGCCTCGCCAAAGACCGAGTGAGGCACAGGCTTGAAGACGATGACGATTTCAGAAACCCGCTCGGCGAGGCGCTTGCCCGTGCGCAGATAAAAGGGCGCGCCCGCCCAGCGCCAGTTTTCGATCTCCACCTTGAGGGCGACGAAGGTCTCGGTCTGGCTTTCCTTTTCTCCCAGCTCTTCCAGATAGCCGGGCACCGGGCCGCCCGCGCTGGCTCCGGCGCGGTATTGGCCGCGCACCCAGTTTTGCGGCTGCATGGGTTTGAGCGCGCGCAAAACCTTGAGCTTCTCGTCGCGCACCGCGTCGGCGGCGAGATGGGCGGGCGGCTCCATGGCCACCAGGCACAGCAATTGCAGCATATGATTCTGCACCATGTCCCGCAGCGCGCCCGCCTTGTCGTAATATCCGGCGCGGCCTTCCACACCCAATGATTCGGCCACAGTGATCTGCACATGATCGATATGGGCGGCGTTCCAGAGCGGCTCGAACAACGCGTTGGCGAAACGCAGCGCCATGAGGTTCTGGACCGTCTCCTTGCCGAGATAATGGTCGATCCGGTAGATCCGCTCCTCGGGAAAAACCTTGCCGATCGCCTCGTTCACGGCCCGGGCGGTCTCGCCATCATTACCCACGGGTTTTTCGACGACGACCCGGGCATCGCCTTGCGCCAGACCAAACCGGCCCAGCCGCTCGCAGATCGGCCCGAACAAGGCGGGGCCGGTGGCGAGGTAGAAGACCTTGATCCGGTCCTCATAAGGCCGGAGCTTTTCCGCCAGATCCCGCCAGCCCTCATCGCCCGTAGCGTCGGCGGAGGCATAATGCAGCCGTTGGAGAAAACGCTCCACCAGCGGCGCCGGGCGCTCCCATTCCGGGACATGCTCCTCCACCGCCGCCTTGGCCAGGGCGGTGAACTCCTCCTCCCCCAGCCGGCCGCGGGAAACGCCGATAATATCAGCCGCCTCCGGCAATTGCCCCGCCGCGTCGCGCTGGAACATCGCCGGGATCAGCTTGCGGCGGGCGAGATCGCCCGTCGCGCCGAACACGACCAGAACGAAGGCCTCGACAGGGATCACTCGGCTCGTCATCCGACTTCCTCAAATCATGCCCGAATCAGGCAGCCGGATTAAAGTGCCCAAACCGCCATGCGGGTCATATAGACCGGTTCCGGCGGAGAAGTAACAGCCCGAGCAAGGCCGAGGCGGCAAAAGTGCCGATCCCCAGCCATAGCAGATGGGCATGATCCGGAGCGCTCCCCTTGCCGAGCAAGGCGAACACCAGCGTTTGCGGAATGAAGCCGATGGCCGAGGCGGTCAGGAATGGCAGCAGACGCACCGATGTGAGCCCGGCCGCGAGGTTGAGGAGAAGATTATTACCCACCGGCATCAGCCGCAGCATGAGGGTGGCGGTAAAAGGGTGGCGGGCCAGCGTGCGGTCCACCCAGGCGAGCCGGGCGCCGAATTTACGGCGGCAGAAATCCTGGGCCACGGCGCGGGCCCAGATGAAATCGAGGCTGCACGCCAGGCATTGGGCCACCAGGGCGATGGTGGTTCCATACCAGGGGCCGAAGGCGTAGCCCGCCGCAAAGGCGGGTATCTGCCGGGGCAAGCCTATGGCGACAAACAAGGTGGCAAGAAACAGATAGACGCTTTGCCCGCGCCAGCCCCCCTGACCCAGAACGCCGGTGAGAGCGGTCTCGGCGCCGCCATGGTGAACGAGGGACAGGGCGGCGCCCGCGGCGACGAGGCCGCCCGCCATCAAGGCGGGTTTGAGAACGCGGCCGAGCCCGCCGGCGCTCGCGGCCTGGGTGCTGCTCATTCCCGCCCCTCGATCTGCGGCACTTTCCAGCGGCGCTGGAGCCAGGCCACGCCGGCCAGATCGACCAGCCCCACTTTCAGGCGCTGCCAGTTATTATAATGCGAGGCGCCATGGGTGCGGGGGTGGTGCCGCACCGGCACCGACACCACCTGCCCGCCCGCGCGGATGAACAGGGCGGGCAGAAAACGGTGGATATGATCGAAATGCGGCAATTCGAGGAATGCCTGCCGGCGGAACAGTTTCAGCCCGCAGCCGGTATCGGGCGTCGCGTCTTTCAGCGCCCAGGCGCGGATTTTATTGGCCAGGCGCGAACCGTAGCGCTTGGCGCTGGAATCCTGGCGGTTGACGCGGTGCCCGGCGATGAGCACGGGCCGGGGGCCTTTGGCCTCAGCCTCCCGCATGGCCGCGAGCATGGCGGGGATGTCGGCGGGATCGTTCTGCCCATCGCCATCCAGCGTCGCGATATAGAGACCGCGGGCGGTCTTGACCCCCGTGATGACCGCGCCGCTCTGCCCGCAGCTGCGCTGGTGGCGAACCCGCACCAGGGTGGGAAGGCGCTGGGCGATGTCAGCCAGGATGGCGGGCGTCTCATCCGTGCTCCCATCATCCACGTAGACGATTTCGTGAGCCAGCCCGGCGAGCGCGGCGCTGATGGCCTCGATCAACGGCAGGAGATTGGGCGCCTCGTTATGGACCGGGACAACGGCCGAGATCAGCGGCCCATCCACGGGGGTTTCCATTTGGGAGAAAAAACGCGGTTCGATGTTCATGATCCCGATCAAGCTTTAGCATTAAGGCGCATCTATGGCCCAAAACGGTCTGGAGCTGGGCAGATACCCCTTGCCAAACCGATACGTAAGAGGCGGGAGGCGGCATGTCACTCCGGCGCCGGCAAAAATGCCGCCTTGGCGCGGGCCCGGCCCGTCGCTATAAGCCCGGCCAACGCAAGGGGTGGCAATGGGACTCGCCCCGCATCGATGTTTAAGGACCGATTTTCATGCTGATTTCGTTGCCTCCGGACTACCGGCCCTCGGAAGACGAAGAGTTCATGAATCCCATACAGGTCGAGTATTTCCGGCAAAAATTACTGCGCTGGCGGGCCGATCTGGTGAAGGAGGCCAACGGCACCCTGGCTTCGCTGGGGGAAGGTGGCATATTGGAAGCCGATATCACGGACCGCGCCAGCGTCGAGACCGACCGGGCGCTGGAGCTGCGGACCCGTGACCGGGCGCGCAAGCTGATCGGCAAGATCGACCAGGCTTTGGAGCGGATCGAAAATGGAACCTATGGCTTTTGCGAGGAAACCGGGGAGCCGATCGGGTTAAGGCGGCTGGAGGCGAGGCCGATCGCCACCCTTTCCATCGAGGCGCAAGAGCGGCACGAGCGGATGGAAAAAGTCCACCGGGACGATTGAGGCCCCGAAGCCGGAGCGATGACGCGGGCGCCAGGAAACGCGAGCGCTCCCGGCCCATGCTGGCCCTCCTCCGCTCTTCCGGCTCCGGTGCGTTCTTTGCTTTCAATTCATCGGCCCTCAACTAGCGGGCCTCGTCCAAAATGGTCTATCGTTGCCGGAACGTGCAGTTCGGGAGTGCCAGAGTGGCATTAGAGGATAAAGCCGCCTTCGGCATTGAGGGGCTGGACGAAATCTTACGTGGCGGCTTGGCCCGCGAGCGCCTCTATCTCCTCGAAGGCAATCCGGGCACCGGCAAAACCACAACCGCGTTGCAATTCTTGCTCGAAGGCGCCCGGCGCGGCGAATCCGCGCTTTACGTCACGATGTCGGAAACCGCGGCGGAATTGGCCGAGGCCGCGGCCTCGCATGGCTGGTCCCTGGATGGCATCGAAATTTTTGAACTGGTTCCGCCGGATAGTCTTCTCGATGAAACCCAGCACCAGAGCCTCCTTTATTCCTCGGACCTCGAACTCGGCGAGACGGCGCGGCAATTGATCGCGGCGATCGACCGCGCCAGGCCCAGCCGCGTCGTGGTGGACAGCCTCTCCGAGATCAGGCTGCTCGCCGGCTCGTCTCTGCGCTACCGCCGGCAGGTACTGGCGCTCAAACATTATTTTAGCCGCAACGCGGCCACGGTGGTGATGCTGGATGACCTTTCGGCCGAGACGAAAGACAATACCCTCCACAGCATTGCCCATGCGGTGATCAAGCTGGAGGAGCTGGCGCCGGATTATGGCGCGCAGCGGCGGCGTCTGCGCATCGTCAAATACCGGGGCCAGAATTTTCGCGGCGGCTACCATGACTTCATCATAGCCCGCGGGGGCTTACAGGTTTTTCCCCGCCTGGTGTCGCTTGACCATAAAACCGGCTTCGCGCGCGAGCAGCTCAAGAGCGGCGTGCCGGAGCTGGACGCCCTGGTGGGTGGCGGCATTGAGAAAGGTTCCAGCACGCTGATCCTCGGGCCTGCGGGAACGGGAAAATCCCTGGTATCGATTCAGTATGTCCTTGCCGCCATCGCCCGCGGCGAACGCGCGGCGATGTTCATCTTCGACGAGGAGATGGAATTCCTCTTTAATCGGACCCGCTCCATGGGGTTCGATCTGGAGGGCCACCGGAATCGGGGCCAGCTTTTCATCGAGCAGGTCGATGCCGCCGAGCTCTCTCCCGGTGAGTTTGCCCATAAGGTCCGCCGGGTCGTCGATATCAACCAAGTCAAGACAACGGTCATCGACAGCCTCAACGGCTATCAGGCCGCCATGCCGCAGGAAAAAGCGCTGGTTCTGCATATGCATGAACTTCTGCAATATTTGAACCGGCAAGGGGCCACGACCTTCCTCACCGTGGCCCAGCACGGGCTGGTGGGCGACATGACGACGCCCATCGATATCACCTATCTCGCGGATACCGTGATCTTATTGCGATATTTCGAGGCCTTCGGGCGGATCCGCCGCGCCATATCGGTGGTGAAGAAGCGGGCCGGCGAGCACGAGGAGACCATTCGGGAATATAGAATCAACGCTCATGGTCTTTCCGTCGGCCAGCCTTTGGACGAATTCGCGGGCGTGCTCGGGGGCACACCCCAGTTCAGAGGCTCGCGTGAGGATTTGAAACGCCTCGATCCCAATCCGGATTGAACATGCCCGCCTCTGTTTCAGAAAGGGCGCTGGTGCTGACCCCTCATGGCCGCGACGCCGTGGTGGCCTGCAATCTGCTCGGTGATGCCAATATCGAATCCCACAAGGTCGATCATCTCTCCGAGCTGATTGCAGAACTCGCTGCCGGCGCTGGCGTGGTGCTGCTCGCGGAGGAAGCTCTGGCCGGATCGGATCTGGCGGGCATCAGCTCTTGGCTGGAAAACCAGCCCCCCTGGTCGGATCTCGCCTTCATTCTCATGACCCGTCAAGGCGGCGGTCCGGAGAGAAACCCCGCCGCCGCCCGTCTTTCGCAAATTCTCGGCAATGTCACCTTTCTTGAACGCCCGTTTCATCCCACCACTTTGATCAGCCTGGTCCAGACCGCGCTGCGCGGGCGCCGGCGGCAATATGAGGCGCGCGGCCATCTGGAAGCCCTGCGCGCGAGCGAGGAGCGGCTGCGCGAGTTGAACGCCACGCTCGAACAGCGCGTGAGCCAAGAGGTGGATATACGCACGGTGGCCGAGGAGGCGTTGCGGCAAAGCCAGAAGATGGAGGCGGTGGGCCAGCTCACGGGCGGGGTGGCCCATGATTTCAATAATCTCCTCACCATCATCCGCTCCTCGGTGGATTTCCTCCGCCGCCCTCATCTCAGCGAGGAGCGGCGGAAACGATACATGGATGCGGTCTCGGACACGGTGGACCGGGCGGCGAAGCTCACCGGGCAGCTCCTCGCTTTCGCCCGGCGGCAGGCGCTTCAGCCGGAGGTGTTCAACGTGGCCGAGCGCCTGCGCGGCATTGCCGAAATGCTCGATACCGTCACCGGCGCGCGCATCCGCGTCAAAGCGGTCATCGAGCCCCGGCGTTGTTATGTGATGGCCGATCTCAGCCAGTTCGAAACCGCGATTGTCAACATGGCCGTCAATGCGCGCGACGCGATGAATGGCGAGGGCCAGCTCACCCTGCGCCTGGAAAGCCGCAAATCCATGCCGCGCATCCGGGGGCATGCCGGCGGACCTGGCCCCTTCGTCGTCGTCTCGCTGAGCGATACGGGGCACGGCATCCCGCCCGACCAGCTGAGCCGCATCTTCGAGCCGTTTTACACGACCAAGGGGGTGGGCAAGGGGACGGGTCTGGGATTGAGTCAGGTTTTCGGTTTCGCCAAGCAATCCGGGGGCGACATTCTGGTGGAGAGCATCCCGGGCCAGGGAAGCTGCTTTCAGCTCTATTTGCCGGAGGTGGCCGAGCCGGCGGAACCAATGGCGCCGGCGACGCCGGCCGAGGCGCCGCCCGCCGGCAAGGGGCAGAATGTCCTGGTGGTCGAGGATAATCTCGAAGTCGGAAACTTCGCCACCCAGATCCTCGCCGATCTCGGATATAAGACGACCTGGGCGAAAAACGCGGACGAGGCTCTGGCCTGCCTCACGGCGGAGCCAGGATTCGATGTGGTGTTCTCGGATGTCGTGATGCCGGGGATGAACGGGCTGGAGCTGGCGAAACGCATCCAGAAAACCTGGCCCAGCCTGCCCGTCATCCTCACCTCCGGCTACAGCGATGTGCTGGTCCGGGAAGGAACCCATGGGTTCGAGCTGATCACCAAGCCTTATTCGGCGGAACAGATATCGGCGGCCTTCCTGCGTGTGATCCGCACGCAGTCTTCATAGCCGCGCATCCGGGCGCGCCCCGGCCGCGGGCCGGGGCGGCGATGTTAATATCCGTGATAGACGTTGCCGTAGCTCGTCATGCATTGCGCGTAATTAATGTTGTATTGCTGCTGCATGGTCTGCTCGGCCTTGTTCGATCCCACGGCGGCGAGGCCGCCGCCCAGCAGCAGGCCCGAGCCGGCGCCGATCGCCGCACCCATGCCCGCATTGCCCGCCGCCGCGCCCAGCAGCGCGCCAGCGGCGGTCCCGGCCAGTGTGCCGCCCAGGGCCTTTTTGGTCGAGGAATTCTTCGTCTCCTGCGAGGCGCCATTGAGGTTTTGTGCCGCCACCTGGCGGCAATAGGCGTCCTGTTGCTGGAACTGGGTGGGGCTCACATTCTTGCCCGGAGTGACGAGAACGGTGGGGCCGGTGGGTGTCGCCGGGGCGCAGCCCGCCAGCGCCGCCACGGCCAGAACCGCCGCGCCCAGCCCGGCGCCCCGCAGAATTTTTTTCGACCGTATCATTTTGACCTCCTTTTCCCTCTTTCCGAAGGGGGTGGAAAAACCTCTGCCAGAGCGGGGTGCGCCCGGCAAGCCGTGCCTGGGTTGCGCCCTCTCCTCCGCCTGAGGATAGGCATGGCAATGGGGCGTTTAAAGACACGCCCGGTCTTGCGCCCCGGCGATCAGCGCCGTTCCTCCCGCGCATCCGCCGCCGCCCGCTTCACCGCCCGTTTATGGGTCAAATCGATCGCCGGGCGGAAGCTGTCCGCCCGCGCGGCGCGCCACCAATCGGCGTAGATCGTCTCCTCCGGCGCCTCCAGCAGAATATTGCGGGGCAAAAAGGCGCGGATGCTGTCCATCG
Organism: Acidocella sp.; assembly: GCF_027352905.1. Classification (GTDB taxonomy): domain Bacteria; phylum Pseudomonadota; class Alphaproteobacteria; order Acetobacterales; family Acetobacteraceae; genus Acidocella. Next base: position 139,337 of record NZ_DAIEIF010000051.1, read on the forward strand.
GTTCCGCCTTTTCCGGCCCTACCCGGTGCATCAGGTGGTGCGGCTGCAAATCATTCGGATGCTTGAACCCGACGGCGGCGACGATATCCGCCAGCGCCTCCAGGGTCTTGGCATGAAAGCGTGCCGCGCGCTCGCCCTGCACCTGCGGCACCAGCCCGCGCTGACGGCCCGCCGCCTGGCTCGTCACCCCGGTGGGGCAGGTGCCGAGATGGCAGCGCTGGGCCTGGATACAGCCGATCGAGAGCATGAAGGCGCGGGCGGCATTGCACCAATCCGCCCCTTGGGCGATGTTGCGCGCCAGCCCCATGCCGGAATAAATCTTGCCGGAGGCGGCGAGCCGCACCTCATCCTTCAGCCCCGCCCCCACCAGGGCGTTGCGCATCAGCACCAGCCCCTCGGAGAGCGGCATTCCCACCCAGTCGGAGAGTTCCAGCGGCGCGGCGCCGGTGCCGCCCTCGCCGCCATCGACCACGATGAAATCCGGGCGGATGCCGGTCTCCAGCATCGCCTTGACCATGGCGAAGGGCTCGTGCGGCTGGCCGACGCAGAGCTTCAACCCCACGGGCTTGCCGCCGGAAAGATCACGCATCCGCGCCGCGAACTCCATCATCTCGATCGGCGTCGAGAAGGCGGAATGGCCGCGCGGTGAAAGGCAATCCTGATGCGCGGGCACCTGGCGGATGCGGGCGATCTCCTCCGTCACCTTCGCCGCCGGCAATAAGCCGCCATGGCCGGGCTTGGCTCCCTGGTTGAGCTTGATTTCCGTCATTTTCACCACGTCGAGCGCGGCGCGGTCGCGGAATTTCTCCGCGTCGAAGCGCCCCTTGGCGTCACGCGCGCCAAAATAGCCGGAGCCCAGCTCCCAGACGATATCGCCGCCATGCTCGAGATGATAATCGGAAAGCCCGCCCTCGCCGGTATCGTGATAAAATCCGCCGAGCCGGGCGCCGAGATTGAGCGCCCGCACCGCATTGGCGGAAAGGGCGCCGAAGCTCATGGCGCTGATATTGAACACCGAGGCGGAGTAGGGCCGGGCGCATTGGGCATTGCCCACCATTACGCGCGGGCTTTTATCCGGTTCCGGCTCCGGGGCGACGGAATGGTTGAGCCATTGATAATCCTCGCTATTCACGTCGCGCTCGGTGCCGAAGGGATGCGTATCGGTGACGCCGCGCGCCCGGGCATGGACGAGATTTCGCGCCTCGAAGGAATAGGGCCGTCCGCCCAGATCATCCTCGACGATATAGGCGCGCAGAAAGGGCCGCAGCTTATAGAACACCCAGCGCAGCCGCCCGGCGACGGGAAAGTTGCGGGTGATCGTCCAGTCCCGCTGAAAATAATCATAGACGCCGAGGGCGAAGACCAGCAGGAGGATGATTCCCAGCCAAAGCGGGCCCAGCGCCAGGCACAGCGCCGCCAGCACCAGCGCCACCAGCGGTATGATGGCGCGCACGATGAAATCCAGCATCGCTCCTCCCCTTCCCATTGCGTATCCCCCCAGCCTAGCCGAACCGGCGGGCGCGTCCACCCGGCTCAGGGCCGGGGGAAAATCTTCCCCGGCCCGGGCGCCATGAAGCGGCAGACCCGGTAGCTCATCGCCGTCTCGCCGCGGCGGGTGCGCAAGATGGTACCCAGCTGGTCCGGGCAGGTCTCGCCGGTGCCGCGCAAGATGAGCAGGCCGGGCTGGTCCGGCGCCGCCATCGGCCAGGCGAAATCCTGCCAGCGCGGGCCGAACCCCAGCACCGGCACATCACGGGGCGCGTAATAGGCAAGGGCGGCGGCGGTGGCGTAATCATCCGAGGTGAGGAAGGCGGGGTGCGAGGCGGCGGCGGCCTGCGCGAAATCCCGCCAGCCGGCGAGCTGCAAGGCGGCGGGGTCGCGCGCGGCGGGCAGGGGAAAGGGCGCCGCCACGGCCTGCACATACACCAGCGCGGTGACGGCGAAGCCGCTGGCCAGCGCCGCGCCCAGCCAGCGCCGCGGCAGGGCGGCGGCGGCGGCGAGGCAGGCGGAGGGATAGATGATCACGGCCCAGTTCGCCTGCACCCGCCCGCTCAGCACATGTTCCAGAAAGATCGCGGCGGGGGGCAGGCTGAGCCAGAGCGCCAGCGCCGCGCCCGGCGAGCGCTCGCGGCCCAGCCGCCAGAGGCCGCGCGCCGCCAGCACGGCGATGACCGGGGTGAACAGCAGCGCCTGCCCGCCGAGCAGCTCGCCTAAAAATTGCAGGGAACGGCCGAGGTCGAACCCCGCCACCCTGCTTCCCTGCTTGCGGTAGCTGGCCCAGTGATGGGCGGCGTTCCAGACGATATCCGGCGAGAAGAGGAGCAGCGCCAGGGCGAGGCCCGCCCAGGGCCAGGCGGTGCGCAATTGCGGGCGGATGGCGGCGGCGGTGAGCGCCCATAGCCCGGCCCCGGCGAGGAGAAACACGGCGGTGTATTTCGAAAGCAGGGCCAGCCCGGCGAAACCGCCCGCCGCCAGCCACCAGCGCGCGCCGCCCCCCGCCGCCAGCCGGGCCAGCGCCCATAGCCCCATCACCCAGAAAAAGAGCAGCGGCGTGTCGGGCGTCATCAGCACGCAGCCCGCCCCCAGCATCAGCGTCGCGTTGAACAGGGCGGCGGCGGCCAAGCCCGCGCCCCGCCCCGGCCAAAGCCGCGCCCCCGCATCAGCCAGCTCCAGCGAGCCCAGCGCCGCCGCTAG
>NZ_DAIEIF010000058.1 GCF_027352905.1 Acidocella sp.
ACATGCCGGAGCAGCCGCGCTTGCCCACCGAGATGCGCAGCAGCTTGCCCGCCTCGCCGCCCTCGTAAAGCTGGCGCAGGCGCTGGGCCGCGGCCTCGGTCAGGGTCATCAGCGGCGGCAATTCGCGCTTCCTCAGCGCCGGGGTCTGGATATTCTCCATTTCGTCACCTCAAAACATATTCAGCATCAGCCGGGCTTCCTCGCTCATCCGGCTCGGGTCCCAGGGCGGGTCCCATACCGTATCGACGGTTACGTTCCCCACCCCCTCGAGCTGAGAGATGGCGTCGCGCACCATTTCCGGCAATTCCTGGGCCGAGGGGCAGCCCGGCGCGGTCAGGGTCATTTCCACCCTCACATCGCCAGACTCGGCAATCTCGATCGCGTAGATCAGGCCCAGCTCGTAAATATTCACCGGAATCTCCGGATCATAAACCGTGCAGATGGCGGTGATCACCGCCTCCTCGGAGAGGCGCGGGCTGGTCTCGCCCTCCGGCGTCCAGCGGGTCACCGGCTGCATCGCCGGCGGCTCCATATCCGGCTTTGAATCAGCCATCGCCTCCTCCTCCGGCCGGGCGGGCGCCTCCAGGGCGGCGGCGCGGCCGCCCAAACCAGGAATGATGCGGCGCAAAGCCTGCAAGCGCATGCGTGTCTCCTCCTGCCGGTATGTGCCGGGCGTGATTCATGCGAGAATTTTCCTAACCATCTCCAGCCCGGCGGCGAGCGCGTCGATCTCCTCAGGCAGCGTGTAGACGCCAAAGGAGGCGCGGGCCGTGCTGGTCACCCCCAGCCGGCCCATCAACGGCTCGGCGCAATGCTGGCCGGCCCGCACGGCGATGCCCTGGCGGTCGAGGAGCGTGGCGATGTCATGGGCGTGCGCATCCTTCATCACGAAGGAGATCACCCCGCCCCGGTCCTGCGCCTGGCCAAGAACACGCAAACCCGGAATGCGGCTCAGCGCCGCCAGCGCGTGCTCGGTCAAGGCCCGCTCATGCGCGGCGATGGCCGCGAAACCGATCCCGCGCACGTAATCGATCGCGGCGCCCAGCCCGATCGTCTCGATGATGGCGGGGGTTCCCGCCTCGAAACGCTGGGGCGGCTCCGCCCATGTCGATTTTTCATAAGAAACGCTGGCGATCATATCGCCCCCGCCCATGAAGGGCGGCATGGCCGCGAGAATCTCCCGCCTGGCATAGAGCACGCCGATGCCGGTGGGGCCGTACAGCTTATGGCCGGAGAAGACATAGAAATCGGCGCCGATCTCCCGCACGTCCACCGCGCGGTGGACGATGGCCTGGGCGCCGTCCAGCAGTAGCCGGGCGCCGCGCGCATGGGCGAATTCCGCGAGCCGCTCCACTGGCGTATAGGTGCCGAGCACATTGGACATATGGGTGACGGCCAGCAGCTTCACCCGCCCATCGGCGAACACCTCCTCCAGCGAATCCCAATCCAACTCGCCGGATTCGGTGATCCTGACGACGCGCAAAGCCGTGCCATGCGCGTCGCGCAGCATCTGCCAGGGCACGAGATTAGCGTGATGCTCCATCTCCGAGACCGCCACCGCATCGCCGGGCTTGAGCGCGCTGCGCCCCCAGCTATGGGCGACGAGATTGATCCCCTCGGTCGCGTTGCGGGTGAAGACGATCTCCTCGCGGCTCTCCGCGTTGATGAAATCCGCGACCTTGTCACGCACCGCCTCATAGGCTTCCGAGGTTTTCTCGGAAAGGTAATAGAGGCCGCGATGCACATTGGCGTATTGCTCGGCCATCACGAAGCGCATGGCCTCGATCACCGGCTCCGGTTTCTGGGCCGAGGCGCCCGAATCGAGAAACACCAGCGGCCTTCCATGCACCTTCTGGGCGAGGATGGGAAAATCCCGGCGGATGGCGTGGATGTCGAGCGGATGAAGCGTGGCGCTCATCGCCGCCTCCACCAGCGTTCCAGCGCCGCCTCGAACCATTCGCGCGAGGCGTCATGCGTCACCGGCTCCAGCGCCTCCTCCAAAAAGGCGCGGATGAGCATCTGCCGCGCCGCGGCCTCGGGAATCCCCCGGGCGCGCAGATAAAAAAGCTGCTCCGCATCCAGCGCGCCGAGGGTGGCGCCATGGCTGCATTTCACGTCATCGGCGAAGATCTGCAGTTCCGGCTTGATGTCCATCTCCGCGCCTTGCGAAAGCAACAGCGCCTGGCTCATCTGGTAGCCATCGGTTTTCTGGGCCACCCGGTCCACCTCGATCCGCCCTTGGAACACGCCATGCGCATGCCCGGCGAGCACGGATTTCACCGTCTGGCGGGAAGGGCAATCCGGCGCCTTGTGGCGGATGGCGGTGGTGAAATCGCCGTGCTGCGCGCCATCCAGCAGCTGGGCGGAATTGAGATGGGCGGTCGCCGCCGGGCCGAGCAGATTGGCCTCGATCTCGGTGCGGGAGAGGCGCGCGCCGAGGGTGAGGGTGAAATGCTCATACGCCGCCCCCGCCCGCGCATCGGCGCGGAGGGTGGCGGTATGGAACGCCTCGCCGCTCTCGCGCTGCAGGCGGAAATGCTGGAGCCTCGCCCCCTCGGCCAGCGCGATGTCGAACACCGCGTTGTGCCAGTACACACCCTCGCCCTCGGCTAATTCCACCAGAGTGAGCCGCGCCCCAGCACCCAGCCGGATGCGGTGGCGGAGGTGAAAGGCAAAGGGCTGCGGCCCTGCGGCCTGGGACACCAGCAAAATCTCCCCGGCCTGCGCGCCGGCGGGAATGTCGAGGTTGATCCCGTCCCGCGTTTCCGCGGCGTTGATCTGGGCGAGCGGCTGCTGCTCCGCCTCCGCCGCTACCGGGGCAAGGAAGGGCCGGGCATAGGCCAGGCGGGCGGAGAGCGCCGCGTTCAGCGTCCCGTTCAAAAAAACCAGACGGGGAAAGGGCAGGCCGGGCAAGTCCGGCGCCGCCATGGCGGCGGGCGGCGGGGCGAAGCTGATGGCGGCGAGCGGGCGCAGATCCGTATAATGCCAGGCCTCCAGCTTGCGTGTGGGCAGCGCCGTCATGTCAGGCCGCCTCCAGCCCGGCATAGCCGCTCGCCTCCAGCTCCCGCGCCAGCGCGGCCGGGCCGGAGCGCACGATGCGGCCATTGGCGAGAACATGGACGACATCGGGGACGATATGGTCGAGCAGCCGCTGATAATGGGTGATGACCAGGGCGGAGAATTTGCCGTCGCGCAAGGCGTTGACGCCCTCGGCCACGATCCGGAGCGCGTCGATATCCAATCCGGAATCGGTTTCGTCGAGAATGGCGAGGCCGGGCCGCAACAGCGCCATTTGCAGCATCTCGTTGCGCTTCTTCTCGCCGCCCGAGAATCCGACATTGACGTTGCGCTTGAGGAAATCTTCCTTGATCGCCAGCTGCTTCGCCGCCGCGCGGGCGAGCTTGAGAAAGGCGACGGCGTCCAGCTCCTCCTCGCCGCGCTTCTTGCGGATGGCGTTGAGCGCCGTGCGCAGGAAATTGGCGTTGCCGACCCCCGGCAATTCCACCGGGTATTGGAAGGCGAGGAAAATCCCAGCGGCGGCGCGGTCCTCCGGGTCCATGGCGAGAATATCCTGGCCGTTGAACAGCGCCTCGCCCGCCGTCACCTCATAGCCCTCGCGCCCCGCCAGCACATAGGCGAGGGTGGATTTGCCCGCGCCGTTGGGGCCCATCACCGCATGGACCTGCCCATCGGGAATGACGAGATCCACGCCCTTGAGAATTTCGGTCTCCCCAATACGGGCATGTAAATTCCTGATCTCCAACATCAACCCACCGAACCTTCCAGTGAAACAGCCAGGAGCTTCTGCGCCTCGACGGCGAACTCCATCGGTAATTCCTTCAACACCTCACGGCAGAAGCCGTTGACGATCAGCCCCACCGCATCCTCTTCCGAAAGACCGCGCGAGCGGCAATAAAAAAGCTGATCCTCGGCGATCTTGGAGGTGGTGGCCTCATGCTCCACCTTGGCCGAGGCGTTGCGGCTCTCGATATAGGGCACGGTATGCGCGCCGCACTCGTTGCCGATCAGCAGCGAATCGCATTGGGTGAAATTGCGCGCGCCGGCGGCGCCGGGCAGAATTTTCACCAGCCCGCGATAGGTGTTGTTCGAGCGGCCGGCGGAAATGCCCTTGGAGACGATCGTGCTCGTGGTGTTGCGGCCGATATGGATCATCTTGGTGCCGGTATCGGCCTGCTGATGATGATTGGTGACCGCGACGGAATAGAACTCGCCCACCGAGCCCTCGCCCTGAAGAATGCAGGAGGGATATTTCCAGGTGATCGCCGAGCCGGTTTCCACCTGCGTCCAGGAGATTTTGGAATTGCGCCCCCGGCAGGCGCCCCGCTTGGTGACGAAGTTGTAAATCCCGCCCCTGCCCTCGGCATCGCCGGGATACCAGTTCTGCACCGTCGAATATTTGATCTTGGCCTCATCCAGCGCCACCAGCTCCACCACCGCCGCGTGCAGCTGGTTCTCATCGCGCATCGGCGCGGTGCAACCCTCCAGGTAAGAGACGGAGGCGCCCTCCTCGGCGATGATCAGCGTGTGCTCGAACTGGCCGGTATTGCGCGCGTTGATGCGGAAATAGGTTGAAAGCTCCATCGGGCAGCGCACTCCCTTGGGCACGAAGACGAAGCTGCCATCGGAGAACACGGCCGAGTTGAGCGCGGCGAAATAATTATCGCCCGCCGGCACCACGGACCCCAGATAGGCCCGCACCAGCTCAGGGTGCTCGCGCACCGCCTCGGAAATCGGGCAGAAGATCACCCCGGCCTTGGCCAGCGTCTCGCGGAAGGTGGTGGCGACGGAGACGGAATCGAACACCGCGTCCACCGCCACCCCCGCCAGGGCGGCGCGCTCATTGAGCGGTATGCCGAGCTTCTCGTAGGTCTTCAGCAATTCCGGGTCCACCTCGTCCAGCGATTTCGGCGCGGGCTTGGCCGGGGCGGCGTAGTAATAGAGGGATTGATAATCGATGGGCGGATGCTGGATGCGCGCCCAATGCGGCTCCTCCATCCGCAGCCAGGCCTCATAGGCTTTCAGCCGCCACGCCAGCAGCCAGTCCGGCTCGCCCTTCTTCGCGGAAATCAGCCGCACGATATCGGCCGACAAGCCGCGCGGAAACGCCTCCATCGGAATATCGGTGGTGAACCCGTATTTATATTTGCGGTCGGCCAGTTCCTGGATGGCGGTTTCGGTGGTGGTGGACATCAGGCAACCTCATTGATTGTCGGGGCCGGCACGCGCAAACCCGGCGGCAGGGAGGCCACCGCCATGTCGGCCAAAGTGATATGGGACAGCGCCTCACGAATGGCGTTGTTCACCGGATCCCAGCGCCCCGCCACCGGGCACAGCGTCTGGCTCTCGCAGGCGGCCGCCGCGCCCTCCACGCAGGAGGTCAGGACGATCGGCCCGTCTATGGCGGCCACCACCTCGGCGATCGCGATATCCGCCAGCGGCTTGCCCAGGCGGTACCCGCCGCGCGCGCCGCGCGTGGAAATGACGAGCCCGCGCCCGGCCAGAGTTTTCAGCACCTTGGCCACGGTGGGCTCCGGCACCCCGATGCCGCCGGCGATGCCCGCGGAGGTGGCGACGCCATCCGACTGGCCCAGACGCACCAGCGCGGCGACGGCGTAATCGGTCAGGCGGGAAAGCTTCAACATGACGGCCCCATTAAAAGGACTTGGCTAGTCCTGATTACCAGATGGGCCATCGGGCGGGACTCGTCAAGCGCGCCGCGCGCCCCATGCCGGTGATTGCCGCAAGGCTGGTCTCAGCCCAGCCGGGCGATCACCTCCGGCAATTCCTCGGGCCGCTCCGCCCGCGCCTCTCCCTCGGCCTCGCCATAGCCCCAGGCGCAGAAGACGCCCGGCAGGCGCAGCCCCGCCGCGGCTTTCATGTCGTTGGCGTGGTCCCCGGCCATGATGGCGTCCGTCACCTCCAGGGCGCTGAGCGCGGCGGCGAGATGGCGCGGGTCAGGCTTGCGGTAGGGGGTGGCGTCACCGCCCACCACCGCGTTGAAGAAGCGCGAGAGCCTCAGAATCTCCAGCACCTCCGCCGCGGCGCGGCTGGATTTATTGGTGCACACGGCAAGCGGCCGCGCATCATCCCGCAGCCGCTCCAAGGCCGGGACGATGCCCTCATAGGGTTTGGTATGCACGACCGGGTGGGCGGCGTAATCCGCCATGAAGGCGGCGAGCCGCTCCTGCGTCGCCGCCTCGCCCCGGGCGGCGAAGGCGCGTTCCACCAGAACTTTCGCGCCATCGCCGATCATCGGCAGGACCTGCTCCATACGCAGCGGCGCGAGGCCGTTGGCCGCCAGCACCCGGTTGAGGCTGGCGGCGATGTCGGGCGCCGAATCGATCAGCGTGCCGTCGAGGTCGAAGATCACCGCGCGCATGACATACTCCGTCGCATGATGTGAATGCCGGTCCTTTGACATAGGAGGGCGGCGGGGGCTACCGCAGGGCCCGGTTTTGAGGCGGAGGGTTGGCTGATGTGCGGAATCGTCGGGGTCGTGGGCCAGGCTCAGGCCGCGCCGCTGCTGCTGGGCGGGCTGCAGCGGCTGGAATACCGGGGCTATGATTCGGCCGGCATCGCCACCCTGGTCAACGGGCGCATCGAGCGGCGGCGGGCGGAGGGCAAGCTGAAAAACCTCGCCGCCGTGCTGGAGCGCCAGCCTTTGCCGGGCACCACCGGCATCGGCCATACCCGCTGGGCCACCCATGGCGCCCCCACCGAGACCAATGCCCACCCCCACGCCACCAGTCGGGTCGCGGTGGTGCATAACGGTATCATCGAGAACCATCTGGAGCTGCGCGCCGAGCTGGAGGGCAAGGGACAGGTTTTTTCCACCGAGACGGATACCGAGGTCGTGGTCCAGCTTCTTGATTGCCTGCTGGCGCAGGGCCTGCCTCCCGCCGAGGCGGCCGCGCGCGCCCTGGCCCGGCTGGAAGGCGCCTACGCGCTGGCGATGATCTTCGCCGGACATCCGGAGCTGCTCATCGGCGCGCAGCGCGGCGCGCCCCTCGCGGTGGGGTATGGGGCGGAGGAGATGTATCTCGGCTCCGACGCCCTCGCTTTGGCGCCGCTGACCCGCGAACTCGCTTATCTGGAAGACGGCGACCGGGTGACGCTCACCCGCGCCGGCGCCGTCTTCCACGACAAGACCGGCGCCGAGGTGTCACGGCCGAAAAAACTCACCGCCCTGACCGGCGCCGCGATCGGCAAGGGCAATTTCCGCCATTTCATGGAAAAGGAACTGCACGAGCACCCGGTGGTGATCGGCGACGTGCTGCACCGGATGCTGGAAGGCGAGTCACCCCGCCTGCCCGCCCTGCCCTTCGACCTCGCCGCGCTGCCCCGCATCACCGTGAGCGCGTGCGGCTCGGCCTTCTACGCCGGCCTTACCGCCAAATTCTGGCTGGAAACTCTCGCCCGCGTGCCGGTGGACGCGGATGTCGCCAGCGAATTCCGCTACCGCGCCCCGCCGCTCACGCCCGGCGGGCTCGGCCTGCTCGTCAGCCAGAGCGGCGAGACCGCCGACACGCTGGCCGCGTTGCGCTATTTGAAGGCGCAAGGGCAGCATGTCCTCTCCGTGCTGAACGTGCCGGAAAGCACCATGGCGCGCGAGAGCGACGCGATCCTGGAAACCATCGCCGGGCCGGAGATCGGGGTCGCCAGCACCAAGGCCTTCACCGCCCAGCTCACCGTGCTGGCGGTGTTCACCCTGGCTCTCGCGCGCGCCAAGGCCGCGCTGCCAGCGCAAGAGGCGGCCCGGCTGGCATCGGCGCTATTGGAGCTTCCCTCCAAGGCGGCCGAAATCCTCGGCCACGATGCGCCCATCAAGCGCCTGGCCGCGCGCATCGCCGAGGCGCGGGACGTGCTCTATCTCGGGCGCGGCGCCTGCTTTCCCATCGCCCTGGAAGGGGCGCTCAAGCTGAAGGAGATCTCCTACATCCACGCCGAGGGTTACGCGGCGGGCGAAATGAAGCATGGGCCGATCGCGCTCATCGACAAAAGCGTGCCGGTGATCGCCATCTGCCCCTCCGGGCCGCTTTTCGAGAAAACCGCCTCAAACCTCCAGGAGGCGGCGGCGCGGGGCGGGCAAATCATCGTCCTCTCCGACGAGGAGGGCGCGTCGAGGCTGGCCGCCATCGCCGCCGAGACGATTGCGCTGCCCGCCATCGACCCATTCGCCGCGCCGATCCTGCATGCCATTCCCGTGCAGATGCTGGCCTATCATGTCGCGGTGATGAAGGGCACGGATGTGGATCAGCCCCGCAATCTCGCCAAATCCGTCACGGTCGAATAATCCGCGCGGCATAATTTTTGGCAAGATTGATCATTTCAGATTGTGGATCAGGAAAACCTGCCGCTAATCTTTTCAAGTCCGAGACGGAAAGGGGCGGAAACATGCGCGACATTCAGGTCCACCCTTGTCAATCCCCGGCTTTGGCCCGCGCCAGAGCCGCCAGCCCCGCCCAGGAGCGGTTTTACATCGAGGATGGCTGGGTGTTTCGCGAGCATCACGGCCATTACGTGGAATGTCTGTGCCGGAGCGAGGACATAACCCAGCTTCCCCTCACGGAAAAAACCCTCCCGCCCGGCGTGCCCGCCCTGGCCTGAGCGCTAGAGCGATACTCATATGATTTGAGCGACAGGCTTCAAATTATATGATTGAAATTGCTCGCTAAAATAAGATTCTTCCTTCAACGGAGACCCTCTATTGCCCCCTCACCTCCTTGGTGGTGCCGCCCGGTCCGGCGATGGGTATGGGCGAGCCGATGGTCGGCTGCGGATGGAGAGCGATCTGGGGCAGGGTGGGCTGGTTTGCCCAGACGGCGCTGCTGCCATTGGGCTGGCGCTTCACCTTGGGCGGCGGCTTGGGCGCGCCCGGCGGAGGTTTGGCCACGCCCGGCGTGACCACGGAGCTATTGGGGTCGGCCGGGCTGGCATTGCCGCCGGCGTCGCTTTGCGCCAGCGCCGGACCAAGCCAGCCCGCCGCCAGAATCATTCCCATCCAAAACCGGTTCATGCCCGCCTCCTTATTGCGTTCTTTTTACATATTGGCATGCGGGCCGCGGATTGGATATCTCGCCGCCGGGAGGCAGGGTGGCTTTTTCAATGCTTCAAAGTGCTGGAAAGGAACTGGCGGAACCGCTCCGTGCGGGGATGGGTGAACATCTCGGCGGGCGGCCCCTCCTCCTCCGTCATCCCCTTGTGCAAAAACATCACCCGGCTCGCCACCTCGCGGGCGAAGCCCATCTCATGGGTGACGACCAGCATGGTGCGGCCCTCCTTGGCGAGATTGCGCATCACTCGCAGCACCTCGCCCACCAGCTCGGGGTCGAGGGCGGAGGTCGGCTCGTCGAACAGCAGCACCTCCGGCTCCATCGCCAGGGCCCGGGCGATGGCGACGCGCTGCTGCTGGCCCCCGGAAAGCTGGGCGGGATAGGCGTCGCGCTTGGCGGAAAGCCCCACCTTTTCCAGCATCGCCTCGCCCTTGGCGATGGCGGTCTTACGGTCCTGTTTGAGCACGTGCACCGGCGCCTCGATCACGTTCTGCAACACGGTCATATGGCCCCAGAGATTGAATTGCTGAAACACCATCGAGAGCCGGGAGCGCAGCCGCTCCAGCTGCTTGGGGTCGGCGCAGACCCGGCCTTGCTTGCCCTCCCGCAGCGCGATCATCTCCCCCTTGATGCTCACGCTCCCCTGGTCGGGCATTTCCAGCATGTTGATACAGCGAAGAAACGTGCTTTTGCCGGAGCCGGAGGAGCCGAGAATCGCGATGACGTCATGGTCCCGGGCGGTCAGGGACACCCCCTTCAGCACCTCCACCGGACCGAAGGATTTATGGATATTCTCGACGGCGAGAGCGGGGAGCGGCTGGGTTTCGTTCATTCAACAATGCCTCGATCGGGTTTTTGCGGGCGGTACCGAGAAACAGCTTTGCAAATTCTGTACCCTCGGGCAAAAGGGGCCGTCCCACGCGGACGCAGGAGAGAGCGGAAGAGCATGCCAAACCATGCGGCGCCGCCGCCGAAGGCGCAACCGGCCCCCGGAATCGCTCAGGCAAAAGGGCTGCGGACCGTAACGGGGCGCTCTGGAAAGCCGGCGGGACCATCGCGCCGCACCGACGGGGTCAAGGGCGTCGCGCCCGAATCTCTCAGGTTCAAGGGACAGAGGGGGGTCAGCGCTGCCGGCGGTGCCAGCCGGGTGGACTGACATGGGGGTTGAATCGCGTGGCCAAGACACCTTTGGATGCCCTGCATCGCCGGCTCGGCGCGCGCATGGTGGATTTCGCCGGGTATGAGATGCCGCTGCACTACGCGGCGGGCATCATGGCCGAGCACCAGGCCTGCCGCAGCGCGGCGGCATTGTTCGATGTCTCGCATATGGGCCAGGTGGAAATCGCCGACCCTGCCTCCTTTGCGCCGCTGGTGCCGGGCGACGTCACCGGGCTGAAGCCGGGCCGCCAGCGCTACACGCTGCTGCTCAACGAGGCGGGCGGCATTCTCGATGATCTGATGATGGCCAATCTCGGCGCCCATTTCCAGCTGGTGCTGAATGCCGGGCGCAAGGCGGCGGACGTGGCGCATATGCGCGGGCTGGGGCTGGACGTGCATCCCCGCTTCGACCGGGCGCTGCTCGCCCTGCAAGGGCCGCGCGCGGCGGCGCTATGCCCGGAGGCCGCGCATCTTAAATTCATGGACGCCGCCACGCTGGAGATCGGCGGCATCGCCTGCGGCGTCACCCGCTCGGGCTATACCGGCGAGGACGGTTTCGAGATCGGCTGCGCCGGCGAGGCGGGGGAGACCCTGGCGGAATTGCTGCTGGCGCGCGGCGCCGCCCCCGCCGGGCTGGGCGCGCGCGATTCCCTGCGGCTGGAGGCCGGGCTCTGCCTCTACGGCAATGACATCGACGAAAGCACCGACCCCGTCTCAGCCGGCCTGACCTTCGCGCTCTCCAAGAAACGGCTCGCGGCCGGGGATTTCATCGGCGCGGCGGCGGTCAATAAAATCCTGGCCGAGGGACCGGCGGAGCGGCTGGTGGGCATCCGGCTTGAAGGCCGCGCCCCCGCCCGCGCCGGCACGGAAATCCGCGCCCATAACGGCGAGGCGGCGGGCCGGGTCACCTCCGGCCTGTTCTCGCCCACGCTGGGCGCGCCGATCGCCCTCGGCTATGTCCGCGCCCAGCAGGCCGCGCCCGGCACGGCGCTCGATCTCATCGTGCGCGGCCGCGCCCTTCCCGGTCAGGTCGCGCCGCTGCCCTTCGTCCCCCATCACTACGTTCGCTGAAAGGAAATTCCGGTGCCGCATATGTTCTATACCAAGGATCACGAATGGGTCTCCGTGGGCGATGACGGCCTGGCGACGGTCGGCATCACCGACCATGCCCAGCAGGCCCTGGGCGACATCGTGTTCGTGGAATTGCCGGAACCGGGCCGCAACGTCGCTAAGGGCGAGGCCTGCGCGGTGGTGGAAAGCGTCAAGGCCGCCTCGGATGTCTATGCTCCGCTCTCCGGCACGGTGGCGGAGGTGAACCAGGCGATCGTGGACGACCCGGCGAAGGTGAACGGCGCCCCCGAGGGGGATGGCTGGTTCTTCAAATTGCGGCTGGAGGACCCGGCGGGCCTCACCAAGCTTCTCGACCGCGCCGCCTATGACAAGCTTCTGGAGACCGAGGCGTGACCGCATTGGCGGAACTGGCGGCGCTGGAGCGCGGCGAGGGCTTCGCCGCGCGGCATATCGGGCCGGATGCGGCGCAGATCGCCGCGATGGTTCGGCTCACCGGCGCGGCCAGCCTGGATGATCTCATCGCCCAGACCGTGCCGGAGAGCATTCGCGCCAATGCGGAGCTCGCCCTGCCCGAGGCGGAGGACGAGGCGGCGGTGCTGGCGCGGCTGCGCGGGCTCGCCGCCCGCAATGTGCTGAAGAAATCGCTGATCGGGCTCGGCTATCATGGCACCTTCACCCCGCCCGTCATCCAGCGCAACGTGCTGGAGGCGCCGGGCTGGTACACGGCCTATACCCCCTATCAGGCGGAAATTTCCCAGGGGCGGCTGGAGGCGATCCTCAATTTCCAGACGATGATCGCCTCGCTGACCGGGCTGGAGATCGCCAATGCCTCGCTGCTGGATGAGGCGACGGCGGCGGCGGAGGGAGTCGCCATGGCCCACGCCCTGCACAAGGGCGGCAGCCGGACCATCGCCATCGCCCGCGACGTGCATCCGCAAACCCGCGCCGTCATCGCCACCCGCGCCTGGCCGCATGGCTGGACGCTGGTGGATATCGAGCCGGGCGACACGGAGGCCATCGCCGCGTGCAAGCCCTGCGCCCTCGTCCTCAATTACCCCGGCTCCACCGGCGCGGTGCGCGACCTGGCGCCCGAGATCGCGGCGGTGCGGGCCGCCGGCGGCATGAGCATCGTCTGCGCCGACCTGCTGGCCCTCACCCTTCTCACCCCGCCGGGCGAGATGGGGGCGGATATCGCGGTCGGCTCGGCCCAGCGTTTCGGCGTGCCGATGGGATTTGGCGGCCCCCATGCCGGGTATTTCGCCACGCGCGACGCCTATAAGCGCGCCATGCCGGGGCGGCTGGTCGGCGTCTCGGTGGATGCGGCGGGGCAGCCGGCCATGCGCCTCGCCCTGCAAACCCGCGAGCAGCATATCCGCCGGGAGAAGGCGACCAGCAATATCTGCACTGCCCAGGTCCTGCTGGCGGTGATGGCGGGGTTCTACGCCGTCTGGCACGGGCCGGAAGGGCTGGGCCGCATCGCCCGGCGGGTAAATCTGCAGGCCCGGCTGCTGGCCGGGGCGGTGAAGGCGGGAGGATATTCCCTGCGCCACGCCGCGTTTTTCGACACGCTGGCGGTGGAGGCGGGAGACAAGGCGGAGGCGCTGATGAGCGCGGCGGCGGAGGCTGGGTTCAACCTGCGCCGGATCGACGCGACGGGTCTTGGCATCGCCCTGGACGAGACGGTGACGCGCGCGGAGCTGGCCGCCCTGGCCAAGCTGTTTGGCGGCGCGCTGGCGGAGGCGCCCCCTTCCCTCCCCGGGGTTCTGGCGCGGCGCAGCCCCTTCTGCGCCGAGTCGGTGTTCAACTCCCATCACTCCGAGCATCTGATGCTGCGCTATCTCAAGCGGCTGGAGGATAAGGACATCGCCCTCAACCGGGCGATGATCCCGCTCGGCTCCTGCACGATGAAGCTCAACGCGGCGGTGGAGATGGCGGCGGTCAGCTGGCCGGAATTCGCGGATCTCCACCCCTTCGCCCCGGCGGACCAGACCCTGGGCTTCAAACAGCTGATCGACGAGCTGGCGGCGCTGCTCTGCGAGGTTACCGGCTTCGCCGCCGCCTCGCTCCAGCCCAATTCCGGCGCGCAGGGCGAATATGCCGGGCTGCTCGCCATCCGCGCCTGGCATGAGGCGCGCGGCGAGGGTCACCGCAATATCTGCCTCATCCCCGCCTCCGCCCATGGCACCAACCCGGCCAGCGCCGCCATGGCGGGATACAAGGTCGTGGTCGTGGCCTGCGACCGGCTGGGCAATGTCGATGTCGCCGATCTGCATGACAAGATCGAGGCGCATGGAGCCTCGCTGGCGGCGCTGATGATCACCTATCCCAGCACCCATGGCGTTTACGAGACCGCGATCCGCGACATCGCCCGGGCCGTGCACGAGGCGGGCGGGCAGGTCTATATGGATGGCGCCAACATGAACGCCCAGCTGGGGCTGACCAGCCCGGCCCGGATCGGCGCGGATGTTTGCCATCTCAACCTGCACAAGACCTTCTGCATTCCGCATGGCGGCGGCGGGCCGGGGGTCGGGCCCATCTGTGTCGCCGCGCATCTGGCGCCGCATCTGCCCACCCATCCGCTGCGCGCGGATGCGGGCCCCGCCACGGGATATGGGCCTGTGGCGGCGGCGCCGTTCGGCTCTGCGCTCATCCTGCCGATCCCCTACGCCTATATCCGGCTGATGGGGCCGGAGGGTCTCACCCAGGCCACCAAGATCGCCATTCTCAACGCCAATTATATCGCGGCGCGGCTGCAGGGCGCCTATCCCGTTCTCTACCGTGGCGAGCGCGGGCGCGTCGCGCATGAATGCATCATCGATTGCCGGGGCTTCGCCGCCCAATCCGGCATCCAGGTGGAGGACATCGCCAAGCGCCTTGCCGATTACGGCTTCCACGCCCCCACCATGTCCTGGCCCGTGCCGGGAACGCTGATGATCGAGCCGACCGAGAGCGAGGACAAGGGCGAGCTCGACCGGTTCTGCGACGCGATGCTGGCCATCGCCACGGAGATCGGCCGCATCGCCGCCGGCGCCTGGCCGAAGGATGACAACCCGCTGAAAAACGCGCCCCACACCGCCGCCGAGGCGATGGCGGAGGAATGGGGCCATCCCTACCCGCGCGAAACCGCCGTGTTTCCCCTGCCCTATGTCACATCGCGCAAATATTGGCCGCCGGTGAAACGGGTGGATAATGTTTATGGAGACCGTCATCTCGTCTGTTCCTGCGCGCCGCTTGAGACGTATCAGCAGGCCGCCGAATGAGGCGGAAAATTCAATAGGTCGCGGCTTGGTTTTTTTCATCCTTCCCCTCTCCGCCCGGCGCGGAGGGGGGATCTGTTTTTTACAGGGCTTGCACGAAAATTTCTCTTGCATCCCGGGGAGGTTGGCCTCATAAGCCCCCCCCACTGGCCCAGGGGGGCGCGGCGCGGTGCCGTGTTCTACAGGCTATCTGCTAGTTGAGGGGGTTCGCAATGAACGCACTTGCCCGACTGGGGATGGTCTCGGAGTCTCCGAGCGAAAACCAGACGATGTCCACGCTCTCCCAGGAGCCGCAAAAGGATTATTATGTCGAGAAGGATGGCGTGAAATACGCCGGGATGCACCTCATCATCGATTTGTGGGGCGCTTCCAATCTCGACAGCCCGGATCTGATCGACCAGACGCTGTGCGATGGCGCGCGCGCGGCGGGAGCGACCATTCTCCACCATCATTTCCACCATTTCGAGCCGAATGGCGGCGTTTCCGGCGTGGTGGTGCTGGCCGAGAGCCACATCTCCATCCATAGCTGGCCGGAGCGTAATTTCGCGGCGCTGGATGTGTTCATGTGCGGCTGCTGCGACCCGTACAAGCTGGTCCCCTTCCTCAAGGCGGCGTTCAGCCCGAGCCATATCCAGATCAACGAGCAGAAGCGCGGCCTCATCGCCTGACCCGGGCGGGGCGCGCCCCGCTTTGCTTCCGTCCCATCTTTCCCGCATGCCCGGCTGGCGGTCTCCCGCCAGCCGCAGAGAGAGGAATGCCCGCCCATGGCCGAGACCTGGCTGAACGAGACGCTGTATCCGGATTGGGGCCAGCGCTTCAAAACCGTGCGCGAGCTGGCGCGCGAGCAGAGCGCGTTTCAAGATATCGGTATTTTCGAAACCACCAGCCATGGCCGCGTGCTGACGCTGGATGGCGTCATTCAGATCACCGAGCGCGATGAATTCGTCTATCAGGAAATGCTCGCCCACGTGCCGCTGCTCGCCCATGGCCGCGCGGAGGATGTGCTGATCATCGGCGCCGGCGATGGCGGCGTCCTCAAACACGTATTGATGCATAAAGGCGTCAAGCGCGCGGTGATGGCGGAAATCGACGGCGAGGTAATCCGCCTCGCCAAGGAATTCCTGCCCGGCATTGGTGGCGACGCGTGGAACGATCCCCGCGCCGAGGTGTTGGTGGGCGACGGGATCGATTTCGTGAAGAAGGCTCCCACCGGCTCCTTCGACGTCATCATCGTCGATTCCACCGACCCGATCGGCGTGGGCGAGGTGCTGTTCACCGACGATTTCTATGAGAACGCCGCGCGCATCCTGCGCGCGGACGGGTTGATCGTCAATCAATGCGGCGTGCCGTTCATGCAGGCGGACGAGCTGCGCGAGACATCCCTGCGCCGTAAGAAATTCTTTCCCTTCGTCAGTGCCTATGTCGCGGCGGTGCCAACCTATGTGGGCGGCTTCATGACGCTGGGCTGGGCCGGCAAGGACCCCGGCCAAACCGGGCTGAGCGTCGAGGAAATCGCCCGGCGCGCGGAGGCGGCGGGAAACATCGCGGCGCGGAGCGAGTATTGGAGCCCGCGCGTGCATGTGGCGAGCTTCTGGCTGCCGCCCTATATCGCGCGCCACCTTCCCTGAAACCCGGCGGCATGCCCGCGCGTCTGGGCGTGGCGCTGGGGCAGTAAAACGCCTTACGACGGTTTGTTTCGGTCTCGGGAGCGGGCGCATGCCCTGCCCTCGCGGCTCAGCCCCGCCGGCTGGCGCGGGCGCCCTCGCGCAGCAACAGCGCCAGCACGGCGGCGAGTTCCAGCCCATACACCCAGGTGGACACGCGGTGCCCATGGGCGAAGGCGGCGGTATCGCCCGCCAGCCGCCAGGCATCGAGACGCGGCATCAGCCAGAGCCAGGCCCAGAGCGTGGCCAGCGCGACAAAACCCGGCACCAAGGCCGCGCCCAGGCGGCGGCGCAGCGCGTAGCCCAGCGCGGACATCCCCGCGCAGATGAGGCAGTAGCCATAGAGCCAGGGAAACATGGCGCGGATGAACGGCCCTCCCACTGGCGCGGGCAGGCGGCTAAACACCAGCGGCGCCGCCACCGCCGCGAAGAACAGCATGCCGCCCGCCAGCAGGCCGAGCCCGAGGAGAGAGAGCATGCCGCCCAGCGCCCGCATCAGTAGCGGTAGAGCTCGTGCTTGAACGGCCCCTGCGGAGGCACGCCGAGATAATCCGCCTGTTTCGGGGTCAGCTTGGTGAGCTTGGCCCCCACCTTGGCCAGATGCAGCGCCGCCACCTTCTCATCCAGATGCCGGGGCAGCACATACACCTTGCGCTCGTATTTGCCGGGCGGCGCGGTGAACAGCTCGATCTGCGCCAGCACCTGGTTGGTGAAGCTCGCGGACATCACGAAGCTGGGGTGGCCGGTGGCGTTGCCCAGATTCACCAGCCGCCCCTCGGAGAGCACGATCAGCCGCTTGCCATCGGGGAAGACCACCTCATCCACCTGCGGCTTCACGTTCTCCCATTTATAGTTGCGCAGCGCCTCGATTTGAATTTCGCTGTCGAAATGGCCGATATTGCAGACGATGGCGCGGTGCTTCATCGCCCGCATATGCTCGATGGTGATGACATCGATATTGCCGGTGGCGGTCACGAAGATGTCGCCTTGCGGCGCGGCATCCTCCATGGTCACCACCTCATAGCCTTCCATGGCGGCCTGCAGGGCGCAGATCGGGTCGATCTCGCAAACTTTCACCCGGCAGCCGGCATTGCGCAGGCTGGCGGCCGAGCCTTTGCCGACATCGCCAAATCCCGCCACCACCGCCACCTTGCCCGCCATCATCACATCGGTGCCGCGGCGGATGCCGTCCACCAGGCTTTCGCGGCAGCCATAGAGATTGTCGAATTTGGATTTGGTGACGCTGTCGTTGACGTTGATGGCGGGCACGAGCAACCGCCCGCTTTTCTCCATCTCCCAAAGCCGGTGCACGCCCGTCGTCGTCTCCTCGGAGAGGCCGCGCACATTGCTCAGCAATTCGGGGTATTTCTCATGCATGATCGTGGTGGCGTCGCCGCCATCATCGAGGATCATGTTCGGCTCCCAGCCATCCGGCCCGCGCAGCGTCTGCTCGATGCACCACCAGAAATCAGCCTCGCTCATGCCCTTCCAGGCAAAGACCGGCACGCCGGTGGCGGCGATGGCGGCGGCGGCGTGGTCCTGGGTCGAGAACACGTTGCAGGAGGACCAGCGCACGGAGGCGCCCAGCGCCGTCAACGTCTCGATCAGCACGGCGGTCTGGATCGTCATGTGCAGGCAGCCGACGATACGCGCCCCGGCGAGCGGCCTGGATTGGCCGAACTCCGCCCGCAGCGCCATCAGCCCCGGCATTTCATCCTCGGCAATGGAGATTTCCTTGCGGCCCCATTCGGCTAGGGAAATATCCTTGACCTTGTAATCCGTGGGCAGGCTGGCGTCGGGCATGGGTTCATCCTTCAACGAAGCAATCGGGGAAATCTTTATTCCCTCACGCCCCGCCTGCCAACCTCAAGCGCGCCGGCCCGGGCCGCCTCGTCACGGACCGCCGGAGGAGGTGCCGGGCGGGCCGGCCGGGCCGTAAACCGGCACGAGCAGCATGAGCGTGGCGCCATCGTCGAAACCCAGGGTCACGCCCACCTTGTCGCCCGGCTTCATCCGCGGCTCCATGCACATGAGATGATACCCGCCCTCGGCGAAGCCGACCGAGCCATGGGCGGGGATGGTGACGCTCTTCACCATCTCCATGGTCGCCGCGCCGCCATGGTTCACGCTCTGGTGCAGCATGAGCGCGCCGCAGGCGGGGGAGCTGGCCTTGACCAGGCGGGTGGTGGTATCGCCGGAATTGATAAGGGTCATGTACCCGCCCGCCGGAACGCTGGATAGCAGATAGCGGAACCAGGCATGGGAGGCGTGAATTTCCAGCGGCGGGGCTTGTTGCGGGGAGGGGACGGCGGCGCCCAGCAACACCGGCAAGGTAAGAAGCATGGCATATCGTTTCATGCTCCTCGCAGTAGCCCAACCCTTCCCACGTGGGAAGCAAAACTTGCGCCGCGCGAGGCGGCTGGACTTCCCCGCCCATTCCCAGGAAACTCCCCCCCGCAGGAGGTGCAGCAGGTGGCGAACAAACTCAAGGGCAGCCAGGGCGCCTGGCTCGGCGTGCTCATGTTCTTCCTGGTCTTTCTCGGCCTCTCGATGCTGGGCCGCCTGGCCGAGCAGAACGTCAAACCCATCCCATATAGCGAGTTTCAATCTCTCCTCGCCGCGGGGGAGGTGGATAATCTGGTCATCGGCAATGGTCAGATCTCCGGCCAGTTCAAGCATCCGCAAAAGGGTCAGCCGGCCAATTTCGTCACCAATGAGGTCAACCCCGCCCTGGCCCAGCAACTGGCCGGCGCCAAAGTCACCTTCGATGGCGCGCCGCCGCCCAGCCCCCTGGCCTCCCTGCTCGGCTGGCTGGCGCCGCTGCTCATTTTCGGCCTGCTCTGGTATCTCATGCTGGGCGGGCGCTTCGGCGGCGCCGGCGGCTTGCTCGCCACCGGCAAGGCCAAGGCGCGGGTCTATGCCGAGAACGACATCAAGGTCCGCTTTTCCGACGTGGCGGGGGTGGAGGAAGCCAAGCAAGAGCTCCAGGAAGTCGTCGAGTTTCTCAAAAACCCCGCCGCCTATGGCCGGCTCGGCGCGCATATCCCCAAGGGCATTCTGCTGGTCGGCCCGCCCGGAACCGGCAAAACCCTGCTCGCCCGCGCCGTGGCGGGGGAGGCGGGCGTGCCGTTCTTTTCCATCTCAGGCTCGGAATTCGTGGAAATGTTCGTGGGGGTGGGCGCTGCGCGGGTGCGCGATTTGTTCGAGCAGGCCCGCGCCAGCGCCCCTTCCATCATCTTCATCGACGAGCTGGATTCGCTGGGACGCGCCCGCAACGTCGCCATTCCCGGCGCGGGAAATGACGAGAAGGAGCAGACCCTCAATCAGCTTCTGGCGGAGATGGACGGGTTCGATCCTTCCTCCGGCGTGGTGCTGCTGGCCGCGACCAACCGGCCCGAGATCCTCGACCCGGCCTTGCTGCGCGCGGGGCGGTTCGACCGGCAGGTGCTGGTGGACCGGCCCGACAAGGCGGGGCGGATGCAAATTCTCAACATCCATATAAAGAAAATCAAGCTCGCGCCCAATGTCTCGGTGGAGGAGATCGCCGCTCTCACCCCCGGCTTCACCGGGGCGGATCTCGCCAATCTGGTCAACGAGGCGGCGCTGCTCGCCACCCGCCGCAACGCCGAGGCGGTCACGCTGGCGGATTTCGACGCCGCCATCGAGCGCATCGTCGCCGGGCTGGAAAAGCGCAACCGCCTGCTGGTGCCCAAGGAGCGCGAGATCGTCGCGCATCACGAAATGGGCCACGCCATCACCGCCATGGCCCTGCCGGATACGGACAAGGTTCAGAAAATCTCGATCATCCCGCACGGCATCGCGGCCCTCGGCTACACGATCCAGCGGCCGAGCCAGGACCGGTTCTTAATGAGCCGGGCCGAGATGATGGACCGGATGACGGTGCTGCTGGGCGGGCGCGCCGCGGAATCACTGATCTTTCCGGATATTTCCACCGGCGCCGCCGACGACCTCCAGCGCGCCACCGATATCGCCCGCGCCATGGTGGTGCGCTATGGCATGGAGCCCGAACTGGGGCAGATGACCTACGAGCCGGAAAGCCAGCATTTTCTCACCAGCGCCGGGCAGGAGTGGCGGCCCCGCCAATATAGCGAGGCGACGGCGGCGCGGATCGACAAGGCCGTGCACGACATCGTCGAGCGGGCCTATAACCGGGCGCGGGCCATTCTCCAGGCGAATATGGAGATCCTGCGCGAGGGCGCGCGGACCCTTTTACGCAACGAGACCATCTCCGATGGCGAGTTGACGGCGCTGGCCGCCAAGGTGGCGGTCTGGCAGGATCATGGCTGAGCAGGAGGAGACCCTCGCCTTTCTCTCCCGCCAGGCGGAGCGGGTGATCTCCACCCACATCTCGCATGTCTTTCTGGGCGGCGGCACCGCTTATAAAATCAAGCGGGCGGTGCGCTTTCCCTATCTGGACTATACGAGCCTGGCCGCCCGCAAGATTTTCTGCGAGCGGGAGCTGGCGTTGAACCGCCGCACCGCGCCGGGCCTGTACCGGCGGGTGCGGACCCTCACCCGCGCCGCGGATGGCGGGCTGGAATGGGACGGGGCGGGAGCGCCGGTGGAATATGTGCTGGAGATGAGCCGTTTTCCGGACGAGGCGCTGCTCGGCGCTGCGGCGGCGCGCGGGCCGGTGGACCGGGGCGTTCTGCGCGATCTCGCCGATACCATCGCCGGCTTTCACGCCAAGGCGGAGACCGCCACGGGCGCGGGGCTGGAAAAGGTGATCGAGGGCAACGCGGAGCGGCTCAGCGCCGCCTGCCCGCCGCTCGATGCGGCCGTGGTGGCGGAGCTGAACGACGCCAGCCGCGCCGCCCATGCCAGGCTGGCGCCGTTGCTCGCCCGCCGCGCCGCCGCCGGGCGCGTCCGCCGCTGCCATGGCGATCTGCATCTCGACAATATCGTGCTGCTGGAGGGGCGGCCCGTCCTGTTCGACTGCATCGAATTCTCCGATGAATTCGCCTGTATCGACGTGCTCTACGATCTCGCGTTTCTCTTGATGGATTTGCTGCGGCGGGAAGACGCCGGGGGCGCCGCGCTGGTGGCGAACCGCTACATGGATGTCAGCGGCGATGAGGACGGGCTGGCGGCCCTGCCCTTGTTCATCTCGGCGCGCGCCGCCATCCGGGCGCATGTCTGCGCCGCCCAGGGCAAGGCGGCTGTGGCCGGAGCGTATCTGGCGCTCGCGGCGCGGGCCTTGCGCCCGGCCTCCCCCCGGCTGGTCGCCGTGGGCGGGTTCAGCGGCAGTGGCAAATCGACCCTGGCGGCGCGGCTGGCGCCGCGTTTCTCGCCCCCGCCGGGGGCGCGGGTGCTACGCTCGGACGTGTTGCGCAAACGCCTCGCCGGCGTGACGCCCGAGACCCGCCTGCCGGCCCGCGCCTATACGCCCGCAGGCAGCGCCCGCGTCTATGCGGAGCTGCTGCGCCTGGGCGAGGCCGGGCTGCGCGCCGGCTTTACCATTATTCTCGACGCCGCCTTTCTCCGGGCGGCCGAGCGCGGCCCGGCCATCGCCCTGGCGGCGCGGCTGGGGCTGCCCTTTGACGGCTTCTGGCTGGACGCGCCGGATGAGGTGCTCGCCGCGCGCCTCGCCGCCCGGCGGCGGGACGCCTCGGATGCGGGGGTGGAGGTTCTGCGCGCCCAGCGGGACTTTGCCGAACCCCCCGCCACCTGGCCACCGGGCGAAGCGGCACTGGAATTATTTCCCGGGGCGGCGGATGGCGCGCCGCCGCATCTTTCCGGTTGACGTGTTTATTTTTTTAATCGTACCGTCGGCCCCAAGAAATGGCAGCAGGCGGCGGATGTCGGAATTTCGAGGTCAAGCATCATCCTTTACCGGGTTGGCGCGATGTTTGCACACGCAGCCGTTATGACAACGCGCTTGCAAAGGGCGAAAGAAGCGAAACCGGACGCGGCCCGGGTTGCGCCGCGCCGCGCCGGGCAGAATTTGCCCCATAAAAAGCCGGTTTGATGCTAGAAAAAGCAAATGCCGCCGCTCGTCTCCCGGTTCCACCATCACGTTACATAAAAGCTGGAGTGTCCGTATGAGCGCCCCCCTCTCCGCCGGTCAGGATGTCAGGCTGGAGCATGTTGTCAAACAATTCGGCGGCTGGACGGCGGTCGACGATATTTCCCTCACCATCAAGGGGGGCGAATTCTTTTCCCTGCTCGGCCCCTCCGGCTGCGGCAAATCCACCACGCTTTCGATGATCGGCGGGTTCGAATCGCCGACCTCCGGCGCGATCTATCTGGCGGGGGAGGATGTCAGCCGGCTGCCCTCCTATAAGCGCGACGTGAACACGGTGTTTCAATCCTACGCCCTGTTCCCGCATCTCGATATTTTCGAGAATGTCGCTTTCGGCCTGCGGCGCAAGGGCGTGAAAAAAGCCGAGATCACCGAGCGGGTGAATACTATGTTGAAACTCGTCGATCTCACCGGTTTCGCCAAGCGCAAGCCGGGGCAGCTTTCCGGCGGGCAGCAGCAGCGCGTGGCCCTGGCCCGCGCTTTGGTCAACCGGCCGAAGCTTCTGCTGCTGGACGAGCCGCTGGGCGCGCTCGATTTGAAACTTCGCAAGCAGATGCAGATCGAGTTGAAGCGCATCCAGCACGAGGTCGGTATCACCTTCCTCTTCGTCACCCATGACCAGGAGGAGGCGATGGCGATGTCCGACAGGCTGGCCGTGATGTCCAAGGGCCGGATCGAGCAGGTGGGCACACCGGCGGAGGTTTATGACCATCCGGCGACGGAATTCGTCGCCTCCTTCCTCGGCGCCTCCAATTTCATTCCGGGGGAGGTGGTCGGCCAAAGCGGCGATACCGCCGCGATCCGGCTCGAGGATGGCGCGACGGTCAACCTGCCCGCGCGCGCCTTGCCGCCGGCGGCGAAGATGGTGAAAATCGGCGTGCGTCCGGAAAAATTCATCATCCTCGCCCGGAATGAGAGCGCGCCGCCGGGATGGAACGCGATCGAGGCCAGGACCGGCGTCTCGGTCTATCTCGGCGTCAGCCGCCAATACATGATGGAGAGCGCCAGCGGGCGGCCTCTGAACGTCTATACACAAAATTCCGGCCAGCTCGGTGAGCTCGCCCCGGGCGAGACGGTGCGGCTCGCCTGGCATCCCGATCATACATTCGCCGTCAACGCCAACGAGACCCAACCCGAAGGAGAGCAACGATGAGCAAGGACGATCAGAACGGCCGAGATCTGACCCAGGCGTTTTACCGGGGCCTGACGCAGCCGCGTCTCAGCCGGCAGAATTTCATGCGCGGCGCGGGTGCCGCGATGATGGCGGCGCTGGCGCCGCAAATCGCCCGGGCCGAAAAGGTGAAGGATTGGCCGGCCTGGTGGGCGAAGCAGAAGCCGACCAAGGAGTTCGTCTTCGCCAACTGGCCGCTTTACATCGATGTTTCGTCGGACGGCAAGGACCATCCCTCCATCGACGAATTCACCAAACAGACCGGCATCCATGTCACCTATAAGGAGGTGATCCAAGAGGTAGGCCCCTTCTATGCCCAGGTGGCGCCGGTGCTGAAGGCGGGCCAGGCGACCGGCTATGACATGATGGTGATCACCAATGGCTGGTACCTCACCGAAATGCTGATGCAGAACTGGCTCGTGCCGATCTGGCAGGAGAAAGTCCCGAATTTCGCCAAGAACGCCAGCCCCAGCGTCAAGAATCCGCCCTTCGACCCCGGCAACAAGCACACGATGGTATGGCAATCGGGGCTGACCGGCATCGCCTATAACCCCAAGCTCACCAAGCGCGAGATCACCAGCTTCGATGATCTCTGGGACCCCGCCTTCGCCGGGCATATCGGCATGTTCAGCGACATCATCGAAATCGGCAGCGCCGCGATGCTCAAACTGGGCATCAACCCCACCACCTCCACCCCCGCGGATTGGGAAAAGGCCGCCGCGATCCTGAAGGATCAGAAAGCCAAGGGCCTCGTGCGCCAATATTACGATCAGAGCTACATCAACGCGCTGGAAAGCGGCGATGTCTGGATCACCATGGCCTGGTCCGGCGATGTCTACCAGGCCAATTCCAAGGGCTATAAGGACCTCAAATTCGTCGTGCCCAAGGAAGGCTGCTCGATCTGGCACGACAATATGTGCATCCCTGTCGGCGCGAAAAATCCCCTCTCCGCGCTGGAATGGATGAATTACTATTATACGCCGGAGGCGGCCGGCCTCGTCGAGGATTACGTGAATTATATCTGCCCGGTGCCGGCGGCGAAGGATTACATCCTCAACGTCATCAAGGACCCGGATGTCGCCAATTCCCCGCTGGTCTTCCCGCCCGAATCAGAGCTGGCGCGGACGCATGAATACCATCCGTTCAAGAATTACGCCGAATATCAGAAATGGTTGAACATCTTCAACCCGGTCGTCCAGGGCTGAGGGAGACGAGGCATGCGGCTCGGCGGCAAATTAGCACCTTATTTGCTCAGCCTGCCGGGCTGGGCCTATCTGCTCGTCTTCTTCCTCATCCCGCTCGTGTCCATGCTCGGCATGGCGCTGGCGGTGGGCGACCCGATCTCCGGATTCGTCATCTCGTTTAATTTTCAGGAATTCGTCGACGCGTTCAACGGCTATCAGGCGCCCTTCATCCGCTCTTTCTGGTACGGCACCGCCTCCACCATCGTCACCTTGCTGGTCTCCTACCCCGTGGCCTATTGGATCGCCTTTTACGGCGGGCGCCATAAAAGCACTTATCTGTTCCTCATCATGCTGCCCTTCTTCGTCTCCTTCGTCATCCGCGTGCTGGCCTGGGAGTTCATTCTGTCCGATCAAGGGGTCATTCTCGGCACGCTGAAGCAATTCGGCATCCTGCCGCAGAGCAGCCGGATTCTCTCCACCCAATGGGCGGTCATCGGCGGCCTCATCTATAATTCCTTCGCCTATTACGTGCTGCCCCTCTACGTGGTGCTGGAGAAGCTGGACCGCCGGCTGGTGCGCGCCGCCAACGATCTCTACGCCTCGCCCGTGACCGCCTTCATGAAGATCATCCTGCCTCTTTCCGCCCCTGGCATCTTCGCCGGTTTCCTGCTCGTTTTCGTCACCAATGTCGGCGATTACGTGAACGCCGCGCTGCTCGGCGGGCCGGGCACCTACATGATTGGCAATATCATCCAGGACTCCTTCTTCCAAAGCCAGGATTATCCGATGGCGGCGGCCCTCTCCTCCATTCTCATGCTCATGCTCATGGTGGCCATCCTGCTCTACTCCAAGGCCTTCGGCACCGACACCATTCAGGAATACGCCGCATGAGCGCCGCCGCTTCCCTGCCGCCACCCCCCTCGGCCTACCGCCCCCGCCGCCTGGGGGAGCGCGTGCTGGGCATCTTCACCTGGGCGATGATCATCTACACCATGCTCCCCATCGCGGTGATGGTGGTCTTCAGTTTCAATTTCGCCCCCAATGGCCGCATCGCGCTCAACTGGCAGCATTTCACCTTCGCCAATTATGGCGACGCCTTCGCCATTCAGGATCTCACCGGCGCGCTGATGCACTCGCTGGAGGTCGCCATCGGCAGCGCCCTGGCCTCGGCCCTGCTCGGCACGCCGCTGGCCCTGGCCCTGGCCCGCTACCGCTTTTTGGGCAAGACGCTGACGGATCTGGTCATTTTCGCGGATATCGCCGCCCCGGCCGTGGTGGTGGGCGCCTCGCTCCTCTCGATGTTCCTGGCCCTCAACCTGCCGCGCGGCCTGCTAACGATTTTTATCGCCCATGTCGCCTTCAATCTCGCCTTCGCGGTGGTGGTCATCCGCGCCCGCGTCTCCGGGCTGGACCGCGCCCTGGACCGCGCCGCGGCGGATCTCGGCGCCACCCCCTGGATCGCGTTCTGGACGGTCATCTTCCCGCTCATCCTGCCGGGCATCGTCGGCGCCTGCCTGCTCTGCTTCATGCTGTCCATCGACGATCTCATCATCACCACCTTCGTCGCGGGGCAGACATTGACCTTCCCGCTCTGGGTCTATGGCGCGGTCAAGGTCGGCATCCCGCCCCAGGTCTTCGTCCTCTCCACCTTCATCTTCGCGGGCGGGGTTCTGCTGGCGCTGGTCAATATTGCCCTGGCGAGCCGCAAGCAGGCGGTCTAACCTGCCGGTATTCGAGCGAGGAGAGAGAGCATTGCCGCATGATCACGGCCATGACCATGCCGGCGCGCATGGTCATGGCGGCCATAGCCACGCCCCGGCGGATTTCGGCCGCGCCTTCGCCATCGGCCTCGCGCTCAATCTCGCCTATGTGTTCGGGGAGGCCGGTTTCGGCCTCGCCGGGCATTCTCTCGCTTTGCTCGCGGATGCCGGGCATAATCTCAGCGACGTGCTGGGCCTGGCCGGGGCCTGGGGCGCAACGGCGCTGGGGCGCAGGCTCCCCTCCGCCCGCTATACCTACGGGCTGCGCCGTTCCTCCATCCTCACCGCGCTCGGCAACGCGGTGCTGCTGCTGGTGGTCACTGGCGGCATCGCCTGGGAGGCGATCCAGCGCCTCTTCCACCCTGGCCATCCCGCCGGCCTCACCATCGTCGTCGTCGCCCTCATCGGCATCGCCGTCAACGGCGTCACGGCGCTGCTCTTCCTCTCCGGCCGCAAGAACGACCTCAACATACGCGGCGTCTTCCTGCACATGGCCGCCGACGCCCTGGTTTCGGCCGGCACCGCGGCGGCGGGCTTGGTCATTCTGTTGACGGGTTATAGTTTGGTGGACCCGCTGGTCAGCCTCGCCATCAGCGTGGTCATCGTCGCGGGCACCTGGTCTCTGCTCCGCGATTCCCTCAATCTCTCGCTCGACGCGGTGCCGGAGGGGATCGATCTCGCGGCGGTGGAAGCCTATCTGCGCGGCCTGCCCGGGGTGGTGGCAATCCACGATCTCCACATCTGGGGCTACAGCACCAGCGATACCGCCCTCACCGCCCATCTCGTCTCGGATGAGGTGGAAAGCTCGGCGCTGCTGCCGCGCATCGCCGAGGATATGCGGCATCGTTTCGGCATCGGCCACGCCACCATCCAGCTCGAATCGACGGAGGTCGCGGCGGCGTGCCATCTCCGCCCGGCGGAGGTCATTTGAGGCTGAGCGGCGCGGCGCAGAGGTAAGGCGGCAGCCAGCACGGCCAGCCGAGGCCCGGCGCGGGGCGGAACCGCGCGAGGGCCGGGCGCGGAAACGGGCCGGGCAGCGTCACCTCGTCCCCCACCAAACCCGTATCGGGGCGGCTGGGCGGAATGCCCGCCAGCACGTTCCACTCCTCATCGCCGGCGAAGGGACGGCGCAATGCCTCGGCATAGATCAGCCCATCCCGGCCCGGGACGAGATGAATATCGAGCAGATTATATTGCGGCCCCAGCCGGTCGGCCACCAGGGACCGGCCGAAATACACCGCCTGAAATGACACCGGCGGCGAGGAAAACAGCACCAGCCGGGCCGGTTCGCGCGGGCCCGCCGCCACCGGGCGCAAATGCAGGCAGGCGGGCAACAACACCACCGCCAGGGCCAGGGCCGCGGCGGCGGGGCGCTGGCGGCATTGGCGCAGCCACAGCCAGGCGAACAGGGCCAGCAGCGGCAGCAGCCATTTGAAATAATGGATGTTGTTATATCGCCACAGCCCGCTGGGCAGCAGATCGGTATAAGCGAGCATCATCACAGTATAGGCAAAAGCCGGCAAGGCCAGCAGAGCCGTCAGCCAGCGCCGCCCCCGCCGCGCCAGCATCAGCAGCAGCCCCGCCGCGCCCAGCGGCAACCAGGGCAGAACCGCCAGCATGCCTTGCCCGTACGGGTACCATGGGCGCGGCTCGATGAGGATGACATAGGCCTTCCAGCCCAGCCGGGCGAAATCCAGGCCGAAGGCGGCGGAAAGCCGCATATAGGGCGTGGGATGCGGCCCATAGATGGCGAGATACAAGCCCAGATAGGCGGCGATGACGGCCACGCCCCCGGCGCAGAGCGCGGCCAGCCCCCGCCAGCCGCCCGGCCGGGCGAGCAGCGGCCCCAGCAAGCACAGGCCGATCAGTCCACTCAGCACGGCATCGGCCGGGCGGCAAAGGGGGATCAGCCCGAGCAGCGCCCCCAGCCCGCAACTCAAGCCAAGGGTGGGGCGGCGGGCGGGCGGGCCGGCGAAGCGGCTGGCCAGCCCCAGCGCCAGCCAGATCAAGGCGGCGGAGAGGGTCGTCGTCCAGGGAATCAGCCATTGCGAGGCGATACGGGGATAAAGGATCGTCGCGGCGAGAAACAAGCCCAGCGCCAGCCAGCGCCCAACGCCGAACCGCGCCGCCACCAGCTGAAACCCGGCCAGGGCGGCCAGATAGCAGAGCAGATCGGGGGCCAGCGACGCATAAAAATCGGGCAGGGCGGCAAAGGGCGCCAGCAGCAGCGGGTAGAGCAGCGGATACCAATGCAGATCCGGGCGCAACGCGCCATGCAGAAAGGCGCGGGCGGAGACGAAATAATGGCTTTGATCCGCCCAGCCCGACCAATAGGCGGGCGCCAGCCCCTTGAGTGTCGTCCGGTCCGACTTGATGGCGGCCAATAGCAGAAACGCCAGCGCGGCGGCGAGCCTGTCCCCCTGGGCGCGGCAAACCCGGCTAAATCCCTCCATCCCTCACAGAAGCTCCCGGCTGCGTTCCAGCGCCGTCAGCAGCGCCGCCCGCACGCCCGGCTCCAGCGCGGAATGCCCGGCATCGGGCACGATGGTCAGCCGGGCGGTTTTCCAGGCGGCGGCAAGGTCGAAGGCCGATTGCGCCGGGCAGATCATATCGTAGCGGCCCTGGATGATTTCCGCCGGGATCGCCTGCAGCCGCTCCATATGGGCAAGCAGCCCGCCCGGCGGCAGAAAGAGGCCGTGACGGAAATAATGCGCCTCGATCCGCGCCAGCCCGATGGCGGTGCGGTCCTGGGCGAAGGCGGACACCGCCTCGAAACTTGGCAGCAGGGTGGAGCAGGACCCCTCATAAACGCTCCAGGCCCGCGCCGCCGCGGCCTGAACGTCCGGGTCCGGATGGGTGAGGCGGCGGAAATAGGCTTCCAGCAAATCGCCCCGCTCCTCTGGCGGCAAAAATCCGGCGAAGGCGGCGTGGATGTCCGGAAAGACGCGCCGCAAACCGTAGAGGAACCACTCCACCTCCTGCGGCCGGCCGAGAAAAATGCCGCGCAGCACCGCGCCCGCCACGCGCCGGGGGTGGGCCTGGGCGTAGGCGAGCGCCAGGGTCGAGCCCCAGGAGCCGCCGAACAGCAGCATCCGCTCGATGCCGAGAAACCGCCGCAGCGTCTCGATATCATCGACGAGGCGGGGCGTGTCATTGCCCTCCAGCCCGCCTAGAGGGCGCGAGCGCCCG
Organism: Acidocella sp.; assembly: GCF_027352905.1. GTDB lineage: Bacteria > Pseudomonadota > Alphaproteobacteria > Acetobacterales > Acetobacteraceae > Acidocella. The sequence goes on from NZ_DAIEIF010000058.1 coordinate 29,572, forward strand.
GCCCCGCGCTGGTCGAAGACGATCAGGCGCCAGATGGAGGGGTCGAAAAACCGGCGATGCACCGCCCCCGCCCCGGCCCCCGGCCCGCCATGCAGAAACAGCACCGGCTTGCCCGCCGGGTTGCCCACCTGCTCCCAATACATCACATGCCCGTGCGAAAGCGGCAGATAACCGGATTCGAACGGCCCGATATCGGGAAAGAGATCGCCGCGCGGCATGGCCCTCAGGCGCCCAAGGCCCGGCGCAGCACCGCCGCCACCCGCCCGGCCTGCTCATCGGTGAGGTCGGGATGGATGGGCAAAGCCAAAATGCGCGGCCCCAGCCCTTCCGCCACAGCCAGCCGCGCGCCGTCATGCGCGGCCCGGTAGGCGGGCTGCTCGTGCAAGGCGCGGGGATAATACACGGCATGGCCGATCCCCGCCGCCGTCAGCGCCGCCCGCGCCGCCTCGCGCGCCGGCTCGTCCGGCAGCAGCACGGCATAGACCGCCCAGGCGCTTTGCGCCCCGGCCAGGCGGGCGGGCACCTCCACCACATCCGCCAGCGCCGCGTCGTAAATCCGCGCGATAACCTCGCGCCGGGCCAGCTCCGCCTCGAACAGCTCCAGCTTGGCCAGAAGAATGGCGGCCTGGATCGTATCCAGCCGGCCATTCATGCCGGTGCGCAGCACCTCGTAGCGCTGCGCCCCCTCGCCATGGCTGCGCAGCGAGCGGTAGAGCGCCGCCCGCTCCGCCGATTGGGTGAACAGCGCACCGCCATCGCCATAGGCGCCGAGCGGCTTGGAGGGAAAGAAGCTGGTCGCGGTGGCGTCCGCCGCCTTGCCGAGGCGCACGCCGTGCTGGGCCGCGCCGAAAGCCTGGGCGCAGTCATCGAGGGTGAACAGCCCCTCGCGCGCGGCGATGGCGCCCAGCCCCGGCCAATCGGCGGGCTGGCCGAACAAATCCACGCCGATGATCGCGCGGGGCTTGAGCCGCCCGGCCTCGCGCACCCCGGCGATGCGGGCGGCAAGGCTCGCCAGGTCGATCTGGAAACTGCGCGGATCGACATCCACGAAGACCGGCGTCGCGCCCAGCAGCAGCGGCACCTCGGCGGTGGCGGTGTAGGTGAAGGCGGGGAGAAACACGGCATCGCCCGGCCCGACGCCCTCGGCCATCAGCGCGATCTGCAGCGCATCGGTGCCGGAGCTCACGCCCACGCAATGGGCCGCCCCGCAAAACGCGGCGAGCCGCGCCTCCAGCTCCGCCACCTCCGGCCCCAGCACGAACTGCCCATGGGCCAGCACCGCGTCCAGCCGGCTCCGCAAGCTCTGGCCGAGCCGCCTCTGCTGCGCCTGTAAATCCAGAAAGGGAATGGGCGGAGGGAGGGCGGCGTTCATGGCCCGGCAGATTACTCCGCCGCGCGCGTGAGGGCGAGACCCGGCGGGGCCGAAAATTCCGGCACCATGGCGTGCAAAACCGCCATCGCGCGGGCTTCGTCCCCGGCTTGCGCGGCCACCGCCAGCGCCCGCAGGGCCGTCCCCACGGCGGCGAGATCCACGAGGCGCGGCGTTGCCATCAACAACCCCTCATGTTCGGTCGGCACGGGCTGCTCGGCGCCGTGGAACAGCTCCTCAAACAGCTTCTCGCCGGGGCGCAGCCCGGTGAATTTGATCTGAATGTCCTCATCCGGCCGGAGCCCGGCCAGGCGGATCATCTGCCGGGCGAGATCGACGATCCGCACCGGCTCGCCCATATCCAGCACGAAGATGCCGCCATCCGGAATCGCCGCGGCGCCGCTGCCGGCCGCGGAGGCCTGCAACACCAGCCCCACCGCCTCCCGCACGGTCATGAAGTAGCGCTGCATGCGCGGGTCGGTCACCGTGAGCGGACCGCCCTGGGCGAGCTGGCGGCGGAACAAGGGCACCACCGAGCCGGTGGAGCCGAGCACATTGCCGAACCGCACCGTCACGCAACGCATGCCGGCGCCGGCGCGCCGGGCCTGCACGTCCAGGGCCTGGGCATACATCTCGGCCAGGCGCTTGGAGGCGCCCATCACCGAGCTGGGGTTGACCGCCTTATCGGTGGAGATCAGCACCATCAGCGCCGCCCCGGCCCGGGCGGCGGCATCCGCGACCACCTGGGTGCCGAGCACATTGGTGCGCAGCCCCTCCAGCCGGTTGGCCTCGACGATCGGCACATGCTTCAGCGCCGCGGCATGAAAGACGAGTTCGGGCCGGAACCGCGCGGCGATGGCGGCGATCACCGGCGCGTCCCGCACATCCGCCACCACGGCGCGGCGGGACAGAGCCGGATATTGCTCGCCAATCTCCAAATCGATCTGCCATAAGGCGAATTCGGAGGAATCGAGCAGGAGCAGTTCCGCCGGGGCGAACCCGGCGATCTGGCGGCATAACTCGGCGCCGATGCTCCCGCCCGCGCCGGTCACCATCACCCGCCGCCCGGCGATCAGCGCCGCCATCGCCTCCCGGTCCAGCGTGACCTGGCGGCGGTTGAGCAAATCCTCGATGGCGATGGGTTGCAGGGCGATTTTCTGCTCCGCCGGGGCGAGACGGGTCAGGGAGGGGGCGCGCATCACCCGGATCGCCCGTGTCTCGGCCCAACGGATCAGCCTCGTCAAGCGGTCGCCGGTCAGTTGCGGAGCGGCGAGAATGAGCAAATCCGGCTCATCGGCGAGACGGCGCAGCGCCGTCTCCATCTCATCCACCGCCCCCACCACATCCAGCCCATGCACCCGCCGCCCCACATGTTTCTCGGAGAGAGCAACGAGCCCGGTGATGCGGTAGGGCGGAGCGGGTTGCTGGGCGTGGGCGGCGAGGAACAGCCCGGCATTCTCGCCATCTCCCACCAATAGCGCGGTCTGCGCCGCCAGCGCCTCGCCGCGCTGCTGCCGCGCCAGCCGGTAGAGCAGCTTGGGCACGGTGAGGGCGGCGCCGAGGGTGAGGGCGAGGATGACCGGAAAGGCGGGCGAGGGCAGCGAAAACCCGCTTCCCACCATCAACAGGCAAAGCATGGCGGCGGTGACGAGGGCGGCGGCGCCGAGCAGCAGAAGATCCCGCGCGGAAACGTAGCGCCAATGCAGGCGCGGCAGGCCGAAGGGAATGCCGATGAGCCAAATCGCCGCCGCCCCGGCCAGCGGCAAGGCGCGGGGATGCGGCACCGGCGCGGCGGGGGTGGCGAGCCAGAAGCTCAACCCCACCGCCAGCGCGGCCAGTACGCCATCCAGAAAAAGATTGACCGCCATGCGCCAGGGCAATAACGGATTGTCGCGACGGCTCATGCCGCCTTATAGGCGCGGGACAACGATAGAAAAAAGCGCCACCAGGCACGCCAGATGGTGCTTACCGATTTTTCACGGAAATGTTGATTATCCGATATGGAACAGGCCCTCGACCTCGACCGCCGCGTCCAGCGGGAGGGAGGCCACCCCCACGGTGGAGCGGGCATGCCGCCCGGCCTCGCCGAACACGGCGACCGCGAGATCCGAGGCGCCATTCATCACCACCGCGTGCTGGGTGAAATCCGGCGCGCAGGCGATGAACCCGCCCAGCCGCACCACCTTGGTCACGCTCTCCAGCCCGCCCGGCAACGCCGCTTGCAACTGCGCGAGAATATTGATGAAGCAGAGCCGCGCCGCGCGCTGGCCATCCTCCAGCGAGAGGCCGCCGCCGAGCTTGCCGGTGACCTCCACCTTGCCGCCGATGGCGGGGAGCTGGCCGCTCACCGTAACGAGAGCGCCGGTGATGTTCACCGGCACGTAATTCGCCACCGGCGCCATGGCCGCCGGCAGGCAGATGCCGAGTTCAGAGAGACGCGAGGATACAGTGCTCATGGCGCGGCCTTTCTCGCCAGGGTTTCGCCTCAACTCACAAGCTTCAGGCCGCGGCGGCGCTCGCGCGGGGTCGCGGCGGGAAGGTCGAGCGGCAGCAGCGGCGCGCGCTCGGCCGCAACCTCGCCCAGCGCCTCCCCGGCGTCAATATCGGCGGGCGGGAGCCGGACATCCGCCAGATAATGCGCCGCCAGGTGGCGGAACGCATAATCCAGCAGGGAGGTGGCGGCGGGCACGGCCGGGTCGCCTTCCACCAGGCCGGCGGGGCCGAAACGGGTGCAGGTGAAGGCCTCGACAAAACTCTCCAGGCTCACGCCATGCTGGAGGCCCATGCTGACCGCCATGGCGAAGGCCTCCATCAGCCCCTTGAAGGCGGGCCCTTCCTTCTGCGGGGCGATGAGGATTTCGCCGAGCCTGCCATCCTCATACTCGCCGGTGGAGAGAAACACCTTATGGCCGCCCACCGCCGCCTTCTGCGTGTAGCCGCTGCGCCGGGGGGGCAGCGGGGCGCGCCCGCCGGTCCGTTCCGGCGCCGCCGGGGCGCTGGGCCGGGCGGGCATGGCCGGCACCAGCGCCGCCAGGGCCGCGTGCATCGCGGCATGGGCGGCGGGGGCGGGAATGGCGAAGACATCCTCGCCCGCCAATTGCCGGGCCAGCGCGGCGGCGGGAGTGAGTCCCCGCGCCGCCAGAGCCTGCCAGGCCCAGGGCGCCAGCGCGCCGGCCTCATCCAGGGCGGAGCGGGCGGGGGCGAAATTGACATGGGACGCGCCCAGCAGCGCCTCCACCTCCGGCTCCTCCAGAAACCCCAGCAGGCTCTCATGGCGGCGCGCCCGCAGACGGGCGGCTTCCTTCACGGACGCGGCGGCGCGCGCCAGCAACTCCGGCAAAGCGCAGGCGGCGGGCAGGCTGGGGGCGGCGACCGGCCAGCCCGGCGCCAGCCCGCGCGCCCGCAGCCCGGCGGAGGCGATATCCGCCTCGGCCCCGATATAGGCGGCGAGGGTCACGGCCAGCTCCCGCGCCTGCGCCGAGGCATAGGCGAGGCCGAGCCGGGCGAGGAACATGTTGAGATCGGTGAAGCCGAGCCATAGCCGCGCCGCCCCCGGCGCCGCGAGGGTGAGGGCGGTGACGGCCAGACGCGCATCCGCGCCCAGCGATGGGGCATCGAACCCGCCCGTCTCGTCCAGATAGGCGGAGGGATTGAAGACGAACCCCGCCCGCCCGCCAGGCTGGCCGCGCCAGATAGCGAGGCCGGGGCTGGCGCGGCGGCGGGCCAGCATCCCGTGCAATCTCGCGGCGATGTCTTCCGTGAGGCCCGCGGCTTGGGCGCGGGCGGCGATGGGGTTGATCCAGCCGGCGGCGGCCTCGGCGATGGCGAGGCGGGGGCGCCCCGGCAGAATGGCGGCCAGCGCCTCCGCCCCGCCCTGCCCCCAGGGCGCGGGGAGGGTCACCCGCGCGGGCGGCGCGTCCGGGTCCGCGGCGGCCAGGAAGGTGGATTGCTTGATTCCCCGCCAGGTTTTGGCGTCGCCATTCTGTGCCATGCCGGCAGTTTAGGCGGGGGACCCGGGGAATAAAAGTGGATATGGTGGTGATTCGATCATCCAGCCACAAAATCCTGTGGATAGCGGGCAAAGCGCCGGATGAAAAACCCCGATGGACCAATGGCCCGGCTTCACCTATATCCAAGGCCATGAAACCCGCCGCTCCCGCTTCCTCCCCGAGGACGAGGCCGCTTGGCCTGAGGGGATTGTTCAGCAATCCCGGCCTTTTCTTTCTCACGCTGTTTCGCGGCCGCCTGATCGGCGAGGACAGTCTGGGCAACCGGTATTACGAGCGGCCGGGCAGGCCCTTCTCCCGGCGATGGGTCGTCTATGCCGGCATGGCCGACCCATCGGCGGTGCCGCCGGAGTGGCATGCCTGGCTCCATCACATCACCGAGGCGCCGCTGCGTGACGAACCCGCCTATCCCTGGCGGCGCCCGCCCCGGCCCAACCTCACCGGCACGCCGCTCGCCTACCGGCCGCCCGGCCATGATTATATGGGCGGCCAGCGGGCCCGCTCCTCCTCCGATTATGAATCCTGGTCGCCGGATCAAGGCCGATGACCCGCCGCATCCCCGAGCTCGCCACCGGCCTGGCGGTCATCATCGTCGCGGCGCTGTTTCTGTTCTACGCCCTGCGCAGCGCGGGCGCCATCAATACGGGCGGCTACCCGCTGCAAGCCCAGTTCGGCTCCATCGGCGGGCTGACGGTCGGCTCGGACGTGAAGATCGCGGGCGTGGTCGTCGGTCATGTCGCCGCCGAATCCCTCAACCCCACCACCTATGCCGCCGTCATCAAGCTCGCGATCAACGATAACGTCAAAATTCCTGATGACAGCAGCGCCTCGATCACCTCGGACGGGCTGCTCGGCGGCCCCTATGTCTCGATCTCGCCCGGCGGCTCCAACACCATGCTGAAACCGGGCGCGAGCTTCCCGGTCACCCAATCGGCCATCAATGTCGAGGACCTCATCGGCAAATTCATCTTTTCCATGGGCAATGGCGGCCCATCCAAGGGGGAAAGCGCCAACGGAGCGCCCAGCCAGCCCGCCACCCCCTCCCAACCCGGCAATCCGGCGGCGCTGTCGCCATAATGCGGCGTCTGTTGCTGGCCATGGCCGCCTTGGCGCTGGGCGGCGCGGTGCGCGCCCAGAGCCTGCTCGGCCAGAGCGCGCCAGGGCAATCCGGCATCGCCGTTCCCCCCGCGCCGCCAGTGGTCGCCGCTCCCTCGGCGCCAACGCCGCCGCCCGCCCCCGCGCCATCCGCCCCGCCGCCCGGCCTGGTGCAGACCCCTCTGCCTCCGCCCAGTAGCCCGGCCGCTGCCACTGGCGATGAAGGGGCGCCGGCCTCGCAGCCCTCCCTGCCGGAAGCCGTTTCGCCCTCCGCGCCGAGCGCCGCCCCCGCCCAACCAGCCCCGCCGGATGTCCCGCCCCCGCCGCCCAATAGCTGGGTCCCCGGCAAGACCGCCATAATCGGCGTGCTGAACAAGGTGGATGGCAGCAGCGGCACGATCACCGTCCCGGTCGGCGGCCAAACCCAGACCGGCGATCTCATCCTCAGCGTCCAGGCCTGCCTCAGCCGTCCGCCGGGGGCGCTGCCGGACGCGGCCGTGTTTCTTACCCTAGAGCCGAAAGCCTCGCCGGATGCGGCGGCGGTTTATCGCGGCTGGATCGTGCGCTCCGCGCCCGGCGCGGCCGACCCCGGCAACGCCGTGCAGGCGTTTCGCGTCATCTCCTGCTCCTGATCCTCCGGATCTCCTGCTCCTGATCCTCCGGCGAACGCGCTTGTGCCTAAAATGCAACAGCTCTGGAATGTTAACGCGCAATCTGGATTTGCCCTGTTGATTCACCGGAAGCGAAGCTAAATGGTGGTCGTAAATTATTTCTCATCTACTTGGAGTCATGACATGAAGCTGCGCTTAGCTCTCGCTGCTGCCTCCTGCCTTGTGCTGCCTCTCGCGGCGCATGCGCAGCCCGTCACCGGTCCTTATGTCAGCATCGGCGCTGGCACCACCATCGAGGAACCGATGAACATCAACGACCGGGGAACCGGCCCGCTGAATGGCGGCGGAAAGGCTTTGTTCCGTCCCTCCTATTCCGGTGACATCGCCGTTGGTTACGGCCTGGGCAACGGTTTCCGCATCGAGTTGAACGGTAATTATTACCGTAACACCGTCCACAAGATCGACCGTGATGGCGGCGGAATGTATTCCGCGACCGGCGGCCTCAACACCTACGGCCCGATGATCAACGTTCTGTACGACATCGACGCCGGGATCCCGGTCTTCCCCTATGTCGGCGCCGGCGCCGGCTATCAATGGCAGCATTTCGACAGCTCCCTGCACGCCTCCAACGGCAGCTATATCGGCGGCTCGAAAGGCAGCTTCGCCTATAACATCATCGGCGGCCTGGCCTACCCCCTGCCGCTGCCCGGCCTGTCCCTCACGGCTGAGTATAAGTTCACGCAGCTGACCGCCAGCCGCAATTACGGCAACATGCATGTCGGCCAGTCCACCAGCCACACCTTCCTGCTGGGTCTGCGCTATCAGCTCTTCCAGCCGCCGCCGCCCCCGGCCCCGGCCCCTGCCCCGGTCGCCGCTCCGGCTCCCGCTCCGGCCAAGACCTATCTGGTGTTCTTCGATTGGGACAAGTACAACCTGACCCCGCGCGCGACCCAGATCATCGCTCAGGCGGCCCAGGATTCCAAGACGCAGAACGTCACGACCCTGGAGGTCAATGGCTACACGGATACCTCCGGCACGCCGCAATATAACATGGGTCTTTCGATCAAGCGCGCGAAGGCGGTTGCCGCCCAGCTCGTGGCCGATGGCGTCCCCGCCTCGGAGATCGAAATGCACGGTTACGGCGAAACCCATCTGCTGGTGCCCACCGGCCCCGGTGTGCGCGAGCCGCAGAACCGCCGCGTGGAAATCATTTTCCACTAAGCTCCGCATGACACGAAAACCCCGGCAGCGATCTGCCGGGGTTTTTTATTTCGTGGGTGTTTTTTATTTCGCGGGCATGGAGTGGTATTTTGGTGACAGGCTTGGCTTCCTTTCATCGCCCCCCTTCGCAATCACGCGATTTACCGCCAGATAGCGTGAAGGCCCGAGATCAACGCGGCACGCCCAAAGGAGTGATATTGATGCAGTTTCGAGCAGCCTTCCTGGCGGCCTCCGCGCTGGCGGCGCCCTTCGCGTTAGCAACCCATGCCTTCGCCCAGCCGGTCGGCGGCGTCTATGTCAGCCTGGGCGCCGGCCTCAGTTTGGAGAGCACGCCGAAAGCGAAGAATCTCGTGCTGGACGGGCAGAACCTGCCCGGCTGGGTCCGCCCGGTTTTCAAGAATGGCTACGATGTCCAAGGCTCCGTCGGCTATGGCTTCGACAATGGCTGGCGGGTGGAGCTGGAAGGCGATTACATCCGCAACGGCGCCAGCAAGGGCAAGATCAACGGCGTCTATTACCCCGCCGCCAGCGGCGTCGAGGGGCGGTATGGCGGTTTCGTCAACGGTATTTTCGATTTCGATGTCGGCCTGCCCTGGCTCTACCCCTATATGGGCGCGGGCATTGGCTGGCAGCAGGTGCGCTTCAACGGCATCTCCGGCTACGGGTTCAATGTCGACCAGTCGCGCGGCTCCCTCGCCTATCAGGGCATCGTCGGCCTCTCCTTTCCCATCGCGCCGGTGATGGGGCTTTCCGCGACGGTGGAATACCGGTTCATCGGTCTCGCCACCGCCCGCCGCTATAACGGCAACTGGAACGGCGTTCCCGCCTCGTTCAAGCAGCAGGGCGAATATAATAACGAGTTCAATGTCGGGCTGCGCTACGAGTTCGCGCCCCCCGCCCCGCCGCCGCCCGCCCCGGCCGCGGCGCC
>NZ_DAIEIF010000016.1 GCF_027352905.1 Acidocella sp.
TGCCCGCGCCCCTGCGCGCCTGGGCCCGGCGCCGCCGCAACCGCGCCGACGCGGTGCTGGGCGGCTTTCCCGCGCCGGCGGAGTTGCGCTGGTGCGCCCGCGCCATCGCTCGGCTCCAGCCGCGGGCGGTGCTGATCGACACGATTTTCCGCGCGCCTCTGCTCGACGAGCCGGAGCTGGACGGGGTCAACGCCGTGCTCATCGCCCATGACGTGTTCCACCGCCGGGCCGCGGCGCTGGCGGCGGCGGGCTATACGGTGCGCCCCCCCGGGCTGACGCGGGCGCGGGAGGCGGAATTGCTGGCGCGGGCGGGACATATCGCGGCCATCCAGCCGGAGGAGGCGGCGCTGCTGCGCCAGCTTTGCCCGGCGGCCAATGTGTTCACCGCGCCGATGCCCGCCATTCCCTCTCCGCCTCCGCCCGGCATGGCGCGGATTCCCGGGCGGCTGGTTTTCGTCGGCAGCGACAGCCTGCCCAACCTCGACGGGCTGCGCTGGTTCTTCGCGGAGATCTGGCCGGAACTGCGCGGCCATGGATTGACGCTGGATCTGGTGGGCGATTGCGGCCCGGCTCTGCGCCGCCTGCCCGCCGGGGTGCGGTCCCTGGGGCGGGTGGAGGCGCTCGCCCCTGTTCTCCACCGCGCCGCCCTCGCCGTCTCGCCATTGCGCGCCGGATCGGGACTCAAGCTGAAATTGCTGGATTACGCCCGGCACGGGCTGGTCACCGTCGCCACGCCCCCCAGCCTGCGGGGGTTCGTGCTGGGGCCGGGCTCGCCCTTTGTCATCGCGGGCGGTCCCAGCGTTTTCGCGGCGGCGGTGATGCGCCAGCTGGCCATGCCGCTGGGGCCGGAGGCCGCCCTCGCCTATGTGGCCGAGCATTACGGCACGGCGCGGGCCTTTGCCGGGCTGGCCGCCGCGCTCGCCCCGGCCCCCGCCCGCCCCCGCCCGCAAAATTATATGTCCTAGACATTGCCGGCCGGTTTGAGGGGGCGATCCGATGGGATCGGCCTCTCCAGGCGCGATTGGGAGGATGTTAATCTTTAGGGGGTAGCGTGCGGGCATGTCTGCGATGCCGCGCCATGCCTGAAACCAGATCCGGAACCGAACCGTTCCTTTCCCCGCCCGAGGCGGCATCCGTCCGGTCCGCACCCGGCGAGCGGGAATTGCGGCAGAAACTCGCCCGGCAGGAGGTGGTCGAGCGCCGCCGCATTGTGCTGAAGCTCCGCCAGGCCCTGGCCGACCGCCGCTTGTGTTTGTATTTCCAGCCTATTTTTTCCCTGGAAACCGGGCGGGCCCAGGGGGCGGAGGCGCAGCTGCGCCTTGCCCATTCCCGCCGCGGGCTGATACCCGCCGGGCATTTTCTGCCACTGGCCGAACAATCCGAGGTGATCATCGAGGTGGGGGGCTGGATGCTGCGCGAGGCCTGCCGGGAGGCGGCGCGCCTGCCCGGGGAACTCCGCGTCGCCTTGGCGCTTTCCTGGCGGCATCTGCGCAGCGGCCGGTTCGTGCGGCATCTGCTGGAGGCGCTGCATCATAGCGGTATCGCGCCGGAGCGGCTGGAATTGCTGGTCACCGAGACCATGCTGCTGGATGAGAATGACGATGCGGCCTTCGCGCTCAAGGCGCTGCGCGGCGTGGGGGTGCGCCTCGCCCTCAACCATTTCGGCACCGGCTATGCCTCGCTGGCGCCGTTGAAGCGCCTGCCCTTCACCAGCCTAAGGCTGGACGCCTCCCTGGTGCGGAATATGGATGGCGAGGCGGCGGGGGCGGCGCTCGCCCAGGCCGCCGTGGAGGCCGGGCACGCTTTGGGCTGCACGGTGCTGGCGGATGGAATCGAGACCGCCGCCCAATATGAGACGCTGCGCGCGTTGCGCGCCGATGAGGGGCAGGGCGGCTATTTCGGCCCCGCCTTGCCGGGGGAGGAGCTGGCGGGGCGGTTGCGCGCGCGCTGAGCCGGATGGGCCGCGGAAGCGGCTTTGAACCCGGCGGCGCTTGCGGCATAAGCGTGGCTATGAACGCTCCCGCCGCCATGCCCGCTTGCCCCGCCCCGTTTGCCGCCGCGCGGGGAGGCTGACGCCATGCGCCATGCCATGACAAATTTCATCACCGGTTTCGCCGAGGGGTGGAGCCTGGCCAAACCCTATTTCACCTCCGGGGAGAAATGGGCGGCCTGGGGGCTGCTCGGCGCGGTGATCGTGCTCAGCCTGCTGCTGGTCGCGCTCAACGTGGTGCTGACCTATTGGAACGCTGATTTTTTCAATGCCATCCAGGCCTATGATGCGCGCATCGTCCTCGCGCTGCTCTATCAGCCGATTGTGCGCGTGCCCGGCAAGGGGCCGATGCCCGGCTTCGCCGAACTCGTCATCATCTACATCCTCATCGCCGTCTACTCGACCTATCTGACCCAGATGCTGACGATCAAATGGCGGCAATGGCTCACCGTGCATTATGTGGAGAACTGGCTGCGCGACCGGGCCTATTACAATATCAGCCTTAGCCAGAAGCCGGGCGACGTGGTGGACAATCCCGACCAGCGCATCTCCGAGGATCTCAACAATTTCACCGCCAACACGCTCTCGCTGGGCACGGATTTCATCACCAATGTGGTGACGCTGCTCAGCTTCGTTTTCGTGCTCTACAGCATTTCCGGCTCGATCACGCTCTTCGGCGTCACCATTCAGGGTTATATGCTGTGGGTGGCGGCGCTCTACTCCCTGGTGGGCACGGGGCTCACCCATCTCATCGGCCGCAGGCTGGTGCCGCTCTCCTTCAACCAGCAGAAGCTGGAGGCGAATTTCCGCTACCGGCTGGTGCGGGTGCGCGAACATCCGGAGGCGATCGCCCTCTCCCATGGCGAGGCGGAGGAGGAGGCGGAACTGCGCCATGCCTTCCAATTCGTCCGTGATAATTTCTGGGCGATCATGCGCCGCACCAAGGCGCTGAATTTCTTCACCGTCGGTTTCGCCCAGATCGCCAATATCTTCCCGCTCGTCGTCATTCTGCCCCGCTATTTCGCCAAGAAGATCGGGCTGGGCGGGCTGAGCCAGATTCCCATGGTGTTCTCCCAGGTACAGGGGGCGCTCTCCTGGTTCGTCACCTCCTACCAGAACCTGGTGCTGTGGCGCGCCACCGTCTCGCGTCTCTACGGGTTCCGCGAGGCGATGGAGGCGGCGCGCGCCATGGCCGCGAATGGGCCGCGCGTGCTGGCCGAGGGCGAGGCGCTGGTGCTGCGGGATCTGACGCTGACCCTGCCCGACGGGCGCAAGCTGCTCGACCATGCCAGCCTCACCCTGCCGCCGGGCGAGACGGTGGTGATCTCCGGCCCCTCCGGGGCGGGCAAATCCACCTTGTTCCGCGCCGTGGCGGGAATCTGGCCCTTCGGCTCCGGCGAGGTGCGCCAGCCATCCGGCCGGCTGCTCTTTCTGCCGCAAAAACCCTATTTCCCGCTGGGTACGCTCAAGCGCAGCCTCGCCTATCCCGGACCGGCGGCGCAGGTGAGCGACGAGGAGGCGGCGGCGGCGCTCACGGCTTGCGGGCTCGCCCATCTCATCCCCCGGCTGGATGACGACGCCAATTGGGGGCTGGCGCTCTCCGGCGGAGAGCAGCAGCGCCTGGCCCTGGCGCGGGCGTTGCTCGCCCGGCCGCACTGGCTGTTTCTGGACGAGGCGACCTCCGCGCTCGACCGGCCGCTGGCCGAGCGGATGCGGACGGTGCTGCGCGAGCGGCTGCCGGGTACGACCATCGTCGCCATCAGCCATCACGAGACCGCCCGCCGCCATCTGGAACTGGCGGGGGGGCGGATCAAACCTTCTTTAGCGGCGGCGGAGTGAGATGAACGGCGAACTCAACGCGGCGGAGGCGGCGCGCATCCGCGCCAGCTTCTCCCGGCAGGGGCTGATGGCGACATTGGGGGCGGAGCTGGGCGCTATCGCCCCCGGGCGGGTGGAGATCGCGCTGCGCCCGCATCCCGGCATCTCGCAGCAGCATGGCTTCGTGCATGCCGGGGCGGTGAGCGCGATCGCCGACTCGGCGGCGGGCTACGCGGCGCTGAGCGTGCTGCCGCCGGAGCGGGGCGTGCTGACGGCGGAATTCAAGATCAATCTGCTCGCTCCCGCCATCGGCGAGAGGCTGGTCGCGCGCGGGGCGGTGGTGAAGGCGGGCAAGACGCTGCTGCTCACCCAGGCGGAGGTGTTCGCCGAGGCGGAGGGCAAGGAACGGCTGGTCGCGTTTCTCACCGCGACGATGATGAGCATCGCCGGGCGCGAGGGGATTGTGGATTAGGTCAGGCCCGCGCCTGACGCCGGGCGGGTTTGGCCTGTTTGGGCGCGGGTTCGGCGGCGGGGGCGGCAATGAGGGGCCGGCCGGTGATCTCCTCGATATAGGCGCGGTAGCGGCTGATATAATCCGGCATCGCCAGCCTCGCCTCCGCGTAAGCCCGCGCCCCGGCGCGCAGCCGGGCGGAGAGTTTGGCATCCGCCAGCAGGCGCAGCACATTGTCCCGCAGCGCCGCCGGATCGAGGGTGGGGGTGACCAGCCCGTTGATCCCGTCCTCGATGAATTCGGTGACGGTGACGGTATCCGCGCCGATGATGGCGCAGCCGCAGGCCAGCGCCTCACGCAGGGACCAGGAGGCGACGAACGGGTAGCTGAGATAGACATGCGCGTCCGAGCGCTTGAGCAAAGCGAGATGGTCCGAATAAGGAATTTTGCCGAGGAAATGAACGCGGGAGAGATCGAGCCGCCCCCCCAGCTCGCGGAGCAGCAGCTCCTTCCAGCTGCCCCCCTCGCGCGGCGGCGCGCCGTAGCTCACCTCATCCCCGCCGACGATGGAGACGATGAGATCGGGCCGCTCGCGCAATAGATCCGGCAAGGCGCGCATGAGGGTGTGGAAGCCGCGATACGGCTCCAGATTGCGCGAGACGAAGGTGAGGAGCTTCTGCCGGGGGGAGACGGTGAGCGGCCCGATCGTCAGCTTTTTTTTCCGCGCCGCCGGGTCGGGGGCGCAGAGATTGAGGTCCACGCCTTCCTCGATGATGCGAAGTTTCTCCCGCGCCCAGGCGGGGTAGGTGTCATGCTGCCAGCGCGTGGGCGTCTGCCCCCATTGCTCAAGCGCCACGGCCAGCAGGTTGATGGTGTTCTTGGCCCGCACCGCGCCGAAATAATGCTCCGGCATCGGAAATTCCGGGTCGAAGTTCACGTCTGAATCATGGATGCGGTAATAGAACTCGAAATAGCCGAGGATGGGCACGCCGGGGAACACGTCGCAGAGATTGAGCATCTCACCCCAGCCATGATGGCCGATGATGATATCGGGCTTGAAGCCGAGCGCCCTGATCTGCAGCGCCCCCTCATAGCCGGCCTGGGCGCGCATCGCCGCGCTCTCGAACTCCCGCGCGGCGGGGGCGAGCGCCTTGGGAGGCGGCGGCGGGCGTGAATAGGTGACCTTGCGCACGCCCTCGATGAAATTCGCGTTGGGCTCGGTCATGAAGACGATCTCGTGCGTGCCGGGGCGGATCTCGTTATCCGCGAGCAGGCTGCGCAGGAGATGGACGTATTGTCCGGGGAAATTCTGATGAACGAAGAGGAAATTCACGGCCTGGCTCCGGGGGGTTATTTCCGGGTCTTGGCGCCCCCCTTGCGCGCGCGGGGAATGAGCTGGACCTGGAAGGATTCCAGCGGGGCGAGGGTCTCGGCCTCGCAGGTCTCATCATTGCCCACCGGCCCGGCGCTGGCGCCGCCGACGAAGGTGGCGGAATAGCTGAGGTCGTATTGCTCCGCCGCCTCGCCGCTGAGGCGGATGCGCAGGCCGAGCAGGGGCAGGGCCATGCCGCGCGAGCCGCAATATTGCCCGGCCTCGACCCAGGGGGAAAGCCAGCCCCGGCCCAGCACGGCCTGATAGGTGAGGTCTGAGGCGGCGATGCCCTCCGGCGCGGTGATGGCGAAGCCCTCGATCCAGTTCTGGCTGCCCTTCTCGCCCAGCCAGTCGCCGAACCGGGCGCCGACATCGCCGCGGGTTTGGATATGCGCCATGAGATTGGTGGGGGCCGCGGCGGGGGCCAGGGGCGCGGGCGGCGGCGCCGCGGCGGGGGCGTTGGCGGCGGGGGCGTTGGCGGGCATCTGCGCCTCGCCCAAAAGCTGGCGGACCTGCAGGCGGGGCGAGGCGTCCGGCAGGTTGGCGAGCTGATAAATGGTGACGAGAACCTGGGCGGGCTTGTTCTTGATCCGCACCAGCACCGCGTCCCCCTCCGCGTTGAGCCAGCCATCGGCGCGGAAGCCGGAGATTTCGACATTCTGGCCGCCGATCGGCGGCGGGGAGATGCGCACGCCGGGCATGCCGTTATGGATGGCGGCGCCGGGATTGAGCTCGTTTACGAAGCAGAAAAGGCCGGGCGGCAGCGCCATGAGATGACCGGTGACCTTGAGCTCCTGGACCTGCGCCCCGGATCTGGCGGCGGGCGGGGCCGCGGGTTCGGCTTCGGCTTCGTTAGCCGGGGTTTTCTTGGAAGCGGAAGCGGTTTTCACGGCGGCCATAAACAATCCTCGGGAACAGGTTTGGCGTTATTGTCGCAGAAAAGATTGTCCAGGCAAAGCGTTACCCGGTTATTAAAATGTGATGTTGAGCAAACTGTTATTGACCCGCTCAGGCGGCAGGCCGAGCGGCAATATCGCGCCGCGCCCGGTGGCTCTCACCCGTTCCGCCTGGGCGCCGAGGTCGAACACCACGGTGTAGAGCCCGGCGCGCCAGGCCTCGCCGAGGACGAAGCACCAGGTTTCCGGCCAGATCGAGGGGATGAAGGCGAGATCGGGGGCGAGGCTCGTGATCAACGCCTCGGCCTCGCCCGGCTGATAGGGGCCGGTGACCTTAACTCCCGCCGCGATCAGCGCCGCGTCATCCGCGCTGCCGCCGATGAGGGTGAAATCGAGCGGCAGGTCGCGGCGGCGGCTATCCGCCGCGCAGCCGAGCAGCACGTCCAGCCCCTTGGCCGGGCCGATGCCGCCGATCACCGCGACCCGCCGCGCGCCCGGCCGGGGTTTGCGCAAGGGGCGCGGCGCGGAATCGTCCTCCCAGGGAATGATTTCCGGCTCTAGCCCGGGAAAATGCCGGGCGAGGCGGCGGGCCATATCCGCCGAGGGGGTGATGACCCGCCGCGCCGCCGCGAATTCCTGGCGGGAGCGGGCGAGCAGCCGGGGGATGGAAATGGTCTCGGCGATTTCCGCCTTGTCCCGCGCGCAGCATCGCGCGCAGCCTTTGGGGTCCGGCTCGCCGCAATAGCGGGGCGGGGCCTCCGGCGCGGGCCGGGCGAGGAGATTCACGCGCGGGCAGAAGCTCGCGTAATCATGCGCGACGATATCCTGGGGCACGCCGAGCGCGGCGGCGAGGCCGCGCACCGCCGCGTGCTGGCCGAGCGCGTGGTGCAGCTCGACCCGCGTGACTTTGAGCCGCCGCAGCAGGGCGAGGAGCCGGGGCAGCCCGCCGGGCAGGGTGAAGACGAGATTGGGGTGCGCCTCCGGGTCGCCGGCGCAGAGCAGGGAGGGCCAGGGATAGGGGGTGCGCTCCGGCGCGGCGGGGCGCCGGGCGGTGAGTAGCAGGGGGTAACAGCCTTGCGCCCGCAACTGCGCCATGACGGCGCGGACCCGCGTGGCCACGCCGCCGCCATGGGCGTGGCTGATGAGCAGCACCGCCGGGCGGCCCCGCCGTTCCGCCAGCAGCCGCGCCGCGTCCAGCGCCGCCCGGTGGGGCGCGGCGGGGTCCGCCGCGTTATGCGCGGCGATGAGCGCCGTATAGCCGGGGTAGAGCCGGTTGAGCAGGGCGAGGTTGCGCCGCACCAGCGCCCGCGCCGCGCTCCGGAACGAGACGCCGCCCTTATGCGCGACATAGGCGCCCATGGCGGCGGCGTGGAGGAAGCCGCGCTGGCGGGCGCGCAGGCAGAAATCATTTTCCTCGCCATAGCCCTGGGCGAAGATCTCGGCGCGGAACCCGCCCACCGCCGCCAGGCAGTCATGGCGGATATAGAGGCAGAAGCCGATGCCGGTGGGAATTTCCACCCAGGCGAGGCCGTTGGTTTTGGCGGCCAGGCGGTTGAGCCGCGTGGTCTCGCGTAGATCGGGCATCGGGTTGGCGGTGTTGGGGGCGGGATAGGCGCAGATCGTCGCGTCGTTGGCCAGCGGGGTGACCGTGCCGGTGGCGGGGCTGGCATAGGCCACGCGCCGCAGCGTCTCCACCGCCGGCGCCGGCAGCAGGATGTCGCTGTTGAGCAGCAGCACGTCGCAGCCGGGGGCGGCGGCGAAGCCGGTATTGCAGGCGGCGCAGAACCCCAGATTGCGGGGGTGGCGGATGAGCTCGAATCTACCTTTGCCGGCCTGGTCGGCCAGCCAGGCGGCCAGGTCCGGCTCGGGCGAGGCGTCATCCACCACGATGAAGCGGGCCTCGCTGGGCTTGGCCTTGAGCGCGGAGGCGATGGCGGCGCGCGTTTCCGCCAGCCCCCGGTAGACCGGCATGAGCAGGGCGAGCGGCGCGGGGGCGG
>NZ_DAIEIF010000059.1 GCF_027352905.1 Acidocella sp.
CCCGCGCCATACCCCCGCGCCGCCGGCGCCCCCTGGCGGCGCGGGCGCGCCGGTGGCGGGGCAGATCGTCATCGCCTATGGCGCCGCCACCCCCGCCGGCCCGGCCAATGGCGTCTTCTACGCCGCCGCGCCGGGAGCCACCGTCACCAGCCCGTGCGGCGGCACCATCCTCTATGCCGGGCCGCTCAACGGCTATGGCGAGGTGGTGATCGCCGATTGCGGGGGCGGGCTTTCCACCGTTCTCGCCGGGATGAGCCGGCTCGACGTCTCGCAGGGCCAGCCCGTGACGCATGGCCAGCCGGTGGGACGGATGCAGGCGTTCGACCCCGCCGCGCCCGCCCGCCAGCCCCGGCTCTATGTCGAGCTGCGGCGGGGCGGCCAGCCGGTCGATCCCACCTCCTGGCTTAAATCCAGCCCCGCCCTTCCGGGGCGCTCTGGATAAACCGGCCAGGATGTTCTCTAATGAGAGCCGGGGCGGCGCGCCCCCCTAGTCAAGAGGAATTCATGTATGCGTTTGCGTGGCGGCTTGTTGCTCGGCGGAATTTTCGTGGCTGGTCTCACCGCCGGTTCGCTCACGCAACCCTTGGCGCGCGCCCTGGGGGACACGGCCCCGGGTGAAAACACCTATCAGCAGCTTTCCCTGTTCGGGGACATTTTTTCCCAGGTGAAGCAGAATTACGTCATCGACCCGCCCAGCACCAAACTGGTGTATGACGCCGCCAACGGCATGCTCTCCGGGCTCGACCCCCATTCCAGCTACATGAACGCCCAGCAATACGCGGATATGCAGGCGCAGACCTCCGGGCAATTCGGCGGGCTGGGTCTGGAAGTGACGCAGGTCAGCGGGCTGTTGAAAATCATCACGCCCATAGACGGCACGCCGGGAGCGCGGGCGGGCATCCGCCCCGGCGATATCATCGTCGAGATCAACGGCCACGCCACGGACGGACTCACCCTGGATGACGCGGTGGCGCAGATGCGCGGCGCGCCCGGCACCAAGGTGACGCTGACGCTGAAGCGCAACGGCATCAATACCCCGGTGCGGGTGACGCTGACCCGCGAGATCATCAAGGTGGATGACGTGAAGAGCCGGCTGGTCACCACCGCGGCCGGGCCCGTCGGCTATATCCGGCTGGACAGTTTCGACGAACCCGCCGACCAGCACATCCGCGACGCGGTCAAATCCCTCACCCGCCAGGCCCACGGCCCGCTGCACGGCTATATCCTCGATCTGCGCGACAATCCCGGCGGGCTGCTCGACCAGGCGGTGGCGGTGAGCGATGATTTCCTCACCAGCGGCGAGATCGTCTCCACCCATGGCCGTCATCCCGAGGACGACCAGGTGTGGTACGCCCAGGGCACCGACATCACCCATGGCGCGCCGATCGTCGTGCTCACCAATGCCGGCACCGCCTCGGCGGCGGAGATCGTCACCGCCGCGCTGCAACAAAACCGCCGCGCTCTGGTGCTGGGCACCAAGACCTTCGGCAAGGGCTCGGTGCAGACCATCATCCCCATCGACAACCAGGGCGCGCTGCGCCTGACCACCGCGCTGTATTTCACGCCCTCCGGGCGCTCCATCCAGGATTACGGGGTGACGCCCGACATCACCGTGGCCGACAGCGCCACGCCGGAGGACAGCTTCTCCCAGCTGCGGGAGACGGATCTGCTTCACAGCTTCACCAACCCCACCCAGCAGAGCGCGCCGCCGCTGCCGCCCGCCCCGCCGCTGCCGCCGGTGGCGGCGAGCATCCCCGCCAAGCCGCCCCAGGGCTGGCCCGCCTTCGACCCCACCAACCCCGCCACGGACTTCCAATTGCAGATGGCGCTCAAGCTCGTCGCGGATATGAAGCCGGTCACCGCGGTGGCGGCCCATTGAGCCAGGCGGCGGATTACACCGCCCTGCCCTACCGTCTGAATGTCGGGGCGGTGCTGTTCTCGCCGGAGGGGCGGGTTTTCGTGGGCCGCCGCAAGGGGTTTCCAGATGCCTGGCAATTGCCGCAGGGCGGGGTGGATGAGGGCGAGGATTTGCGCGCCGCCGTGCTGCGGGAATTAAAAGAGGAGATCGGCACGGACAAGGCCGAGATCATCGCCGAGCATCCGGACTGGCTGTCATACGATCTGCCGCCGGAACTCCTGGGCGTGGCCTGGCGGGGGCAATATCGTGGCCAGAAACAGAAATGGTATGCGCTGCGCTTTACCGGCGCGGATGCGGATATCGATCTCGAGGCCGACGGCCACCCGGAATTCGACGCCTGGCGCTGGGTGGAGCTGGCCGAGCTGCCCGCCCTCGCCGTGCCCTTCAAACGGGATATTTACGAAAGGCTGGCGCGGGATTTCGCCTCCTACGCCCGGCCGGCAATCATTACTCCCTAAACCCGCGCATCCGGCACGGCCAGGCTGGCGAGCAGCGCCTCCAGCGCCCGGAAGCCGACCGGTTTCACCAGATGATGATCGAACCCCGCCTCGGCGGCGCTGGCCTTGTCCTTCTCCTGGCCCCATCCGGTCTGGGCGATGATCGGCACCGAGCCAAGCCGCTCATCGCGCCGCAGCATGCGGCAGACCTCGTAGCCGTTCATGCCCGGCATGCCGATATCCAGCAAAATCGCGTCCGGCTGGTAGGCGCGCGCGGCGTCCAGCGCCTCGCGCCCGTCATGCAGCAGGCGGTAATCGTGCCCCATCTCCTCCAGCATCCAGCCGATGGTCTGGGCGACATCCTGGGAATCGTCGATCACCAGCACCCGCAGGGGCGCGGCGGCGGGAGCCTCGCTCGCGGCGGGCGGCTGGGCGGGCAACGTGGCGGGCGGCTGGGCGAGCGGCATCCGTACGGTGAACACGCTTCCCTCGCCCACGCCGTCGCTCTTCACCATGACGCTGCCGCCATGCAAGGCCATCAGCCGGCGCACCAGGGCGAGACCGATGCCCAGCCCGCCCCCCGCGCGGCCGCCCTGCTGGTCCAGCTGGGAAAAGAGATCGAACACATCTCCCAGCCGGTGTGCCGGAATGCCGATGCCGTTATCCGCGACGCTGATCACCGCCTCGCCCCCCTCGCCCCGCGCCGCCAGGTGGATGCACCCGCCCTCCGGCGTGTATTTGGCGGCGTTATTGAGAAGATTGCCGATAACCTGGGCGAGCCGCGTCAAATCGGCTTCCACCCATAAAATTTCGTCGGGCAATTCGACGCTGAGGCAGTGACCGCTGGCCTCGACCATCGGGCGGCTCGTCTCCAGCGCCGCGCCGATGGCCTCCTGCACCGGCATCCTCTCCTTGCGCAGGAGAATCTTGCCCTGGCTGATGCGCGAAACATCGAGAAGATCATCGATCAACCGGACGAGATGGGCGAGCTGGCGGTCCATGATGGCCAGCACCTCGCCCGCTTTTGCCTCATCCGGCGCGTGGAGAAGCACGTCGAGCCCATGGCGCAAGGGCGCCAGCGGGTTGCGCAACTCA
Organism: Acidocella sp.; assembly: GCF_027352905.1. GTDB lineage: Bacteria > Pseudomonadota > Alphaproteobacteria > Acetobacterales > Acetobacteraceae > Acidocella. Next base: position 3,451 of record NZ_DAIEIF010000059.1, read on the forward strand.
TGCGCCAGGGTGGCGAGAAACTCGTCCTTGCGCAAATCCGCCCGCCGCAGCGCCTCGGCCTGCGCCTCCAGCGCGTCCCGCTGCGCGGCGATCTGCTGGCGCTGCCGGTAAAGCTCGAAGAAGACATCCGCCTTGCTGCGCAGGATGTCGGCCTCGATCGGCTTGTAGATGAAATCCACCGCCCCCGCCTCATAGCCGCGGAAACGGCGTTGGGTGTCGGCGGTGCCGGCGGTGACGAAGATGAGAGGAATGCGGCGCGTGCGCTCATTGCCGCGCATCAGCTCCGCCAGATCGAACCCGTTCAGCCCCGGCATCTGCACGCCGACGATGGCAAGCGCGACATCGCGCCGCAGGAGAATTTCCAGCGCCTCGTCGCCGGAGCGCGCCTTGAGGCAGACCAGCCCGTCCCGGCGCAGCAAGGCTTCGAGGGAGAGGAGATTTTCCTCCAGATCGTCCACCAAGAGAAAATGAACCGGGTCCATGGCCAACTCCATCATAGCGCCTGGAGAAACGCAGCGATACCGGCGACGGGCAGGATATGGGCCTGGGGGCAGGCCGCCAGCGCCGCGAGCGGCATGTCCGGCGCCTGCGCCTCGTCCGGGCGCTGGATCATGGTGACGCCTCCCGCCGCCGCCACGGCTTTGAGGCCCCGCGCGCCATCCTCATTGGCGCCCGAGAGGATGATGCCGGCGAGCGCCGGGCCATAGGCATCCGCCGCGCTCTCGAACAGCACATCGATGGCGGGGCGGGAATAGAGCACCGGCTCATCGCTGGAGAGGGCGATGGAACGGCCCGTCTCGATCAGCAAATGATAATTAGGCGGCGCGAAATACACCGTGCCGGCGCGAATGGGCTCCTTATCCTCCGCCTCGCGCACCGGCACGCGGCATTTGGCCTGGAAAATCTCGGCGAACAGGCTTTTGCGGTCGGGAGGCAGATGCACGACCACGAAAACCGGCAGGCGGAAATTCTGCGGCAGCGCGGGCAGCAGGGCGGAGAGTGCCTCCATGGCCCCGGCGGAGGCGCCGATCACCACCGCCTCAAGGGGCACGGCGCTCATTCCGCCCGCCTCTGATAGATTTTTTCCTCGCGGACGAAATCGGAAAACGCGCCGGCATGACGGGAAAAGCGCAAATTTTCCTTGGCGCCCAGGCCAAGAAATCCCTTCCGCGCGAGCGAGTCCTTGAACAGCCCCACCGCGCGGTCCTGCAATTCGCGGTCGAAATAAATCAGGACGTTGCGGCAGGAGATCATATGCATCTCCGCGAAAACCGCGTCCGTCACCAGGCTGTGATCGGCGAAGACGACGCGCTCACGCAGGGATTTATCGAAGGAGGCCCGGCCATAGGCGGCGCTGTAATAATCGGAGAGCGAGGATTTGCCGCCGGATTTGCGGTGATTTTCCGTGAAGAGCTGCATCCGCTCCAGGCTGAACACGCCGGCCTGGGCGCGGGCCAGCGCCTCCTGGTTGATATCGGTGGCATAGAACAAGGTCCGCTCCTCCAGCCCCTCCTCGCGAAAGAGGATGACGAAGGAATATAATTCCTCGCCGTCGCTGCAACCGGCGATCCATAATTTCAGCGAGGGATAGGTGCGCAGATGCGGCACCACCGTCTCCCGGATCGCCTTGAAATAAGACGGGTCGCGGAACATCTCGCTGACCTGGACCGTCAGGTAGCCGAGCAGGACGGGAAGCATGTCCGGCTCATGCAGCAGGCCCTCCTGCAGGGCGGAGATGGTTTTGAAGCCAAGCTGGTCGCGGGCGAGGCGCAACCGGCGTTTGAGCGAGGCCGGGGCGTAATGGCGGAAATCATAATGATAGCGCAAATAGAGCGCCTCCAGCAGCAGCCGGATTTCGATATCCTCCAGCGCGGCCGCGCCGAGCTCGCTCATCGCGGCATCCAGACCCGCACGAGGGAGAGCAGTTTTTCGACATCCAGCGGCTTCGCCATGTAATCATTGGCTCCCGCCTCGATGCAACGCTGCTGGTCATCGGGCATCGCCTTCGCGGTGAGGGCGATGATGGGCAGTTTCCTCCATGCCTGGTTTTTGCGGATCTCGCGGATGGCGGTCAGCCCATCCATCACCGGCATCATCACATCCATCAGCACGAGATCGATCCCCGCCGTCTCGCCTTTGCCGGCCGCCGCCAGCGCGTCGAGCGCCTCCTGGCCGTTGCGGGCGATCTCGATGGCCGCGCCGCGCGGCTCGAGAATATTGGTGAGGGCGTAGACATTGCGGATGTCGTCCTCGACGATGAGGATGCGCCGGCCTTCGAGCAAAGCGTCGCGGTTGCGTGCCTTGCGGATCATCTTTTGCCGTTCCGGCGGCAGTTCGGCGACGACCTGATGCAGGAACAGCGTCACCTCGTCCAGCAGCCGCTCGGGCGATTTGGCGCCCTTGATGATGATGGATTTGGAATAGCGGCGCAGCTTCTGCTCATCCGCCGCCGTCAGCTCCCGCCCGGTATAGACGATGACCGGCGGGAAGGAATAGGCGTCCTCCCGGCTCAGCGTTTCCAGCAGCGAGTAGCCGGACGCGTCCGGCAGCGAGAGGTCAAGCACCATGCAATCGAAGGTCTGGGATTTCAGCAATTCCAGACATTCCGCGGCGGTGCCGGCGGAGACGGTCTCGGTGTCGTGGGCGGCGAGCAGGCGGCTCACCGCCTCGCGTTGCAGCGCGTCGTCCTCGACGATGAGCACGCGGTGCATGCGTTGCTCCAGCCGGGTTTCCAGCTTGCGCAGCGCCTCGGTCAATTCCTCGCGCTGCACCGGCTTCAACAGATAGCCGACCGCGCCGAGGGAGAGGGCGGTCTGGGCATGATCCGCCGCCGAGACGACATGGATGGGAATGTGCCGGGTCTGCACGTCGCGTTTCAGCCGGTCCAGAACCGAGAGACCGGACTGGTCCGGCAGGCCGACATCGAGAATGACGGCGTGGGGCATGAATTGCCGGGCGAGTTGCAGCGCCTCCTCGGCGGTTGAGGCCAGCAGCGCCTTGAACCCCGCCTCGCGGGCTAGATCGCGCAGCACCTGGGCGAAACGGGCGTCATCCTCGACGATGAGCAGCACCCGCCGCGCATCCTCCAACCGGTCGCGGTCATCCTCTATGCCGGGCGCCGCCGTCCCAGTCAGCGGCATGGGCGCAAGCGGCGCGGCCGGCGGCGCGGGCAGCGGCGCCATCGCCGCCGGGGAGGCGGGCTCGGCATCGCGCGGCGCGACGAGGCGGGGATCGAAAGCCTCCGGCAGGATGAGGGTGAACACGCTGCCCGTCCCCGGCTGGCTGCGCAGATGGATGCTGCCGCCGAGCAGCCGCGCGAGTTCGCGCGAGATCGAAAGCCCGAGTCCCGTGCCTCCATATCTGCGGCTGATCGTGCCATCGGCCTGGTGGAACGCCTCGAAAATCCGTTTCTGCTGATCCTCGGGGATACCGATGCCGGTATCGGCCACCGAGAAGGCGATCCGCCCGCCCGCCGCCCGCTTGACCGTCAGGCTCACCCGCCCGGCTTCGGTGAATTTAAAGGCGTTGGACAGAAGGTTTTTGAGAATCTGCTCGAGCTTCTGCGGATCGGTCTCCAGCGCTGGCGGGCATTCCGGGTCGATCGCGGTCTCAAATCCCAATTGCCTCTTTTGCGCGATCGGCAGAAACAAATGCTCGAGGCTGGCGGCCAGCCGGGGGAGCGGCACGCTTTCCGCGGCGATGTCCACATGCCCGGCCTCGATCTTGGAAAGATCGAGAATATCATTGATGAGAACGAGAAGATCGTTCCCCGCCGACTGGATGGTTTGCGCGTATTTGATCTGCTCGTCGGAGAGATTGCCCTCGGCATTGTCGCCGAGCAGCTTGGCGAGGATGAGCAGCGAATTGAGCGGCGTGCGCAATTCATGGGACATATTGGCGAGGAAATCGGATTTATACCGGCTCGCCTGCTCAAGCTCCCTGATTTTCATCTGCACCAGGGCGTTGGCCTTGGCGAGGTCATCGCCCTGCGTCTCCAATTGCTGCGCCTGTTCCTCGAGCTGGGCATTGGTCTGGTTCAACTCCGCCTGCTGCTGCTCCAGCCGCGCCTGGGATTCCTTGAGCGCCCGGCTTTGTTCCTCCAGCTCTTCGTTGGAGACGCGTAATTCCTCGCCCTGGACCTGCAACGCCTCGGATTTGCGCTGGGTATCCTCCAGCAGCGCCTTCAGCTCGTCCCGGTATTTGGCCGAGCGCACCACCATCGCCACCGCCGCCAGCATCTGCCCCAGCAACGTGGCGAGGTTCTCATCCGGGTTATGGATGAAGCCGAGTTCCAGCACGGTGTTGACCTCGTCCTCCACCATGCCGGGGACGACCAGCAAATGGCGGGGCGTGCCGCGCCCCAGCGCGGAGCCGAAGCTGAGATAGCCCTCCGGCACGTCATCGATGAAAAGCCGGCGTCTGGCCGCCACCGCCTCGCCCAGCAACCCCTCCCCCGGATAAAACCGCTCGGGCACCACCGCCCCGGCCGGCACGCCATAGGTGGCGATCCGGGTGAAGGCCCCCGCCTCCGCCACATAAAGCGCGCCGGCCACGCTGCCCAGATATTCCGCCATGAAGCCGAGAATGTTGCGGCCCAGCATCTCCGCCGGCTGGTCGCCGCGCATCACCGCCTCCAGCCCCACCTGGCCGGTCTGGAACCATTCCTGCCGCCGCCGCGCGAAGGCGGCGCGATTGACCAGATAGGCGACGATGACGGTAAGAAACAGCCCGACCAGGCCGGTGAAAACGCTGCTGACCAGCGCCTGGCTCTTCGCCTTCGCCGCCTCGGCCAGATGCCGCCCCCGCGCGCTCTCCTCCAGCTGCGTCAGCGCGTTCAGCTGGGCGCGGACCGCATCCATATCCTCCTTGCCGCGATTGGTGTTGACAATGGCGAGCGCTCCCATCGGGTTGCCCGCTTTCTGCAGGTCCACCGTCTCCTTCAGCTCCGCGAGCTTGGTTGCCACCGCCTTTTCCAAAAGCCCGAGCCGCTCCCGCTCCGCCGGAGCGGCCTCGGTCAGCTGCGCCAGCGTGGCGAGTTGCGCCGGCAATTGGGCCACCGCCTCGTTATAGGGGGCGAGATAATTGGGGTTGTTGGTGAGAAGATAGCCGCGCTGGCCGGTCTCCGCGTCCTGCACCGTCGCCAAGATTTTTTGAAGGGCCAGCATCACCTCATGGGAATAGGTGACCAGCGCCTCGTCCCTGCGAATGGTCTCGATGTTGATATAGGCGATCGCGCTGCTGGCCCCGAAAAACAGCATGGCCCCCAGCACGCCGAGCACCACGGCGAAATCCAGGCCAGCGCCGCGCGTCTTCAACTTCCAGCCCGGCGTTCGCTTCATATGGCCTCCCCCTGTGAAACCTGAATTAGATGGTCATGCTTTGGTAAAAGCGCAACGCTTCCTGGCAGGCTCAATGGCGGGCGCGAAACCGCTCGATATTCCCCAGCTGATCCTTAAAGAAACGCGAGAAGGCGGATTCATGCGTGCCGTCCCCCTTGGCGACGAAATAGAGCGCGTCGCTCCGGGCCGGGTGCAGCACCGCCGTCAGCGCCGCCGCGCCCGGCGCGCAGATGGGGCCAGGCGGCAGGCCCTTGGCCTGATAAGTATTATAGGGAGAGGCGAGGGCCAGATCCGCCTTGCTGAGAGTGACACCGCCGGATTGCCGCCCCTGGGTGACCGCGTAGATCACCGTCGGGTCGGCTTGCAGCCTCATCCCGGCCTTGAGCCGGTTCTCATACACCGCCGCGATGACGGGCATCTCGGCGGGCAGCGGCGTTTCCTGCTGGACGATGGAGGCGAGAATCACCGCGTCCCGGGGCGAGGCAAGCGGCACGGCGGGGTCGCGCCCGGCCCAGGCCATTTCCAGCGCCGCGCGTTCCGCCGCCTGCATGCGGGCCAGCAAGGCGGCGCGGTCCGTGTGCCACACATAATTATAGGTCTGGGGCCAGACGCTGCCCTCCGGCGGCGGCGCCACCTGGCCGGTGGCCGCCGGCAGGGCGTTGAGAATGGCGGCGATCTGCACCCCCGTCAGCCCTTCCGGGATGGTGGCCTGGTGCTGCACCTCCGCCCCGTGGCGCAATATGCCGAGAATTTGCGCGAGGCTGGCATGGGCGGGAAAGAGATACTCGCCCGCGCGCAGCGGTCCGGCCTGGCGGGTCAGCCAGGCGGCGGCGCGAAAGGCCAGCGGATGTTCGATGACCCCGGCTCTGGCCAGGGTTTCCGCCACCCCGGCGGTGCCGCCGGGTGGAATGACGACGATCTTGCTGGTCTTTCCCGCCCCCGGCCCTTGATAGGTCTCATGCACCGCCATCCGCCCGGCGTTGAACACCGCCAGCAACACGAGCAGAAAAAGAAGGATACGGCCGCGCCAGCGCAATTCGGCTCAGGCGACCCGCTTGAAGATGATGGAGGCGTTGGTGCCGCCAAAGCCGAAGGAATTGGACAGCGCCACGTCGATCTTGCGCTCCTGCGCCATAAGCGGCACCCGGTCCACCACCGATTCGCGGCTCGGCTCGTGCAGGTTAAGCGTGGGCGGGGCGACATTGTCGCGGATGGCGAGGATGGAAAAGATCGTCTCCACCGCCCCCGCCGCGCCGAGGAGATGACCGATGGAGGATTTGGTGGAGGACATGGCAACATGGCGGGCGTGATCGCCGAGCAGGGTTTCCACCGCTTCCAGCTCCAGATCGTCGCCCAGCGGGGTCGAGGTGCCATGGGCGTTGATATACTGCACGTCCGCGGGCGCGAGGCCGCCATTCTTGAACGCCGCCCTCATGGCGCGCAAGGCGCCCTCGTGATGCTCCGCCGGCGCGGTGATGTGGTGGGCGTCGCCGGACATGCCGTAGCCGCTCACCTCGGCATAGATCTTGGCGCCGCGCTTGCGGGCGTGCTCGTATTCCTCCAGCACCACCACGCCGGCGCCCTCGCCCATCACGAAGCCGTCACGGTCCTTGTCCCAGGGGCGGGAGGCCTCGGGCGGCCGGTCGTTGAAGCCGGTGGAGAGCGCACGGGCCGCGCAGAACCCAGCGATGCCGAGCGCGTTGACCGTCGCCTCCGCGCCGCCCGCCACCATCACATCCGCATCGCCAAAGGCGATGAGGCGGGAGGCGTCGCCGATGGCGTGCACGCCGGTGGCGCAGGCCGTCACCACCGAATGGTTGGGACCCTTCAACCCGTACCGGATCGAGACCTGGCCCGAGATCAGGTTGATCAGCGCCGCCGGAATGAAGAAGGGGGAGACGCGCTTGGCGCGCCCCTCATGCACCATCACGGAGGTCTCGTAGATTGTCTGCAACCCGCCAATGCCGGAGCCGATCATCACCCCGGCCGCGCATTTCTCCTCCTCCGTCTCGGGCACGAAGCCGGAATCGGCCAGCGCCTGCGCCGCCGCCGCCATGCCGAGATGGATGAAGCGGTCCATCTTCTTGATTTCCTTGGGCGGAATCCACTCCGCCAAATCGAGTCCGCCCTCGGCCGCCAGCCCCGCCGGGACCTGCCCCGCGATCTTCGCCGCCAATTCCGTGGTGTCGAAGCTCTGAATGGCCGTGATCCCGGATTCGCCGTTGATCAGCCTCTTCCAGACATGTTCGACCCCCACCCCCAGGGGGCAGACGATCCCCATTCCGGTCACGACAACACGACGCATGCGAACTCCTTGGACGCTCTTTGGATTCCTGGCGAAAGCGGGCCTTATTCGGCCTTCTGCTTCTCGATATAGTCGATGGCGTCCTTAACGGTGGTGATCTGCTCGGCCGCGTCCTCGGGGATCTCCACGCCGAAGGCTTCCTCGAAGGCCATCACCAGCTCGACCGTGTCAAGGGAGTCGGCGCCGAGATCGTCGATGAAGGAGGCCTCGGGGGTTACCTTCGTCTCTTCCACACCGAGATGCTCGACAACAATTTTTTTAACCTTGTCGGCGACTTCGCTCATTTGAATTCACTTTCCTGCTGTTGTGTAGTGCCCGGCGCGGCCGGCCGCGCGGGGACGGATGGATTGAATACATCACACTCGGCGGCGCTTAGCATGGTTTTTCCCGCGCCGCCAAGCCGGGTCACATCATCGCCATGCCGCCATTGACATGCAGCGTCGCCCCGGTGACCCAGCCCGCGCCGGGGGAGGCGAGATAGGCGACCGCCGCCGCGACATCTCCGGGCGCGCCCAGCCGCCCGAGCGGGATGCGCGCCGCCAGCGCGCCGCGCTGCGCCTCGGTGAGGGCGTCGGTCATCGGCGTCTCGATGAAGCCAGGGGCGACCAGATTGACCGTGATCCCGCGCGAGGCGACCTCTTGCGCCAGGGATTTGGTGAGGCCCGCGAGCCCGGCCTTGGCGGCGCAATAATTGGCCTGGCCGGGATTGCCGGTGGCGCCGACGATGGAGCCGATATTGATGATCCGCCCGGATTTGCGGCGGAGCATGAATTTCAGCGCCGCCCGGATCAGCCGGAACGGCGCCGAGAGATCGACATTCAGCACCTTTTCCCAATCCGCGTCGCTCATGCGCATGGCCAGCCCGTCCTTGGTCAGCCCGGCATTGTTGACGAGAATATCCACCTTGCCCATGGCGGATTCGGCCGCCTCGATCAGCCGGGCCGCCTCCTCCGGCAGGGAGAGATCGGCGGGGAGCACATGCGCGCGCCCGCCCAGCCCGGCCGCCAGCGCCTCCAGCGCCTCGCGCCGCGTGCCGGAGAGCGCCACCTCCGCCCCCTGGCCGTGCAGGGCGCGGGCGATCTCGGCGCCGATCCCGCCGGAAGCGCCGGTGACAAGGGCGGTCTTGCCCGTCAGGTCGAACATCACAACACCTTCAGCACGGCTTCGATCTCGGCGGGGCTGCCGACCGGCGTGGCGCTCGCCTCGGGGGCGATGCGCTTGATCAACCCGGTGAGCACCTTGCCCGCGCCCAGCTCATAAAAATGCGTCACCCCCAGCGCCGCCATCTCCTCAACGCTCTCGCGCCAGCGCACCGTGGCGGTGACCTGCTGCACGAGCAAATCGCGGATCTCGTTGGGCGCGGTCGCCTTGGCGGCGGTCACGTTGGCGATGATGGGAACGACCGGCGCATGCGGCGGAGTCGCGGCGAGCGCCTCGGCCATCGCATCCGCGGCCGGGGCCATCAGCGCGCAATGGAAGGGGGCGGAGACCGGCAGCAGCATCGCCCGCTTCACCCCCCTGCCCTTGGCGATCTCTATGGCGCGCTCCACCGCCGCCTTATGGCCGGAAATCACCACCTGGCCACCGCCATTATCGTTGGCGGCCGCCACCACCTCGCGCCCCTCCGGCCCGGCCTCGGCCTCGGCGCAGATCTCGCGCGCCGCCTCCAGCTCCACCCCCAGCAGCGCCGCCATGGCGCCCTGCCCCGGCGGCACCGCCTTCTGCATCGCCTGGCCGCGCAGTTTGAGCAGCCGCGCCGTATCCGCCAGGGAAAAGGAATCCGCCGCCGCCAGCGCGCTATATTCGCCCAGGCTGTGCCCGGCGGCCAAAGCTATTTTTCCGCTCAGATCAAGCCCGCCCTCGCGTTGCAACACCCGCAGCACCGCCAGGGAGACGGCCATCAGCGCGGGCTGGGCGTTCTCGGTGAGGGTCAGCTCGTCGGCGGGTCCCTCGAACATCAGCTTCGAGAGCTTCTGCTTGAGCACCTCGTCCATTTCCTCGAACACCTGCCGGGCCGGCGCGAAGGCGGCGGCCAGATCCCGCCCCATGCCAACCGCCTGGCTCCCCTGGCCGGGAAAAATAAGGGCGTTCACCGCCATGAATGGGTCTCCTTATGCTGGGGCGCACCTAGCATGGCTCCGGCGCGCCGCAAAATTCTTGAAGTGAACATCTTTTTTATAATAGCCCGAGCAACGCCAATTCCCGGCGCAGGGATTCGGGCATGGTCTCCGCCGCCGCTTGCCCGGCGGCGTCCAGGTCGGGCGGCGCGTCTTTCGGGTCCAGATAGCGCCAGCCTTGAAAGGCGCGCATCGGCCGTCCCTCCACCCGCACCAGTTCAGGGTCCAGCACCAATGCAGCGCAGGCGCTGCCATCCGGCTCCTGGTCCTGGCGGACCTCCAGCACCCTCTGGCGCACCAGCACCACCCCGCCGACCACCCAATAGAGCGAGCCGCCATCGGTCAGCTCCGCCGCGCGCTTGGGGAAATTGCGCGTCAAATGACGCAAGGGCGGCATCTCTGCCGCCCTTTGTTTCTGCCAGGCCGTTAGCTGCGAAACATCCTTCGCCCCCACGGCTAATTTTACGAGGTGGATCAGTTCTTCGCCTTGTCCACCAGGGCGTTCTTGGAGATCCATGGCATCATCCCCCGCAGCTTGGCCCCCACCTCCTCGATGGGATGCGCGGCGTTGCGGCGGCGAATGGCCTTGAAACTGCTCTGATGCACCTTGTTCTCCAGCATCCAGTCGCGGGTGAAGCGGCCGGTTTGGATATCCTCCAGCACCTTCTTCATCTCGGCCTTGGTCTGGGCGGTGATGATGCGCGGGCCGGTGACATACTCGCCATATTCCGCGGTATTGGAGATCGAGTAGTTCATGTTGGCGATCCCGCCCTCATAGATGAGATCGACGATCAGCTTCACCTCGTGCAGGCACTCGAAATAGGCCATCTCCGGCGCGTAGCCCGCCTCCACCAGCGTCTCGAACCCGGCCTTGATCAGCTCGACCAGGCCGCCGCACAGCACCGTCTGCTCGCCGAACAGATCGGTCTCGCACTCCTCCTTGAAGCTGGTCTCGATGATGCCGCCCTTGCCGCCGCCAATGGCGGAGGCATAGGAGAGGCCGATCTCCAGCGCGTTGCCGCTATGGTTCTGCGCCACCGCCACCAGACAGGGCACGCCGCCGCCGCGCTGATACTCGCTGCGCACGGTATGGCCGGGCCCCTTGGGCGCGACCATGAACACGTCGATATCCTTGCGCGGCTCGATCAGGTTGAAATGCACGTTGAGGCCATGGGCGAAGGCCAGGGCCGCGCCCTCGCGCAGATTGGCCTGGAGATCCTGGTAATAAAGATCCGCCTGCCCCTCATCCGGGGTGAGCACCATCACCACATCGGCCCATTTCGCGGCCTCGGCGGGGGTCATCACCTTCAGCCCGGCGGCCTCGGCCTTGGGCGCGGCGGCGGAGCCGGGGCGCAGGCCGATCACCAGCTCCTTCACGCCCGAATCCTTGAGGTTCAGCGCATGGGCATGGCCCTGGCTGCCATAGCCGATGATGGCGACCTTTTTGCTCTTGATCAGGTTAACGTCGGCATCCCGGTCGTAATAAACGCGCATTGGCTATAATTCCCTGTCTGCTTTCTTCAAAACGCCGGCGCTGCGTACTGCGTTTCGCCCGCGCTGTCACCCGCGCGCAGCACGGGTTTGGCATGAAACATCCCCGCGCCGCGCAATATCGTTGCGCGGACCCTGGCGGCGGGCGGGCGATGCGCTTACTTCGTCTTTACCGGCGCGGCGGTCTTGGCCTTCACATCCTCCGCCGTCACCCCCGGCGCCAGCTCCAACAGGGTCAGGCCCCCTTTCTCCTTGTCGCAGGTAAAGACGCAGAGATCGGTGATGATCAGATCCACCACGCCCACCCCGGTCAGGGGCAAACCGCAGGCTTCCTTGATCTTCGGCTCGCCATCCTTGGACGTATGCTCCATCAGCACCACCACGCGCCTCACCCCGGCGACGAGGTCCATCGCCCCGCCCATGCCCTTCAGCATCTTGCCGGGGATGGTCCAGTTGGCGATATCGCCCTTGGCCGAGACCTCCATGGCGCCCAGAATCGCCATGTTGATATGGCCGCCGCGAATCATCGCGAAGCTGTCGGCGGAAGAGAAATAGCTGGTGCCGGGCAGTTCCGTCACCGTCTGCTTGCCGGCGTTGATGAGGTCGGGGTCCACCTCGTCCGGGTAGGGGAACGGGCCGATGCCCAGCATCCCGTTCTCGCTTTGCAGGGTCACGTCCATCCCCTCGGGAATGTAATTCGCCACCAGGGTGGGAATGCCAATGCCGAGATTGACGTAGAAACCGTCCTTCAGCTCCTTGGCGGCGCGGGCCGCCATCTCATCGCGGGTCCAGGGCATCTCAGCCGGCCTCCCTCTTGCGTGTGGTCAATTTCTCGACATGCTTCTCGTTGACGGTGCATTTGATCAGCCGGTCCACATAGATGCCAGGCGTGTGGATCTGGTCGGGGTCGAGCGCGCCGACGGGGACGATCTCCTCCACCTCGGCGATGGTCACCTTCGCCGCCGTCGCCATCACCGGGTTGAAGTTGCGCGCTGTCTTGCGATAGACGAGATTCCCCGCCTCGTCGCCCTTCCACGCCTTGATGATGGCAAGATCGCCCTTCAGCCAGGTCTCGCGCAAATAGGTCTTGCCCTCGAATTCCTCGACCGGCTTGCCCTCCGCCACCACCGTGCCGACCCCGGTGGGGGTGTAGAAGGCGGGAATGCCGGCACCCGCGGCGCGGATGCGCTCGGCCAGCGTGCCCTGCGGGTTCAGCTCCAGCTCCAGCTCGCCGGAGAGATATTGCTGCTCGAAAAGCTTGTTCTCGCCGACATAGGAGGCGATCATCTTGCGGGTCTGGCGGCTCTCCAGCAGCAGCCAGAGCCCATGCCCATCCGCCCCGGCATTGTTGGAGACGATGGTGAGGTTTTTCACCCCCGAATCGCGGATCGCCAAAATCAGGCTCTCGGGGATGCCGACGAGGCCGAACCCGCCGGAGAGAATGGTCATGCCGTCCGAGAGCACGCCGTCCAGCGCGGCTTGCGGGGATGGGTATATTTTTTTCATGTCTGCTTGCGCCCTCGCCGTGATGGGCCGCATCGCCGTGAAATGCGCAGGCGGCCGCGCTCAATAAAAAGCACCGCTCCGGCCCGGTCAATATCCGCCGCCGGGCGGCGGGGCCATGGCGCGTCGTTCAACAAAACCCCGCGGGCCGGGGCCGCGCCCCGCCCTGAAACCGGCTTTTTCTTCGGCAAGCATGTCAAATCTATTGCAGGAGCGCCCGGCTCTGGCTAGGCATTGTGCAGAGCAGCAGTGCCCCGACGCGAAACCGGAGAGTGTATGGACGCAGAGTTGGATAAGCCGGGTCCCGACGCGCCTCTTCTCGAATTGCGGGGCATCGTCAAGCAATTTCCCGGCTGTCTGGCCAATGACCATGTCGACCTGACCATCCGCAAGGGCGAGATCCACGCCTTGCTCGGCGAGAACGGCGCGGGCAAGAGCACGCTGGTCAAGATCATCTACGGGGTGATGAAGCCGGATGCCGGGCGCATTCTCTGGAACGGCCAGCCGGCCGTCATCGCCAGCCCGGCCCAGGCGCGCGCGCTCGGCATCGGCATGGTGTTCCAGCATTTCTCGCTGTTCGAGGCGCTGACGGTGGCGGAGAACGTGGCGCTCGGCCTCAACAGCGCCCGGCAGCGGGAGGGGCTGGAGCGGCGCATCGCCGAGATCTCCGCCCGCTATGGCCTGCCCCTGGCGCCTGAGCGCACGGTGCACGACCTCTCGGTGGGGGAGCGCCAGCGCATCGAGATCGTGCGCTGCCTGCTGCAAAACCCCAAGCTGCTGATCATGGACGAGCCGACCAGCGTGCTCACCCCCCAGGAGGCGCAAAAGCTCTTCGTCACGCTGCGGCGGCTGCGCGCGGAGGGCTGCTCCATTCTCTACATCAGCCACAAGCTGGAGGAGGTCCGCGCCTTGTGCGAGACCGCCACCATCATGCGGCTCGGCCGGGTGGTGGCCCAATGCGCGCCGGCCGAAAAATCCGCGCGGGAGCTGGCGGAGCTGATGATCGCCGCCAAGCTCAAGGAGCCGGACCACAACGCCAAGCCCGCCCCGGCGGGGCCGCCCCGCCTGGTGGTGAACCGGCTGACCATCCGCTCCAGCCAGCCTTTCGGCACGGATCTGAAGGATATCTCCTTCTCGGTGGCGGGGGGCGAGATCTTCGGCATCGCCGGCATCGCCGGCAATGGCCAGAGCGAGCTGATGGACGCGCTCTCCGGCGAGACTCCCGCCGGCTCGCCCGCCAACATCCTGCTGGATGGCGCGCCCGTGGGGCTGGAGCGGCCGGCGGCGCGGCGGCGGCGCGGCGGCTGCTTCCTGCCGGAGGAGCGCAACGGCCATGGCGCGGTCGGGCCGATGACCCTGGCCGAGAACGGATTTCTCTCCGCCCATGTGCGCGGCGCGCTGCAACGCTTCGGCCTCATCAACGCCCGCCGCACGCGGGAGTTCGCCGCCCGGGTCATCCACGCCTTCGACGTGCGCGCCACCGGCCCGCAGGCGGAGGCGCGCTCGCTCTCCGGCGGCAATCTTCAGAAATTCCTGGTGGGGCGGGAGGTGCTGCAGAAACCGGGCGTGCTGGTGATCTCCCAGCCCACCTGGGGGGTGGATGCCGGCGCGGCCGCGGCGATTTACGAGGCGCTGGCCCGGCTCGCCGCCACCGGCACCGCCATCGTCCTGATCTCCCAGGATCTCGACGAGATCCTGCTGCTCTGCGACCGCATCGCTGTCATCGCGGCGGGGCGGCTCTCCCCCGCCATGCCGGTGCAGGAGGCGAGCCTGGAGACGATCGGCCTGCTGATGGGCGGCGCGCCGGAGGCGCAACAGGATGCCGCGCATGCTCTACCGGCTTGAGCCGCGCGGCGAGCGCTCGCTGTTCTGGGCCTATGGCTCGCCGGTGCTGGCGATCCTGCTCACCATCCTCACCATGATGCTGATCTTCGCGGCGCTGGGCGCGCCGCCGGTCAAGGGCGTGGAGACCTTTCTCATCGCGCCGGTCAGCACCTTGTCCGGGCTTTCCTCCCTGTTGGTGCGGGCGGCGCCGCTGGTGATGATCGGCGCGGGGCTCGCCTTGTGCTACCGCGCCAATGTCTGGAATATCGGCGGGGACGGCCAGTTCATCATGGGGGCGCTGGCCGGGGGGGGCGCGGCGCTGGCGCTGCCCAACGCGGCCTTCTGGTGGGCCTACCCGCTGGTGGCGGCGCTCGGCATATTGGGCGGCATGGGCTGGGCCGGGCTGGTCGCCTGGCTGCGGCTCAAATTCAACGCCAATGAAATCCTCACCTCGCTGATGCTGGTCTATATCGCCCAGCTCATCCTCGTCTGGCTGGTCACCGGCCCCTGGCGGGACCCGGCCGGGTTCGGCTTTCCCCAATCGGCGATGTTCGGCCCCGGCGTCACCACGCCCAGCTTCGGCGGCACCACCATCCATCTCGGCTGTGTGCTGGCGCCGCTGCTGGCGCTGGCGCTGTGGCAGGTGCTGGGCCGCTCGGTGCTCGGCTTCCAGCTGCGCGTCATCGGCCAGGCGCCGCGCGCCGCGCGTTTCGCGGGCTTTTCCAATGCCCGCCTCACCTGGTTCGCCCTGCTGATGAGCGGCGGGCTGGCCGGGCTGGCGGGTTTTTTCGAGGTCACGGGTCCCATCGGCCAGCTCACCGCCACCATAACGCCGGGCTATGGCTTCACCGCCGTCATCGTCGCCTTTCTCGGCCGGCTGCACCCGGTTGGGGTCATCTTCGCCGGGCTGCTGCTCGCCCTCTCCTATCTCGGCGGCGACGCCGCCCAGATCAATCTCAACCTGCCCAACGCGGTGACAGGTATCTTCCAGGGCGTGCTGCTCTTCTACCTGCTGGGGGCGGATGTGCTGATCCTGCACCGGCTGCGGCGGGCGCGCCCCGCCCCGGAGGCCGCCGCATGAGCGCCGCCTATATCACCAGCTTCGCCATCTCCATCGTCGCCGCCTCCACCCCGCTGCTGCTCGCCGCCTCCGGCGAGCTGGTGGCGGAGAAATCCGGCGTGCTCAATCTCGGCGTGGAGGGGATGATGCTGGTCGGCGCCATCGCGGGCTTCGCCACGGCGCACCAAACCGGCAGCGCCCTGCTCGGCATCGGCGCGGCGGCGCTGGCGGGGGTGGCCCTAGCCATGATCTTCGCGGCGCTGAGCCTGTCGCTGCTGGCCAACCAGGTCGCTTGCGGCCTCGCCCTCACCATCTTCGGCAAGGGCTTCGCCGCCCTGCTGGGGGCGGGTTATGTCGGCATCGCCGGGCCGGTGCTGCACCCCATCGCGCTGCCCCTGCTTAGCCGGATTCCCCTTCTGGGACCGGTGCTGTTCAACCAGAACATCCTCATTTATTTCTCTTTCGTTATGGTCGCGCTCATCGCCTGGTTTCTCAACCGCACCCATGCCGGGCTCATCCTGCGCGCCATCGGCGATAATCACGACGCCGCCCATGCCATGGGCTACCCCGTCATCCGCATCCGCTATGCCGCGGTGGCGTTCGGCGGCGCCATGGCGGGCATCGCCGGCGCCTATCTCTCTTTGTTCTATTCGCCGCTCTGGTCGCAGGACCTCACCGCCGGGCGCGGCTGGATCGCCCTCGCCCTGGTCGTGTTTTCCACCTGGCGGCCGGTCTGGCTGCTGGTGGGGGCGTATCTGTTCGGCGGCATCACCTTCCTCGCGCTTTATTTGCAGGGGATGGGCTTCTCGGTGCCCTCGCCCTTGATCTCGGCTTTGCCCTACGCCGCCACGGTGGTGGTGCTGGTCCTCATCTCGCGCGACGCCCGGCGCATCCGCCTCAACCAGCCCGCCTGCCTCGGCAAATATTTCCACGCCATCGCCTGACCCGTAACCAAAAGGAGCCCTCCCGATGTCATCCTTGAAACGCCGCAGCTTCACCGGCCTGCTCGGGGCCTCCGCCCTCGCCGCCCCCGGCATCATGCGCGCCGCCCGCGCGGACGCGCCGCTCAAGGTCGGCTTCGTCTATGTCGGCCCGGTGGGCGATTTCGGCTGGAGCTACCAGCACGAGATGGGGCGCAAGCAGGCCCAGGCGGCCCTGGGTTCGGCGGTGCAAACCTCCTATGTGGATAATGTGGACGAATCCCCCGCCTGCCAGGCCGTGTTCGAGAGCATGGTCGCCTCCGGCCACAAGCTGATCTTCGGCACCTCCTTCGGCTACATGAATTACATGGTGCGGGTCGCCGCCCAGCATCCGGAGGTGAAATTCGAGCATTGCACCGGCTATAAGCAGGCCAAGAACCTCGCCCTCTACAACATCCGCTATTATCAGGGCCGCTTCGTCCAGGGCGTTATCGCCGGGCATCTCTCCAAAACCGGCACCATCGGCTATGTCGCCTCCGTGCCGGTGCCGGAGGTGGTGCAGGGCATGGACGCGGTGATGCTGGGCATGCAGAGCGTCAACCCCAAGGCCCGGCTCAAATTCATCATGGTCAATAGCTGGTACGACCCCGGCAAGGAGGGCGACGCGGCCAAGGCGCTGATCGACCAGGGCTGCGACGTTCTCACCCAGCACACGGACAGCCCGGCCCCGCTCCAGGTGGCGGCCAGCCGCAACATCCCCGCCTTTGGCGAGGCGACGGACATGATCAAATTCGCCCCGCACGACCAGCTCACCGCCGACATCAACCATTGGGGCGATTACTACACCCAGCGCATCAAGGATGTGCTGGCGGGCAGCTGGACCAGCACCAATACCTGGGGCGGCTTCGCCGACGGCATGCTGCAAATGGCGCCGTTCCGCAACATGCCGGAGCCCATCGCCCAGGCGGCGCAGCAGTCCGTGGCGGATATCTCGGCGGGCAAGAACAAGGTCTTCACCGGCCCGCTCACCGACCAGACCGGCAAGGTGTTCCTGCCGGCGGGGCAGACCATGGACGACACGACCTTATCGGGGCTGCAAACGCTGGTAAACGGCATCGAGGGCAAGCTGGGCTGAGCCGTCTCATCCGGCGCGCGGTTTATAGATCCACGCCGGAATAGGACCCGTTGACCGATTTGTTGATCAGCGGGAAATCGGCGAGAATCGCGGTGGTGGCGGCGTGCTCCAGCAGCGGCCAATGCAGGGCGCTGGCATCGGCGGCGAAGGCGTCGCGGATCTGGCCGTTATCCAAATTCAACCAATGCCAGACGGGGCCGCGGAAACTCTCGGCCACACCCAGCCCCATGCCGCTCGCGGCGGGCGGAGCCACCGCCACCGGCCCCGGCGGCAGCGCCGCCAGCATCTGGCGGATGAGCCGGATGCTCTCCGGAATCTCCTCCAGCCTAATGTTCACCCGCGCCGCCACGTCGCCCTCCCGCGCCACCGGCACGGCGAGGCCCAGCCCCTCATAGGGCGGGTAGCCCGGGCTCAGCCGCGCATCGGCGCGCCGGCCGGAGGCGCGGCCCACATAGCCGCCGGCATTATAGGCGGCGGCGAGGCCGGGCGGGATCACCCCCGTGCCCACCAGCCGGTCCTGCAGGCTGGCATAATCCTCGAAGACGCGCCTGAGGCCCGGCAATTCCTGCTCCAGCGCGTCCAGCGCGGCGGTGATGGCCGCCGCCCCCTCCGGCGCCAGATCTCCCGCCACGCCGCCCGGCACCACCAGATCCATCATCAGCCGGTGGCCGAACGCCGCGTGGGCGGCGGCGCAGAACCGCTCGCGCGCCAGGGCGAAGCGCGCCTCCAGAAAGGCGAAGCCGGCATCCCCGGCGATGGCGCCGATATCGCCGGCATGGTTGGCGAGACGCTCGGTCTCCGCCATCAGCGCCCGCAAATACTCCGCCCGCTCCGGGGCGCGGAAGGCGAGCGCCGCCTCCGCCGCGCGGGCGAAGGCGATGGCGTGCGCCACCGTCGCATCGCCCGAGATGCGCGCCGCGTAACGCGCCGCCTGGCGCGGGGATTTGCCCCGCATCAGCCTCAGAGTGCCCTTATGGGCGTAGCCCAGCCGGGCCTGGAGGCTCAGCACCCGCTCCCCGATGACCGAGAAGCGGAAATGGCCGGGTTCGATGATCCCGGCATGAACCGGCCCGACCGCGACCTGATGCGCGCCTTCTACCTCCGGCAAGGGAAAGCTCGGCCATTCGGCGCGGCCATCCGGCTCGCGGCAATGCTCCACCGCCCGGCGCGGGTCTGCGAACCCCGCGGCCACATGGCCGCTCAGATCGCGGGCCAGGCGCTGAAACCAGTTGGCGCCGGGATGCGCGAGGGCGGGGTAGCTACCCTCCCGCAATTCCACCGCCACCAGCTCCCCCGGCTCGTAAAGCGCGTAGGCATGGGCGGCATCGGTCCAGAGGGCGATGAAATCGCCGGTCCGCGCCGCCCATTCCTCCGGGGTCAGCAAGTTCATCGCAGCGCCTCCGCCGCCTGGGAGAGCAGCAGCACCAGGGGCGCGGGCATGGCGAAGGCGAGCAGAACCATCAGCCCCAGATGCAGGGCCACCAGATGCATCGCCCGCCCGGCGGGTTTGGGCTTTTCCTGAGGCAGCCGGGCGAAGAGCAGCGGTCCGACATGGCGCAGCACCGCCACGGCGCAGAGCAGCATCCCCAGCCCCAGCGGCAAGGAAAGAGCGGGGGCGCGCTGGATGGTCTGGCTGACGATGATGAACTCGCTCACGAACAGGCCGGAGGGCGGCAGACCCGCCAGGGCGAAGACGCAGCCCCCCAGCAGCCACCCGGTATAGGGGCTGGCATGGGCCAGCCCGCGCAAATGCGAGAAGCCGTACTGGCCGGGGGCGGCGGAGCCGCGCAGGCTGGCGGCGCGGATCAGCGCCAGGAACAACCCGGATTTGAGCAGCGTGTGCAGCGCCATATGGAGAATGCCGCCGAAAATCGCCGCCGGGCCGCCAATGCCGAAGGCGAAGACGGCGAGGCCGGAATGCTCGATGGAGGAGAAGCCGAAAAACCGCCGCGCATCCCGCCGCCGCAGAAAGGAGAAGGCGGCGAGAAACAGCGAGGCGAGGCCCAGCGTGACGAGAAAGGCGCCGGGCTCCATCGCCTTGCCCCCGGCGGCGGCATTGGCCTGCATGAGGTGGCGGAAGCGGAGGATGGCGAGCAGCGCGACGTTGATGAGCGGGCCGGAGAGCGCCGTGGTCAGCGGGGCCGGGCCTTCCGCGTAGGCGTCCGGCAGCCAGCCATGCAGCGGCACCAGCGCCGCCTTGGTGCCGTAGCCGAAGAGGATGAACACGAAGGCGAGGGTGAGCAGCGCGCCATCCATGGCGGCGGCGTGGGCGGAGAGGGCGGCGAAGCTC
Source organism: Acidocella sp. (assembly GCF_027352905.1). Classification (GTDB taxonomy): domain Bacteria; phylum Pseudomonadota; class Alphaproteobacteria; order Acetobacterales; family Acetobacteraceae; genus Acidocella. Next base: position 23,435 of record NZ_DAIEIF010000059.1, read on the forward strand.
ATGGCGGCAAAGCCGGGACCCAAAGCGGGCTGGGCGGCGAGATAGACCAGCATGGTGCCGAACAGGGCGAGGCCGATCCCCACCCCGCCGAGGATGAAATATTTCCAGGCCGCCTCCAGCCCGCGCGGCGTGCGGTAGAGGCTCACCCCCAAAGTCATGGCGATGGTTCCGGCCTCCAGCGCCGCCCAGAGCAGCCCGGCATTATCCGCGTAGAGGCCGAGCAGCGCCGCCCCCAGCACGATCTGGAACAAGGCGTGGTAGAGCCGCCAGCGGCGCGGGGGCATGCGCGCCGCCTCCGCCGTGACATAGCCGATATTGACCAGCGCGGCGGTAAGGCCGGCCAGCCCGGTGAGCACCCCGAACAGCGCCGCCAGCCGGTCCGCCGCCACCAGCCCGCCGCCGCCATGCCAGAACACGCCGAGCGTGAGCGCCAGCAGCGCCGCGCACACCCCCGCATTGGCGAGAGCGCCCTGGCGCGGCGTGCCCGCCAGCCCCAGCCCCAGCGCCGCCAGCAAAGGCAGCGCGATGGCGGAGAGGGCGAAATTCACCGCCCCCGCCTTTCGATTTCCTCGAGCCCGGAGAGATCGAGCGTGTCGAAATGCTCGCGCAGGCGGAAGAGGAACACGCCGACGACGAGAAAGGCGAGCAGCACCAGCAGCGCCACCGAGAATTCCGCGACGAAGGGCATGCCCGGCATGCCGATCGCCGCCAGCACGAGGCCGTTCTCCATGGAGAGAAAGCCGATGAGCTGGGCCAGGGCGTTGCGGCGGACGATCATCAGCAGCAGGCCGAGCAACACCACCGAGAGGGCGATGGCCGCATCCTCGCGGGTGAGGGAGAGAGCGCTCGCCGTCGTCGGCAGCACCACCAGCACGGCGATGCCGATCAGCGCCAGGCCGAGGATCATGGAAAGCGCCATCGGCAAGGCGGTCTCCACGGCGCGGACCATGTTGAAGCGCAGCACGATCTCGCGCAGCCCCCAGGGCAGCAGCACGCCCTTGAGGGCAAGGGTGATGAGGCCGGTGAAATAGAGATCGACCGCGCCCTGCGCGTAACCCTGCCAGAAGGCGGCGGCGGCCAGCACCAGCGCCTCGGTCTGGTAGAGGGTGATCATCGCCGCCAGCCGCCGCTGGGAGAGCTGGAGAAAGCCGCAGAGCAGGATGACGCCGCCCAGCAGATGGGCGAGGGAAAAGGTGAGGCTCACGGGCCGATCCTCGCCGCGACGAAGAGAAACACGCTGGCCAGCATGCCGAGCAGCAGCGCCGCGCCGAGAAATTCCGGCACGCGGAAGACGCGCATCTTGGCGCGCGAGACCTCGAACAAGCAGAGCGCGGCGGCCATGAGGACGAGCTTGCCCGCCCAGAGCAGCAGCCCGCCCGGCCAGGAGAGCAGAGCCCCCGCCCGCGCCATGCCGAAGGGCAGGAAAATGGCGCCGATCAGGTTCATCCAGGCGAGCAGGCGCAGCATCGCCGCGTATTCCGCCAGGGCCAGCAGCCGCCCGGAATATTCGAGAAGCATCGCCTCATGCACCATGGCGAGTTCGAGATGCCCGGCGGGGTTGTCGGCGGGGATGCGCCCGCTCTCGGTCAGCGCCACGGCGAGCATGGCGGCGAGAGCGAAGCCGAGCGAAACGGAAATGCCGATATGGGCGGCGGGGAAGATCACGGCGATGCCGTCCACGTTCGTCGTGCCCGCCAGCAGGGCGAAGGCGAGCAGCAGCACCAGGAGCGCGCCCTCCGCGAACAGGCCGAACAGCGCGTCGCGCGCCGCCCCGGCCCCGCCGAATCCGGCGCCGGTCTCCAGCCCGCCGAGCATGGTGGCGGCCCGCGCCAGGGCGAACAAGCCGATGATGGTGACGTAATCGGCGGCGGGGGCGGTGAGCAGGCCGGTGCAGAAGCCAGGGATCAGCAGCACCGCCACCGCCAGGGCGAGGCAGGCGGCCAGCGGCCAGAAGGGGAAGCATTCCGTCGCCGTATCCGGCAGCAGGGCGGTTTTGCGCAACCGCCGGGCGAGGTCGCGGTAAGGCTGGAGCAGCGGCGGGCCGCGCCGGCCCAGCAGCCGCGCCCGGCCTTGATTGACGAACCCGGCCAGCAGCGGCGCGCCCGCCAGGCACAGCCCCGCATGCAGCAGCGTGGCGAGGAGAGCGAGGAGCACGCCCAGCATCTCAGCCACCCTCCCCCAGCCCCAGCGCCAGGAGAAACAGCACCAGGGCGGCGAAGATGAAGGCCAGGCGCTCGCGGATGGTGGCGCGGCGCACGCGCTCGGCCAGCCGCACGCCGCGCAGCTGGAGCCGCGCCAGCGGCGCGAGAAGAAAGCGCTCCGCCGGGTCGCCCAGCCCCGCCCCCAGCACGCCCCGGCCCAGCACCCGCGCCACCGGCTCGGCAAAGCCCGTGGCGCTCGGCTGGGTATGGGGGTCGCCAAAGGGCAGCCAGGCCGGCGGGCGGCCGAACCCGCCATTCCAGCCCGGCGTCTCGCGCAGGCCGCGCACGCCCCAGCGCGTCTGCGCGAAGCCCAGGGCCAGCGCCGCCAGCAGGGCCAGCAGCAGCAGGGTCAGCGGCGCGTAGGTGAGCGGCGGGGTTTGCGCCTGCGGGGCGAGCAGGCGGATCGCCGGGGTCATCAGCCCCAGCATCAGGCCGGGCAGCAGCGCCACCGGCAGCATGAGCGTCGCCAGCAACGCCATGGCGAGAGAAGGTCCGCGCCGCGCATCCTCCGCCGCCGCCGCGTGCAGGCTGCGCGGCCGGCCGAGAAACCCCATGCCGATGAGCCGCACCGCCGCCGCCAGGGCCAGGGCCGCGCCCAGGCCGAGAATGGCCAGCAACGCCGAAAAGCCGAGCCGCGAGAGAATCCCCCCGCCCTGCGCCGCCGCCGCGATCACCGCGTGCCAGAGCAGATATTCCGGGGCGAATCCCGGCCCCGGCGGCAGGGCCGCCATCCCCGCCGCGCCCAGCAGCATCAGCCCGCCCAGACGCGGCATTCCGCGCATCAACCCGCCCAGCCAGTTGAGCGAGGTGGTGCCGACCGAATGTTTAACTTCGCCCGCGCCCAGAAACAGCAGCGGCTTGAACAGCCCGTGCGCGATGGCGCAGAACAGCGCCGCCTGGAGACCCAGCCCGGCCAACTCGGCATCGCCCATGGCTTTCGCGCGCAAAGCGATGCCGAGCCCCACGGCGATGAGCCCGGCATGTTCCACCGTGGAGCAGGCCAGCATGGTCTTCATCTCCACTTCCAGCATC
>NZ_DAIEIF010000014.1 GCF_027352905.1 Acidocella sp.
GTACCGGGGCGCTATCTGGAGGCGCGGAATTTCGCCACCAACTACGTTTTCTTCCGCGATGACGACCGCTTCGCCACGCGCCTGACCACCGCCAATTACTGGGCGGGCTATGGCGCGCAGGAGGTGCTGTTCCAGCATATCCTCTTCGGCCAGGGCGGGCAGGTTCTGGCGGAATGGGCGCAGAATGCCCCCGCCGGCACTGGCGGCCACGTGCTGGACAGCCGCGAGCTGCGCGCGCGCTTTGGCCTGAAGCCTTTCACCGGGCAGTTGTTCATCCATGCCATCGGTGTCGCGGGGCATGATGTGGTGAAATATGCGCTGGATACCTTCGCCACGGATAACGGGGCCTCGCTGTCCTGCACGCATGACGCCAATGCCTGGCCCTCGGCGCGCTTCGCCGGGCTGCCCGCCCCGCGCGAGGATGAGCGCGTCATCCTCTGGGTGCAGAACAGCCACGCCGTGCCCATCCCCGCCGGAGGGATCAGCCTCGACCGCATGGGCGAGGACGCGCCCCGCCCGCTGGCGGCGGAGATCCCCCCCTTCGCCACCCGCGCCCTGGACGTGGCTGAATTGTTTCCAGATCTGCGCTGGCCCGCCCAGCTTGAGGTCCGGGCCGGGCGGCACGTGGTGCGCCCGCGCTACGAGGTGGTGCGGGAGGGCCGCACCCGCATCGCCCATGTCAATGTCGAGCGCGCCGATCTCGCCCCCGATCCCGGCCTCGAAACCCTGCACCCCGCGCTGGGGCGCGGCTTTCTCCTGCCCTTCCCGGTTCTGCCGCGCGGGCGCTACCGCACCATCGCCCTGCCGACGCCGATGGCCGAGGCGCAGACCAGCCTGCCCCTGCGCCTCGATATCTTCACCCCCGACGGGGAGAGGCTGGCCGGGCATTTTCTCGGCGACCTGAAGCGGGATCATCGCTGCGCCGTGGATCTCGACGCCCTGCTGCCCGCCTCGGCCCTGGCGGCGGGCGGCCATGCCGAGCTCGTCTATGATTTCCGCGCGGGCGGCGCGGCGGATGGCTGGCTGCACGCGCTGTTCCGCTTCGAGGATCGCGCCAGCGGCCACGCGGCGGAGAGCAGCTTCGGCGCCCATATCTTCAACACGCTGATGACCTATAAAAACGAGCCGCAGAGCTATACGGGCCGCCCGCCCGGGCTTTCCACCCGGCTGTTCCTCAAGCTCGGCTTCGGCGGGCGGGAGAGTTTCTGTGTGCTGATCTACCCGGCCTCCGCCCCCTGGGCGGCCAGCTCGGACACCGCGCTCGAACTGCACGACGCCGGGGGCGGCATCCTCGAAACCGCCCGGCTTCGCATTCCCTGCTCCGGCTCGCGGCTCGTCACCCCGGCGGCGCATTTCTCCGCCGCGGCGCTGCGCGCGGCGGGGGAGGCGGGCTATGTGCTGGTGCGGGACACCACCTGCCGGCTATTCGGCTTCCACGGCCTGCGCGACCCGGCGGGCGGCTTCTCCCTCGACCATATGTTCGGTTTCTGATGTCGTCGCGCTACCCCGCCAGCGCCTCCTCCGCCGGGCGCAGCGGCAGGTTGAGCGCCGCCGCCACCGCCGGATGGGTGATGGCGCCGTCATGCACGTTCAGCCCGTCGCGCAGATGCTTGTCCTCCGCCAGCGCCTTCCGCCAGCCCTTATCCGCGAGCGCCACGATATAGGGCAGGGTGGCGTTGCCGAGCGCGAAGGTGGAGGTGCGCGCCACCCCGCCCGGCATGTTCGCCACGCAATAATGGGTGACGCCCTCCACCACATAGGTGGGCTCGGTATGGGTGGTGGGGCGGGAGGTTTCCGTGCAGCCGCCCTGGTCGATCGCCACGTCCACGATCACCGAGCCCGGCCGCATCGTCTTCAGCATCGCCCGCGTCACCAGCTTCGGCGCGGCGGCGCCGGGGATCAGCACCGTGCCGATGACGAGATCGGCGGTGGCCACCAGCCGGCCCACCATGTCGCGGGTGGAAAAGGCGGTCTTCACCCGCGTGCCGAAGGTGGCGATGAGCCGGCGCAGCACATCCGGCGAGCGATCCACCACCGTGACATCCGCGCCCAGCCCCACCGCCATCAGCGTCGCGTTGGTGCCGGAGACGCCGCCGCCCAGGATCACGACATTGGCCGGGGCCACCCCCGCCACGCCGCCCAGCAGCATGCCGGGGCCGCCATAGGCGTTTTCCAGATATTGCGCGCCCACCTGCACGGACATGCGCCCCGCCACCTCGGACATGGGCTGCAGCAAGGGCAGGGTGCCCGCCGGGCTGGTCACGGTTTCATAGGCGATGCAGGTGGCGCCGGAGGCGATGAGATCCCTCGCCTGCTCCGGGTCGGGCGCGAGATGCAGATAGGTGAACAGCACCTGGCCACGGCGCAGCTTCTTGCGCTCCACCGCCAGCGGCTCCTTCACTTTCACAATCATCTCCGCCTGGCTCCAGACGGTGTCGGCATCCGGCGCGATCTTCGCCCCCGCCGCGACGTAATCCGCGTCCGTCAGGCCGATATTCCGGCCCGCGTCATGCTCCACCAGCACCTCATGGCCCTTGGCCACCAGCTCGTGCACCGCCCCCGGCACCATGCCGACGCGGTCCTCATGATCCTTGATCTCTCTTGGCACGCCGATACGCATCCCGTTCTCCTCCTAACTGGCTGATCGCCTAATTTTGTAATGATATCCCTGGCTTGGCCTGATTTTTTACGAAAACGAGGGTGGCGCCGCTGAAAAATCGCATATAAATGCGCCGGAAAGCTGGAACACTCGCATAAAATTGCATGCCCGCGCTGGATGCCACCGACCGTAAGATCCTCAACGCCCTCCAGCAGGATGGGCGGCTCTCCAATGCGGAGCTGGCGGCCAAGGTCAATCTCTCCCCCTCGGCCTGCCTCAGGCGGCTGCATCTGCTGCTGGAGAGCAAGCTGGTCTCCGGCACCCATCTGGTGCTGGACCAGAAGGCGGCGGGCTTTCCCGGCACCGCCTATATGTTCATCACGCTTGAGGGCCAGGACCGCCGGCAGCTGGACGCCTTCGAGGCGCGGGTCAAGCTGATCCCGCAGGTGCAGGAATGTTATCTGCTCGCGGGCCAGGCGGATTATCTGCTGCGCGTGGTCTATGACGGGGCGGAGGATCTCGAGCGCCTGCATTCCGAGGTTCTCACCCGCCTGCCCGGCATCAGGCGGGTGCAATCCACGCTGACCTTGCGCACGGTCAAACGCACCGCCAGCCTGCCGCTATAGGCGGTTCAGCCCGCGAGATGCCGGTAGACCGCGCTTTCGAAATCGAGATACCCGGTGAAGGAGGTGGCGTCGCCAAAGGGCAGAATCTGGGTGGCCCAATAACCGCCCACCCCGGTCTTCACGTCGATCCAGTAGAACAGATTGGCGAGCCCGGCCCAGCCCACCGCCCCGGCCGGGCGGCCGGTGGGCGCCTCCTCCTCATTGATCAGGAAGCTGTAGCCCCAGGATTTCTTGAGCCCGGGGAAGAAATCGGCGTCATTGGAGAGGGAGGGGATGACGCCCGGCAGCATGCCGATCTGCTGGTGGCTCTTCAGCCCGCTGCGCAGCGCCGCCGCCACGGTCTCGGGCCGCAGAACCCGTCCTTGCGGCCCCGCCCCCTCATTCAGCCACATGCGGATGAACTTCATGTACTCGCCCACCGTGGCGTAGAGGCCATGGCCGCCCATATCCACCTCCGGCTCGGCGGGAAGCGCGAAATCGGGCATCGGGGTGAGCGAGCCGTCGGCATTGCGCGCGTGCATCCCGGCGAGCCGGGCGCGCATGGCGGGGGTGAGGGTGAAACCGGCCTCGGTGATGCCGAGCGGCGCGAAGATGCGCTCCCGGAACACCTCGCCCAGGCGTTTGCCGCGGATGCGCTCCACCACCTGCCCCGCCCAATCCATGCTGGTGCCGTATTCCCATTTCTCATCCGGGTCGAAGAGCAGGGGCGTCATCAGCGCGGCCTTGCTCGCCGTGGTCACGCTCGGCTGGCCGTGCTCCTGCGCCAGCCGCAGGTAATTCTCGTTGAAGAAATCATAGCCGAACCCCGCCGTGTGCATCATCAGCATGCGGGTGGTGATCTCGCGCCGGGGCGGGCGCAGGCGCGGCGCGCCGGCGGGGTCGAACCCCTCCAGCACCTGCAAGCTGCCGATCTCCGGCGCATAGGTTTTGGCGGGAGCGTCGAGGTCGAGCAGCCCTTCCTCCACGCATTGCAGCACGGCGGCGCCGGTGATGGCCTTGGTGGTCGAGAAGATGGCGAAGACGCTGTCGGTGGTCATGGGGGCGCCGCCGCCCAGCAGGCGCTCCCCCGCCGCGCCCTCGTAGATATTGGCGTCCCGGCTGGTGATCATGGCCACCACGCCGGGCACGCGCCCCGCCCCGCCGGTGACACGGGAGAGGACGGCATCGAGCGAGTTTTTGAGCGTATCGGACATGTTTTCCTCCGGCTTATTGCCGCTCACTCTAAGCATTTTCCGTATATGGAACAATCCTCATGAGCGCCTCAAACCCGCTCCCCGGCGATCAGCGCCTGGAAATCTCCCTGTTCCAGCAGCCAGGAGACCAGAACGCCGCCGGTCAGCCCCCAGAACGCCGCGCCGATATTGAGCAGGCTGATATCGGAGACGGTGATGAGAAAGGTGACGAGCGCGCCGAGCGAGAAGCGGGCCTTGAAAGCGCCGGAGAAGGCGTTTTGCAGCACGCGCAGCATTGCCAGCCCCGCCAGCGCGGCGATGAAACTCTTGGGCGCGGCCAGCATGAAGCGGGTGAAGCCAGGGGCGAATAGGCCAAAGCCGAGGGAGAGCAGCCCGGTGGTGAGGCCCGCCGTATATTGGCGGCGGCGTTCCCCGGCGGAGATGAGAATGGCGTTGGTCGGTCCCGCCAGGCAGGTGCTCACCGCCCCCAGCCCCGCGCTCAGCACCGCGCCCACCCCGCAGGCCAGGGTCACCGCGTCCACCGGCGCCTCGTGCCCGGCGGCCTTCAGCACCGCGAAACCCTGGGCGTTCTGCACCACCAGCACGGTGATGAGCAGGGGGATGACCAGATCCAGCATGGCGGGCCAGGACCATGCCGGGGCCTGCAAGACCGGATGCGCCAGCCAGGCGCCACCGGACAAGGCGGCGAGGTCGAACCGCCCGAGCGCCAGGGCGGCCAGCGCCCCGGCGATGAGCGCGCCGATGATCGGCGGCAGAATGGCGCCGAGGCGGGGCAGGGCGGTGAGCGCGATCCAGGCGGCGACCATCGGCCCGGCGAGGAGCGCATCCATCCGCACCGCATGGATCAGATCCAGGCCGAAGCGCAGGAACACCCCGGCCACCATGCCCATCACGATCGGCAGCGGCACCGCTTGCGTCAGCCGCTTCACCCAGCCCGTCGCCCCGAGCAGAATGGTGAGCAGCCCGGCCGCGTAATACGCCCCGGTCACCGCGGCCAAGCCGAGATGACCAAGCGCCGGCCCCACCAGCACCGTGCCCGGTATCGTCCAGAAAAAGGCGAGGGGGCGCGCATAAGCCCAGGAGAACAGAAGCGTGATCAGCCCGTTGACGAAAAACACGCCGAAAATCCAGGTCGAAAGCTCAGCCTCGCTCAGCCCCCCATGCAGCCCGACGGTGAGGATGATCGCGACCGGGCCGGTGGCGGCGAACAGCCAGCCGATGAAGCCATGCGCGATATAGGTGGGCCCGAAATCCGCCCGCATGCGGGCAAGGCTCGGCGGCGGCGCCTCCGGGCGCTCGACGCGGGATAGAAACATCAACTCCCCCCGGTTCTTGATGGTCGCGCCGGGGAGATTCGCAGCCGGGCGCGGCGCTGGCAAGCCCGGGCGGAGCGCTTTCAGCCTCTGTCGCCCCCCGCCACGGGCAGCACGATGCCGGTGATATAGGAGGCCTCGTCCGAGGCCAGGAACAGAATGGCGGCGACCTGCTCGTCCAGCGTGCCGTAGCGGCGCATCAGGCTGGAGCGCAGGGTCTGGTCGATCAATTGCTGGTACCAGCGCGTCTCCTGCGCGTCCGGCGCCGCCTCGTTGCGGGGAATCCGGCGCGGCGGCGCCTCCGTGCCGCCGGGGGCCACCGCGTTCACCCGGATGCCCTGCTCGGCATATTCCCAGGCGAGGTTGACGGTCAGCGCGTTCACCCCGCCCTTGGCCGCGCCATAGGGCACGCGCATCAGCCCGCGCGTGGCGGTGGAGGAGATGTTGACGATGGCGCCCCCGCCGCCCGCCAGCAGCAGCGGCAGCGCCGCATGGCAGCCCCACAGGGTGGGAAAGAGCGAGCGGCGGATTTCCGCCTCGATCTGCGCGGGCGTATAGGCGCCATAGGGCTTGGCCCAGATCGTGCCGCCGACATTATTGACCAGCACGTCCAGCCGCCCGAATTGCGTCTCCACCGCCCGCATCACCGTCTCCGCCCCGGCATGATGCTCCAGATCCGCCTGCACGGTGATCGCCTCGCCGCCGAGGCCGCGAATCTCCTCGCGCACCTCCTCCACCAGCGGCGACCGGTCGGCGAGGGCCAGCGCCGCGCCCTCCTGCGCCAGGCGCAGCGCCGTGCGCCGGCCGATCCCCTGGGCCGCGCCGGTCACCACGGCGGTTTTGCCGGCGAAGCGCCCCGGCCAGAAGGGCGCCGTCACGCCGGCGGCTCCGGTTTGGTGAGATCGAACATGGCGCCAGCATAAAGCCAGGCTCCGGCGCGCGCCAATCCCGCTGGCGGCGGCCCCCGCGGTTTCTGGCGCGGGCGAAACCGGCTAAAGCGCGGGAAGCCTCACCGCCGGGACATCATGCCGCCCATCCTCAGCCACATCCTCGCCGTTCTGTTTCCCCTCTTCGCCATCAGCGCCATCGGCTATATCAGCGGGCGGCGGCTGCGGCCGGATCTCACCGCCGCCAACCGGCTCAATATGGATGTATTCACCCCGGCTTTGGTGTTCAGCGTCCTGGCGGGGCGGAATTTTCACATGCATGGCTTCGCCGCCCTGGCGGTGGATACCTTCCTCGTCATCGCCGGCTGCGGCGTGGCCGCCTGGCTCATCGCCCGGCTGCTGCGCATGGACCCGCGCACCCTGGTGCCGCCGATGATGTTCAATAATTGCGGCAATCTCGGCCTGCCCGTCGCCATGCTCGCCTTCGGCCAGGGGGCGCTGGGAGCGGCGGTGATCACCTTTCTCGTCTCCAACACGCTGCAATTCTCCTTCGGCACCTGGCTGCTCGACCGGCAGGCGCGCTTCGCCGCCATCTGGCGCTCGCCCTCCATCCAGGCGGGCGCGGCCGGTCTCGCCGTCGCCTTCTCCGGCATCCATCTCTGGCCGCCTCTGCTCGTCTCGGCCAAAATGCTGGGGGACATCTCGATTCCGCTGATGCTCTTCGCCCTGGGCGCGCGGATGGCGGAGGCGCGGCTGCGCGCGGTGGGGGTCGGCGTGTTCGGGGCGGTGCTGCGCCCGGCCCTGGGCATGGGGCTGGCCTGGGCGGTGCTGGCGCTCATCCCCCTGCCGCCGCAGCAGCGCGCCCTGCTGCTCATCTTCGGAGCGCTTCCCCCCGCCGTGCTCAACTACATCTTCGCCGAGCGCTACAACCAGGAGCCGGAGAAGGTCGCTTCCATGGTGCTCATCGGCAATATGGCGGGGCTGGTCTTCCTGCCCATCGCCCTGGCGCTCACGCTGAAATAGCGGGGCTCAGCCGGCGCCGGGGCTTTTTGCTATTGCAGATGAGGGCTGTTTTTAAGCAAACGTCAGAATATTTTAAACATGGCTTTAACCGAATCCGGCTAGCAAGTGGGGGCAGTCGCGCGCCGTGGCCCCACCTCCAGGACCGGCTGCCGGATGGCGCGCCGTGGTGGCCGCCATCCGCGAGCCCCGCCTCACGCCCCGGCCAGCGTCACGCCCCGGCCAGCGTCATCCCTTCCACCCGCAGGCTGGGCGCGTCGGTACCGCGCTTGAATTCCAGATCATCCGCCGGGGTGAGGCGCGCGAACATCTCCTTGAGATTGCCGGCGATGGTGAATTCCGCCACCGGCTCGGCGATCTCGCCATTGCGGATCATGAACCCGGCCGCCCCGCGCGAATAATCGCCGGTAAGGCCGTTCACCCCCATGCCGATCAGCTCCGTCACCAGCAGCCCCTCGCCGATATCGGCCATCAGCCCGGCGGGGGTGAGGCGGCCCGGCTCCATATAAAAATTGGTGAGCCCGCCCGCATGGCCGTTGCTTTTGAGGCCGAGCTGGTTGGCAGAGCGGGTGTCCAGCACCCAATCGGTCAGCACCCCGCCGGCGATGAAATTCATCCGCCGCACCGTCTGCCCCTCGGCGTCATAGGGGCGCGAGCGCAGGCCGCGCACCCGCAGCGGGTCGTCAACCACGTTCACCCCCGCCGCGAAGAGGCTCTGCCCCAGCGCGTCCTTCAAAAAAGAGGTGCCGCGGGCGATGGCCGCGCCCGAGATCGCCCCGGCCAGATGGCCGAGCAGCGAGCCCGCCACGCGCGGCGCGTAGATCACCGGCAGCCGGGCCGTGGCCGGACGGCGGGGGTTCAGCCGGGCGAGGGCGCGGGCGGCGGCGTCGCGGCCCAGCTGGGCGGCGTCGGCCAGATCCTCGCCATGCAGGGCGGAGGAGAAATCGTAATCGCGCTGCATCTGCGTGCCCGTCCCGGCGATGGCGGTCACCGAGACGGCATGGGTGGAGCGCGCATATTCGCCGATGAAGCCCCGGCTGGTCGCCCGCACCGAGACATAGCGGCTCCAGGAGGCGGAGGCGCCCTCGGAATTGGTGATGCCGGGCACGGCCAGGGCCGCCTCCTCCGCCGCCGCGGCGCGGGCGATCAGCGTTTCGGCGGCGGGCTCGCGGGGGTCGTCGAGGTCGAGAAACCCGGAGTCGGGCGGCGGCGGCGCCTCGGGGATCTCGTCATACGGGTCTTCCGGCACCACTTTCGCCATCGCCACCGCTTGCTCGGCCAGGCGCGGGAAAGCGGCGAAATCCACCTCATTGGCGGAGATGGCGGCGGCGCGGCGGCCCACGAACACGCGCAGGCCAAGCTCGGTCGTCTCCGCGCGCTCGGTCTCCTCGATCTTGCCGAGCCGGCGCTGCACGCCGAGGGAGACGCCCTGATAAAGCCCCACCGCCGCCGTCTCGGCCCCGGCGCGCCGGGCCGCCTCCAGCAGCGCGGCGGCGGCCTCCGTCAGGGCGCTCACGCCGCCAGCCGGTCGATGATGGCGGAAAATTTCGGCACGCGCCCCACCGGGCCGATGGTCGCCAGGGTTGGCTTGCGGCGGAAGATACGGGCGGCGGCGGCCTGGATATCCTCCCGCGTCACCGCCTCGATCCGCGCCACCGTCTCGCTCACCGGGATCACGCGCCCGAAGACCTGCCATTGCCGGGCCAGCTGCTCGCAGCGGCTGCCGGTGGATTCGAGGCTCATCAGCAGCCCCGCCTTCAGCTGGGCGCGCGCGCGGCGCAACTCCTCCTCGCCCACATCGCGCTGCACCTTCGCCAATTCCTCCAGCGTCACCGGGATCATCTCCGCCGCCTCGGATTCGCCGGTTCCCGCATAAATGCCGAACAACCCGCCATCCTGGGCGGGGGCGGTGAAGCTGTAGATGGAATAGACCAGCCCGCGCCGCTCCCGCACCTCCTGGAACAGGCGCGAGGACATGCCCCCGCCCAGCAGGGTGGAGAGCAGCATGGCGGGGTAATACTCCGCCTCGCCATAGGCGGGCGCGTCGAAGCCGAGCACGATATGCGCCTGGTCGAGATCGCGCAGCTCCCGGTATTCGCCGCCCATGTAGTCGGCGGGCATCGGCCGCGCCCGCGCGGCGCGGGGCAGATCGGCGAAATGCCGCTCCGCCAGCGCCACCACCTCTTCGTGGCGGAGATTGCCGCAGGCGGCCACCACCATGTTGTCCGGCGTGTAGTGCAGGCGCATGAAGCCGGGCAGCGCCTCGCGCTTCATGGCGCGGATGATCGGCTCCGTGCCCAGCACCGGCCGGCCCATCGGCTGGGCCGGGTAGGCGGCGGACTGGAAATGGTCGAAGACGATGTCGTCCGGCGTGTCGTTGGCCTGGCCGATCTCCTGGAGGATGACGCCGCGCTCGCGCTCCAGCTCCTCCGGCTCGAAGGTGGAGTGGCAGAGAATATCGCCGATGATATCCGCCCCCAGCGCCAGGTCCTCCTTCAGCAGCTTGACGTAATAGGCCGTCTGCTCGCGCGAGGTATAGGCGTTGATATGGCCGCCGACGCTCTCGATCGCCTCGGCGATGGCGGCGGCGGAGCGGGTCTCGGTGCCCTTGAAGGCCATGTGTTCGAGAAAATGGGCGACGCCGTTCTCGGCGGCGGTCTCGTGGCGGGTGCCCGCCGCCACATAGGCGCCGAGGGAGACGGTTTCCACCCGCTCCATGCGCTCGGTCAGCACGGTGAGGCCGGAGGGGAGGGTGGTGATGGCAACCTGCTCGGTCATTTCAATTCCTGTTCACGAAATTCCGCACCAGCGTTTCGACCGCCTGCAAATCGGCGGGGGCGCGGGAATAGATTTCATCCCTGTCATATAGGCCGGCGAGATGGTTTGGCAGGGGCGGGCGGCAGCCCACCGCTTTTTCGATGGCTTCCGGGAATTTCGCCGGGTGGGCAGTGGCGGCGGCCACCACGGGCAGGCCGAGCGGCGCGCAATCCCGCCCGGCGGCGAGGCCGATGACGCTATGCGGATCGGCGAGATAGCCGCTTTCCTGCTGGAAGCGGGCGATCTCCCGCAGTGTCGCCGCGTCATCTAGCCGGAAGCCCTGGAACTGGCGGCGGATCGCCCGCCAGACCGGCTCCGCCACCGCCATTCTGCCGCTGGCGCGGAACTCCGCCATGGTGCGGGCGGTCAGCGCCGCGTCCCGGCCAAGAAACTCATAGAGCAGCCGCTCGAAATTGGAGCTGACGGCGATGTCCATCGAGGGGGAGAGGCTCGGTTCCACCGGGCGCACGCTCATATCGTTGGCGGCGAGAAAGCGGGCGAGGATATCATTGCGGTTGGAGGCGGCGATGAAGCGCGCGACAGGCAGCCCCATTTGCCCCGCCGCCCAGGCGGCGAGGATATTGCCGAAATTGCCGGTGGGCACGGCGATGGCGATCTCGCGCTCCGGCGCGCCGAGATTGAGCGCGGCATAGGCGTAATAAGGGATCTGCGCGGCGATGCGGGCGAAGTTGATGGAGTTGACGGCGGAGAGGTTCATCTCCGCCCGGAACGGCTCGTCGGCGAACATCGCCTTCACCAGATCCTGGCAATCGTCGAAATTGCCGGCGATGGCGATGTTGAGCACGTTATCCGCCCGCACCGTGGTCATCTGGCGGCGCTGCACCTCGGAGGTGCGGCCCTCCGGGTGGAGGATGGCGATGTCGATATTGCGCCGCCCGGCCATCGCGGCGATGGCCGCCGAGCCGGTATCGCCGGAGGTGGCGCCGACGATCCGCACCCGCTCGCCCCGCTGGCCCAGCACATGCTCGAAGAGATGGCCCACCAGTTGCAGCGCCATGTCCTTGAAGGCGAGGGTGGGGCCGTGGAACAATTCGAGAGCGTGGAGATTGGTGTCGAGCTGGACGAGCGGCGTCACCGCCTTGTGGCTGAACCCGGCATAGGCGCGCCGGCACATGGCCAGCAGCTCCCCCTGGCCGATGCTGCCCGCCGCGAAGGGGGCGATGACCCGCGCCGCCAGCTCCGCATAGGGCAGGCCGCGCAGGCTGCGCCACTCCGCCGCGGAGAAGCGCGGCCAGCAGGCGGGCATATAGAGCCCGCCATCGCGGGCCAGCCCGGCCAGCAGCGCCCCGGCGAAATCCAGTTCCGGGGCCGCGCCCCGCGTCGAAACGTAACGCATGGAAAATCCTTGAATAGCCCAGCCTATACTATCGCGCCAGGGCGGGCAGCAATGCGTCCAGCCGCTTGAGGCCGCGCGGCGTCGCGGCGAGGCGTCCGCCCTCATAGATGAGATCGCCCCCGGCCAGGCAGGCGCGCAGCGCCCCGGGCTCCAGCGCCTCCTCCAGCGCCAGGCCGGTGCGGGCGGCGAAACGCGGCGCGGAAATTCCCTCCGCCAGCCGCAACCCCATGATCAGCGCCTCGCGGGCGCGGTCGGCGGGGGGGATCTCCTCCTCCAGCGCGGTGCCGTGCCCCTGGCGGGCGACCCGCTCCATCCAGGCTTCCGGCGAGCGGTGGCGGGTGGTGGCGAGCCGCCGCCCGCCGAGGCAAAGCCGCCCATGCGCGCCGGGGCCGATCCCGGCATACTCGCCATAGCGCCAATAGGCGAGGTTGTGGCGGCTCTCCCCGCCGGGCCGGGCGTAGTTGGAAACCTCGTAGCGCGCCAGCCCATGGGCCGCCGCCTCCTCGCCGGTGATGTCGTAGAGCGCCTCGGCCTCCTCCTCATCCGGCAGGGTGAAGGCGCCGCGCGCGTGCAGGCTGGCGAAGCGCGTGCCATCCTCGATGGTGAGCTGGTAGAGGGAGAGATGATCCGCCGCCAGGGCAAGCGCCCGGCGCAGCTCCTCCCGCCAGCCCGCGCGGGTCTGGCCGGGTAAAGCATAAATTAAATCGAACGAAAGCCGCGGAAAGATAGATTTGGCTGATTGAATGGCGGCGATGGCCTGCTCCGGGCCGTGCTGGCGGCCGAGAAACCGCAGGGATGGCGCGTCGAGACTCTGCACGCCGATGGAGACGCGGTTCACCCCGGCCTCGCGAAAGGCGGCGAAGCGGCCCGCCTCGGCGCTGGTCGGGTTGGCCTCCAGCGTGATCTCAGCCTCCGGGTCGAGGCGGAACAGCCGCCCGGCGGCGGCGATGAGCGCGGCCACGCTCTCCGGCGCCATCAGGCTCGGCGTGCCCCCGCCGAAAAAGATGGAGGTGACCCGCCTGGGCCCCAGCCGGGCCGCCTCCCATTCCAGCTCCGCCTCCAGCGCCTCGCGCATCCGCGCCTGGGGCAGGGCCTCGCGGACATGGGAATTGAAATCGCAATAGGGGCATTTGGCCAGGCAGAAGGGCCAATGGAGATAGAGCGCCAGATCTTCCATGCGCCCCGGCATAGACCCTCGCGCCGCGCGGGGCCAGCGCAGGTTGGCAAACCCCCTCCGCCCGCCTATCTGCGGGACGTATGGAAGCCCTGCGCGTCGAACATCTCGTCAAGCGCTATCCCCAGGCGCTGGCGGTGGATGACCTCTCCTTCACCCTGGCGCGGGGGCGGATTCTCGGCCTGCTCGGCGGCAATGGCGCGGGCAAGACCACCACCATCTCCATGCTGCTCGGCATGCTGCTGCCCAGCGCCGGGCGGATTTTCGCCCTCGGCCACGACATGGCGCGCGACCGCTTCGCCGCGCTGGCGCGGATGAATTTCTCCTCCCCCTATATCGCGCTGCCCGCCCGCCTCTCGGTGCGGGAGAATCTCCAGGTCTACGGGCATCTCTACAACGTCGCCCGG
This sequence comes from Acidocella sp., assembly GCF_027352905.1. Classification (GTDB taxonomy): domain Bacteria; phylum Pseudomonadota; class Alphaproteobacteria; order Acetobacterales; family Acetobacteraceae; genus Acidocella. The sequence goes on from NZ_DAIEIF010000014.1 coordinate 13,394, forward strand.
CTGGGGCGGCGGATCGGCGAGCTGGCGGAACGCTTCCGCCTCGCCGGGCTGCTCGACCGTCCGGCGGGCGACCTCTCCGCCGGGCAGAAGACGCGGGTCGCGCTGGCCAAGGCCTTTCTCAACCAGCCGGAGCTGCTGCTGCTGGACGAGCCGACCGCCAGCCTCGACCCCGATATGGGCGATTACGTCCGCACCGCGCTGGAGGAGTACCGGCGCGAGACCGGGGCCGCCATTCTGCTCGCCTCGCACAACATGGCGGAGGTGGAGCGGCTTTGCGACGAGGTGCTGATGATGAAGCAGGGCCGGGTCGCGGACCGGGGCGCGCCGGCGGCGCTGATCGCCCGCTATGGGCGCGACAATATGGAGGAGGTGTTTCTCCACATCGCCCGCAACGAGGCGCTGTGAGCGGCGCGGCGCGGCGGATCTGGGGGCTGGTGTACCGCCATGTCTGCGTCTACCGGCGCTCCTGGCCCCGGCTGGTGGAGATCGCCTACTGGCCGACGCTGGAATTGCTGATCTGGGGGTTCACCGCCAATTTCCTCAGCCAGGGGTTTCACGCCGGCCCGGCGGCGCTCACCGGCACGGCGCTGATCGCGGGCGTGCTGCTCTGGGAGATCGTGCTGCGCGCGCAGATCGGCGTCACCTTCAGTTTTCTCGAGGAAATCTGGTCGCGCAATCTCGGCCATCTCTTCGTCAGCCCGCTGCGCCCGGCGGAGCTGGTGGCCGCGTTGCTCGCCGTCTCCGTGATCCGGACATGGATCGGCCTGCTTCCCGCCATAATCATCGCCTTTCTCCTCTACCATTATGATCTGTTCGCGCCCGGCCCGGTGATGGTGCTGTTTTTTCTCAACCTGCTGGTGATGGGCTGGTGGGTGGCGCTCGCCATCGTCTCGCTGCTGTTCCGCTACGGCGCGGGGGCGGAGGCGCTGGCCTGGACCATCGCCTTCGGCATCACCCCCTTCGCCTGCGTGTTCTACCCCGTGAGCAGCCTGCCCGGCTGGCTGCAGCCGGTGGCGCTGGCCTTGCCCGCCTCCCATGTGTTCGAGGGGCTGCGCGCCCTGCTGCTGCACGCCCGGGTGGATTGGGCGCAATTCACCGCCGCCGCCGCGCTGAACGTGGTATGGGCGCTCGCCGCCTGCGCCGTGTTCGCCGGGGAGTTCCACCGCGCCCGGGTGCGCGGCGCGCTGATCTCGATTGGAGAGTGAGCATGCATCGCTTCTGGCTCATCCGCCACGCCCTGGTTCATCCGGATTCGCTCACCTGCCTCTACGGCACGGATGACGTGCCCATCTGCCTGGACACCATGGCGGCCCAGGCGGAGGCTTACGCCGCCCTGGCGGCGCGGCTGCCCCGCCCGGCGCGGCTGGTCTGCACGCCGCTCACCCGCACCCAGCTCACCGCCGACGCCCTGATCCGCGCCGGCTACCCCGCCCAGGAGCGGCAAATCAACCCCGCCTTCAGCGAGCAGGATTTCGGCGAATGGCAGGGCCTGCCCATCGCCCGGTTCGATTCGCGCGGGGATGACGAGCGCCACCCCTTCTGGCCGGTGCACGCGGCGGAAACCCCGCCCGGCGGCGAGAGCTTCGCCGCGCTCATCACCCGGGTGGGGGCGGGGCTGGAGGCGCTGCGCGAGACCGCTGCGGGCGAGGATACCGTGATCGTCAGCCATGGCGGGGCGATCCGCGCCGCCTGCGCCCATGCGCTCGGCCTCACCCCGCACCAGGCATTGTGCCTGCAAATCGATAATATCTCCCTGACCCGGCTGGAAAGCGGCCCGCGCGGCTGGCGGGTTCTCTCCGTCAACGAGCATGTCTCGCCCGCTTTGGGCGGAACGGCCCTCCCCGCCGCCCAGACGGCTCAGGAAACGCCGCGAACCAAGGAGTGTATAGAATGAACCGTCTTTTACTGGTGGCGGGGCTGGCCGCCGCCACCCTTGCCACCGCCGCCCCGGCCCTGGCCGACAGCACCCAGCATCTGGTGGATAGTTCCACCCTGGCGCTGGAGGATATGATGGGCGGCGCGCAAGGCTCCCAGGCCCAGGATTTTCTCCGCAAGGCCAAGGCGGTGGTGATCTGCCCCAACGTGTTCCGCGCCGGGTTCTTCGTGGGCGGCGAGGGCGGCGGCTGCGTGCTCTCCGCCCGCACCGCCGATGGCGGCTGGTCCAACCCCGCCCTCTATTCCATGGGCAGCGGCAGTTTCGGCCTGCAGATCGGCGTGCAGAGCGCCGAGGTGATGATGATCATCATGACCAATGGCGGGCTGAACGCGCTGCTCAATTCCCAGTTTAAGATCGGCGCGGATGCGGGCATATCGGTGGCGACGCTGGGGGCGGGGGTGAACGGCGCCATGTCCACCGCCACCAACGCCGATATCATCACCTTCTCCAAGAGCCAGGGGCTCTATGGCGGGGTCTCGCTCTCCGGAACCATTCTCTCCAACGATTCCGGGGCCGAGCAGCAATATTACGGCCAGCAGCTCGACGCCCGGCAGATCGTCGTCAACGGCATGGGCAGCAATCCGGGGGCGACGCCGCTGCGCCAGACCTTGCAGCGCTATGGCGCGCCGCCCGCGCCCCCCGTGCCGCCGCCGCCCGCGCCCGCCCCCTCCCGCACCCCGTAACGGCGCGGCCCGGAAACATGAGTTTCAGGGCGAGCAGCCTCATCCAGGCAAATGATTTCATTTGATTGGATGTTGCCTTGGGGCCTTACAACCGCTCGCCGCGACAAGGCTAGGGCTGGCCGGGCTCCAGCGAGAGCAGGGCGGCCTTGCCGGGCTTGTCCTTCCATTCATCCGCGTCCGCGGGCGGCGTGCCCTTGCGGGTGATGTTGGGCCAGATTTTCGAAAGCTCGGTATTGCGCTCCAGCCAGGCGGCGGCGCGGTCGTCGCTATCCGGCACGATGGCCTCGGCCGGGCATTCCGGCTCGCACACGCCGCAATCGATGCACTCATCCGGGCTGATGACGAGAAAATTCTCGCCGACATAGAAACAATCCACCGGGCAGACCTCGACGCAATCCATGTATTTGCATTTGATGCAGTTTTCGGTGACCACGTAGGTCATTGGGCACTCCTGAAGGCACGTAAAAATTGGGCCTCCCTATGCGCGCGAGCGCGTGATTAGGCAAGCGCGCGAGCGCGTGATTAGGCAAGCCGGGCGGGGCGGCTCAGGGGATTTCGCGATAGCAGCTTTGCGCCAAGGGCGCGCTGCTCCGCCGCTCGGGCAGGAGCAGCACCTCCACCACCTTAACGCCCTGGGGCAAGGCCAAGGTCAGCACGTCGCCGGGGCGCAGCCGGGCATGGAGCTTGTCCGTGGGCTGGCGGTTGATGCGCACCCCGCCTTGGGCCACCAGCGCCTCCGCCACCGCGCGGGTTTTGCAGAAACGGGCGAAGACGAGGAATTTATCCAGGCGCAGCCAAGCCGCCGCCTCAGCCATTCAGCGCCGTCCCATCTTCAGCGCCGCCAGCGCGGCGAAGGGATTATCCGCGTCCACCGCCACGGGCGGCGGCGGCGCGGCGGGCTGGCGGGCCAAGGCGGGGCGGGGCTGGCGATGCTCCGCCTTGCGCCGCCCCAGCATGGCGGGGGCGGGCGGGCCGTAATGGGTGGCGTCCAACAGCCCGGCGGGGAAGAGCCTGAAGCCCAGCAGGTTGAGCACCGGGGCGAGCTGCTCCGGCCTCAGCCCCATGCGGCTGCCAATATTGGGCGGCAGCAGGCATTGATGCTTGCGGGTGAGGTAATGCAGCTCGCGCCCCACCCGCTCCGCCACGTCGAGCCGGATCATGATCTCCCCGGCCGGGACCCAGCCCATCGCCAGGGCGAAATCCGGCCCCCAATTGGCGGGCATGGGCGCCGAGACCAGCCCCGGCGCGGGCAGTTCCGGCGGGGTGCGGCCATGCCAGACGCCCCAGAACAGGGCGCGCAGCCGCGCCGCCCCCGGCTTCAAAGCGGCGGGCAGGTAGGTGGCGAAGCGGCCCATATCGATGCCGAACGTCTTGGCCTCCTGGCGCAATTCCGGCGTGAAGGGCTCGGGCGGCAGCACCCCGCCGGATTCGGAGAGGCGGTGGACGATGCCGCGCAGGGCGGGTGGCGGGTTCTCCATGGCCTTGAGCAGCGGCCCCAGCCGCTTTTCCGTCTCCGCCGCCAGCCAGGCGGCGAGGCGGGCGCGGAGACGCTCGCGCGCCAGCCCGTCGAGAAACTCGGAATGCAGGACCTCGACGCCAGGCTTGAGGAAGATCTCGGTCTTGCGCAGCCGGGCGATTTTCACCCCGCCCCAGAGAAAGACGCGGTCATCCGCCAGGGTGATCGCGTCATCCGGCGCGGTCTCGGCGGCGAGGATGCGCCGGGGCATCTCCTGGGCCAGGGCGCGGCGGGCGGCGCGCAGGAGGATCTTCTTCTCCGGACCCTGGGTGGCGGGGTCGGGGTGGAACTGGAAGCCCTCGATCCGCCCGACCCCATGGCCCTCCACGCTCACCCGGCCGGCGGCGTCCACCACCGCCTGCAATTCCTCGGCTTCAGCCTCTTCCAAACGTCTCGTCAAATGCGCCGCCCTCTTGTCCACGAATCGTGCCATCAATTTCGCGTGCAGCGTATCGGAGAGCCGGTCTTCCACCGCCCGGGCGCGCATGGCCCAGCTCTCGGCGTCCGTCATCCAATCCGCCCGCGCGGTGATATAAGCCCAAACCCGCACATCCGTCAGCCTTTGCATGAGGGTATCGATATCGCCCTCCAGCCGGTCGAGATGCTCGATCTCGCTCGCCACCCAATCCACCGGCAGGCGCTCCTGCGCCACGAGATGGGTGAACACCCGCCCGCAGAGGCGGACATGGCCGTCTGTGGCGAGCTTGCGGAAATCCGGGATCTGGCAGGCCTCCCAGAGCAGGCGGGTGGCGGCGGGGCCGTGGGCGCGGCGCATGATCTCCGCGTCGCGGGCGAGGGCCTCCAGCGTCTGCACATCCGCCGCCTCGTTGCCCCTGGCCAGGCCGGGGCGCGCGGGCGGGGCGGTGAGGCTGGCGAGCAGGGCGGGGACCGAGGCGAAATCCAGCGCCGCGTTGCGCCAGAAGATCGTGTCGAGCGGGTCGAATTCATGCGCCTCCACCCGCGCCGCCAGATCCTCATCCAGCGGCGGGCACTCGGCGGTGGTGCCGAACGTGCCGTCGCGCATGCCGCGCCCGGCCCGGCCCGCGATCTGCGCGACCTCGGCCGGGGTGAGGGGGCGGGGCTGGCGGCCGTCGAATTTGCGGATGCCCGCGAAGGCGACATGGTTGACATCCATGTTGAGGCCCATGCCGATCGCGTCGGTGGCGACGAGGAAATCCACCTCCTTCTCCTGGTAGAGCGCCACCTGGGCGTTGCGGGTGCGCGGGCTGAGCCGGCCCATCACCACCGTGCAGCCGCCGCGCCGGCGCCGCACCGCCTCGGCGATGGCGTAGACCTCGGCGGCGGAGAAGGCGACGATGGCCGAGCGCGGGGGCAGGCGGGAGAGTTTCTGCGCCCCGGTGAAGGCGAGCTGGGAGAGGCGGGGGCGCGTCTCGATCTCCACGCCGGGGACCAGCCGGCGCAGCAGGGGGGCGATAGTGTCCGAGCCGAGAAACATCGTCTCCACCAGCCCGCGCGCATTGAGCAGACGGTCGGTGAAGACATGGCCGCGATCCGGGTCGGCGCAAAGCTGGATCTCATCCACCGCCAGGAATTCCACCTTGCGGTCGAGCGGCATCGCCTCCACCGTGCAGGCGAACCAGCGCGCCCCGGGCGGGATGATCTTTTCCTCGCCGGTGATGAGGGCCACGGCGCGGATGCCCTTGGCCTTGACCATGCGGTCGTAATTCTCCCGCGCCAGCAGGCGCAGGGGAAAACCGATGATGCCGGTGGAATGGGACAGCAGACGCTCCATGGCCAGATGCGTCTTGCCGGTATTGGTGGGGCCGAGCACGGCCTTCACCCGGGGAAGAAATCCGGACATGGAACAAAGCTTAGGCGGCGGGGGCCGCTTTGCAAGGCCGCCTCAGAAGGCGGCCTGGGCGAGCAGGGCGCGCACCGCCGCCGCGTCCGGCGCGGCCAGCGCCTCACCCGCCAGCTCCTCGCAGAAGACGAGGGTGCTGGCGCGGATGGCCCGCTTGACGCGGGGCACGGCGGGGCCGTGCATGGAAAGCTGGCGGACGCCGAGGCCGAGCAGCAGCGCCGCCGCCTCCGGCCGCCCCGCCAGCTCCCCGCAGAGGCAGACCGGCACGCCCGCCCCCGCCGCGAAGCTGCAGGTGAGATGGATGAGCCGCAGCACCGCCGGCTCCAAAGGGTCGTAGAGCCTGACCTCGCCGGGCAGGGACCGGTCCGCCGCGAGGGTGTACATGGTGAGGTCGTTGGTGCCGAGAGCGAAGAAATCCGCCTCCCGCGCCAGGCGCGGCGCGGCCAGGGCCGCCGCCGGCGTCTCGACCATGATGCCGAGCGGCGGCGGTTTTTCCGGCAGGTCGAGGTTGCGCCGCCGCTGGAGCCGCCGCCAGACCCGGCGCAGCGCCGCGCGCGTGGCGGTGATCTCCGCCGCCACGGAGACCATGGGCACGAGAATCCGCACCGGCCCGGCGGCGGCGGCGCGCAATATGGCGGCGAGCTGGGTTTCCAGGAGCTTGGGGTGGTGGAGCAGCAGGCGGATGCCGCGCAGGCCGAGCGCCGGGTTGGGCTCGGCATGTTCCGGCAGATAGGCGGAAAGGGATTCGACGTCCTTGTCCGACCCCCAATCCAGCAGCCGGATCGTCACGGTCTCGCCATCCATCGCCTCGACGATGTCCTGGTAGCTGCGGGCCTGGGTATCCTCGTCCGGCACGTCCTCCCGGTTCATGAACATGAATTCCGAGCGCAGCAGGCCGATGCCGCGCGCGCCGGATTCGGCGATCATCGGCAATTCGAAGGGGAGTTCGAGATTGGCGAGGAGATCCACCTGCACGCCGCAGCGCGTCTGCGCGGGAAGGTGCTGCAACCGGGCCAGGGCGCGGCGGGCGCGGGTTTGCGCCGCCAGCTTTCTGCGGGCCGCCTCCAGGCTCGCCTTGGCGGGGTTGAGGATGATCTCGCCGCTCTCGCCATCGACGATGACGGTGCAGCCGGGCTCCGCCTTGTCGAACAGCCGGGCCGCGCCCAGCACGGCGGGCAGGCCGAGGGCGCGCAGCATCACCGCCGTATGGCCGTCCAGCCCGCCCTCGGCGGTGACGATGCCGGCGAAACGGGCGGGGTTGATGAGCGCCGCCTCGGCGGGGCGCAGATCCCGCGCCGCCAGGATGCTCCCCTGGGGCAAAACCTCGAAGGAGCGGAAAGGCTGGCGGGTGAGGTTGCGCAGCAGCCGCCGCGCCACCTCCCGCACCTCGTCCGCGCGGCGCTGGCGCCCGGCGCGGTCCGGCCCGGCCTGGGCGAGGATGGCCTCCGCCTGCGCCTCCGCCACCGCCTGCACGGCGGCCTCCGCGCATTGGCGGTCCTGCTCGATCCGGGCCTTGACCAGGCGCAGCAGCCGCGAGGAGCCCAGCATGTGGAGATACATGTCGAGCAGCGGGGCGAGCTCCGCCTGGCTGCCCTCGGGCATGGCCGAAAGCCGGCCTTTTAGTTTTTGCAGCTGGTGGCGCGAGCGGGCCACCGCCTCCTCCAGCCGCGCCAATTCGGCGGCGATGCCGTCCGGCTCCAGCCGGCGCTCCGGTATGGTGAGCGCCGTCTCCGCCGCCTCGTGCAGCGGGCCGATGGCGATGCCGGGCGAGACCGGATGGCCGGTGAGCCGCCTCTCCTGCGCGGGGGCTTTCGCCTCAGTCCGCTTCATGGAAGCCGGACTCGATCAGCGCCGTGATGGCGTCGAGGGCTTCCCTGGCGTCAAACCCCTCGGCGGACAGGGTGACCGTGCTGCCCATCCCCGCCCCCAGCATCATCAGCCCCATGATCGAGCGGGCGGAGACGGATTGGCCGTCCTTCGCGACCTCGACATTAGCGCTGAACTGCTCGGCCAGGGTGACCAGCTTGGCGGCGGCGCGGGCGTGCAGCCCCCGCCGGTTGACAATGCCGACCTCGGCGGTGATCACCGGCGTTTCCATGCTATTCCGCCGCGTTGCAGGAGGGCGGGGTTTGCTGCAGCTCATGGCCGTTGCAGATATATTTCTTGCCCGCCGCCTCGGCGGTGCGCACGGTTTCCGGCAAGGTCATCTGGCCGCGGATCTTGGCGAGCTTGATGAGCATGGGCAGGTTCACCCCGCCGAGAATCTCGATGTTCGGCTGCGAGGCCAGGGACATGGCGAGGTTGGAGGGGGTGCCGCCGAACATGTCGGTGAGAAGGATGACGCCATCGCCGCTATCGACCTCTGCGATGCGGCGGGCGATCTCCGCCCGCTGGCCCTCGAAGGCGGCATCCGATTCGATACAGACGGTGGCAAGGTTTTTCTGTTTGCCGACGACATGCTCCATGGCGTCGCGCAGCGCCAGGGCCAGCGTGCCATGGGTGACGAGAACAAGGCCGATCATATATTTTGCCTCAGCCCTTTCCCGGCGCCGACCTGTTGGGGGGATTGATGAATTTGGCGGCCTCCCGATGCGTGACGCCGACGCGCCACCCCGCCTGAGTGAGATGGGTGCTCAATTTTTCTATCATGTAAACCGATCTGTGCTGACCACCGGTGCATCCGATACAGAGTGTGACATATTTCTTTCCCTCCTGCACGAATCTTGGCAGCAAAAATTCGGCCAGATCGCGTATTTTTTCGAAATATGTTGTAAAATCAGGGTCGCGCTCGATAAAACTCGCAACTTCCGGGTCGAGCCCCGAGAGGTGACGAAGATTTGGCTCGTAATGCGGGTTTTTTAAGAAGCGCGCATCGAAAACCAGATCTGCTTCCGCCGGCAGGCCAGCGGCATAGGAAAAGGAAATGAGGGTGATGGCGAGGCCGGGGGCGTGGGCGCCGTAACGATGCTCGGCCATGGCGCGCAGGCGGGGCAAGGGCAGGGCGGAGCTGTCGATGAGCCAATCCGCCGCGCGGGCGAGCGGGGCGGTGATCTCGCGCTCCAGCGCGATGCCCTCGCTGATCACCCCCGTCTGGGCCAACGGGTGGCGGCGGCGGGTTTCCGAGTAGCGCCGCAGCAGAACCTCATCGCTCGCCGTCATATACACCAGGGAAGGCTCCAGCCGCTCCTCGGCGCGCAGCCGCTCCAGGGCCTTGAGCACCGAGGCGGGGGAGAACCCGCGCGAGCGCGCGTCCACCCCGATGGCGAGGTTGCGGGCGGCCGCGCGGGTCAGGGTCTCCAGCGCCTCCAGGGGCGGGTTGTCCACGGTCTCGAAGCCGAAATCCTCCAGGGCGCGCAGCATGGAGTTCTTGCCCGCGCCGGAGAGGCCGGTGACCAGCACGATCTGCACCTTGGCGGACGAACCGTTCATGGCGCGAGGGCGCCCGCCACGGAGGCGACGCGCCCGCACGCCGCCTCCAGCGCCAGGGCCGCCCGC
>NZ_DAIEIF010000030.1 GCF_027352905.1 Acidocella sp.
GGGTGGCGGCGGCGCTCAAGCGCTTCGGCATCGCCGCGGATGACAGCGCGGGCGAGGCCCTGGCCGCCACCCCGCCCGCCGTGTTCCTGCGCCTGCTGGCGCGGGCGGCCCGCGAGGATTACGCGCCCCTGCCCCTGCTGGCCCTGCTCAAACACCCGCTGGCGGCGGGCGGGATGCCGCCGCAAGCCTTCCGCGACATGGCCCGGCGGCTGGAACGCCGCGCCCTGCGCGGGCCGCGCCCGCCGCCGGGACTCGGCGGGCTGCGCTTCCCGCTCGAGACGGCTCCTCAGGCCGAGCGGGATTTTCTCGCCCGGCTGGAGAGGCTGCTGGCGCCGCTGGCCCTGCCGGTGGCGCTGCCCCCCGTCCAGGCCCTGGCCGCCTTGATAGAGGCGGCGGAGGCGCTGGCCGCCACCGAGGCCGCGCCAGGCGCCGAGCTGTTATGGTCCGGCGAGGCGGGATCGGCGCTCTCTACCCTGCTGGCGGAGGCGCTGGCCGCGCTGGCGGATTTGCCGGAGACGAGCCTCGCCGAATTGCCGGAATTGCTGGACGCGCTGCTGGCGGGCGGGGTGGTGCGCCGCCCCCGCTCCAAGGACAGCCACCCCCGCATCGCCATCTGGGGCATCCAGGAGGCGGCGCTGCAAAGCGTGGATGTGGCGGTGCTGGGCGGGTTGGTCGAGGGTGTGTGGCCCGCCTTGGAAGAGCCGGGCCCCTGGCTCTCCCGCCCCATGCGCCGCCAGGCCGGGCTGCCCAGCCCGGAGCGCAAGCTGGGCCAGGCCGCCCATGCATTTTTTTCCCTGGGCTGCGCCTGCCGGCAGGTCATTCTCGCCGCGCCCAAGCGGCGCGAGCGCGCCCCCGCCGTGCCCGCGCGCTGGCTGACGCGCCTGGCCGCCATGCTCACCGGGCAGAACATGGAATTGCCCCCTCACCCCGCCGCCGCCTGGGCCGGGCAGCTCGACCAGCCGGAGCGGCGGACGCAGCGGCCCAAGCCCCGCCCCGCCCCGCCCGCGGCGCTCCGCCCCACCATCTATTCGGTCTCCGACATCGCGACGCTGATGGCCGACCCCTACGCCATCTATGCGCGGCGCATCCTCCGTCTCGCCCCTCTCGCTCCGCTGGACGAGGAGAGCGACGCCAGCCAATTCGGCGATATCGTCCATGCCGGTCTCGCCGCGTTCTTCGCGCAGGGCGATCCGCTGGCGGCGGACGCGGCGGAACGGCTTTGCCTGGCGCTGGTAACGGCGATGCGCGCGGGCCGGCCGCGCCCGGCTTTGGCGCAATGGTGGGAGGCGCGGCTGAGGCGGATCGCGGCCTGGCTGGCGGAGGCGGAGCGCGAGCGTTGCGCCCGGCTCGGCCAGCCCGCCGCGCGGGCCCTGGAAAAAGAGGGAGAATGGGCGCTGCCGGGCGGTCTCATCCTCAAGGGCCGGGCCGACCGTATCGAGCGCCATGCCGATGGCGGGGTGCGGATCATGGACTACAAGACCGGTAAAATCCCGGAGGAGAAAAAGGTGCGGGCGGGAACCGCGCCGCAATTGCCGCTGGAGGCGGCGATGGCCGAGCGCGGCGCCTTCGGCCAGGAATTCGCGGCGGAGGTGAGGGAATTGCTGTATATCGGGCTTTCGGGCCGGGCCGCGCCGGGCAGCGAGACGGCGCTGCTGGCAAAGCCGGGGGAATTGCGCGCCGTCATCGACAGCGCCGCCAGCGCCCTGCCCGCCCTGCTGGCGCGGTTCGCCGACCCGGCCACGGCCTTTCTCGCCGCGCCGCACCCGGACCGGCAAAATCTCTACGACGATTACGCCGGGATTTCGCGCCGGGCGGAATGGGCGGGGGAGGACGAGACTGGCGATGACCGCGATTGAGGATGCCAACCGCCAGCAATTGGCGGCCTCCGACCCGGCGGTATCCGCCTTCGTCTCGGCCTCGGCGGGGAGCGGCAAAACCAAGTTGCTCACCGACAGGCTGCTGCGGCTGATGCTGGCGGGCGCCGCGCCGGAACGGATTCTCTGCCTCACCTACACCAAGGCGGCGGCGGCGGAGATGCGCATCCGCCTCAACCGGCGCCTGGGCGAATGGGTGACGATGCCGGAGGCGGAACTCCGCGCCCGGCTGCGCGCGCTCGCGGTGCCGCAAAGCCCCCATACGCTGCGGCGGGCGCGCCAGCTTTTCGCGGAGGTGCTCGATCTGCCCGGCGGCATGCGCATCGAGACGATCCACGCCTTCTGTCAATCCCTGCTCCGGCGCTTCCCGCTGGAGGCGCGGCTTTCGCCGCATTTCACCGTGGCGGATGACGAGGCGGCGGCCCAGCGCCTGCGCGAGGCGCGGGAGGAGATCCTGGCCCGCCCGGCGCTGTTTTCCCAGATCGAAACCGTGGCGGGCGAGATCGACGAGCTGCGCTTCGCCGGGATCAGCGCCGGTTTCGCGGCGGAGGCGGAGCATGAATTGCTCTCCCTGCCCTGCACGGCGGAGCGGGTGGCGGCGCTGCTGCGCGCCGCGCTGGGGGCGGCGGAAGCGGATGACGAGGCGGTGATCTCCCGCGAGTTCGCGGTGCCGCCCGGCGAGGCCGCGTTGCGTGCCGCCCTGGCCGAGGTGGCGGCGCGGGGCACGCCGAGCTGGCGGAGCTGGGCCACGCGCGCGCTCGCCTGGCTGGAACTGGAAACGGAGGCCCGCCAGGCCGCATGCGCGGCCTGGGAGACGGTGTGGCTGACCCAGGCGGGCACGCCGCGCAAATTGGAAGCGTGCTGCGGCAAGACGGCGGCGGATGAGCGAATCCTCACGCCCTTCGCGCGCGAGGCCGAGCGCCTTCTCGCCCTGCGCGACCGCCGCAAGCTGCTCCGGCTGGTGCGGTTCAACGCCGCGCTGCTCCAGCTTCTCATCCCCGCCGGGGCGGCGGAGCGCACGGCCAAGCGGCGCGCGGCGGCGCTGACCTATGCCGATCTCATCCTCCAGACCGGAGAGTTGCTGGTGGACCCCGGCGCGGCCTGGGTGCTCTACAAGCTGGATGGCGGCATCGAGCATCTCCTGCTCGACGAGGTGCAGGACACCGCCCCGGCGCAATGGCGCATCGCCAACGCCATCGCGGCGGAATTTTTCGCCGGAGAGGGCGCGCGCGAGGCGGCGCGCAGCATTTTCGCGGTGGGCGACCCCAAGCAATCGATCTTCTCCTTCCAGGGCGCGGACCTCAAAAGCTTCGAGACCTATCGCGGCAAATTCCGCGAGGCGGCGCGGGGCGCGGGCCGCCCCTGGCTGGATGGGGCGCTTTCCGTCTCCTTCCGCTCCACCGCCCCGGTGCTGGAACTCACCGACGCGGTGTTCGCGGCGGGCTTCGCGCGCGAGGGGGTGCTCGCCCCTGGTGAAACCCTCCGCCATGGCGTGAGCCGGGCCGGACAGGCGGGGCGGGTGACTCTCTGGCCGCTCACCCAGCCGGAGGCCGCCGCCGGCGCGCCGGATTGGGATTTGCCGGATGACTACCAGAAGGCGCGATCCGCCACCGCGCTGCTGGCGGCGCGGTTATGCGATTTCATCGCCGGGCGGCTGGGCCAGGATTTGCCGGCCAAGGGCCGCCCCGCCCGGCCTGGCGATTTCCTCGTTCTCGTGCGCCGCCGGGGGCCGCTGGTCGGCGCGCTCACCTCCAGGCTCAAGGCGCGTGGCATCGCGGTGGCGGGGCTGGACCGCATGGTGCTGACGCGGCAGACGGCCGTCGCCGACATGCTCGCCTTGTGCGACGCGCTGCTGCTGCCCGAGGATGACCTCGCCTTCGCGCAATTTCTCGTCTCGCCTCTGGGCGGGCTGGACGATGACAGCCTGATGGCGCTGGCGCTGGGCCGCCCGGCCTCGCTGGTGGCGGCGCTCTACGCCCGGGCGGAGGAGCGGCCGGAATGGCGGGCGGCCAAGCGGTTTTACGAGACGCTGCGCGCCCAGACGGATTTCATCAGCCCTTTTCTGCTGCTGGCCGAGGCGCTGGGCCCGCTGGGCGGGCGGGCGCGGATGCTGGCCCGCCTCGGCGCCGAGGCGGCGGAGCCGCTGGATGAATTGCTGGCCGAGGCGTTGCAATTCTCCACCGCCGAGCCAGGCAGTTTGCAGAATTTCGTCCAGCGGGTGCGGCTCGCCGCCGCCGACATCAAGCGCGAATCCGAGACGGCGAGCGACGAGGTGCGGATCATGACCGTGCACGGCGCCAAGGGGTTGCAGGCGCCCATCGTCATCCTGCCGGATACGGTGAGCCCGCTGAAACCCGAGACCAGCCTCTTATGGATGGACGTGCCGCAGCAGGCGGGGATGAAGCTGCCGGTGCTCTGCCCGCGCGCGGAGCAACGCCCCGGCGTGCTGTCCCAGGCGGAGGCGGCGCGCAGCGCCGCGCGCAAGGAGGAATATAACCGCCTGCTCTACGTGGCGCTCACCCGCGCCGAGGATGAATTGCTCATCTGCGGCGCGGCCGGCGCCAAGGCCCCGCCGGCCACGTGCTGGTACGAGGCGGTGAAGGCGGGCTTCACCCGCTTGCCCGCCCGCCAGGAAGATGATGGCTCCCTCGTTTATGACCGTCCGCAAACCGCGCCGCCGGATGGCGCCGGAGCGCGGAGCGCCCGGCCCGGCGCGGCCTTGCCCGGCTGGGCGGGGACCGCGCCGGACTGGCGGGCCACGCCGCCGCGCAAGGAAAACGAGACACCAGAGCGGATCGTCCCCAGCCGGGCGGCGGAGGGAGCGTTCCACGCCATCCTGCCCGCGAGTCCGCTGGCGGGGCCGCAAGCCTCCGCCTCCCGCCGCGCCGCCGCCCTGGCGCGCGGCGGCGCCGTGCATGCCTTGCTCCAGCATCTGCCCGGCCTCGCCCCGGCGGCGCGGCGGGAGGCGGCGCGCGCCTATCTCCTTTCCCAGCCCGCCCTGGCGGCGGAGGCTGAGGACCTCTGCGACGCCCTGCTGAAAATTCTCGGCAGCCCCGAACTCGCGCCGCTCTTCGGCCCCGGCTCGATGGCGGAGGTGCCGCTCGCCGGGGTGGTGGCGGGGCGGGAGACCGGCGGCCTGGTGGACCGGCTCTTTATCGGCGCGGCGGAGATCATCATCGCCGATTACAAGACGGACCGCGCCCCGCCCGCCGGACCGGACGGCATACCCGCCGCCTATCTCGGCCAGCTTGCCGCCTACCGGGCGGTGCTGCGCCAGATCCATCCGGGCCGGGCGGTGCGCTGCCTGCTGGTCTGGACCGCGCGGGCCGAGGCCATGCCCGTGCCGGACGCGCTGCTGGACGCGGTGGCCCTGGCTTGATCGCCCCGCCATTCGCCGCCATGTTACGGCAGGTTTCATTCACACGGGTGCATCATGACGAAAGCGGTGACGGACACGACCTTCGCGACCGAAGTACTAAAATCCGCCAAGCCGGTGCTGGTGGATTTCTGGGCGGAGTGGTGCGGCCCCTGCCGCGCCATCGCCCCGGCGCTGGAGGATCTCTCCAAGGAGTATGACGGCAAGCTTGAGGTGGTGAAGGTGAATATCGACGAAAATCCGATGGCGCCCAGCAAGTATGGGGTCACCGGCATTCCCACCTTGCTCATCTTCAAAAATGGCCAGGTGGCGGCCAAGCAGGTCGGCGCCGCCCCCAAATCCATGCTCAAGGCCTGGATCGAGAAAAACCTCTGATGACTCCATTGGAACGTGAGTTGCCGCCGGACGTCCTGCCGATGATCCGGACGATCGCCATGCCCGCCGACGCCAACGCCAATGGCGATATTTTCGGCGGCTGGCTGATGAGCCAGATGGATCTCGCGGGCGGGAATCTCGCCCAGCGGATCGCCCATGGCCGCTGCGCGACCGTGGCTGTGGAGGCGATGAGTTTTATCCGCCCGGTCAGGGTGGGGGACGAGGTCTCGGTCTATTGCCAGCTCGTCTCCATCGGCCGCACCTCGATGAATATTTCCATAGAGGCTTGGCGGCGCGAGCGTTCCGAGGAAAACGACGAGCGGGTGACCAAGGCGGTGTTCAAATTCGTCGCCATTGATTCCTCCGGCCGCTCGCGACCCCTGCCCCCCAACGCCACCGCCCGGCTCAGCGCGGCGAGTCGTCCATCGTCGCCATGAAGATGGTGGCCTCGCTCGGCGCCGCCGAGGGCAGGCCGCGATGACTGAGAAAGGCGAGGATATCCGCATCCGGCACCGCGCGCTCCAGATCGCGCGGGATCAGGTGATAATCCGGCGGATAATAGGCGAGCGTGACCGGCGCGGCGGCGGGAATCGCCCGCCAGCAAGCCCGCATGGCGCCGGGGGGGATCAGCTCATCATGTCCGCCATAGAGAATGAGCGCCCGCTGATTGAAGCGCGCGCAGGCCAGCTGCGCCTTTCCCATCAGCTCCACCAGCCCGGCGATGTCGCGGATGCTGGGCGCGTGCAGGGTGAGCGGGTCGTTGCCGAAGGCGATGAGCGCCGCCTCGTTATCCGAGGCACGGACATGCACCGCCTGGCCGGTGAGCCGCTTCCCCGGCGCGAAGAACTCGGCCACGCGCAGGCTGCTTTTCAAAACCGGTCCCATCGCCGGCCCGCCCCACACCGCCGGGGCGGAGAGCACATAGCCATCCACCGGCGGCGGCGCGGCTGAGGCGCCGAGCAGCAGACCGATGGCCCCGCCCATGCTCTCACCCATGATGTAGAGCGGCGTGTGCGGGTAAAGCCGGCGCAGCTGCACGGCTTCCTCCCGCGCCTCGCGCACCAGCACCGGCGTGCCCGGCCAATGGCCGCGATTGGCGGTGGCGCCGAAGGAGGAAATATCCGGCGCGTAGATCTCGATGCCGCGGGGGTTGAGATAACCGGCCAGCATCTCCCAGCCATCGCGGCTATCCGTGTAGCCATGCAGGGCGAGCGCCACCGCCTTGACCTCTCCTTGCGCCGGGTAGAGCCGGTATGGCAGGCGGGCGCCATCCGCGAGGTTGAAATAGCCAGAGGTGACGATGGGAAAGCCGGGCGCCGGGCGCGGCGGGGCGAAAGGCGGCGAGGCGCAGCCAGCCAGGGCCAGGGCCAGCTTGGGAACGGCGCGGAATGAAGCTAAGAGAGAGGCCAAGACGTGTTGGCAGCGGAGCGCGAAAGCATGAGCGTACAGACGGACTCGATCAATCATTCGGAAATCATCCATGTCAAAACCCGCGCCGTCGCCTGCGATGGCGGCGCTGGACCGCTCGGCCATCCCAAGGTTTATCTGCGCATTCCAGGGAAGCAAATCGCCTGTCCTTATTGCTCGCGCATCTTCATCCTGGACGGCGAGGGCGCGGATACCGGCCATTGAAACTCGTTCTGGTTGATGGGTCGGGCTTCATCTTCAGGGCCTTCCACGCGCTGCCGGACATGCAGCGCCCGGATGGCGTGCATGTCAACGCCGTGTTCGGCTTCTGCAACATGCTGGCGCGGCTTTTGAAGGAGCATACGGGCACGCATCTGGCGGTGATTTTCGACGCCGGGCGCAAGACCTTCCGCAACCGGCTTTACAACCACTACAAGGCCCACCGGCCCGAGCCGCCGCCCGAGCTGGTGCCGCAATTCGCCCTCATCCGCGAGGCGACCAAGGCCTTTGGCGTGCCCTCTATAGAACTGGCCGATTGGGAGGCGGATGACCTGATCGCCTCTTACGCCAAGGCGGCGCGCGCGGCGGGGGGCGAGGTGGTGATCGTCTCCTCCGACAAGGATCTCATGCAGCTGATCCGCGACGGCGTGACCATGCTCGACCCGATCAAGGCCACGCCCATCGGCTCTGCCGAGGTGGAAGCCAAATTTGGGGTGCCGCCGGAGAAGGTGGTGGAGGTGCAGGCGCTGATCGGCGATTCGGTGGATAACGTGCCGGGCGTGCCGGGCATCGGCCCCAAGGGGGCGGCGGCGCTGATCAATGAATTCGGCACGCTGGACGGCGTGCTGGCGGCGGCGGCGGCGATGAAGCCCTCTAAGCGGCGGGACGCGCTTATTGAGCATGCCGATGCGGCGCGGCTTTCCCGCCAGCTGGTGATTTTGCGCGATGACGCGCCCTTGCCGCTGCCTCTGGAGGATCTGGCGGTGAAGCCCTGGGACGCGGCGGTGCTGCGCGCCTTTCTCACCGAGAACGGCTTCCGCTCCATCCGCCACCGGCTGGGGCTGGAGGACGGCCAGGCCGAGGAGAGCGCGCCGGTCGAGCCGAGCCATGCGCCCTTCGGCCCCTACCCTCTCATCGTCAGCCTGGCGGAGTTGCGGGCCATCGCCGCGGCGGCGCGTGAGACGGGGGTGCTCGCGCTCTCGGTCCAGACGGACGATCCCGCCGGGCTGCATGGCCGGCTGGTCGGGCTGGGGCTGGCGGCCCGCGCCGGCCAGGCGGCGTATCTGCCGCTCGGCCACGAGGCCGCCTTGGATGCTCCGCCCGCCTTGGACTGGGAGGCGGCGGCGGCTGAACTCGACCCGCTCCTCGCCGATGTCTCGGTGATGAAGGTGTTCCACGACGCCAAATATTCGGCCGAGGCGCTGGCCCGCGCAGGGCTCGCCCCGCCCGCGCCGCTCGATGATGTCATGCTGATCTCCTACGCCCAGGATGCGGGCAATTTCGCGCATGATCTCGCCACGCTGGCGCGCGTGCATCTCTCCCACACCGTCAAGACCGCCAATGAGGTGACCGGCACCGGGCGCGGGCGGCTCAGCTTCGCGGCGGCGCCGCTGGACAAGGCCGCCGGGCTGGCGGGCGAGGCGGCGGATGTCACGCTGCGCCTGTGGGAGACGCTCAAACCCGCCTTGCGGGTGCATAAATCTTTCGCCCTTTACGAATTGGTGGAAAAAAGGCTCATCCCGGTGCTGGCCGGGATGGAGGCGGCGGGCGTGCTGGTGGACAAGGCCGATCTCACTGCCATGTCCGCTGAATTCGCCTCGCGCATGGCGGCGCTGGAGGAGGAGATCCGCTGCCTCGCCGGGCGCGATTTCAATGTCGGCAGCCCCAAGCAGCTGGGCGAGGTGCTGTTCGAGGAGATGAAGCTCCCCGGCGGCAAGCGCGGCAAGAATGGCGCCTGGGGCACGGATTCCGCCGTGCTGGAAAGCCTGGCCGAGCAGGGCGCGGAGATCGCGGCGCGGGTGCTGGACTGGCGTCAGCTCGCCAAGCTCAAAACCACCTATGCGGACGCGCTGATCCAGCAGGTGGACCCGGTGACGGGCCGCGTGCATACCAGCTTCCAGATGGCGGCGACGACCACGGGCCGCCTTTCCTCCACCGACCCCAACCTCCAGAACATCCCGGTGCGGACCGAGGAGGGCGGGCGCATCCGCAGAGCCTTCATCGCCCCGGCGGGGGCAAGGCTGATCTCGGCGGATTACTCGCAGATCGAATTGCGGCTGCTCGCCCATGTCGCCAATATTCCGGCGCTCAAGGAAAGCTTCGCCAAGGCCGAGGATATTCACACCCGTACCGCCTCGGAGGTGTTCGGCATCCCCATGGCGGGGATGGACAGCGCCACCCGCCGCCGCGCCAAGGCGATCAATTTCGGCATCATCTACGGAATTTCCGCCTTCGGGCTGGCGCGCCAGCTCGGCATAACGCCCGGCGAGGCGCGGGACTATATCGAGGCCTATTTCCGGCGCTATCCCGAGATCCGGGCTTATATGGAAACCACCAAGGAACAGGCCCGCACCCAGGGTTACGTGCTCACCCCCTTCGGGCGGCGCTGCTGGGTGCCGCGCATCCGCGACAAAATTCCCGCCACGCGCGCCTATGCCGAGCGGCAGGCGATCAACGCCCCCTTGCAGGGCGGCGCCGCGGACATCATCAAGCGGGCGATGGTGAAGCTACCCAAGGCTCTGCGGGCGGCGGGGCTTTCCACCCGGCTGCTGCTCCAGGTGCATGACGAATTGCTGTTCGAGGCGCCGGAAGCCGAGGCGGAGGCGGCCGCGGCGCTGGCGCGCGAGGTGATGCAGAACGCGGCCAGCCTCTCCGTGCCGCTGGTGGTGGAAACCGGGACCGGTAAAAACTGGGCCGAGGCGCATTGAGCCGGCCTGCGTAAAGCGAGGAGACAACCGCGATGACGGACAAGCATTTCGCCGCCACCCATTACGAGCCGCGGGCCGAGGCCTATGTCCGCAGCCAGGTCCATGCGGCGGGGGAGGATCTCGACGAGATGGAGGCCGCGCTGCGCGGCCGTACCCTGCCTTGCGTGCTCGATCTCGGATGCGGCGGCGGCCATGTGAGTTACCGCGCCGCCCGCTACGCGACGCGGGTGGTGGCCTGCGACGTCACCCCCGCCATGCTGGCCGCCGTGGCCCGCACCGCCGCCGCGCAGGGCCTGCATAATATCGAGACCTGCCTGGCCCCCGCCGAATCCCTGCCCTTCGCGGATGAGCATTTCGACGCGGTGCTTTGCCGCTTCACCGCGCATCACTGGTCCGATTTCAAGGCGGGGCTGCGCGAGGCGTGGCGGGTGACCAAACCGGGCGGTCTCGCCGTGTTCATGGATACGCTGGCGCCGGAATCGCCCTTGCTGGACACGCATCTGCAAGCCCTGGAATTGCTGCGCGACCCCTCGCATGTCCGCAATTACAGCGCCGGCCAATGGTGCGCCGCGCTGGGGGAAGCGGGCTTCAGCCTCCAGCGCTGCACCGTGCGGCCCTTGCCGCTGGATTTTGCCAGCTGGACGGAGCGGACCCGGACCCCGCCGGAGATGGTGGCGGCGATCCGGCACCTCCAGCGTGGCGCGCCGGACCCGGTGCGCCGTTACCTCCGCCTGACCGAGGAAGGCGGCTTCACGCTGGAAACCGCGACGATTCTGCTGAGCCGGTAATCCCAGCGGGCCTCGAGGCTCACGCCAGCATCGCCGCCACCTGGTCGGCGGCCTGAGCCCAAAGCTGGCTCATCGCCGCGACGATCTGCTGCGCTGTCTTGCCGGCCGGGGCGGTGGCCGAAAAATTCCGGAACTGCCAGATTTGCGCCTTGGCGGGGCGGACGGCGAGCTGGGCCATCAGCCTGACCTCGCCCGCGCTATCCGGGGCGAAGGTGAGAAGCTGGATCTCCACCAGCTCATCCGGCGCGGCGCCGATGGCCCCGCCCACGGCGAGCACCGTATCGGCGGGGAGGCGCTGGGCGAGATCCTGCACCATCGCGGTTTGCAACAGGCTGGAGAGCGGCGCGGCCCATTGGTCGTTGGGGAAGGTGTTGGCGGCGTAATCCACGCTGAAAACCGGCACGCCCGATTGGTTCAGCGCGGCGGGCAGGCCGATGGGCCGCACGCCGACGCGCTGGCCGGTGCCGCCTCGCACCGCCCCCGGCAGGGCGGCGATGCTCCAATTATGGACCGGGGCGGAGCTGCACCCGGCCAGCAGCGCCGCGCCGGATGAGGCGATGAGAAAACGCCGTTTCATTGTTTGCTCCGTCCAAAAATGATCGCTTGCGGATGCTGGTTGAGATAGGCGGCGAGGGCCTGCAATGTTTGCAGGGTCATGCTGGATTGGGACAGCAGCTGCTGGAGACCGTTTTGCAGCGTCGAATCCTGGCCGAAGCTTTCGTTCAACTCCTGCAAGGTGGTATTGGCGCTGGCAAGCATCGCCGAGAGATGGGAGATGAGCTCCTTCGTCTGGGCCGAGCCGAGCGTGTTATTGGCGGTCTTCAAAAGCTTGTTGAAATTCTCGCCGATCTGCTTGAAGGGCATCTGATCCACCTTGGCGGTGATGTCGGTGGCGTTGGCGAGCATGTCGTCGAGCGCCCCCTTCTGGAAGGGCAGCACGAGGCTGTCATTCTCCTGGGTCACCTTGGCCGGATGCGCCTTCTTCACCATGGTCAGGTCGATCTCTTTCTGGCCGGTGACGTAATTGGCGTAGCCGATCTCGACGCGCATCCCGTGATCGACGAAATTCTGCAAGCTCTGGGTGGCGCTGGCGGTATCGGTGTTATCCTGGCCGAAGATCCGTTGCGGCAGGAGTTGCATGCCGATCCTCACCTTGACCTGACCGGTCGCGGGATCAGGCAGGAGATCCACGCTCATCACGCTGCCTACCTGGATACCCAGCAAATTCACCGGCGCGCCGGGCGTGAGCCCGCTGACATCGCTATTGGCATAGCTGACTACCTTGATCTGGCGGGTGAAGGCGGCGGCCTCCGCCTCCTGACGCGAGGTGAAAAGCTGGAAAACCGCGCCGGGGGGGCTGGGGGCCTGGCTCTGGGCGGAGCGGGGGAGAATGAAGTCGATGCCGCCGGCGATGACCGCCTGAACCGACTGCACCCGCAATTGCAGCACGCCGCCCTTGGTGTCGATGGTGATGCCGGACGTATTCCAGAAGCGGCTATTGGGCCGGACGAGATCATCGAACGGGGCGCGGATGAAGATATTGATCTTGATCGGCCCGAGACCGTTGCCGATGTCATAGCCCAGCACCTCGCCCGCCTGGACATCGCGATAGAAGATCGGCGAGCCGGAGGTGATCGAGCCCAGCTGGTTCGCCATCAGCGTGTAGGTCCGGCCTGGCTCGTCGGAGCGCACGCCGGGCGGCTGCTCCAGCCCCACGAAGCTGTCCTGGTGATGTCCGCCGGGTTTGCCGGGGTCCACGGCGATATACGCGCCCGAAACCAGGGTTTCGATACCGGAAATATCCCCGAAGGTCAGCCGGGGCCGCTCGACCCAGTAGCGGGCGTTGGAGTTGAGGAACCGTTCTCCCACGCTTTTCATCCGGACCTTGACGATGACCTTGCTGTTATCCTTGGCGAGGTCGATACTCTCGACCGTGCCCAGCGAGACGGCCTTATATTTGACCTCCGTCTGCCCGGCTTCCAGCCCCTGGGCGTCCTTGAAAGTGAGGGTGAGGAGCGGGCCCTCGGCGATGATCGTGCGATAGCCGAGATAGGCGGCGATGAGCGCGGCGACGATGGGAATAATCCAGACGATTTGGAAACGGTGCCGCCGGAGCCGGGCCTGAGGCGGGTTCGAATGAGCGTCCGGCGCGGGCTCGTCAGTCATGCCTTGTGGTCCTCCTTGGCGTTACCGGCATTATCCCAGATCAGCCGGGGGTCGAACGCGTCCACGGCGAAAATCGTCAATATGACCACGGAGGCGAAGCACACGGCGCCGGTATCGGCGGTCACATTCGCGATCTGGCCGAAATGAACCAGCGCGACGAGAATGGAGATCATGAAGATGTCGATCATCGACCAGCGGCCGATGACGTTGATGATCTTATAGGCGAGGGTGCGGCCGCGCATCAGCTGGGCGCTGCCGCGCTGGCAGGTGACGAGGATATAGGCCATACCCACGAGCTTGAGCAGCGGTATGGTGATGCTGGCGAAAAACACCAGCAGCGCCACCGGCCACAAACCATTCTTCACCAATTCGACGATGCCGGTGAAAATCGTATAGGGCTGGGTCTTGGCCATGCTCGTGAGATTCATGATCGGGTAGAGATTGGCCGGCACATACAGGCAGGCCGCGGCGATGGTATAGGCCCAGGCCCGGGTGACGCTGGCCGGCTTGCGCGGCTCCAGAATCGTCTCGCAGCGCAGGCAGGGGCTTCCGGGCGGACGGTGATTGACCAGCCCGCACACCATGCAGCCAATGGGCTGGGCCTCCCCCCGCTCCGCCGGCAAATCCTCATGGCCGAGCCGCCGCCATACCAACTCCTGATCGAGGCTGGCATCCATGGCGGCCATCGAGAGCATCAGCCCGATAAGCGCGTATAACGCCGTGTCCAGATGCACGTTGAACATCGGGGTCAGGCGGGTATAGGCCACGAGAAAGCCGAGCAGATATACATCCATCATCGCCCAGGGCGAGATGGTTTCATACCAGCGGAACAAGGATTTGAGGAGCCGCCTGGGCAGGCCGGTTTCCAGCCCGAGCAGGGTGATGATGGCGATGCCGAGCTTCACGCCGGGCATGATGAGGGTGACGATGAAAACCAGCGTGCCCAGCAGCTCCCACCCCCCCTCCGTCAAGCGGATGGGTCCCGTTTCCAGCCGGGCAAAGGCGGCGCGGCCATAGGTTTCGATTTCGAGAAATGGCGCCATGAGGGCGAAGATATAGAAAAGCAACCCCGCCATGGCGCAGGCCAAGGGAAAGTTCATATGCGACCGCCGCATCCGCCACAGGGCGGTGCCGCAACGTGGACATTCCGCCACCTCGCCGGGGTGGCGGGGACCGAGGCGGCAGAACAACCCGCAATGGGTGCATTCGCGCCAGAAGTCTTTGAATTCCGCCTCCGAGGCGGCCGTCATCGCGGCACGGAGAAAAAACAGCTCATGAAATCATAATTTGGGCGTATAATTAGAATGGTTCAAGCCATGGTTGAAGCCAGGGGCATCTCAGAGACCGAGATCCAGCTGGGCGGGGCGCAGGCGGCCCTCAGCCCTCACCCCCACCTTGCCATCGCTGAAGCGCAGGGTAAGCGCCGCGCCGGGCGCCACCGCCGCCGCCTGGGTCACGGTGCCGCCGCCCGGCCTGGTTACCAGCGCGAAGCCGCGGGCAAGCACGCGCTCATAGGAGACGGCGTTCAGCCGGGCGGCGAGAGCTTCCAGCCGCAGCGCCCCCTCGCGCCGGCGCGCGGCCAGGCTGGCGCGTTCTTTTTGTTCCAGCAGGGCCAGGGCGGCACGGTGCCCGGTGATCTGCGCGCGGGGCGGGATGAGGCGGTGGGAGGCGGCGTCCAGCCGCCTGTGGCCGGCGCGCAGCAGATCGAAGGGCGCGATCACCAGCCGATGGCCGGCGAGGTCGAGCCGGCCTTTCAGGCCGGCGATGATCTCGGCGGGGTGGCGCGGCGCCTGACGCTCCAGCCGGGCGCGGCGCGCCGCCAGATAATGGGGCAGAGAGAGACCGAGCCGCTCCGCCCGGTCATCCAGCCTCTGCCGGGCGGTGTTGAGCAGCACGGGTAGATCCGGCAGCCGCGCCGCGGCCCGCTCCAGCCCCGCCCCAGCCTGGGCGAGATGGCGGGCAAGCCCGCCTTGCAGCCGGGCGGCGCGCTGGGTGAGATCGGCGAGCAGATCGGCGCGCGCGGGCACCGCCATCTCGGCCGCCGCCGTGGGGGTGGGAGCGCGGCGGGCGGCGGCGAAGTCGATGAGCGTCGTATCGGTCTCGTGCCCCACCGCCGAGATCAGCGGAATATGGCTGGCCGCCGCGGCGCGCACCACGCATTCCTCGTTAAACGCCATGAGGTCTTCCAGACTGCCGCCGCCGCGCGCGACGATCAGCACCTCCGGCCGCGGCAGATGCGGAGGGAGGCTGTTGAAGCCGTTGATGGCGGCGGCGATCCGCTCCGCCGCGCCCTCGCCCTGCACCGGCACCGGCCAAAGCAGGATGGGCCGGGGAAAGCGGCGGGCGATGGTGGTTTTGATATCCTGCAACACCGCGCCCTGGGCGGAGGTGATGACCCCCACCACACGCGGCAGCAGCGGCAAGGCGCGCCGGCGCTCGAACAGCCCCTCGGCCTGCAGGCGCAGCCTCAACGTCTCGATGCGGGCGAGCAGCGCCCCCGCCCCGGCATATTCCAGCTTTTCGACGATGAGCTGGTATTCCGAGCGCTCCGAATAAGAGGTGAGGCGGCCAGTGGCGATGACCTCGATGCCGTTCTCCGCCTTCAGCCCCGCGCGGGGCACGGCGCTTTTCCACAGCACGGCGCGGATCTTGGCGCTCTCATCCTTGAGGGCGAAATATTGATGACCCGAGGCATAAGGCCGGAACTCGGTGATCTCGCCGCGCACCCGCACCCGGCCGAACGCGCCCTCCAGCGTGCGCTTGACCGCCCCGGCGATCTCGGAGACGGTATATTCAGGGGTGTTCTGGCCGGTTTCGCTCATCGCGGCAGAATATGATACAGCGCCGCCCGGTAATAGAGGGGGGCGCCATGCGGGTCTTGATCATCGGTTCCGGCGGCAGGGAGCACGCCCTCGCCTGGGCCATCGCCAAAAGCCCGTTGCTGAGCAAGCTCTATGTGGCGCCGGGCAATCCCGGCACCGCCGCCCTGGCCGAAAACGTGATGCTGCGCCCCACCGATCTCGCCGGGATCACCGCCTTTGCCCGCGAGCGGGGCATCGATCTCGTGGTGCCGGGAACGGAAGCGCCCCTGGTGGCCGGCCTTGCCGACGCGCTGGCCGGGGCCGGGATCGCCTGTTGCGGCCCCAGCGCCGCCGCCGCCCGGCTGGAAGGCAGCAAGCTGTTCACCAAGCAGATCGCCGAGGCGGCGGGCATTCCCACCGCGCGCTGGGAGAGTTTCTCCGAAGCCGATGCCGCCCATGAGTATCTGGAGCGGGCGGGCGCGCCGATCGTGGTGAAGGCGGACGGGCTGGCGGCGGGCAAAGGCGTGGTGGTGGCGGCGAGCCTTGCGGAAGCGCACGCGGCCGTCACCGCCCTGATGGAGGAGCGGGTGCATGGCGCGGCGGGCGCCTCGGTGGTGATCGAGGAATGCCTGACGGGCGAGGAGCTTTCCGTCTTCGCCTTGTGCGATGGCGAGGAGGCGGTGTTTTTCGGCGCGGCGGCGGACCATAAGCGGGTGGGCGAGGGCGATACCGGCCCCAATACCGGCGGCATGGGCGCGGTCTTCAACCCGCCCTGGGCCACGCCTGAGGTGATCGAGCGCGCGATGACGGAGATCATCCGCCCGGCGCTGAGGGAAATGGCGCGCCGGGGCACGCCGTTTCGGGGGTTTCTCTTCGCCGGGCTGATGGTCGGCCCGGACGGGCCGCAGCTGATCGAGTTCAATGCCCGCTTCGGCGATCCGGAATGCGAGACGGTGCTGCCCATGCTCGCGGGCGATTTATTGGCGGCGCTGCTGGCCGCGACGAAGGGCGGGCTGAGAGATGTGCGGGCCGCGTGGCGGCCCGGCGGCTCCGCCACGGTGGTGATGTGCGCGCGCGGCTATCCCGGCGCCTACGCCACCGGCAGCGAGATTTATGGCCTGGACGAGGCGGGAGCGGTGCCGGGCGTGACCATCTTCCACGCCGGAACGATGATGGGCGAGACGGGCGGCGTCCTGGCCAATGGCGGGCGGGTGCTGGCGGTGAACGGGGTGGGGCAGGATCTGCGCGAGGCGCTCGGCCGCGCCTACGCGGCCATCGACCGGCTGGATTGGGAGGATGGCTTCTGCCGCCGCGACATTGGCTGGCGGGCGCTGCGGGGTTAGATTTCACTCATCTGATCTGAAGCCAGGATTCAGGTTCAGAGGATTATTGATTAGATATCCGCCGCCACGCGGAGGATCACGTCCTCCCATTGATAGGGCCGGGTCTGGCGGTATAGCCGCAGCGAGGGATACCAAGGCGTATCCTCCCGGTGCAGCAGCCAGCGCCAATCCGGCGCGTAGGGCAGCAGCAGCGAGGCCGGGACGTTGCTCGCCCCGGCGAGATGAATGACCGAGGTGTCGATGCTCACCAGCCGGTCCACGTTTTGCAAAATCGCCATGGTATCGAGAAAATCGGCGATCTCCGGCCCGAGATTCACCAGGGGGGCGCGGCCATAATACCCGCCCGCCTGGGCGATCTGCTCGCCCTTCTGGACGGTGACGATCACGATATCCTCGCGCGCGAACAGGGGCCCGAACTGCGCCAGTTTCAGCGTGCGTTTCTTGTCGTTCTTATGGGTGGGCCGCCCGGCCCAGACCAGCGCGATGCGTTTTTTGCCCTTGGGCATCAACCGTTCCAGACGTTCGCCCCAGAGCCGCACCAGCGCCTCCGGCGCCGCGAGATACCCCGCGGGGGGCAGGGTTTCCAGCGTGGCTTCCGCCAAACGCGGCAGGCCGGAGAGGGGGATATAGGCGTCGTACTCCCCCGTATCCTCCCAACGCGTGACGAGCCGGGCGGGGCCGGGGATCTGGCGCAACAAGGGCATGAGCTCCGCCGAGCAGGCGAGAACCGGGCGGGGGGCCAGCAAACACGCCCAGGGAATGAACCGGGCGAATTGAATGCAATCGCCAAAGCCCTGGTCACCGACGATGAGGAGCCTGCCCGGGTCGAGCGGCGTGCCATCCCATTGCGGCTTGTCGGTTTTGGGGAGCATCCCCTCGGCCTGTTTCAGCTTGAAGCGCCATTCATAGCTCTCCCAGCCTTCCCGCAGCCGCCCGCCCAGCAGCAGCGCCTCGGCTTTCTCGAAATGGGCCTCGGCGAAAGCCGGGTCGCAGGCGATCGCCTGCTCGGCCACCCGCACGGCCTCATCCAGCTCCCGCCGCTCGTAATGGATGAGGGCGAGGTTGAAATGGGAACGGGCATCCCCCGGGGCCAGCTCCACCGCCCGCAAGCCGGCGCGCAGCGCCTCATCCAGCCGCCCCGCGCCGCGATAGATCTCGCACATGTTGCGGGGGTAGAGGGGCGTGTCTGGCGACAGCGCCGCGGATTTTTCCATGCGCGCGATCGCCTCCTCATGCCGGCCCAGCCGGTGGGAGACGATGCCCGCCATTTGCAGGATGTGCGGGTGCTCCGGCATCGCCGCCAGCATCCGGCTGGCGAGATCATCCGCCTCAGCCAGCCGGCCCTCCTGCTCCAGCCGGGCAAGGCGGCCCAGCGCCTCGGCGAGCGGCATCACCACCTGGCCGGGTTGCGCCGCGCCGCTCACGCGCCTTGCTCCCCATCATAGCCAAGCTCGGCCAGCCAGGGCGCGAGAATGGGCTCCACCTCCTTGAACAGATGGGGCAAAGCGGCCTCATACGCGCGGAAGCGCCAAGCGGCCCCGCCATGCACCGCGACCCGCCCGGCGAAATGCCCCGGCCAGGGTGCCGCCACCGGCAGCGCGTTCCCGGCCAGCCCCTCCGGAATGGCGGCGTCCAGGCCGATGAACTCGCGCACCCGCCCCACCGCCTCCTCCGGCCTCGCCACCAGCTCCTCATAACGCAGCGGCAGGTAGCGCAGGGTCAGCTGGCCGCGATAATGCCGCAGCATGCGGGCATGAAAATCGTAATATCGCGCCAGGCCCGGCAATCCGGCTTGAGCGTCGCCCTCTAACCTGCGGTCCTGGGCGATATTGGCGAGCAGGAGATCATAGGGATGACGCAGCACATGGATGATGGGGGCCTCGGGGTAGAGCAGCTTGATCAATCCGAGATGCCAGACATTGCTGACGGCCCGGTCGGTGATAAACCCCACCTCTGGCCGTGCCAGCCCCATGGCGCGGCGCGGCGCCTCGTACATCTCCCGCAGCCGCTCTGGAAGTTCGGCGCCGTCCCCGATCAGCGCCTCGTCCAGCGCCTGCGGGTAGGCGGCGCCCCCCGCCAGGCCGGGGATGGCCGTGGTCAGTTTCGCCACCGGCGCGACCTCATCTCCCGGGGCGAAACCGGGAGTCTGCGCCAGTAATTGTTCGAGCAGGCCGGTGCCAGAGCGGGGAAAACCGAGGAGGAAGACCGGCATGAACGCGCCGGGGCGGGCGCGCGGCAAGGGTTGGATGCGCTCGGCGGTAAAATAAGCCTGATAGGATTCGAGCCGGGCGCTCAACTCCTCCGGCCGAAAGCTCTGCCCCGTCCGCTCCCGCTGCACGCCCCGCGCCGTCGCGATGGCCGTGATGGCCTCCTGCGGCTGGCCCGCCAGCATATGGGCCCGCCCGCGCGCGAGAATTTCAGGAGGCAGCTGCGCCTCCGGCGGCCCCAACCGCTCCAGCGCCGCCTCCACCCGGCCCTGAGCGAGATCCGCCATCACCTTTAGCATGCGCAGCAGACGATCCTGCGGCCAGCGCGCTAGCGCGTCGTCCAGCACCGCATCCGCCTCGCCACGCGCGCCCTGGGTGAAGAGCAACTGCGCCAGCCCGCCCACGCCGCGCGAATTATCGGGCCGCAACGCCAGCGCCCGGTCATAGATTTTCCGCGCCTCGGTCAGCCGCCCCTGCATTTTCAAATTCCAGGCGAGATTGGCGAGGATCATGCCATCCTCGCGCGCCAACAACTCAAGTGCCCGCCGGTAATGGCGCTCTCCCGCCTGCAGAGCGCCGGTTTCGGTGAGCACCATTCCCATGATATGGTGGGCCGCCGCCGCCCGGGGCATGGCCTTCACCGCCGCGGCGGCATAGGGCGCCGCCTCTGCGTGGCGGCCGAGGCCGATGAGGTAATAGGCGAAACGTTCATTCGCCTGCGCCCGCAACGCCGCCGGCCCCTCCAGCCCCGCCAGCCGCGCGCCCAGCGCGTCCGCCGCGCGGCGGCGCTTCTCGGCATCGCGGATCTCGAAGAGCACACGGAGCGCCGCGCGCTGGTTGGGCACGGCATCGAGAATTTTGAGCGCCAGCGCCGCCGCCTCTTCATGTTTCTTATCGTTGAAAAGCTGGGTGGCCTCGATGGCCTTGTCATCCAGCAAGGCTGCCGCTTCAAGGCCCGGCCATTGCGCCTCGTCCATGTCGCAGCATCGCATCCGGCGCAAACCGCTCCCGCAAGGGCAAAGGTCTTTTGTTAACCGCACCCGTTCCACCGCCTTAACCCAGCCCCGCCATCGTTTCATCTTACAATTTTTGCGTGAAGAGGCAACGTGATGGGTTGTAATCAAAATATCATGAATTCAGCGGATTATGCGACAGTCAGTCATTCGCAAATGCATCAAATTGCTTGACGGCGCGCGGCCCGCGCGTCAAATCGGCGGTTCATTCGGGGGCACGCTCATGCGCGATTTCTCACAACTTTCCGAACGCGAGATTCTCGCCCTCGCCATCGGCAATGAGGAGGAGGACGGGCGCATCTATCTCGACATAGCCGAGCGGCTGCGCGACGATTATCCAGCCTCCGCCAATATCTTCAAGGAAATGGCGGCGCAGGAGAGCGAGCACAGGCGCCAGCTGCTCGACCTCTACCGCGAAAAGTTCGGCGAGCACATTCCCCTCATTCGCCGGCAGGATGTGCGAGGCTTCATTCAGCGCCCTTCCATCTGGCAGCTTCCCAAGCCCAGCATAGACGATGTCCGCGATCTGGCGGAAAGCATGGAAGCGGAGACCCAGCGTTTTTACCGCCGCGCCGCCGCCCGGGCGACGGATGTGTCGATTCGCAAGCTGTTGGGTGATCTCGCCGACGCCGAGGCCGAGCACGAGCATATGGCGGAGGAGCTTTCAGCGGAAAACCTGCCAGAGAACATCCGCAAAGCCGAGGACCAGACCGCCCGGCGGCAATTCATGCTGCAATACATCCAGCCCGGCCTGGCCGGGCTGATGGATGGCTCCGTCTCCACCCTGGCGCCGATTTTCGCCGCCGCCTTTTCCACCCATAATCCATTCTCAGCCTTTATCGTCGGCGCGGCGGCGGCGGTGGGGGCGGGCATTTCCATGGGTTTCGCCGAGGCTCTCTCCGATGACGGCTCGCTCACCGGCCGGGGCACGCCCTATGTGCGCGGCGCGGTGACCGGGGTGATGACAACGCTGGGCGGGCTTGGCCATACCCTGCCCTTTCTTATCCCCAACCTGCATGTGGCGCTGCTGGTGGCGATCATCGTGGTGATCATCGAGCTCGCGGTGATCTCCTGGGTGCGCTGGAAGTTCATGGACACATCGCCCCTGCGCGCCACGCTGCAAGTGGCGCTGGGCGGGGCGCTGGTTTTCGCCACCGGCGTGCTGATCGGCGCGGGATGATCAGGCCGGGCGCTGATGAACGATGATGGAAAGATAGGTCATCGGCTTTGACAACAATTTTTCCGGCCCGTGCGGCGCCCCGGAGTCGAACAGCAGCGCGTCTCCTGGCGTGAGGTGATAGGATTGGTCGCCATGACGATACACCACTTCGCCGCTTAGCATGTAGATGAATTCCGACCCCTCGTGCTGGAAAGCGGGATAGGGCAGCGCCTCCTCGCTCAACGTGATGAGATAGGGCTCCATCACCGTTTTACCGCCAAGCGAATGGCCCAGCAATTGATATTGGTGCCCGGCCTTGTTGCCCTGACGCTCGATAATCATGCCGCTCCCCGCCTTGACGAAGGAACAATCCCGCTTTTCCTCGAAAGCGGAGAAGAATGTGGATACGGGAACGTTGAGCGCCCCCGCCAGGGATTGCAGAGAGGCGAGCGAGGGCGAGATTTGTCCATTCTCGATCTTGGATAACATACCCCCGGACAGCCCGGCGGCGGCGGCAAGCTCCGATACGGTGAGGCCGATGCGGCGCCGCAATTGGCGGACCTGCACGCCAATGGCCTGTTCCAGCGTCAGGTCCGATACCGCGGCCGCGCTGCTCACGGTGCGGTAGCCCTCAGCCAGAACTGGCGGCAAACCCGCCTGTTCCAATGCCTCAGGCAGCGTGGTCTGGGCGAGCCGGACGGCCCGCATTTTGGATTTGGCCTGGCTATTCATGCGCCATCCTCCTGAACGTATTGTTACGACGCCCAAGAAAAAAAGGCCAGCCTTGTTTACCAGAATTGTTTTAGCCCGGTTCGCCCACGCGGGCGGCCTCCTGGTTTTTTGCCGCGGTCAAGGTATTACGGAGCAGGCAGGCGATGGTCATCGGCCCCACCCCGCCCGGCACCGGGGTGATCCACCCGGCCACGGGCGCGGCGCTGGCGAACTCCACATCTCCCACCAGCCGCGCCTTGCCGGCCGCTCCGGCCACCCGGTTGATGCCGACATCGATCACGGCGGCACCAGGCTTGACCCAATCGCCTTTAACCATTTCCGGACGGCCGGCGGCAGCCACCAGAATATCCGCCTGCCGGCATAGCCCCGGCAGGTCACGGGTGCGGGAATGGGCGAGGGTCACCGTGCAGTCCCGTTGCAACAACAACTGCGCGACGGGCTTGCCGACCAGATTGGAGCGGCCGATCACCACCGCGTGACACCCCGCCATCTCCGGGAGGACCTCTTCCAGCAGCAGCAGGCAGCCGAGCGGCGTACAAGGCACAAGCCCCGGCAAGCCGGTGGCGAGCCGCCCCGCATTCACCACGGTCAGGCCGTCCACGTCTTTTTCAGGTGAGATGGCGGCGATCACCTCCGCCGCGGCAAGAGGCGGCGGCAGCGGCAACTGTACCAATATGCCGTGCACCGCCGGGTCGGCATTCAACCGCCGCACCAGGTCCAAAAGTTCCGCCTGAGAGGCGCGGGCCGGCAGCCGGTGCTCAAAAGAGCGCATGCCCGCCTCTACCGTCTGCCGCGCCTTATTGGCCACATAGAGCTGGGAGGCGGGGTCATCCCCCACCAGCACCACCGCCAGCCCCGGCTTGAAGGGCAGCACCGCCACCTCCGCCGCGATGGCGGCGCGCAACCGCGCCGCGAAGGCTTTACCATCGATGATCCGAGCCAAATGACCGCTCCTTTCCTGCCCGCGCGCGCCGCGTCAGCTGCCGAATACCACCGTCTTGGCCCCGTTGAGGAGAACACGGTCCTGTAAATGATAGCGGACGGCGCGCGCCAGCACCCGCCGCTCGATATCGCGCCCCTTGCGCACCAGGTCCTCCGGCGTGTCGGCATGGCTGATGCGCTCCACGTCCTGCTCGATGATCGGGCCTTCGTCGAGGTCTCCAGTGACGTAATGCGCCGTCGCGCCGATAACCTTAACCCCGCGCCGATGCGCCTGATGATAGGGGCGCGCGCCCTTGAATCCGGGAAGGAAGGAATGGTGGATGTTGATGCAGCGCCCCGCCAGCCGGGCGGCGAGCGCGTCGGAGAGAATTTGCATATAACGCGCCAGCACAACCAGCTCCGCCCCGGTTTGCACCGCGATGTCCAAGATGCGTTCCTCCTGCTCCTTTCTCGTGGCCGGTGTGACCGGCAGATAATGGAAGGGAACACCGTGCAACCCGGCTCCGTCGCGCGAGGCGCGCGGATGGTTGGAGATGACGCCAACCGGCTCCATTTCCAATTCTCCAATGCGCCAGCGGTAGAGTAAATCCTGCAGGCAATGGTCGTATTTGGAGACGAGCAACAGCACCCGCCGCGGGAGCGCATGATCGGAAAACTTCCAGGTGAGACCAAAAGGTTCCGCGACGGCGGCAAACCCCTCCCGCAGCTGCGCGATATCCGCCCCGCCTACCAGGGAAAAGGCGATGCGGGCAAAAAATCTGCCGGTTTCGAGATCATCGAATTGCTGGGCCTCGCGAATATCCGCCCCGGTTTTAAACAGATAGGTGGCGACGGCCGCAACGATGCCCGGCCGGTTGAGGCAGGATAGGGTAAGAACATGCTGGTCTGTGGACATGGCGCCGCGTTCTGTCACAAAGCCCAGGGATTGCAAACCTGCCGGCCGGGAAGGCGAGCTTTAAGCCTCTGCGCCTGTTGGCGCGACACGCTCAGTCACAAGGCAGGCCCAGCTCCCGGGCGATCGCGCGAAGTTGAATTTCCCAGCTGCCGACCGTGACGGGAGCGACCATGGCATCCAGCGCCAGACGCATCGCGGGAAGCTCCTCGGTGAGGCCCCAGCCGCCCGCCACGTGCAGCGCCGTCTGCGTCACCCGCACGACCGCCTGAGTCGCCAAAAGCTTGGCGGTCGAGACGTCCAGAATCACATCCTTGAGCGGCGCCTCAGAATCATAGCGCTCAGCGGCATGATAGGTGAGGTGGCGTGTCGCCTCGACATCGACATGGGCCTGCGCCAAGGAAAACGCGATGGACTGGTTGGCGCCGATGGGCCGGCCAAATTGATGCCTGGTGGTCGCGTAGCCCCGCGCCCAGTCCAGAGCGGACTGCATATGGCCGAGCCAGCGCGCCGCGACCATGATCCGCTCCCGGTTGAAGCCCGTCATGATCTCCTTGAACCCGGCATCGAGGCGCCGGCGCGCCGGAACCCGCACATTATCGAACTGGACCCTATAAGTGGGCGCCGGCCTGTTCACATAGGTTTCGATCTGGGAGCAGCTCACACCGGGACTGTTCCGATCCACGGCAAAGAACTGCATGCCGTGCCGGCCCCGGCTTTTATCGGTCTGCGCCAGCGTGACCAGAACATCGCATTCGCCGGCCAAGGTGATGAAGGATTTCAGCCCATCAATGACCCAATCGTCTCCATCGCGCCGCGCCTGGGTGGACACGTTCTGAATGTCATTCCCCGCTTCCGGCTCGGTGATCGTGATGGCAACCATTAGATTGCCGGCAATCATCTCCCGGGCGATATCCTGCTGTTCGGGCGAGCCGTAATCATAAAGAATCGAGCCGGCGATATTCTGCACCAAAATCGAAACGGCGAGATTTGGATTGACCTTCGACATTTCCTCCAAGGCGATGGCCTCTTCATACGAGCCAAGCTCGGAGCCGCCAACGGATTCGGGAGCCGTTATGCCGATGAGGCCCGCCCGGGCCGCCGCGACATAGAACTCACGGGGAAATTTTTTGTCCCGGTCGGCGATCCGCCAGCGCGGGCCAATCTCCGCGGCCGCGAAGCGCGCGCACATTTCCCGGAATTGAACCCGATCCACGGTTTTCAGAGGCTGGCGCCTATGGCTTCGATTCATTGCCGTCCTTCCAGATGGAATTGCCTTTATGGGGTAACAGAAATCAAGCCATCTCCTTGAGCTGTTCGCGCAGCTTGAATTTCTGGATTTTACCCGAGGGGGTGGTGGGCATGGCGTCCATTATTTCCAGCCGTTCGGGAATGTACTGCATGGTGATTTTTTGGTTTTTAAGGTAAGTCACGATATCCGAAAGTGTCAGGCTTTGCCCCGGTTTAAGCACCACCACCGCGCAGACACGCTCCCCCAGCCGCTCATCCGGATAGCCGATCACCGCGGCGTATTGGATCGCGGGCATTTTATAGAGCAACTCCTCGACCTCGATGACGGGGATGTTTTCGCCGCCACGAATGATCACATCCTTGCTGCGGCCGGTGATGCGGATATATCCCCGCTCGTCCATGCGCGCGAGATCGCCGGTATCGAACCATCCCTCCTCATCCATCCCGTTGAGATGAGGGGATTTCAGATAGCCGCCAAAATTGCTGCATGTGCGGACCATGAGGCGCCCCTCCGCCCCATAGGGCAGGGTTGCGCCATCAGCGTCGACCACCTTTAATTCAGCGCCCGGTAACGGCTTGCCATCCGTGTTAATAGCGCGTTCATCGTCATCTTCCATCAAAGTCGTGGTTACCGCTCCATTTTCCGACATTCCCCACAAGGAAATGATTTTCGCTTTCAATATTTTTTGCGATTCCATTACCAATGCGCTGGGAATTGGCGCGCCGCCGCAAATAAAGCGTTGTAATGTCGGCACCGCTTTGCCGGTTTTCGCGACTTCCCGCGTGAGGTCCGAGAGAAAAGGCGTGGAGGCCATGGTGAAGGTGACATGCTCGGCGCGGATGATGTCGAGCGCCTTGTCCGGCTGCCAGATATCCAGCAATACCGCATGGGCGTGCATGAGTACCGGCATCACCAGCCCATAGCCAAAACCTGTCAAATGGGCGAGCGGAGACGGCATGAACACGATATCATCGCCGGTGATTTTCATTCTTTCCGCAAACGGAATTACAGAAGACAAAAGCGTGTTGAAGCTGTGCATCACCCCTTTGGGACGCCCGGTGGTGCCTGAGGTATAGATCAACTGGGTAATGTCATCACCATTCGGCCTGTTTGCCAGAATGGCGTTGGCGTCCGGCTCCTTCTCCCATTCCGGGCCGGAGAGCAGCGCCTCGAAACTATCCGCGCCCTCACCCTCCACCACCACCACATGGCGCAGCTCGGGCAATTCCTTCTGCAAGCCCTTGGCCATGCTCTCATGATCGAAATTGCGAAACCGGCGCGGCACGATGAACAGCTTGGTTTCGGCGAAGCCGAGCATGAAGCGCAGCTCATGCTCGCGGAAGATGGGCATGAGCGGGTTGATGACCGCGCCGATGCGCGCGCAGGCGAGATAGGTGGCGGTG
>NZ_DAIEIF010000003.1 GCF_027352905.1 Acidocella sp.
GCCGCCGGTATCTGGGCCTCGCTCCAGTCGGGCTACGCCCTTCTTGCGCGAGGCCCAGATACCGGCATATTACCAACCAAACCGGCAGAGCTTCCACTTATAGATTGCGAAACGGTGTTCAGACAAAGCCGGCCACCTCAGGCCAAGGGCCAGACCACACGCCTTAATACCCGGTAACGGGTGGCGTAAAGATCGAAGGCGGCTTCGACCAGGCGGGGATCTAGACGTTCCAAAGTGGCATAGATCGGCAACACCATGAAAAGCAGGAAAGTATAGACCAGCCCCAATAGAATGGCCGGCTGATTGTATAAGAGAGGCAGAGGATGGCTGATGACCCTGAGCCAGGATAACACGTTATTGATCAGCCCCTCATCACGCAGAATGAGAATCAGCAATAGGTACGGATCAGTGTGTTAATCCAGAACGGCAAGGTCACCAGCGTGAGAAGCAGGCGGCGCCGGCTGGCGGGCTGGCAAACGATATACCAGGCCACCGGAAAGCCAACCGCCAGAGACAGCACGGTGGCGAGCGTGGCAAGGTAGATGGAACGCCAGACGATGAGCAGGTAGCTCGGCGTGAAAATCAGGCTACCATCGAAATCCTGCGTGAAGAGCATCTGCACGTAGGCGCTGACGCTGGGCGGCCAAGTGACGCCGCCATAGGTATCGGCGGTGGCGAAGGAATAGATTAAGGCGATCAGCAGCGGGATCGCCATGAAGACGAAAATGATAGCGATGGCGGGCGAGAGAAGGGCGAGCGCCGTTTTAGCCCGCATGGCCAGCCTCACTCATCCAACTGCCACTCGGCCTCGTCCGGCCAGTGGAGCCGCACGGTTTGCCCTGGTCTCGCTTCCGCCGCGCTTCTGCGCAGGCGGGCGCGAATTGTTAATATTTCGCTCCCTTGCGGCACGGCGATTTCATACATCGTATCAGCGCTAAGAAACACGGCTTCCCGTACTTCGCCCTCGAGCCGGGCCGGTCCGGCGGGGGTGGAAGCAAGGGTAACCTGTTCTGGCCGCACGGCGAAAATTCCGTCCCGGTGTAGGGCCGCGCCGGGAATGAGATTCGCCTCGCCTATGAAATCCGCCACGAAGCGCGAGACCGGCCGGTGATAGATCTCATCTGGCGTGCCGGTTTGCAGTACCCGCCCCTTATTCATCACGGCGAGCCGGTCAGACATCGCCAGCGCCTCTTCCTGATCATGGGTGACCAGTACGAAGGTGATGCCGGTTTCGCGCTGCAAGCGTTTCAGCTCGCCCTGCATTTCCTTGCGCAGCTTGAGGTCGAGGGCGGAGAGCGGTTCGTCCAACAACAGCAACTCGGGCTGCGGGGCGAGGGCGCGGGCGAGTGCCACACGCTGTTGCTGGCCGCCGGAAAGCTGGGCTGGCTTGCGCGACCGAAACGCCTCCAGCCGCACCAAAGCGAGCATCGCGGTGACCCGCGCCGCGATGCGCTCCTTTTTCCAGCCCAGCATTTCAAGACCAAAGGCAATATTCTGTGTTACCGTCAAATGCGGAAACAGAGCGTAATTCTGAAACACCATGTTGACCGGCCGCGCCCGCGGCGGCAGATTTGCCACCGGCCTTCCATGCAGCCGGATTTCGCCACGGGTCGGCGTCTCGAACCCAGCCAGCATACGCAGCAGGGTCGTTTTGCCGCAGCCGGACGGGCCGAGGAGGGTGAAGAACTCCTTGTCGTAGATATCGAGGCTGACTCCGTCGAGGGCTTTATGCCCTTCCGTTCCGGCGCCAAAAATTTTATCGACGGCGTGAATCTCGATGCAGTGATGCGGCTTGGTGTCCGTCACGCGCGGGCCCAGAAAATCGCTCCAGCGTAATTCATTGAATTGCCCTTATTCCTGCGCCCAGAACGTGTTCAATAATATGTCACCGAGTCCGCTCTGATTGTCAACGAGAAGATAGTATTCCTGATACTCATTTCTCCATTTTGACAGGCGCGCGGCGGCGAAGCTATCGGTGGCGGCGGCCTGTGCAACCGGAGAAACGCGATGCCCCCTTGTCCGCCGCTGACGGAGGAATGTCTCGATATTCCGGGCCTTGAGAATCCGGTCGAGATCGTCATCGACCGCTGGGGAATTCCGCACATCACCGCCAGTTCCCTGCCGGATTTATTCTTTGCCCAAGGCTTTAACACGGCGCGGGACCGCCTGTGGCAGATTGATCTGGGGCGCAAGCGCGGACTCGGCTTGCTCGCGGCGGATTTCGGCCCGGGGTATCTGGAGCAGGATCGCGCCGCCCGGCTATTTCTCTACCGCGGCGATATGGGCCAAGAATGGCGCAGCTATGGCGAGGATGCCGAGGCGATCTGCACGGCCTTCGCCGCTGGCATCAACGCCTATATTGCCCTTACCGAGGCGGAGCCGGCTCGCCTACCGCCCGAATTCGGGCTCATGGGCACCAAGCCGCAACGCTGGCGGCCGGAGGATGTGGTGCGGGTGCGTACCCATGGCTGGGTCGGCAATGCCGGCTCGGAACTGGCGCGGGCGCAGGTCATGGCCCGGGCTGATGCTCGCACCGACCTGCTGCGCGTCCATCTCGAGCCGCCGGTCACCCCCATTCCGGCGGAAGGCCTCGATCTTGCCGCCATTCCTCCCGAGGTCATGCATATCCATGCGCTTTCCACCGCGCCGGTCACCTTCAGCCGCGCGCGGTTGGCGGCCACCCTCGCCGAGGTGGCGCGCTGGCGGGATGTAACGGCGCTGGAAGACGGTTCCGCTGGGCTGCAAGGCTCCAATAACTGGGTCGTGAATGGTGAGCGCAGCGGGACAGGCAGAGCCCTTTTGGCGAGCGATCCGCACCGTCTCCATTCCGTCCCCTCATTGCGCTATCTCATTCATCTCACCATGCCTGGCTTCGATGCGATCGGCGCGGGCGAGCCGTCTTTTCCTGGCATCATGATGGGCCATAACGGCTATGCGGCGTTTGGCCTGACATTGTTCTTGGGGCCGGATGTCGAGGATATTTATGTGTACGAGACGCGGCCCGGCGACCCGGAGCATTATGCCTATCAGGGGGGCTGGGAGAAGATGCGCGTCGTTACCGAGCAGGCGGATGTCAGGGGCTGCGCCGCCCAGCCTGTCATCTTAAAATTCACCCGCCACGGTCCTGTGATCCATGAGGATCTGGTCCGGCGGCGTGCCTATGCGGTGCGCACCGTGTTCACCGAGCCCGGCGCCGCCCCCTATGCCGCCAGCCTGATCTCGATGCGCAGCCGGGGATTCGCCCCGTTCCGCGCCGCCATGCGGCAATGGGGCGTGCCCGCCGTCAATCAGGTTTACGCCGATGCGGAGGGGAATATTGGTTGGGTGACCGCCGGCTATAGCCCGGTCCGCGTGGGCTGGACGGGGCTGTTGCCGGTGCCAGGCGATGGCCGCTTCGAGTGGCAAGGTTTTCTCGACCCCGAGCGCCTTCCCTGGGCGGAGAATCCGGTGCGTGGCGTCTTAGCCACCGCCAATGAGATGAACGTGTCGCCGGATTGGCCCACCCCGCCCGAGGCGATTGGCTATGAATGGGCCGGGCCCTCGCGCGCCCGGCGCATTGCGGAGGTGCTCGGCACGGACGCGGCTCATGGCGTGGCCGAGGCTAAATCGTTGCAAACGGATGTCGTCTCGCTAATCGCGCGGCGCGCGCTGGCCGTGCTTGCCCGTCTGGAAGGGAAAGATGTTGAAACCCTTGCCGCCTTGGCGCAGCTGCGCGGTTGGGATGGAGCGTTGCGGGCGGAAAGCGCCCCGGCCGCTTTGTTCGAGCTGTGGTGGAGCGCGCATCTCAAGCCGGGGCTGATTTCCCTGGCGGTGTCCGATAAAGCCGCGCGCACCGTCATCTTAGCCGAGGCGGATGACGAAACCGCCCTTGATGAGATCGAGACGCCAGGACGGTTTTTAGAGTCTGCGGCAGCGCGTGATGATCTCCTGCGCGTCACCCTGGCCGCAGCGTGGCGCGATGCGCGGGAACGGCTGGGGCCGGATCCGGGGGCTTGGTCCTGGGGACGGCTCCATCAAGCCAGGTTCACTTCCGCTCTGGCGCCGCTCCTGCCCATCTCGGAGGCGGCGCCCCTCACGATCGGACCGCTGCCCATGGGAGGCGGCGACAACACGGTCATGATGGCGGCCTATCGCCCTCAGGATTTCCAGGTTTATCTTGGGGCTTCGGTCCGCATCGTGGTGGACGTGGGCGCCTGGGATAATAGCGTCTGCATCAACGCGCCCGGTCAATCTGGTGATCCCCGCTCCACCCATTACGGCGATCTCGCGCCGCTCTGGGCAAAGGGGGAATATGTGCCGATGCTCTATAGCCGCGACGCCATTCTTGGCGTGGCGGAACGGCGCATTCATCTCATGCCGGGCTGAGCAGGGGTAGCAATCGGACTGATTGAATGGGATGCCCGCCGCGGCGGGGCTTCATCCTCAAATCCCGGACAATTCCTCCAGGCCATCCATTCAAATTGCATGAATGGGCCGTGCGATGTCGGGGATGCAGGCAAGCAGGCGGCGCGTATAATCGGCCCTGGGCGAGAGAATCACTTCCCGCGTGGGGCCGGCTTCGACGATCCGGCCTTCATGCATAACCAGGATACGGTCTGCGTATTTGGCGGCGGTGGAAAGATCGTGGGTGATCATCAATATGCCCATGCGTTCGGTGCGCCGAAGATCGTCCAATAAAGCGAGAATTCCGGTTCGTACCGAAACATCGAGCATGGAGACGGGCTCATCTGCCAGAAGCAGCTCAGGCTTGAGAATGAGGCTGGCGGCGATGGCCACACGTTGGCGCTGGCCGCCTGAAAGCTCGTGCGGGTACCGGTAGAGAAAATCCTCCGCTGGGGTGAGCGAGGTGCGTTTCAGCACGTCCTCGATCATGGCCAGACGCTCACGCGCCGTCGCGCCAATGCCATGGATCAGCAGCGGCTCCTCGATGATGTCCTTCACGCGATACCGGCTGTCGAGGGATTCATACGGATCTTGGTAGATCATTTGCACCCGGCGGCGCAGGGGGCGCCAGGCTCGTGCGTTAAGTGCCGTTGTTTCCATCTGACCGATCCGCACCGAGCCTTGAATGACCGGCACCATGCCCAATACGGCTTGGAGCGTGGTCGTTTTGCCGCTGCCGGATTGACCGACCAGCGCCACAAGTTCCCCGTACCCGACAGCGAGCGAGACATTGTTCACGGCCGCCATGGGTTGCGGTTGCCTGCGGCGGAACAGATCCCCTGGCGAGACCGTGCGTTGATAGACTACGGAAACATCCCGCGCCTCGAGCAGGGGGGCATGATCTTCGGGAGGGGGCGGGCGAGTCTCTGCGGCGGCGGATAAGGAAGGGATGGCGGAGAACAATTCGCGCGTATATGAATGGCGCGGCTGTGAGAAGAGAATGGGTACCGCGGCCTGCTCCACGATCGCGCCATGACGCATGACCGCGGCCCGCTGACAGACAGCGCCAACCACCCCGAGATCATGGGTGACCATCACAACCGCCAGCCGTAACTCCCCGGCAAGCCGGGCCAGGAGTTTGAGAATCTGATCCTGCACGATCACATCGAGCGCGGTGGTCGGCTCATCCGCGAGCAGGATGCGGGGGTTGCAAGCCAACGCCATGGCCATGACGGCTCGCTGGCGCATGCCGCCGGAGAATTGATGCGGGTAATTTTTGCCCGACGCGGGGGAAATGCCAACGAGATCGAGAAGTTCAGCGGTGCGCCGCCGGATATCCTCCCCGCGCAAGCTGGTATGGGCGCGAATGGCTTCGCCAATCTGCCAGGATATAGATTTTACGGGATTGAGGGCGTTCATGGCGCCCTGAAACACCATGGCGATGTCTTTCCACCTATGCTGGGCAACCGAGCCGGGCCCATAGGCGAGAATGTTTCGGCCTCCCAGCAGAATCTCGCCGCTCACCCTTGCCGCTGCGGGTAGCAAACCCATTGCCGCCAGAATGGTGGTGGTCTTGCCGGAGCCCGATTCCCCGACAAGGCCCATCAACTCTCCTGGACGGATGGAAAAATTTACATCCTTGACGACATGAGCGAAGCGGTGCCGCCCCTCGAACCAGACGTTCAAATCGCGGAATTCCAGAATAGGCGAGGGGTCTTGCTGGAGGCTGTTCATCCGTTTGCGCCCTTCCGGGGCTGGGCCGTTGGCAATAATTTCCATTCCCGTGGCGAAAGATAAGAAATCCGCAAACGAGGGTTGAGCGCGTCCTCGATGGCGCGCCCGATGAGATAGCCGCCCGTAGTGATGAGCGCGACCGCCATGCCCGCCGGCACTATGGCCCACCAGGCGCCGCTGCTAATCGCGGCGCGGTTGAAGGCGTGAGTCATAATGGAGCCCCAGGTGATGGCATCCGGGTCCGATAAACCAAGAAAAGAAAGTGCCGTTTCATTAAAAATAGCCACAGTAATTGCGAGAACCGTGTTCGCCACCAGAAGCGGGCCAAGCTGCGGCAGGATGTGGTGGAATATGATACGGGTATGGCCTGCCCCCAAGGATTCGACGCGCCTGACGTAGCTGCGCTCCTTGAGACTCATCACCTGGGAACGCACCAGACGGGCCGTGCTCGTCCACATGAGAATACCAATGGTGAGAATGACGTGCGAGATGCTCGCTCCCCAAACGGCGGCAATGACGATCATCAGAGGAATTTGCGGAACGACGAGAAAATAATCGGTGATTCTCATCAGAATTACATCGGTCCAGCCGCCGAAATAACCGGAGACGATGCCGATGGCGCCACCCAACCCAATGGCGATCACCGCCGAACAGGTTCCGACCAGCAGGGAGATGCGTCCGCCATGCAGCACCAGGCTGAAGACGTCGATTCCGCCATCGTCACATCCGAACCAGTGATGGAGGGAGGGTGGCGCGAAAACCGGGCAGCTTGCCTCACGCAGCGGGTAGGGCTCCAGAAATCCTGATGCCAGGGTGATAATCGTGATAAAGGCGACAATCGTCAGCCCTACCATCGCACCTGGTTCCCGGAAGGCTTCTGCCATTGTGGCCCAAAAGCCATACCCGGCCTGCACCTCGGCAGGAGGCTGCGAGGTTGTCATTTCATTCATAACTGTGATCCAAAGCTGTATCCTGGCTGGCGAGGTAAGAGGAGAAAGAAGGATCAATTTACCCGCGGATCGAGACGATAATAAAGTAAATCTGATATCAGATTGAAGAGGATGACGACGATGGTGATTACCAAGAACCCGCCCTGCAGCATGGGGTAATCCCGTTGAAGCACCGCTTGGTAAAGGGCCTGGCCGATACCGGGCCAGGAAAAAATCACCTCGACGAGGATGGAGCCGGTGACGATGCTGCTGAGTGACATCGCCACCATCGTCGTGATCGGTAGCATGGCGTTGCGCAGGGCGTGCGACCAGATGATTTTGAGAGATGACAGGCCTTTGGCCTTGGCGGTGAGAATATAATCCTCCCCCAATGTTTCCAGCATAGCGGAGCGGACGATGAGCACGTTGCCGGCGCAAAGCGTGAGCACGAGGGTGAGGACAGGCATGATCATGTGTTTGGCGATATCAATCGCCTGGCCGATGACCGAATTATCAAGTAGAAAAGGATCGACCATTCCCGCCGACGGCAATACGCCGGAGAAGGCGATGAGAATCATCATGCCAAGAAATTGAGTGGGAAACGCATAGAATATGACGGAGGCGGCGGTGACAATATGGTCCGCGACCGTGCCCCGCCTGACCGCGGAAAACACGCCGATCGCGATACCCAGAATGAGGGCAAGAACCGTACCAAGAGAGACCATGGGAATGGTATTGAGGAAAGATTGCCACAAAAGATCGGCCACCGGCTGGCGTGTGGCGAAAGAGACGCCTAGATTGCCCATCGCTGTCTGGCGGAGATAATCAAGAAACTGGATGAGAAGAGGCTTGTCCAGGCCGAATTGGACCTCAAGCGCGTGCCGCAAGGCGGGCGAGGCATTGGGGATGCGCGCAATTCGGTCCGCCGCGTTGCCCGGCAGAACGCGGAACAAGACGAAATTAAAAGCCACCGTAACGAATACAGTGATGAAGGCGACGCCGATCCGGTTCCAGATATAATCTGTTCGTTTAGCCAAAGGCGGACGTCCTCCAATTTCTGCTTGACCGTCAGTTGATATACTGACTATAATATAACCAAAATATCATACGTCAATCGTTTTGCGCGTGAACTTGGGGATGCGGTGCGGATGTCTCGGTTGGCTTTGCCCTGCGGCTTGGATGCGGGGGTCTGGTGTGGAGCGTTCTGGGGGATAAAATGAAGCGTTGGAATCCTGGTAAATATTTGCAAATTACCATTGTGGCGCTCGCGGCCTCCGGCAGCCTTGGGGCGGCCCGCGCGGGAGCGGATCCGCTTATTCTGCGCATTGGCGCAACGCAGCCCATCGATTCGCTAAATCCTTTCGTATCCCAATCGGACTACAGTCTCGTCATTTATGAATATATATACCCTCATCTCGTTCAATATGATCAGGACCTGAAATTCGTCCCGTATTTCGCCACGGATTG
Source organism: Acidocella sp. (assembly GCF_027352905.1). GTDB lineage: Bacteria > Pseudomonadota > Alphaproteobacteria > Acetobacterales > Acetobacteraceae > Acidocella. Next base: position 8,514 of record NZ_DAIEIF010000003.1, read on the forward strand.
GCAAACATCTTCTGATGGGCTGAAGTGGATTTTTCATACGGTTCCCGGTGCAACCTGGTCTGATGGCACACCGCTCACCGCCCGGGATGTGGTTTTCACGCTCAACATGATCATGCAATACCAGAATGGTCCCACGGGGCAGCTCGCGGGGCTCGTTGCCCACCTCAACAAGGCGGAAGCGCCTGACGACAATACGGTCGTGCTGACCTATGCCCAGCCGGTTGCCAATGTATTGGCTCAGATGCAGGCCGTTCCGATTCTGCCCAAAAAAGTCTGGTCTTCTCTGGCAACGGGCAATGGCACCGGGATCACCACCTTCAATAACACGCCTCCTGAAATTTCGGGTGGTCCGTTTATCCTCACTAAAGCCGTTCCCAATCAGTCAGCGCTTCTGGTGGCTAATCCCCGATGGTGGGGCAGCGTCAAACCCAAAATCCAGGCGGTAGGATTTCAATTCTACGCAAATGATGATGCCATGGTAATGGCAATTTTGTCTCATCAAATTGATTTGGCCGGCGAGCAAATCCCCCCGACAGCGGTGGCCACTCTGAAACAGGCGGGGGTGTCTGTGGAGACGATGCCGAGCGTGTCGTTCAAAACATTCATCATAAATACCAACCCAAGCAAGAAAAATAATCGCGAGTTGTTGGATCCGCGAGTGCGGGAGGCCTTTGAGTATGCCACAGACCGGGACGCGATCATCCGCACCGCGTGGCTGGGCTTGGCGACGGCGGGCTCGACGATCGTCGCTCCGGTCACCGGGTGGCACGATGATTCCATCCAGCCTTTGCCTTTCGATCCAGGTAAGGCCAACCAAATTCTCGATTCTCTGGGCTATAAGAAACAGCCGAACGGAATCCGGCTCGCCAACGGTCATCCAATGGCCTATGATGTCGTGTTCCCGACCGAGGAGAACGGGACTGGTGACCGGACGTTCCAAATTTTGCAAAATGATTTCACGCAGATTGGAGTCTCCATCATCCAACGAAAAATGGATCCGACCGCCGCCACCACGGCAATCCAAGGAACGGATGGAAGATACACTGATTTCGACCTTGCCATGTGGAATTGGACGCCGGTGGTCGACCCTGATTTCGTTTTGAGCGTGATGACCTGTGCGGCCCTGGGCAATAATAGCGATAGCGGGTATTGCGACCACGGCTATGACCAGATGTATCAAGCGCAGAGCACGATGCTTGACCCGGCGCAGCGGCATCTCGAAGTCGATAAAATGCAGGAAAAAATTTACACTGACCGGCCCTATATCGTTCTCGATTATCCAGACGTCATCGAGGCCCACAGCAAGGATTGGACCGGTTTCGTTTTGTCGCCTTTGATCGGGTCGGTTAATAATTTATCTACACAAACTCTGCTCGCGGTAACAAAATCCGCTTCGCCCTAATTTTGGATCGGACAGAAAAAGCTGATGTTAGACGTGTCCAACTCGGTTGATCTCTCACTTTATCCGGATGGTACTATTTTCGATCCGAAAGACGGGCTGCGCATTGGCGGATGCCGGCTTGATGACGTCGCCAGAGAATTTGGCACACCCGCCTATGTCCTTGATGAGTTTTCATTGAGAAACCGGGCGCGGCGCTATATAAATGCGTTCCGGGCGCTTCACGCCAATTCCCATATATTTTTTGCATCCAAATCGTTCCCGTCCACACCTGTAATTCGGGTTCTTGCCGAGGAGGGGTGTGGCGTAGATGTGGCGGCCGAGGGTGAATTGCTGATGGCGCTGCGGGCGGGCGCCGACCCAGCTAGAATGGTCTTTCATGGCAATGCAAAATCAGACGCGGATGTGAAAGCCGCTATCAAGGCAAATATAGGTTATTTCGTTATCGATAATTTCGATGACGTGCGGAGGATTAAGGCTTTTGCCGAGCGGCCGGTAAAAGCCTTGCTGCGGGTTAGTCCGTCTATTGTGGCTGAGACTCATAAAAGTATGGCAACGGGCCATGACGAATCTAAATTTGGGATACCTTCGGTGCAGGTTGCCGATGCGATTAGCCTGATTCAGGCGGAACCGTTGATCGATTTGCGTGGCCTTCATTTTCATATCGGTTCCCAGGTATTAAAGCTCGATCAGTTCGAGGCGGCGATAGAGGCGGTGGCTAGGCTGCCGCGCTTCCCTGTCTATGACCTTGGTGGTGGCTTGGGGGAGCGCTATATACGGGGTGACCATGCGCCCAGCATCGAATTATATGCTGAGCGCGTGGTAAGAGCAGTGCACAAGCATCTGGGAGAGAATGTCGAGATCATTCTTGAGCCTGGCCGCTCCCTGATCGCAAAAAGCGGCGTGTCCTTATACCGTGTCGTTACGGTGAAGTGCGGATTGCGCACCCATGTCGCGGTGGATGGCGGCATGGGTGATAACCTTGAAGTCTCGCTTTATGGCCAGAAATTCGAGCCTGCGATGGTAAAGCCTGGCGGCAGAATGGAAATTTGCGACGTTGTCGGAAGGCATTGCGAATCCGGCGATACCCTGGCGGTGAACGCTCCCCTTAATGACCCGCAGGTAGGTGATCTGCTCGTCGTGCCGGTGACCGGCGCTTATTGTTTTACGATGGCTAATAATTACAATGCTGCCTTGAAGCCGCCAGTTGTGTTTTGTTCCGGCGGCCGGTCGCGTCTTGCGGTGCGGCGCGAGACCTTCGACGATTTGATCGCGCGGGATGTCTTGAACTGATGCAGAATCAAGATGAATATTTGCGGGAGATAGCGGGGTGGGCGGAAAGCCTCACGAAAATATGGCCGCTGCCGGGCGGAGTGATGGGTCTGCTCGACGCTGAGGGCCGGATGGAGGCCGTTGCGTTTGGTCGTTCGGACCTAGAGCGAAACATCGCTGCCCATCCTGACGACATGTTCATGATCGGCTCGATCAGCAAAATATTTCTGGCACTGATCACGGTTCATCTCGCCGGGCTCGGATTCTTGAACCTGGATGATCGCGTCAATGATCATCTTTCCTGGCTTCAGCCTTCCCTCGGCGCTGGTGTCAAAATTCGCCATCTCTTGCTTCATACGGGCGGCCTGGTGAAGGGGGCGGATGCGTTTCCTGATGAATTAGCCCAAATCTGGGAAGCGCGCCGTGGCACGAGCGGTGGCAAACCTGGGCATTTCTTTCACTATTCGAATCTTGGCTACATCCTGCTGGGGTGCATTCTGCGCGCCGCAACGGGGGAGAGTTTGCCCGTTCTGTACCGGCGTTGTCTGCTAGAACCGTTAGGAATGACGCGCAGCTTGGTTGGGGTGACAAATGCGGATCGTGCTCGCCTGGTCCAAGGCTATAACCCGGCGCGGGATGATTGGCCATGGGCGCCAGGAGACGCGCTGAGCCCGGCCCCCTGGTTTGAGGTCAACGGCGCGGATGGCAATATCGCCACGACTGTCCATGAGCTTTTGCGATTCGCCGCGCTGCTCCGCGATGACGGTCAGTTCGAGGGGCGTTCCATAGTTCCATCGTCCGTGCTTCAAAAAATGCGCGGATACCGTGCGCCGGGGGGTGAAGACATCGCCTTGTTCGGTGAGACGGTGAGCGAGAGCCGCTATGGCCTCGGCGTCAATGTTGAAACCGTTCTCGGCTCGCCCTGTCTTAGCCATGGCGGAGGAATGGTAGGGTATAGCAGTTTTTTATTGATAGACCTTGGCAGGCGGATCGCGCTGGTGGTGTTGACGAACGCGCCAGGAGAATGTCCCGTGGCGCAAGTGATCGCCCGTGTTGCGCACCTCGGATTATGCAATCCAGAACGGGTCGAGGCGGCGATGAAACAGAGCCTTCTCCGCGCGAATGATGATGGAATCGTCACTACTTCGCATAGGTTATTTTTGCATGCGACTGGATCGAGGCGAGGACGTCCGGCTGAGGTCACGCTGACGCCGAACGACGATGAAATTGAAGTGATCGGCGGTGGCATCAAGGCGACGCTGCACCGGGATTGGAGTGGACAGTTTGTCACGTCCCACCCTTTACTCCGGGATTTTCGCTTCTGCCGTACCAAGGATGGATGGGAGCATGGCGACGCCATATACAAGGCCAAAAAATCGGACTCGACGGCAAAGAGAGAGCCTCATCCCGCCGTGGGGCAATATCGCAGCTACTCGCCCTGGTTTCCCCGGTTTCGTATCATTGAGCGTGAAAATAGCCTGTTTTTGTCGGCTCCTGGCGGGGTGGAGGCCCCAGGCGGGGATATGCGTCTCGTCCAGCTATCCCCCGGATATTTTCGTATCGGAGATGAGGCGCATCTGCCTGAACGGTTGACTTTGGGCCCGATGGTGGAAGGTAAGGTAATAACGGTCAATCGGGATGGTTGCGTGTACTCCCGTGCATTTATGGAGTGATCTCCTCAATCGCATGATAGGAAAATTGGAAAAATAATTTGATACGGAGGCAAAAGTGAAATCATCGTGGTTTGAATTTCGGTTTCGTCTGGTATTGTTGTCGGCCTCGTCTTTGCTTTGTGCGCACAGCGCTTTCGCGCTGAGCCAACCCGATCCCATTATGATCGATGGGGGGCCGCTTGGCCCTATTCAGCTTTCGGGCGGGGCTGATGGATATTTTTATGAGCAGAGCGGAACATCCAGTAGCAGCGGCTCCAGTACATTGGGCAGCAACGAAAATGGCGTGAATCTCGGATCAGCCCTGATTCAGCTGCAAAAGACGACAGGCGTAATCCAATTCAACATGGAAATCGCCGCGACGGACGGAACCCCTACCCTTGGCGAAGCAATCGGCAAAGCAGATGTGGATTCGGTCGGCACCAGCCCGCTTTATGTGGGGACGATCACCATCGCTCCCACAGGGATGCCATTTAAACTCACAGCGGGCGAGGTGGACTGTGTGGAAGGCCCGGAATCATCCTTCAGTTGGAATAACGCTAATCTCTTCTTGAGTTCATTATATTCAGTGGAAAATGGCCCCAGCCGGGGCGTCGAAGTTGATTACACTCATGGCCCGCTGACCGCGACGGTGATTTACGGTGATGGCTGGGACACGGGCGTTTTTAACTTCCTCCAAGCCGCGCTTGATTTTCAGTTCAATGACAATAATGAGCTTGACATCTATTATGGCGGCAATCTCGGCCGGACAGGACTGAACACCCGCACCTATACCGGCACTTCTGTGGCCGATTTTGGTCCTTATTTCATGAACTCCCAGATGTTTGGCGCATATTATTCCTACACACACGGAAATCTAAATCTCTTGCCCGAAATCCAATATGTGTATGCGAAAGTTGACCATCAGATTGGCATTGATAATTTTACAAGCAATTTTGGCGCGGCGCTGATTACTGATTATAACTTCGAAAATTCTCCTTATTCATTGGGAGGAATGGCGGAATATTTCACCAGCAATGGTCTGGGGGACTGGTTCATTGCGCCCGGCGCCCAAGGATTCGGGGTGGAAGCGACTCCGTCCTGGCAATATAAACATCTCTTCCTCCGCGCATCGGTAGGCTTTCTGCACCTCATCACAGGCGGAGCCTACGGTAATAGCGGCAACGGTAAAAATGTCGTCCAGACAGGGCTAAACGGCGGAATAATTTTTTAAGTCCCAGGAGCAAAGAAAAAGCCGTCTTTGAGACGGCTTTTTCCAATTCTTCATGCCCGCCGGTTTTTTTTATACTTCATTTTCCGATTTTGAATTGACCATTCAATATCATCTTTTAAGGTAAGAATTTCTCCGGTTCGGTTACTCGTCGTGTAAAAAACAAAATCAGCGGCGCGGTAGCTCTGGCACCAGCAATCGAAGGCAGTGCCATCGCTGGTGAGACTAACTCCCCGTATACGCACGATCTGTTCATTCCGGCGCAGATGAAGTTCCTGCTGTTCCATCAAGGAAGGGCGCACCACCTCGAAATATTGTTCGGTGCGGTCATCAATGAGCGCGTAATGTTCCCGCAGGAACCGATAGAGCGAACCCCCCTGGCTTAGCTCTTGATGATCCAGGACCGGGACGAGGGTTAGAGGTAAGATCGCCTGTTCTAGGATGGAAGGGGAATTCCGGACCCGGCGCAAACGCACGATTTCCCATACCGTATCTTTTTCTTGAAGGTTCAAAACCTGCGCCACTTCCCGGTTGGGAAACCCGGTGCTGATACGCAAAAGCTCAGTGGAAAGTTCAACCTTAAAATCGGCGGGGGCCAGCGTTTCAAGGAGTCCGCCAGGCCGGCTCGGGTCACTTATAATGCGCTGATGTGCAACAAACGTACCCACGCCTTGCTGGCGGATGATCCGGCCTTCATTTTCCAGCCTGTCCAGGGCGTGGCGAACGGAGATGAGGCTAACTCCCGACATTTTCACCAGCTCGGTGGCGCTGGGCAGGCGGTCACCAGCATTCATGCTGTTTTCAGTGATCAAATTCAGGATCATCTCGTAAACAAGCTGATGACGCAGTTTCTTCTTCCTGTCGGGAGTGTCCGCGGCCGGATACAGCATTTTCCTCTCCTGGAAATTTGCCGGACCATATCAGAAAAGGCGTAAAAGCGCAAAAGCTCCTGCCATGCCCGGCTTGGTTTCAGCTTTTGCTGGATTTTATAATGCTAACGATATGCTTGACGGGTGATTGGCGTCCATGGAAAATATACTCAATATAATGAGGCGGTAGGCGCCGTTCTCGGTGGAAAATTTAACGGAATAGGAAAAAAGGAGAGGTTAACATGGAGGGTGATGGACTTAAGCGTAACGCGCTTGGCATTGGCGATGCCATCATCATTGGGCTGTCGAGTTCAGGACCAGCACAAACAATGGCTGTCAGCCTGGCGGGTATCGTCGCGGCCAGCGGCTACGCTGGGATTTTGCCGATTCTTATATCTTTCATCCCCATGCTGGGGATTGCCATCGCCTATCAGCGGCTCAACCGGTGGGACCAGAGCTCGGGCGCCACTTATAGCTGGGTGGCGCGGAGCCTCAATCCCATGCTCGGCTTTCTCGCCGGATGGATGATTCTTCTTTATTACACGGTTGGTACATCCAGCCTCACGATTCCCTGCGGCACCTATACGCTGCAATTATTGGCTCCGCATCTTGTTAACAATAATCTGGCGGTTGGCCTCGTGGGCGCCGCCTGGGATATTTTGGTCACATTATTGGCATTGTGCGCCATCCGCGTGGCCGCCCGGTTCGAGTGGATGATCGCGATTTTTGAATATCTCATTCTGGGTTTCTTTGCTTTGCTGGGGATTGTTTGGGTATTTACCAGCAAAACCGCCGTCCCGCTTTCCGCCGATTGGTTTACCATCAAAGGGGCTGGCGGTGTTAAAGGTCTGGTCGCCGGTATTCTCATCGCCTGCTTTATGTATTCAGGATGGGACGCGGCTGTGTACGTTAATGAGGAAACACACAATCCGGCCGTCAATCCGGGCCGGGCGGCGATTGCGAGCGTGGTGATTCTCGCCATTTTTTATAGTGTCGCGACTTTTGGCTTCCAAGGTGTGCTCAGCGGGCAGGAGTTGCAGGCAAATGCCGGCAACGCTTTGGCGGTGATCGCCAACCGCCTGTTGCCGGGCCCATGGAGTTCGGTGATGAGCCTGGTCGTCCTCACCGGCACCATCGCCAGCCTGCAGGCCGCAGTCATTTCCGCAGCCCGCATCGGCTTTGCCATGGCGAATGACCGGGTGATGCCCACCTTCTTCCGCCTGACAAGCCCGCGCAGCGGCTCTCCCTACGCGGTCACGATTTTTATGGGCGCTATTAATTTAATTTTTCTGGCCTTGTCTCTTTTCACCAGCGGCATCGGCAGCGCCTTGTCCAACATTGTCAGCGCTCTCGGCCTCATTGCCCTTTTGTTTTATGGCCTCACCGCGTTCACCGCCATTTGGTGTTTCCGCCGTGAGCTGCACTCCAGCCTCGCCAATTTTTTTCTGGGAGGGGTTCTTCCCGGTGTCGGCGTGATCTTCAGCGTGGCGATGATCATCCTGTCCATCACAACCGGGGCGACGAATACCATTATTCTGATTTACGGCCTCGGCTCCATCATCATCGGCGCGCTGGTGGCTCTCTTCCTGCGCTTCACGGGCAAAACCGGCTTCTTCCGGGGCGAAATCAACACGTAAAGGAATCAAAATAAAATCGAATGCCGCTATTGTACCCATTATACATACCCAGTATATTGAGTGGCGAGGAGAACAATCATGTCAACCGGCCACTACCGCAACGCTGACCGCTACACAAAGAGCGCCCGCATGTTCAAATCCGCCTGCGAGGTTATTCCCGGCGGTGTCAACTCCACCGCGCGAGCCACTTGGTCCGGTTGGGAGCCGCATCCGCTTTTCGCCTCGCATGGCGAGGGCGCTTATCTGTATGACGTGGATGGCAATCGCTACATTGACTATCTGCTCGGCCTGGGGCCGATGATCCTCGGCCATCGTCCGCCCGCCGTTACACAGGCGGTTGTGGACGCGATCACGGCGCGCGGCACGGTGTTCGCGCTGCCTACAGAGCCGGAGACGGCGCTTACCCATAAGCTCATTGCCGCCGTTCCCAGCCTGGAGCAGGTAAGGCTCTGCAACACCGGCACGGAGGCGGTTCTTTACGCCGTTCGCTTGGCGCGGGCCTTTACCGGGCGTCCCAAGATCATCCGGTTCGAGGGGATGTATCACGGCTTCTCCGATGGCGTTTACTGGAGCAAGCATCCGCCGTTGAGCGCGGCGGGGACAGATCGCCATCCCATGGCGGTACCGCAGGGGCCGGGCGTGCCCGCCGCTCTTTCGGAGGGGCTGATTATTCTGCCTTGGAACGATGTGGAGGCGTTGAAGGAAGCCCTGGAAACCCATGGGGGTGATATCGCCGCGGTGCTGACCGAGCCGGTGATGTGCAATACGGGCTGTATCTTGCCCAAGCCGGGCTATCTCGAGGCGATGCGCGAGCTTACCCAGCGTCACGGCGTGCTGCTTATCTTCGATGAGGTCATCACCGGGTTCCGCCTCGCTTTGGGCGGCGCGCAGGCGCATTATGGCGTTACGCCGGATCTCGCCACTTTCGCCAAAGGCGTTGGCGGCGGCTTCCCTCTCGCGGTCATGGGCGGGCGGCGAGACATCATGGCGCTGGTGGCGGATGGAACCGTTTCGATCGCGGGAACCTATTCGGCCAATGTCATCGCTGTCGCCGCCGCCAACGCGACGATGGATATTCTGGCTACGCCGGGCATGTATGAAAAGCTCTACGAGGTTTCCGACCGTTTGCGGCTCGGTCTTGAGAAAATTTTCACGGATGCCAGGATTCCCACGCAAGTCGTGGGGGTCGGGCCGGTTTTCCAGGTCTGGTTCAGTGAAAAGCCGATCCATAACTACCGGGATGCCGCGCGCCATGCGAGCCATGAGCTGTTCCGTATCTGGTGGGAAGGAATGCTGGATCGCGGCGTGTTGTTTCATCCCGGCGCTTTCGAAAATCTCTTCGTCTCGTTTGCCCATACGAAGGAGGATGTTGATCAGACGCTCGAATTGGCCCGGGACGTGGCCAAGCAGATCGCTCAAAGTCGCTAATGGCGGCGGGGTTTCGCCTCGGCCTGGATCTCGGTACGTCCTCGTTGAAGGCCGTGATCGTCGATGAAGCGGGAGGCGAGGTCGCCGCTGGCATGGCGGCCTATCCCACAGTGTCGGCGCATCCCGGCCAAGCGGAGCAGGACCCCGCCGCCTGGGCGGAGGCGCTTGTCAGGGCCGTGGCGGATGCGCTTTTGGCTTTAGGGCCGGAGCGGGCCGGGGAGGTAAAAGCCATCGGCGTGACCGGCCAGCTTCCCACCCTTGTCTGCCTTTCGGCGCAAGGAAAGGTGGTTGGTCCCGCCATCACGTGGTGCGATACCCGAGCGGAGGATTGGGTGAGCGAACGCCTCGATAGTGAACGAAGGCGCGCGCTCTATGAGGCGACGGGCATGCCCATAGACGGGCGCTATCTGGCGCCCATGTTTCGTGTCCATTTCTCAGAGACGGCCGAAGTGGCGCATATCGTCTCGGCCAAGGATTATCTTTGCTATCTTTTAACCGGGCGGTTGATCACCGATCCCAGCACCGCCTCGGGCTACGCGGTATATGACATCAATCAATCAAGCTGGAGCGAAGATTTATGCGTGTTCTGGGGCTTGGATCCAAGGCTGCTTCCGGAAATCGGCGCGCCTGATTCATGCGCCGGCGGCTTGCGGGAGGATTGGGCGGCCCGGCTCGGCTTGGCGGCGGGCCTGCCCGTCGCGGTCGGTTGCGCGGATTCGGTGGCGGGCGCCTATGCATTATGCGGCTATGAGGAGGGCACGGTTTCGGTGGTGATGGGGTCGAGCACGATCATCATCGCCCCCTCGGACCATCTCTGTCCCGACCCAAAATCGCGATATCTGCTGACACCTTATGCCCAGGCGGGCTGGTTCGCGCGTGAGATGGATCTGCTGGCCACCGGTACCGGCTTTTCATGGCTTAGCAATCTTCTGGGCCATCCCGCGAACATGATCGAGGCCATGGCGTTGCGTGCGCCACCCGGCGCGGATGGCTTGCTGTTCGCCCCCTATCTAGGGGAGGGCGAGCAAGGGGCGCTTTGGGATAGCCGGTTGCGCGGCGTTCTCCGCGGGCTCAAGCTCGCCCATGGCCCGGCCCATATCGCGCGCGCCTATTTCGAGGGCGTTTTGTTTGAAATCCGCCGGTGCCTGGACGTTCTGGAAGAATTCGGCCCGGTGCGCGGGGTCACCATTTCGGGCCAGTTTACCCATTCCCCCGGGCTCTTGCTGCTGGGTGCCAATGCGCTGGGGCGAAAGCTGACCCTGCGGGATGTTTCTTCCCCGTCTGCGGTAGGGGCGGCTCTTCTCACCCCAGGGAGCCCATATGGAATAGCGGCCAAGCCACGGGCGCTCATCGCTCCCACGGAGCATCAGGCGCGATATGACGAATTCTATTCCGCCTATCTGCAAATTTTTCCTCATCAGGCTCGATAAGGATTAAAAACGTGAACGTCGAATGGTTTCCTGGTCGTGCGGCGCTCAGCGAGCGGGCGTTTGGCCTGGTCGCGGATATGTTGAAGACCAAGGCCCGGACGGTAATGGCGTTGCCCACCGGCGAGACACCCCTGCGATTATATGAAAGGTTGATCCGGGCGGAACATTCCAAAGAGATACAGCTTTCCGAGGCCCGGTTTTTTAACCTGGACGAATTCGTGGGCAAGGGGCCGGCCGATCCCGGCAGCTACGCCTATTTCCTACACCGGAATTTCTTTGCTCCCGCCGGAATCGATCCGGCCCGCATCCGGTTGCTACGTGGGGATTGTGTCGATTGGCGGGCCGAGTGCGAAGCGTATGAAGCCGCGATCCTGGCGGCGGGCGGAATAGATTTGGCCATTCTGGGGCTTGGACGTAATGGCCACATAGCCTTCAACGAGCCGGGGTCGGATTGGGCCTCCCGCACCCGGCGCGTAACATTGGCAGAGAAAACGCGGGAGGCGCAGGCTCTCTTATACCCCAACCCAGAGGACGTGCCGCGGGAGGGCCTCACCATGGGCATTGGGACGATTTTAGAAGCCCGCCATATACTGCTCCTCGCCTCGGGAAGCGGAAAAAAGCGGGCGATGGCGGCATTGCTCAACGGTAAGCCTGACCCCGCTTGGCCGGTAACGGCTCTGCTCAGCCACCCTCGCGTGTCTGTGCTGGCCACGCAGGATTTAGGACCTGTCGATTAATATCACATTTGATGATCTGATGCCCTTACGCGGGGCGCGCGTTCTTATGCCCCCCGCGCCTCCTCTCCCTCCAGCCCATAAGCCGCCAGAACCCTCCCCATCCAGGCGATGACGAGGTCATCCGGCGCGAACAGGGGCTTGGCGGATATCAGCCGGGCCCATTGCAGCGCGCCGAAAACGAGATGGTCGGCCCAGTTTGGCGCCTCGCCCGCGATGAAATCCTGGCCCGCGAGCAGGCGCTGCAAGGGTTTCAGCGTGGCGCGCAGGGTCTTCTCCGCTTCCGGCCGCGCTGCCGCCATCTCCTCCAGGCTGCGCTTGAACATCGCCTCCCGCGTCTGGCGGAAATAGGGCTGGTCCCGCGGGTCCAGACGCTCGCAAATATCGGGCATCACCACCGCGGCGATGGCGGGGTGCAGCGCGCCCTCCGTCCAGCTTTTCACGAACATGCATAGGGCGCGCGCCGGCGGCTCGCCATATAAGGAGGGCGCGTTGGGATAGCTCCGCTCGAGATAATCCGCGATCATCTGGCTGTCCGAGACGATATTCGCCCCATCCACCAGCACCGGCACCTTATCCTGGCCCGAGGCGGCGATCGCCGCCTTGTCGGTAAACCGCCAGGGGATGGTCTCGTAATCCAGCCCCTTATGCGCGAGCGCCAGCTTGGCGCGCCAGCAAAACGGGCTGAAGCGCGTGCCGTCAGCGGCGGCGAGATCATAAAGCTTGCGGGTCATCGGGCGCTCTGCCCAAAAAGAACCGCCCGCGATTCCTCGGAGACGGTGGCGGCGGTATTGATCTCCCGCGCTTTCTCATAGGCCCGCTTTACCGCCGGCCGGGCGGCCATGCGCTGGAACCAGGCTCGCAGATGGGGAAAATCCTCCAGCTTTTGCTGCTGTCGCTCATAAGGCACGATCCAGGGGTAGCAGGCCATATCGGCGATCGAATACGCCCCCGCGATATACTTCCTGCCATCGAGCTGCTTGTTCAGCACGCCATAGAGGCGGCCGGTTTCCTTGACATAGCGCTCCATCGCGTAGGGGATGCGCTCCGGGGCGTATTGAACAAAATGGTGGTTCTGCCCGGCCATCGGCCCCAGCCCGCCCATCTGCCAGTAGAGCCATTCCAGCACCTTGAAACGCGGGCGGGGCGCCTTGGGCAGGAACTTGCCGGATTTGTCGGCCAGATATTCAAGAATGGCGCCGGATTCGAAAACGCTGAGCGGCCCGGCCCCGTCCTCCGGTGCCAGATCACGAATGGCGGGGATGCGGTTATTGGGCGAGATTTTGAGAAAATCCGGGTTGAACTGCTCTCCCTTGGAGATGTTCACCGGAAAAATTTTATAGTCGAGCCCTGCTTCCTCCAGAAAAATCGTGATCTTATGCCCGTTCGGCGTCGTCCAGTAATACAACTCGATCATGGTTTTTCTCCTTCAGGCAAGGGCCTTGGCCGCCATCTCGTATACGTTGGGGCTGAGCCGCTCCCGCGCGAGGATGCGCTCAAGCTCCGCCTTCATCAAGCTCTGGCGCGCCGGGTCGAACCGCCGCCAGGTGCCGAGCGCGGTGACGAGCCGCGCCCCGACTTGCGGGTTGGTCTCGTCCAGCCGCAGCACGATATCGGCGAGCAGCCGGTAGCCCGCCCCGGTCCTGTCGTGAAACACCGCCTGGTTGCCGGTGAACGCGCCTATGAGCGCGCGGACGCGGTTGGGGTTGCGCAGGTCGAAGGCCTCATGGCGCAACAGCGTTTGCACCCGCGCCAGCGTGTCCGCCGCCTGGCTGCGCGCCTGCACGGAAAACCATTTGTCGATGACGAGGGGCGTCCGCCGCCAGGCCTCATAAAACGCGGCGAGCGCCTCCTCCCGCGCCGGGCCGGGAAAATCGGCGAGCAGGGCCAGGGCCGCGAGCCGGTCGGTCATGTTGCCCGCCGCCTTGAACTGCGCGGCGGCGCGCTCCGGCCCCTCGGCGGCGGTAAGGTAGGCGAGGGCGGTGTTGCGCAGCGCCCGCGCGCCCATCGCGGCGGCTGAGATATCGTCCGGCGCGTGCTGGCCGAATGTCTCGTAAATCTCGGCGAATTTCGCTTTCAGCCCCTGGCCCAGCGCTTGCCGGGCGGCGGCGCGCGCCGCGTGGATGGCGTCCGGATCGGCGATTTCCATTTCATCGGCCAGCAGCGATTCCTGGGGCAGGCTCACCGTCTCGGCGGCAAAGGCGGGGTCCTCCGCCGCTTCCTCCAGCGTCGCGGCGATGGCGGCGCGCAGCCCCTCATCCAGGGTAAAATCCGCGCCCGCCTGCCGCGCGGCCACCGCCTCAAGCAGCGCGGCGGTGGCGTATTGCTGCAACGCGTCCCAGCGGTTGAACGGGTCGGTGTCATGCGCGGCGAGAAAGGCGAGGCGTTCGCGGCTTTGTCCCTTGAGCTTCACCGGGGCGGAGAAATGGCGGAACAGCGAGACCGCGGCGGGCGCGCGCGGCAGCGGAAAGCTGAAGCTCTGCTCCGCCTCGCGCAGCAGCAGGGTCTCGGCGCGCATGTCCCGCCCTTCCTCATCCAGCACTCCCATGGCGACGGGGATCAGCATGGGCTTCTTCTCCGGCTGGCCGGGGGTGGGCGGAATGCGCTGGCGCAAGGTGAGGGTGAAGACGCCGCCCGCCTCATCCCATTGCTCGGCGAAGCTGATCTCGGGCGTGCCGGCCTGCTCGTACCAGAGAAGTAACTGGCTGAGATCGGTCTTGGTGACCGATTGCATCGCCGCCCAGAAATCCTCCACCGTCGCGGCGGAGTTGTCATGGCGGGCGATATACAAATCCATGCCCCGGCGGAAGGCCTCGCGGCCGAGGATGGTCTGGTACATCCGCACCACCTCCGCGCCTTTTTCATAAATCGTCGTGGTATAGAAATTATTGATCTCGAGATAACTGGCCGGGCGGACAGGGTGGGCGAGCGGCCCGGCATCGTCGCGGAATTGGGTGGCGCGCAGCATCCGCACATCGGCGAGGCGCTTCACCGCCGCCGAGAAGCGGTCGGCCATATATTCCTGGTCGCGGAAAACCGTGAGCCCCTCTTTCAGGGACAGCTGGAACCAGTCGCGGCAGGTAACGCGGTTTCCCGTCCAGTTGTGGAAATATTCATGGGCGATCACCCGCTCGACATTCTGGAAATCCGTGTCGGTCGCCGTCTCGCTGCTCGCCAGCACATAGGCGGTGTTGAATATGTTGAGGCCCTTATTCTCCATCGCCCCCGCGTTGAAATCCGAGACGGCGGCGATATTGAAAATATCGAGATCGTATTCGAGGCCGAAAACCTCTTCATCCCATTTCATCGCGCGTTTGAGCGATGCCATGGCGTGGCCGCAGCGGGGCTCGTCGCCGCGCTCCACCCAGATGGCAAGCTCCACCGGGCGGCCCGAGCGGGTGGTGAAACCATCCCGCACGGAGACGAGGTCGCCGGCCACCAGGGCAAACAGATAGGAGGGTTTGGGGTGCGGGTCCTCCCATTCCGCCCAGGCCCTGCCGTTTTCCTCGCCGCTGGCGAGACGGTTGCCATTGGAGAGCAGCACGGGGAATTTTTGCGCGTCGGCGTGCAGGCGGACCCGGTAGCGGGCCATCACATCCGGCCGGTCCGGAAAAAAGGTGATCCGGCGGAATCCTTCCGGCTCGCATTGGGTGAACAGGCCGGAGCCGGAGGCGTAGAGGCCGGAAAGCTCGGTATTGGCGGCGGGGTGGATGCGCACGCTGGTTTCCACCAGCGCCGCGTCCGGCGCGTCATGGATCGTCAAGCCATCGGCGTCCAGCACATAGCGGTTATCGCCCAGCGCCTCGCCGTTGAGGGAGATGGAGAGCAGCTCCAGGGCGCGGCCGTCCAGGCGCAGCGGGCCGGGAGCGTTGCGGCGCAATTGCAGCCGGGCATGGACGAGCGTGGCTTCGGTGTCGAGTTCGAATTCCAGGGCAACCGTGTCAGCCTGGTAGGCCGGCGGCTGATAGTCGGCGAGTTTCACCGGGTTGCGCGGCGTCGTCTGTCCATCGGCCATCGTCTTGCATTTCCCTTCGCTCTGGCGGAACGCCCTGAGGCCGCGCATATGGGGGGCATGGCGGATCAGACGTTTCCCGAGGCGCGGATTTATTCACGCATCGCCGAGATCGGGCAAGAGGCATGGGATGGCTGCGCGTCCAGCGGCAATCCCTTCACCTCCTACGCCTTTCTTTCAGCGCTCGAGGATAGCGGCTCGGTAGGGGAGGGGACCGGCTGGCATCCCCGCTATCTGGCGCTGGGCGGCCCGGGCGGCGCGCCCGCCGCGGTGGCCCCGGCCTACGCGAAAACCCACTCCTACGGCGAATATGTGTTCGATCAAGGCTGGGCCCAGGCTTTCACCCAGGCGGGAGGACGCTACTACCCCAAGCTTCAGGTCGCCGCGCCGTTTTCCCCCGTGCCGGGGCCGCGCCTGCTGGGCCGGGCCAGCCCGGCGGAAATGGCGGCGGCGCTGGAGGCCGCGCGCGCCGCGCGCCATTATTCCTCGGTGCACGTGACCTTCTGCACCCGGACGGAATGGGAGGAGCTGGGCGCGGCGGGCTGGTTGCGCCGGCTCGGCATGCAATTCCATTGGGAAAACCGCGCCTATGCGGATTTCGAGGCGTTTCTGGCCGCTTTATCCTCGCGCAAGCGCAAGGCGGTCCGGCGCGAGCGGCGGGAGGCGCGGGAAGGGCTGCAATTCCGCACCCTGCATGGGCCGGAGATCACGCCCGGGCTGTGGCGGGTGTTTTACGAATTCTACCTTTCCACCGTCGAGCGCAAATGGGGCGGCGCCTATCTCACGCCGGAATTCTTCCCGCTGCTCGGCGCGCGGCTGGGCGGGCGCGTGGTGCTGATGCTGGCCGAGCGCAATGGCAGGCCGGTCGCCGGGGCGCTCAACCTGCTGGGCGAGGGTGTGCTCTATGGCCGCAACTGGGGCGCGGTCGAGGACGTGCCCTTCCTGCATTTCGAGCTTTGCTATTACCAGGCCATCGAATACGCGATCGCGCACGGGCTCGCGCGGGTGGAGGCCGGCGCCCAGGGCGAACATAAAATCCAGC
The DNA here is from genome assembly GCF_027352905.1 of Acidocella sp. GTDB lineage: Bacteria > Pseudomonadota > Alphaproteobacteria > Acetobacterales > Acetobacteraceae > Acidocella. Next base: position 25,217 of record NZ_DAIEIF010000003.1, read on the forward strand.
GCGGCTATCTGCCCCGCCCGACCTATTCAGCCCATTTCATCGCGCATCGGGGCCTGCGGGAGGCGGTGGCGCGCTTCCTGGAGGTCGAGCGCCGGGAGATCGCCGCGGCGATGGTGGCGCTGGAGCGGGAGGGTCCGTACCGCCAGGATGGCGGGTAACCCGCGCCGGCGGGATCAGATCGGCAGCGGGCTTTCCTTCATCCGCTCCATGGCGAAACGGCTCGAAACATTGCGCAGGGACACGTGGCCGATCAGCTTGCGGTAGAAATTGTCATAGGCGGCGATATCCGGCACGACGACGTGCAGCAGATAATCCACATCGCCGCTCATCCGCCAGGCGCCGACGATCTCCGGCATGGTTTTCACGGCGTTGTGGAATGTTTCCAGCCATCCGGCGGAATGGTCGCCGGTTTCCACCGAGACGAAGACCGAGACCGGCAGGCCGAGCTTGTCCGGGTCCAGCACGGCGACCCGGCTCTTGATGATGCCGTTCTCCTCCATCCGTTTGATACGCTTCCAGCAGGGCGTGGCGGTCAGCCCCACCTTGTCGGCGATCTCGTTGAGCGAGAGCGAGGCGTCAGCCGCCAGCAAGCGGAGAATGGAACGGTCGATCTGGTCTAGCTCGGTCAAGTCAGCACTCCGGGCGGCCCGTGGCGGCGGCGCGTCCTCGGCGGCTTGCGGCGGTTGCGGAAACGCGATACAGGCCAAACCGGGTCACGCCCCCCCACCGGGGCGCTTTTCTTCTGCAAGGGAGATGTTTCATGGCTGATTTTTCTCCAGCCGCCAAGCCCGTGCTGCGTCCGCGCAATCCCCATTTCTCCTCCGGCCCCTGCGCCAAACGCCCCGGCTATTCCCTCTCGGCGCTGGAAGGCGCGATGCTCGGCCGCTCGCACCGGGCCAAGGAGCCCAAGGCGCGGCTCCACGAGGTCATCACCCGCTCCCGCGCTTTGCTCGGCATGCCGGAGGATTGGCTGCTCGGCATCGTTCCCGCCTCGGATACCGGGGCGATGGAGATGGCTTTATGGTCCCTGCTGGGCGCGCGCCCGGTGGATGTGCTGGCGCATGAGAGCTTTTCCTCCGGCTGGGCCACGGATGTGGTGAAGCAGCTCCAGCTGAAGAACGCCAGGGTGATCGAGGCGGTGTATGGCCGCCTGCCTGATCTCTCGCGGGTGGATTTCAGCCACGACGTCGTGCTGGCCTGGAACGGCACCACCTCCGGCGTGCGCTTTCCTGATGGCGGCTTCATCCCCGCCAACCGGGAGGGCCTGGTCATCGCCGATTCCACCTCCGCCGCCTTCGCCATGGACTTGCCCTGGGACAAGTTGGACGTCGTCACCTGGTCCTGGCAGAAGGTGCTGGGCGGTGAGGCGGCGCATGGCATGCTGGCCCTCTCGCCCCGCGCGGTGGAGCGGCTGCTCACCTACACCCCCCCCTGGCCTCTGCCCAAAATCTTCCGTCTCACCGCCAAGGGCAAGCTGATCGAGGGCATTTTCGCCGGCGAGACCATCAACACCCCCTCCATGCTATGCGTCGAGGATGCGCTGGACGGGCTGCGCTGGGCCGAGAGCATTGGCGGCCTGCCGGGACTCATCGCCCGCGCCGAGGCCAATCTCGCCGCCATCGCCAAATGGGTGGAGGGCAATCCGCGCATTGTTTTTCTGGCCGAGACGCCGGAGATCCGCTCCTGCACCTCCATCTGCCTGGTCATCGCCGCGCCCTGGTTCACCGCCCTCGACGCGCAGGGCCAGGCCAAGGCGGCCAAGGCGGTGACGGCGCTGCTGGAGACGGAAAACGTCGCGCTGGATGCCGGGGCGTATCGCGACGCGCCGCCCGGCCTGCGCATCTGGGGCGGGGCGACGGTGGAAACCACCGACATCGAGCGTCTGCTCCCCTGGATCGATTACGCCATCGACACGCTCGCCCAGGGCTGAGCCCCGAATTTCTCCAAGGAATACCCATGGTCAAGGTTCTCATCAGCGACAAGCTCTCGCCGGCGGCGATCGAGATTTTCAAAACGCGCGGCATCCAGGCGGATGTGAAGACCGGCCTCTCCCCGGCGGAATTGCGGGCGATCATCGGCGATTATGACGGCCTCGCCATCCGCTCCGCCACCAAGGTCACCAAGGAGGTTCTGGACGCGGCCCGCAACCTCAAAGTGGTCGGGCGCGCCGGCATCGGCGTGGATAATGTCGATGTCAGGGCCGCCACCTCGCGCGGGGTGGTGGTGATGAACACGCCGCACGGCAACGCCATCACCACCGCCGAGCACGCCATCGCCATGATGTTCGCCCTGGCCCGGCAGATCCCCGAGGCCTCCGCCTCCACCAAGGCGGGCAAATGGGAGAAGAACCGGTTCATGGGCGTCGAGCTTTACGCGAAGACGCTGGGGCTCATCGGCTGCGGCAATATCGGTTCCATCGTCGCGGACCGCGCGATCGGCCTGAAAATGAAGGTGCTGGCCTACGATCCCTTCCTCACCGAGGCGCGGGCGGTCGAACTCGGCGTCGAGAAGGCGGAGCTGGACGTGATTTTCGCCCGCGCGGATTTCATCACCCTCCATACGCCGCTCACGGAGGCGACGCGCGATTTGATCTCGCGCGAGGCGCTGGCCAGGATGAAGCCGGGCGTGCGCCTCATCAACTGCGCGCGCGGCGGGCTGGTGGACGAGGCGGCGCTCTATGAGGCCATCCGCTCCGGCCATGTCGCGGGGGCGGCGCTCGACGTGTTCGAGGTGGAGCCCGCGACCGCGAATCCGCTTTTCGAGCTGGAAAACGTGGTCTGCACCCCGCATCTCGGCGCGGCCACGGCGGAGGCGCAGGAGAATGTCGCCTTGCAGGTGGCGGAGCAGATCTCGGATTTCCTGCTCACCGGCTCGGTGGTCAACGCGCTCAACATGCCGAGCGTGTCCGCCGAGGAAGCGCCACGCCTGCGCCCTTATATGGATCTCTGCCGCCTGCTCGGCTCTTTCGCCGGCCAGCTCACCCAGGCCCAGGACGGCACGATCTCCCGCATCCTCATCGAGTATGAGGGCGCGGCGGCGCCGCTCAATCACCGCCCGCTCAACGCCGCCGCGCTGGCGGGGCTGCTGGCGCCGGTGATGGAGGGGGTGAATATGGTCAACGCCCCGGTTCTGGCGCGCGACCATGGCATCGAGGTCTCCGAGGCCTCGCATGACCGCACGGGGGATTACCAGGCGCTGGTCCGCATCTCGGTGACGACGGAGAAGAGCACCCGCGCCGTGGCGGGAACGCTGATCGGCAATGGCCGCCCGCGGCTGGTGGAGATCAAGGGGATCAAGGTCGAGGCCGATTTCGCCCCGCACATGCTCTATGTCACCAACAAGGACAAGCCCGGTTTCATCGGCCGTTTCGGCATGATTCTCGCGGAGGCGGGCGTGAATATCGCCACCTTCCACCTCGGCCGCGCCACCGAGGGAGAGGACGCGATCTGCCTCGTCTCCACGGATGGCGAGACCCCCGAGCCAGTGCTGGAAAAGGTCCGCGCTTTGCCGCTGGTGATGCAAGCGACGAATCTCAGTTTTTAAACCCCCGGCCGCGGCACGGGGGACACGCCGGAGACAAAAATAATCACCCCGGCTTCGATTCAACCTTAAGGATAGGTCTTCGGGCCTCATGCGCTCGGCCCCAGGATGGCCAACGGGCGTTCTTCATCCTCAAATGGCCCGCAAAACCGATCCAGGAAAAATGTTACGGAATGACAGGTTGTTGTTTCATAATGTTTCGTCCTTGGGAGTAAAAATTATTGTTTCTCTAGACACTTATTTAAGCCATAATTTATATTTAAACCGAAACGGGAAGGGCGTAAGCCCTAGTAAAAGGGGTATAAGATGGCGACAAAAATAGGAAATGTTGATCTCAAATGGCGAAATCTGGAGATTTACGGGTTTACTGGGGAAATCCTGGAAAATCAGCGCAGTTCAGAAACGAGAGTAACCGGTCATTCGAACAGCTTTACGGGTCAGGCGCAGATCCAAAGTCATACGACGCATTACCAGCATTTGTTTTTGCGCAGTCCTGATGGACGCGAGGACAATCTGGAGTTCCCGGCCAAAGTGGGGTTTCGCGCTGGTCAGACGGCTACCCTGGTCTGGGCCTCGACCAAGGGGCCAACCAAAGGCGAATATGTCGCGGTCTACAACAACACATCCGGCCAGATCAATCCGATCCGGCGCGGCAACAACCGGATGGCCTGTATTCCGGGATATACCTGGTTCGCCATCCTCGCTATCATCTTGGCGGTTGTCGGGGTGGCCACGGGCTCCCTCATCGTTGCGGCGCTCGGCATCGCCTATCTTGTTTTCATGATCTGGAGCCAGCGCCGTCTATTGAAAGGCGTGGAGAGACTCATGTTGAATTATCAGCCCGTCGCGGCGGGATCATGATTCGGCGCGGTTTCACACAAAAAAGGAAAGCTCATGCGTAAATGGGGATGTTTGGCTCTGCTGGTGTTTGGCGCCATGCCTGCCTATGCGGACGCTACCGATATAAGCGCCACGGCGGCGATTTTCGATGAAGCCGTCGGCACCGGCCATGCGAAAGCCTATTCTCTCGATGGCCCGGTGGTCGTCACCCAGGCGAGCACGGCAAATTGCGTTACCCATCTCCGGTCGGGTAAAGACGATTGGTCGATTGATTGGACGGCCTCTTCCATTAATGCCGACGAAACCACCGATAAAATATTGATGATAAGCATGGGGCCGACGCAGGATTTCGCTCTGCTTTTCAACGATACCGGCAAATTGCGGGCGGCGCGATCCGCCGGGGAGACATTGGCAACGGCATGCGCGAAATGAAAGTGGCCGAGGTGGCGGTGCCGCGCGACCTGTTCCGCCGTATCCTTGGCATGATCGACGACCTGCGACCACGAGAACCAGCACCGTGTTGACGGCCGAGGTCATCGGCACCCGGCGAGCGACAGGAGACGTGCGTCCACCGTGGGACGAAATGGCCGGAAATCGCGCTGTCGGGGGCGATCATGGCAGTCAGGGTGGCGAATTTGCCGCGGCGGACACGGTCGTCACGACATTCCGCCTTCCGATAGGGCTGGGATCAGGCTATCCCGCCGTCAATAGGCACCGGATTGACCGCTCATATGGGAAATGTCAGATATATTCGACTTTCTTGAAATCATCCAAACTTGGAACGAATATATTTTGAAGCACTCTCGAGTTCGGAGAACATAGCTTGATCATTGAAGCCGAAAAGATCTAATTCTTTCTGAAGGTCACGTTTGTGTTTTGCTTCGATTCTAATTTTATCAATCTTGAAATTATCAGGATTTTTTTCCAATGATTCATGCCTGAGGCCAAACAGTATGAACGCACCATTTTGCGCAACTATTCGCCTGTTATTGAGCTTTGGTCTCACCAGCAAATTTCGTTTCAGGTCGGACGGAATGATCTCAGGTGAGAAGTAAGGCTTTTCAGATTTAACAAAATGCAGGAGTCGACTCACCTCTTTTTCCTCATTGAAACTTCGAACCTTGCCTTCGCTCCCGTCAAAATTTTTCATATCTGGCGCGTGTCTAATGGCATTCCGTTCCCGAGGATTCATATATGCGAGATTAGCAACGCAACTAGCCGTATCACTGTCAAAAAATTTATCATCATTACGGCTAACGCCAATAACAACGACATCGCCGTCTGAGTTTTGTTCGTCCTTAACACAAAAATAAAGTGCTACGAGAGGGTTCCATGTGACGTCGAGTAAACGAGTCGGAAGAGAGAAATGCTGCATCCGCGCAAGTTTTTCTAATGTAGACTGATCATCCAGAAAGCTGTCAGGCTGAGAGGCCAAAAGCGATCGCAGGATTGATTTTCGGAGGAATAAAGCTTTTTATTTCTAAATAGTGACGGACTGGTTTCCCACTTGATGTTTCCATGGCCTCTATACACGATAACATAATTCTTTTTTTGTTCGCGATTTTGAACGAATGAAACAAAATCAGACAAACGTTTGATTGTTGGTTGGTTATCAGTAAAAAAGAAGAAGACACGACCCTCCGAACGCACAAGCCGAAACTAGGGATTGCGTACCTATTATAAATGCACACAATAATTGGTCAAGAATTCGTCGGCAGATCAACAGCAAGCGTAGCAAGGATGGGTGGACCGTAGTGTAACCCATCGCTTTGTTCCAGCCCCCGGCTGTTTTATGGGTTACGCTACGCTCCACCCATCCAAAGGACCGCTTTCGGGAAGGCTTCCGGCCCTCGGGAACGACCAAAGCGGGCGCAATCCCGCCGATAAACTTGGTGATTCCCAGGAAAGTAAATCATTTCGTCCCAAACGCGGGCAGCCGCTTCTTCCCGCTAGCCTCTTAAGGGGAGTTGATCCTGAGATCTCAGTCCAGCCGGGCCGCATGCGGGGGTCGAGCGATCGCGCGATGCCGGAATCATCGCGCGCCCACCAGGGGCGCGAGGATTCACGCCTGGCCCGGCTCCTGCGTCACCCTCACCCATTCTCCCTGAACAAGCTCGGCCAGACGGTCCGGGGACATACGCAAGGAGGCATTGACGGCCCCCGCCGCCGGAATAACGGTATCAAATCGTTTCTCCAGCGGCGGCGCCCCCTCCGGCAGGCGGGAGCGGATTTCCGCCCGCACCCGCGCCCCCAGCGGTACCCGCCCAAGCGGAAACCGCCGCGAAAAGGCTTCGGCCGCCAGCCGGGCGAAGCGGGCCGCCTCGGCGCCGGAGGGGCCGAGCAGGGTAAAAAATTCCCCCGCCCTCACCGTGAGATCGAGCCGCGCCAGCGCCACCGCGCCGCCATAGGATTTGGCGACGCCCCTCAAGCTGCACGATGGGTGGTCCGCGATCGGCAAAACGCTTTCCTGGGGAAGCCAGCGGCCAGCCTGCCACGCCCGACCCTGCCCGCTATTGACCAGCGACCACAAGGCGGAAGGCGCTGGCCCCGCCAAACGGTGTAATTATTTTACATGAAACTGTAAGCATCATCCGGACCGGCCGGGCGCCACCCCTCCCGCTTTTGCATGGCTGAAACCCATTGGAATGGGGCCTCCGCCGCCCATGTAAACCCCAGGCATCATCCAAACGGGGGTAGTGTGACAGATACAAACAGCCCGGCGGCGCGGCTCGCTCAGCGCCCTTACGCGCAAACCCTCACCGGCCATAAGGCCCTCGTCACCGGGGCGAGTTCCGGCATCGGCCGCGCCACCGCCCTCGGCCTCGCCCGCGCCGGCGCGGATGTCGTCATCAATTATATCGGCCCCGCCGCCGGGGCGGAGGAGGTCGCGCAGGAGATCACCGCGCTTGGCCGCCGCGCCCTTACCATCGCGGCGGATGTCGCCCAGGAAGACGCGGTGGAGCAGATGTTCGCCACCGCCCTGCGGGAATTCGGCACGCTTCACGCCGTGGTCAGCAATGCCGGGCTGCAACGGGATTCGGGCTTCACGGAGATGACGCTCGAACAATGGAACACGGTCATGGCCGTCAACCTCACCGGCCAGTTTCTCACCACCAGGGCCGCCGTGCGGGAGTTCAAGCGCCGCGGCCCGCAGGAAGACATCACCATCGCCCTCGGCAAGATCGTCTGCATGAGCTCGGTGCATCAGGTGATTCCCTGGGGCGGGCACGTCAATTACGCGGCCTCCAAGGGGGGCATCAACATGATGATGCGCAGCATCGCCCAGGAGGTCGCGCCCCTGCATATCCGCGTCAACGCTGTGGCGCCCGGCGCCATCCGCACCCCCATCAACCACGATGCCTGGGCGACGCCGGAGGCGTATCAGGCCCTGCTCAAGCTCATCCCCAATGGCCGCATCGGCGAGCCGGATGACATCGCCCGCGCCGTCGCCTGGCTGCTCTCGGATGATTCGGATTACGTCACCGGCGCCACGCTCTACGTGGATGGCGGCATGACGCTCTATCCCGGCTTCGCGACCGGGGGTTGAGATGACGCTCAAAATCGAGGATTACGCGGTCATCGGCAATTGCGAGACCGCGGCGCTGGTGGGCCGTAACGGCTCGGTGGACTGGCTTTGCATGCCGCGCTTCGATTCCGGGGCCTGCTTCGCGGCCTTGCTGGGGGATGAGTCGCATGGCCGCTGGCGGATCGCCCCGGCCGGCCCCCATGAGAGCTGCCGGCAATACCGGGATGAAACACTGATTCTCGAAACTTGTTTCGAGACGGAGACGGGCTCGGTCACGGTCACCGATTTCATGAGCCGGGAGGAGGGGCGCTCCTACCTTCTCCGCCGCGTCACCGGCACCAGCGGCGCGGTGGAAATGGAGGCCAACCTGGTCATCCGTTTCGATTACGGGGCCTCGGTGCCCTGGGCCAGCCGCCTGCCGGATGGCCGGGTCAAGTTCGTGGTCGGGCCGGACATGCTGGTGCTGCAAAGCCCGGTGGACTTCCATGGCCACGATCTGCGCAGCGAGGCCCGTTTCACCATCAGCGAGGGCGAGACGCTGGATTTCGTTCTCGGCTGGTCCCTTTCCTACCGGGCGGTGCCGCCGCCCATCGATCTGGCGGAAACGCTGAACGATATCGAGAATCAATGGAAGGGCTGGGCGGCGCGCTTTCCCGGCGCGGGCAAATATAGCGAGGCGGTGGCCCGCTCGCTCCTCACCCTCAAGGCCCTCGCCCATTTCGAGACAGGGGGCATCGTCGCGGCGGCCACCACCTCACTGCCGGAACAAATCGGCGGCCCCCGCAATTGGGATTACCGCTATTGCTGGCTGCGCGACGCCACGCTCACCCTCTATGCCCTGCTCGAATCCAATTATATCGAGGAGGCGAAGAGATGGCGGCACTGGCTCACCCGCGCCATCGCCGGCTCGGCCGAGCAATTGCAGATCATGTACCGGGTGGATGGCGCCCGCTGGCTGCATGAATGGGACGTGCCCTGGCTGCCGGGCTATGAAAACTCCGCCCCGGTGCGCATCGGCAATGCCGCGTCCGGCCAGATCCAGCTCGATATTTACGGCGAGGTTCTCGATGCCCTCTATTTCGCGCGGCAAAAGGGCCTGCCGGAGGAAAAAGACGCCTGGAACGTCGTTCTCGAACTGCTCGACCATCTCGCCAAAATCTGGGACCAGCCGGATGACGGCATTTGGGAGATGCGCGGCGGGCGGCGGCAATTCACCCATTCCAAAATCATGGCCTGGGTCGCGTTCGACCGCGCGATCCGCATGGTGCGGGAATTCAACCATCCCGGCCCGGCGGAAAGCTGGGAAAAAATCCGCGCCGAGATTCACGCCCAGGTTTGCGAGCAAGGCTTTGACCGCGAGCGCAACAGCTTCGTTCAATATTACGGCGGAAAACGGTGGACGCGGCGTTGCTGCTCATCGCCCTCACCGGTTTCCTGCCGCCTGAGGACCCCCGCGTCGCCGGCACGGTGAAGGCGATCGAAGATGAGCTTCTGCAGGACGGTTTCGTGCTGCGCTACCGCACGGAAACCGGGGCGGACGGGCTGCCGGCGGGAGAAGGCGCCTTCCTCGCCTGCAGCTTCTGGCTGGCGGATAATTACGTTCTGCTCGGCCGGCGGGCCGAGGCGCAAATTCTTTTCGAGCGGCTCTTATCGCTGCGCAACGATGTCGGCTTGCTGGCGGAGGAATACGATCCCCATCTCAAGCGGCAGGTCGGCAATTTCCCGCAGGCCTTCACCCACATCGCCTTGATCAACACGGCCTATAACCTCGTCAAGAGCGAGGGTCCGGCGGCGCAACGGGCCGATGCCCCGTCCGAGGCCGCCCGTGCCTGAGCATTACGATGTCATCGTCATCGGCTCCGGGCCGGGCGGCGCCAGCTTCGCCCAGCGCCTCGCCGCCAGCGGCAAGAAGATCTTGATTCTCGAGCGTGGCGATTATCTGCCGCGCTCGCAGAAAAACTGGAGCGCGGATCACGTCTTTCTCAAAAATGAATACCAGGCCGACGAGGTCTGGGAGGATGAGCGCGGCCGCCCTTTCCATCCCGGTCTCCATTATTTCGTCGGCGGCAATTCCAAGGTTTACGGCGCGGCCTTATTAAGGCTGCGCGAGAAGGATTTCGGCGAGATCCGCCATGAAGACGGCGTCTCCCCCGCCTGGCCGCTCGGTTATCAGGATTTCGCCCCCTGGTATGACGAGGCGGAAGCCTTGTTCGAGGTGCATGGCCTGGCGGGGGAGGACCCGCTCGAACCCTCCCGCAAAGCCTTCCCCCATCCGCCCGTCTCCCATGACCCGGTCATCGAGGATCTCGATCGGCGGCTCGGCAAGGCCGGGCTGCACCCGTTTCATCTGCCCCTCGGCATCAGGCTGCGCGAGCATAGCGGCCTGCCCGCCCCGCGCAGCGTGTGCATACGCTGCGACGCCTTCGATGGCTTTCCCTGCCTGCTCAATGGCAAGGCCGACGCCCAGGTCATGTGCGTGGACCCGGCCCTGGAGCGCTACCCCAATCTCAGCCTGCGCACGCAAAGCTATGCCCGCCGCCTGCTCACGGATGCCCAGGGGCGCCGGGTCACGGGGGTGGAAGTCGTCACCCATGGCGAGGCGGAAACGCTCACCGCGGATATCGTCGTCTCCGCCTGCGGGGCGCTCTCCTCGGCCCTGCTCTTTTTGCGCTCCGCCAACGCGGCGCATCCGGATGGCCTCGCCAACCGCTCCGGCCAGGTCGGGCGCAATTACATGCGCCACAACCAATCGGTGCTGATGGCGCTGCTGCGCTGGCCCAATGAGGGCGTGTTCCAGAAAACCCTGGCCTTCTCGGATTTCTATTTCGGCGGGAAGCACGCGGATTATCCCTACCCCCTCGGCCTCGTGCAGATGTGCGCCAAGGTCCATCCCGGCCAGATCATGAGCGAGATCCTGCCGCCCTGGCTGCAATGGCTGCCGCGCCCGCCCTTCAACTGGCTCGCCCGCCACGCCATGGATTTCTGGCTCTCCAGCGAGGATGTGCCCCTGCCGGAAAACCGCGTTTTTTACCGTGACGGCAAGGTCCGGCTGGAGGTGCGGGAGACCAATGCGCGCGCCCACCGGCTTCTGCGGCGGGAGACCATCCGCGTCCTCTCCCAGGCCTATGGCTTCGGCCGGGACAGGCTGGCCTTCTTTTTCAAGCCCGTGCCGCTCGCGGGCACCTCCCACCAGGCGGGCACGCTCCGCTTCGGCCAGGACCCCGCCAGCTCGGTGCTGGATCTCAACTGCAAGGCCCATGAGATCGACAATCTCTACGCCGTGGATGCGGGGTTCTTTCCCTCCATCGGCGCGGTCAACCCCACCCTCACCATCATCGCCAACGCGCTGCGCGTCGCCGCCCATGTGGAGGAGAGGCTGGCATGAATTTCATCACCCATGTCTTGCCGGACCTCATCGCGCGCGTGCTGCTCGTCTGCATGTTCCTGCCCTCCGCCTGGGACAAGGTGGCCCATTGGGGGGAGGCGATGCAGCAGGCCAGCAGCGCGCCGGTTCCCTGTCCCGCCTGCCTGCTCATCCTCGGCATGCTGGTCGAGGCGGTCACCGCCATCTGCATCATCATCGGCTGGCACGACCGGCTGGCGGCGTTCATCCTCGCCGGGTTCTGCGTCGTCACCGCCATCCTCTACCACCCTTATTGGAAATTTCCCGGCTATTGGCGCAACCCAGGCGAGGGCCGCCAGCATTTCTGGGATTTCTACAAAAATCTCGGCCTCGCGGGCGGGCTCGGCCTGCTGGTCATCAGCGGCGGCCCGGCGCCGCTCGGCTACGTGCTCGCCCACCCGTTCTCCTCCGCCCCCTATGCGGCGGCCAGCCAACCGTAACCATGTGAGGATCCACCATGCCCCGCATTCCCTATTGGCATCTCTGGGCGGATGAGAACGGCGTCAGCCATTTCGCCGAGGCCTTCCTTGAAAATTTTGAGTTCAAGGGCGTGGGGGATGCCGACCCGCAATGGAACAATCAGCTCTACGCCGGCGGGTCGGAGCTGGTCTTCACCGTGCAGCCCGTCGGCTGGGTGGGGGAGTGGCACGAAAATCCCAAACCCCAATGGATCGTCCCCGTCTCCGGCCGCTGGTGGGTCGAGGCGATGGATGGCACCCGCCGCGAATTCGGCCCCGGCGAGTTTCATCTGGGCGAGGACCAGGATTGCCGCGCGCAAAACGGCCGCCAGGGCCACCGCTCCGGCACCATCGGCGACACGCCCTGCGTGCTGATGTGCGTGCGGCTCGACGCGCCGCCCCTCCACCGGCCCGGCCATTTCAAATGAGCCTCACAGAGAGCCTCGACCCCCGCTTCAACCGCCTCATCCTCGGCAATGCGCAAATCGAGGTGCTGGCCGAGAATTGCCGTTGGCTGGAAGGGCCGGTCTGGTTCGCGGATCACGGGCTGCTCCTCTTCAGCGACATTCCCAATAACCGGGTCATGCGCTGGTGCGCGGGCCAGGTCAGCGTCTTCCAATCCCCGTCGGATTTCGCCAACGGCCATGCCCGGGACCGTGAGGGCCGGCTTCTCTCCTGCCTGCATCATGGCCGCGCCGTCACCCGGCGCGAGCTGGACGGGCGCGTCACCGTGCTGGCGGACCGCCTCGCGGGCAAGCGCCTCAATTCCCCCAACGATGTCACGGTCCAGCCGGGCAACGGCGCCATCTGGTTCACCGATCCCATCTACGGCATCACCACGGATTACGAGGGCGGCAAGCAGGAATCGGAGCGCCCGCCCGCCCTCTACCGGCTGGGGCCGGATGGCCGCCTCTCCGTCGCCGCCGATGATTTCATTGGCCCCAATGGCCTCGCCTTCTCGCCGGATGAGCGCCGCCTCTACGTGACCGAAACCGGCGACCAGTTCGACCCCGCCACCGAGCGCCACATCCGGGTCTTCGATGTCGAGGAGAACGGCCATCTCCGCCATGGCCGCGTCTTCGCCCGCATCAGCCCCGGCTACGCGGATGGCATCGCCTGCGATGAGGCGGGCAATCTCTGGTGCAGCGCCGGAGACGGGGTGCATTGCCTCTCGCCGGAGGGCGAGACGCTGGGCAAAATCCACACCGGCGGCACCGTCGCCAACCTCGCCTTCGGCGGCCGCCATCGCTCCCGCCTGTTCCTCTGCGCGGGCACGCGGCTGCTGGCGCTCCACACCAACACCCGCGGCGCGCATGAGCCTTTTGCGAATCGCCCGTAACGTCTCGGACCTCGCCCGGCTGGCGTCGTTCTACTGCGCCCTCGGCTTCCAGCAGCGGGAGCCGCCGCGCCAGGATCCCGCGCTGGCGGCGCTGCTGGAGGTGGAGCGCGTCACTTCCCTGCATTTGGTCAGCGGCGGCCAGAGCCTCGAACTCACGGCCTGCGAGCCGGCGGGCCGCCCCTACCCGGCGGAGGCTCCGGCCAATGCCCGGCTGTTCCAGCACATCGCCTTGTTGACGCCGGATATCGCGGCCGCCGCCGCCCGGGCCCTGGCGGCGGGGGCGGTGCCCGTCTCGCGCGGCGGCCCGGTGCGGCTGCCGCCTGCCTCCGGCGGCGTCACGGCGTGGAAATTCCGCGATCCAGACGGCCACCCGCTCGAATATCTCGAACGCGCGGCGGGGGAGGGGTACGACCACTCCGCCATCGCGGCGGCGGATGTCGCCGCCTCCACCCGCTTCTACACGGCGCTGGGCCTGGCGCCGCGCCACCGCCAGCGCAATAGCGGGCCGGAACAGGAGCGGCTGGACGGCGTTCCCGGCGCGGCGGCCACCATCGTCTCCCTGCGCGGCGCCATGGGGCCGGGGGTGGAATTGCTGGGCTATGACCGGATCATCGCCACGCCGCCCCCAGCGGCCAACGACATCGCGGCGGACCGGCTGGTGATCGCGGCGGGCGCGGCCGGGCTGCGCCGCGACCCGGATGGGCATCTCATCCTCCTGGCGCCGGAGCGGGGCTAACCCGCCCTTCGCTCAGCCCCGTTCCGCCAGGGCCAGCTCCCGCCTCGCCGGGGCGGCGGCCTCGCCGGTCCGGAAGCGGGCGAGGCGGCTCAAAATCTCGGCGCCGTCGCGGGCGAGGCTCTGCGCGGCGGCGGCCACCTCCTCCACCATGGCGGCGTTTTGCTGGGTCATCTGGTCCATCTGGCTCATGGCCGTGTTCACCTGCGCCACCCCCTCTGATTGCCCGGCGGCGGCGGCGGCGATCCCCGCTATGGCGCCGCCAATGCCCTCGACCTGGGCGATGATCCGTTCCAGCGCCGCCCGGGCGTCTCCCACCGACTTCACCCCCGCCGCCACCTGGAAGCCGGAGGCGCCGATCAGGTCTTTGATCTGCCGGGCCGCCTCGGCGGAGCGCTGGGCCAGGGCGCGCACCTCGGTGGCGACCACGGCGAAGCCTCGCCCGGCCTCACCCGCCCGCGCCGCCTCCACGCCCGCATTCAGGGCCAGCAGGCTGGTCTGGAACGCGATCTCGTCGATCACGCCGATGATTTGGCTGATCTGGGCGGAGCTTTCATCGATCCTGGCCATCGCCTCCACCGCCCTTGCCACCACGCCGCCCGAGGCGCTGGCGTCGGCCTTCGCCTCCTCTGCCGCGTTGCGCATCCGCTCGGCGGTGGCGGCGGTGTCGCGGGCGCTCACGTTGATCTCCTCCATGGCCGCGGCGGTCTGTTCCAGCGTCGCCGCCTGGCGTTCGGTGCGTTGCGCCAATTGTCCGGCCGTGCCGGCCACCGCGCCTGAATGGTCGCCGATGGCGCGGGCGGAGTCGAAAATGCCGCGCATCGCCTGGCGCAGGGCCTCGGCGGCGGCGTTGAAATCCAGGCGCAGCCGGTCGAGGGAAGGGATCAGCGCCTCGCCCATCCTGTAATTCAAATCCCCCCCGGCCAGGTTGGCGAGGGCGTCGCCCAGTTTTTCCACGCCGCGCATATGCTGGGTGATGTCGCTGGCGATCTTGACGATCTTCACCAGCCTTCCCCGGGAGTCGAATATGGGATTATAGCTGGCCTGCAGCCAGATTTGCCGGCCATCCTTGCCGATGCGGGAAAACTCGGAGGAAATGAACTCGCCCTCGCGCAGCCTGCGCCAGAAGGCGGCGTAATCCTCGCTGGCCGCGCAGGCGGGGTCGACGAACATCCGGTGATGCCTGCCCTGGATCTCCGCCAGCCCGTAGCCGATCACCTTAAGAAAATTCTCGTTGGCGGTGAGGATGACGCCCTCCACGGTGAATTCGATGATGGCCTGGGAGCGGCGGAAGGCCGCCAATATGCTGGCGTCCATCGCCGCTTTTTCATGCTGGCTGGTGACGTCGAGCGCCAGTTTGAGCACCCGGCTGACCTTGCCGCCAATCCCGCGCACCGGGGTATAGGAGGCCTGGAGCCAGACATCCCGCCCATCCTTGGCGATGCGGTGATATTCCCCGGTATGGAAGTCCCCCGCCGCGAGGCTCGGCCAGAACTCCCTGTAGGCGGGGTCGGCGGCCTCCTCCGGGGTGAGCAGCACGCGGTGGGGCCGTCCGGCGAGTTCGGCTTTGCTGTAGCCCATCACCCGCGCGAAATTCCCGTTAATGTCGAGGATCGTGCCGTCCGGCGCGAATTCGATGACCGCGAAGGCGCGCGCCAGCGCCCGCATCGCCGCCCTTGCCCTGAATGCCGATACCACGCCGCGCGCCGCCATTACCCGCCCTCCGCAACTCTTCTTCATTCATAGGGCGAAATGTTTAACCCCAGCTTTCCAGCCCGCCGGGATGTCAGACGATGCGCGTGCCCGCCTCTCCCGCCAGAATCGCGGCGGCGTCCTGCAAGCGGCCGATGGCGGCGGGGCGGCCCGTCTCGCGGGCGAAGCGGCAGGCCGCCGCCACTTTCGGCCCCATGCTGCCGGCGGCGAAGGGCAGGGCCGCCAGCTCCTCCGGCCGCGCCTGGCGGATGGGGCGCTGGGCCGGGGTGCCGTAATCCAGATACACCGCCTCGACATCGGTCAGCATCATGAAGAAATCCGCCCGCAGGCGGATGGCGAGCAGGGCGCTCGCGGCATCCTTGTCGATCACCGCCTCCACCCCCCGCCATTTGCCCGCCGCGTCCCGCGTCACGGGGATGCCGCCGCCCCCCGCGCACACCACCACGACGCCCGCCTCCGCCAGCCGGGTCAGGCTGGCCTCGTTCAGCACCGCCACCGGCGCGGGGGAGGGCACGACCCGCCGCCAGAATTTGCCATCCGGCGCCACTTGCCAGCCGCGTTGCGCGGCCAGGGCGCGCGCCGCCGCCTCGTCATAGACCGGGCCGATCGGCTTGCTCGGGCGGGCGAAGGCCGGGTCATCCGCCGCCACCTCCACCCGGGTGAGCAAGGTCGCGATCTCCGCCCCCGCGGGCAGCGCGTTGGCCAGCTCCTGCTCCAGCACATAGCCGATCCAGCCCTCGCTCTCCGCGTCGAGATCGTCCAGGGGCTGCGCCGCGCCGGGCGGCCCGGCCTCGGCCTGCAAGGCGAGCAGCCCCACTTGCGGGCCGTTGCCATGGGTGACGATGAGATGGTGCCCGGCCTGGCCGAGCACCGCGAGCTGCGCCGCCGCCGCCGCCACATTCGCCTTCTGCGCCGCCGCGCTCGGCGCCTCGCCGCGCTTGAGCAGGGCGTTGCCGCCCAGCGCCGTGACGATCCGCATCACGCCAGCGTGGCGACGAGCATCGCCTTGATCGAATGCATGCGGTTCTCCGCCTCGTCGAAGACGATGGAGGCGGGGGATTCGAACACCTCCTCCGTCACCTCCAAGGCGGAGAGGCCGAAGCGCCGCTCGATCTCACGCCCCACCGCCGTCTCGGTATTATGGAAGGCGGGCAGGCAATGCATGAATTTCACCGCGTCATTGCCCGCCGCGCGCATCAGCGCCGCATCCACCTGGTAGGGCCGCAGCAGCTTGATCCGCTCTTCCCACAGGCTGTCATCCTCGCCCATGGAGACCCAGACATCGGTATAGATGAAATCCACCCCCTGCACGGCCTGTTTCGGGTCGGCCTCATAGAGGATCTCCGCCCCGCTCACCTCCGCCGCCGCCGCCAGCCGCGCCTTGTCCTCCGCCGCCGGCCACAACGCCTCCGGCGCGCCAAAGCGCATCCTCATGCCGAGCTTGGCCGCCCCCATGGCGAGAGAGAGCGCCACATTGTCCTGCCCATCGCCCATGAAGGCGAAGCTGACCTGTTTCAGCGGCTTGTCGCAGAATTCCCGCATGGTCATGAAATCCGCCAGCACCTGGGTGGGATGGGCGGAATCGGTGAGGCCGTTGTAAACCGGCACGCCGGCATGGCGCGCGAGCAACTCCACATCCGCCTGGGCGAAGCCGCGAAACTCGATCGCGTCATACATGCGCCCCAGCACCCGCGCGGTGTCCTTCACGCTCTCCTTATGGCCGATATGGCTGCCGCTCGGCCCCATATAGGTCACGTGCGCGCCCTGGTCGTAGGCCGCCACCTCGAAGCCGGAGCGCGTGCGGGTGGAATCCTTCTCGAAGATCAGGGCGAGCGCTTTGCCCTTGAGCCGCTGGGCCTCGTAACCGCCCCGCTTGGCCGCCTTCAGCTCGGCGCCCAGCCGCAGCAGGTCGAGAATTTCCGCCTGGGTGAAATCATCCAGCCGCAACACGGAGCGGCCACGCAAATGGGTCATATCGGTCTCCTTAAATCGCGTCGCGGCGGATGGGGCAGGTCATGCAATGCGCGCCGCCGCGTCCGCGCCCCAGCTCCGCCCCCTCGAGGGTGATCACCTCCACCCCGGCCTTGCGCAGCAGGGTGTTGGTGTAGACATTGCGGTCATAGGCCATGATCACGCCCGGCTCCAGCGCGAAGACGTTATTGCCGTCATCCCATTGCTCGCGCTCGGCCTCGTAGGAATCGCCGCCGGTCTCGATCACCCGCAGCGCCTTCAACCCCAGCGCCTCCGCCACCGTGTCGAGGAAACTCGCCGTCTCCTCGACGATCTTGAGCGCCCCCTTCTGGCTGCCGGGATAGAGCGAGAAGGGCCGCAGCCGCCGGGCCACGTCCGGATAGATCGTCACGAGATCGCGGTCGCAAAAGGTGAAGACGGTGTCGAGATGCATGTAGGAGCGGTCGCTCGGCATCTGCGCCGCGATCACCCGTTCCGCCGCTCCCGCCGCGAAGAGCCGCCGCGCATAGAGCGAGACCGCCTGCGGGGTGGAGCGCTCGCCCATGCCGATCAGCACGACCCCCTGGCCGAGCGGCATCACATCGCCGCCCTCCAGGCTGATGGGCCCGTGCGGCTCCTCCGGCGCGCTGAACCAGGTCTCGAAGCGCGCGGCGGCGAAGCGGGGGTGGAATTTATACACCGCCGCCACATTCGCCGCCTCCTGCTGGCGCGCCGGCCAATGCATGGGGTTGACGAACACGCCCGCCCCCGCCCAGCAGCTCGTGTCGCGGGTGAAAAGCTGGTTGGGCAGGGGCGGCAGAATGAAGTCGTGCGGCGCGCGGGTCATGCCATAGAGCGTGCGCGGCGCGAACGGCAATTCCGCCCGGGCGATGCCGCCCACCATATAGGCGGCGAGCTGCGGCGCGGGTATGCCGTCCAGCCAGGCGCGCAACTCCTCGTCGGGGCTGCCCGCCTCGGCCGCCTCCAGCCGCTTGTCCAGCAGCCAGGCCCGCGCGGCGGGAATCGCCATCGTCTCCGCCAGGGCCGCGCCAAACTCCATCACCTGCACGCCGCGCTCGCGCAGCGCGTCCACGAAGGCGTCATGCTCCTGGCGTGCCTTTTTCACCCAGATCACATCGTCGAACAAAAGCTCGTGGCAATTGGCCGGCGTCAGGCGGGTCAGGCTGAGATCGGGCCGGTGCACCAGCACCTCGCGCAATTTCCCCACCTCGGAGAACACGCCGGGATCGGGCACGGATTCGCTCATGATAGATCTCCTCTGTAACGAATGAGAGAGAGGCGCGGCCCGGAGTTCAGGATATCGAGATGTCGCCCCGCGCGAACAGCACCGCCGCGCCAACCGCGACGATGAACAGCAGCACCGCCGCGCCCCGCTCATAGGAATTGAAGAGCGGCTGGCCCGGCCGGTTCTCCCGCTGCGCCCACCAGAACACCGGAATGCCGAGCGCGAAGACGATGGTGGACATCAGCAGGAATTTCGGTCCCGCGGCATAGAGCATCCACAGCGCGTAGATGGAGCCCAATATCCCGGCGGTCAGCGCCGTCCGCCGTCCCTCGCCCTGGCTCGCCACATAGCCGCTCCCCCCGGCATAAACCGCGAGAAACAGCGTGCTGGCGAAATATGGTGGCAGGATCATCACGCCGGTGATGGAGACGAGCCACAGCCAGGCATTATGCGCGAACAACACGACGAACATGATGACCTGCATCACCGCGCTCGAAACCAGCAGGCTGGGCGCGGCGGCGTGGAAGCGGTTCTCGCGGGCGAGGAAGCGCGGAAACACCCCGCCCTTGGCGCCCTCGAAAGGCAGCTCCGCGAACAGGATCGTCCAGGCGAGCCAGCAGCTCAGCACCGCGATCAGCAAGGCGACATTGACGAAGATCGCGCCCCATTTGCCCACCGCGGCCGCCAGCACATAGGCGGCGGAGGGGTTGGCCAGCCCGGCCAGCTCCTTCTGGTGCATGAGGCCGAAGGGCAGGATCGAGAGGAGCGAATATAAAACCGTGCAGACCCCCAGCCCGATGAAGGTGGCGAGGCCGACCTGGGACATGTCGCGCGCCCGGTCCGAGATCACCACCGCCCCCTCGATGCCGATGAACACCCACAAGGTCACCAGCATCGTGCTCTTCACCTGGCCGAAGACGCTGCCCAGCCCCTCGCCATGCCCCCAGAAATCGTAGGAGAAATAATCGGACCGGGCGAACACCGCCATGATGACGAGCGCGGTGAGAATGGTGGTGATGTTGAGGCAGCTCGCGAGCGTGTTGAGCGCCGCCGAGCGCTTGACGCCCGACATCACGATCCCGCACATCACCCAGATCAGCACCGAGCCGCCGATGATGGAGGGCCAGTTCTGGCCATTGCCGAACACCGGAAAGAAGAAGCCTAGGATCTGCATCACCAGCACGGCGAAGGCGACATTGCCGAAGGCGGAGGAAAGCCAGTACCCCCAGGCCATCAGAAACCCGGCCAGGCGTCCGAAACCTTCCTGCGCGTAGGTATAGATCCCCGCTTTGAGATCGGGGCGCTTATCCGCGAGAATGCGGAAGGAATTGGCCAGAAAATACATGCCGACGAAGGTGACGACCCAGGCGATGATGATGGCGCCGAGCGCGGCGGCGCCGGACATGTTGGCGGGCAGGTTGAAGGC
Source organism: Acidocella sp. (assembly GCF_027352905.1). Classification (GTDB taxonomy): domain Bacteria; phylum Pseudomonadota; class Alphaproteobacteria; order Acetobacterales; family Acetobacteraceae; genus Acidocella. Next base: position 45,391 of record NZ_DAIEIF010000003.1, read on the forward strand.
GCCCCCGCCGATCATCGAGCCGATCACCACCCCGCTCAGCATCCACAGGCCGAGCTTGCGGGTTTCCGGGTGCGCGCTCGCCCCCGTTCCCGGCTGGCGGGGCAGGGCGGGTGGGCTTGAATCGGCAGGCATGGCACTCCTCCACTGTATGATTATGCCGGCTCAGTTAGCGCGCCCGGCGCCGGGCCGCCTTGATCCGTATCAATCAATCAGCGGGCGGCGCTCTGGCCGCGGCGGCTCGCGGCATAGGCGCTGGGCGTGTGGCCGTAGCGCTGGCGGAAGGCGCGGTTGAAATTGGAAATATCGCGGAACCCGGCGGAAAAGGCGATCTCGGTGATGCGCGGCTCCGCCCGGCGGCGCAGGGCAAGGTCTATCAGCTCCCGCGCCAGCTTCAGCCGCTTCTCGCGCAACAGCCCGACGAAACTATGGTCGTGGGCCTGGAAATCCCGCTCCAGCTGCCGGGGGGAGACGCCGGTGCGCGCCGCCAGCCAGGCGAGATCCAGCTCCGGGTTGGCGATCTCGGCCTCCATCTCCCGCACCGCGTATTCATAGCGCAGGCCGGGCGGCTGGCGGCGCAGGCTCTCCCGCCCGTCCGGGCTGCCGGCCTGGAAGGCCATGCGGGCGAGGCTGAGAATGGAGGCGGGGTCGTCCCGGGCCGTCTCCTGGCCCGGCGGGCCGAGCGCCGCGGCGCAGGCCCAAAGCCGCCGGGCGAGAAAAGAGGCCGGGGCGGGGCAGGGGCCGGGGCGGAACGGCGCCGGCGTCTCGTGCAAGAACACCCCGCGCGGCAGATGCACCGAGAGGCAATGCGCCGCCTCCTCGCCGAAGCTGATCGCCACCGGCCTGGTCGAATCGAGAAGATATAGCTGGCCCGGCTCCAATATGGCGCGCTCCTCGCCCTGCTCGATCCGCGCCTGTCCGGAAATCTGCATCAACAAATAGAAATATTCCATGTCGTCCTGGCGGACGTCGCGCAGGGTCCGGTTTATATGCCTGATATCGCAACAGAAATCGGCGACATCGAGGCCCCGCAGGCTCCGCCGCCGGAAATACCCGGCGACATGGCGCTGCCCCTGGCGCGGAATGGCCTGGTAATGGCCGCAAATGGTCCGGAGGCTGTCATTCCATGCCTCGAAAAGCATTTCCTCACCCGGATGCTGGTGTCAGGCGTTTTCCCCCGCATCATCATCCAAATCCGGCGGCAATTCAATAACGGCGTCCCGCCATGCCGTTTGGCGGAAAAGTCCAAGCCAGGGCCGGGGGCGCCGGACTAGGCTTTCAGTCTCAACGATCACGAAGCGAAGGGGAAAACATGTCCGACTATAAATTACTCATCGATGGCAAGCTGGTGGATGGCGCCAGCACCATGGAGGTCGTCAATCCGGCGACGGAACAGGTTCTCGCCATTTGCCCGCGCGGCTCGGAGCAGCAGATGGATCAGGCGGTCAAGGCCGCCAAGGCCGCCTTTCCGGCCTGGTCCCGCCGCAAGGTGGAGGAGCGGCGGGCGATGCTGATGACCCTGGCCGACCGGATCGAGGCGCGGCAGGAGGAGCTGGCCCGGCTGCTGACGGAGGAGCAGGGCAAGCCCATCGCCGAGGCCACGGCCGAGATCATCTATTCCGGGGCCTTCATCCGCTCGATGGCGAGCCTCGATCTCCAGGTGAAGACGCTGGAGGATAACGAGACCCGCCGGGTCGAGGTTCACCGCCTGCCGCTCGGCGTGGTCGGCGCGATCATTCCCTGGAACTTCCCCGTGCTCCTGCTCACCTTCAAGGTGCCGGCGGCGCTCATCGCGGGCAACACGGTGGTCATCAAGCCCGCCCCCACCACCCCGCTCACCTCGTTGCGGTTGGGCGAGATCATGGCGGAGATCTTCCCGCCCGGCGTGGTCAACATCGTCACGGACCAGAACGATCTCGGCGCCTATCTCACCCAGCATCCGGATGTGGCCAAGATCTCCTTCACCGGCTCCTCGGCCACCGGCAAGAAGGTGATGGCCGCCGCCGCCAGCACGCTCAAGCGTATCACCCTTGAACTCGGCGGTAACGACGCCGCCATCGTCCTGCCTGGCGCCGACCCGGAGACCGTGGCGCCCGGCATTTTCGGCGGCGCCTTCATGAATGCCGGCCAGGTCTGCCTCGCGATCAAGCGGGCCTATGTGCATGAATCCATCTATGACCAGGTGGTGGACCGCCTGGCCGCGCTCGCCAACGCCGCGGTGGTGGATAGCGGCCTCCACCAGGGCACCACCATCGGCCCGTTGCAGAACCGCATGCAATACGAGAAGATCAAGGATTATCTTGAGGTCGCGCGCAAGGATGGGCGCATCGTCGCCGGCGGTGAGGTCGAGGACCGGCCCGGCTATTTCATCCGCCCCACCATCGTCGCCGATATCGACGATACCTCCCGCCTGGTGGCGGAGGAGCAGTTCGGCCCGGTCCTGCCCGTCGTCAAATACGCCGATCCGGAGGACGCGCTGAAACGCGCCAACGCCTCGCCCTGGGGGCTGGGCGGCTCGGTCTGGGGCAGCGACCGGCAGAAGGCGCGCGAGATCGCCCTGCAGATGGAAACCGGCACCGCCTGGATCAACAAGCATCTCGATTTCGGCCCCAACATTCCCTTCGGCGGCGCCAAGCAATCCGGCCTCGGGGTGGAGCTGGCCGAGGAAGGCCTGGCCGAATTCACCCAGGTCCATGTCATCAACGAGGCGCTCTAACTCGGCGCTCGCATAACAAACAAAGGAAGGAAAGCCCCATGAAAGCCGCCATTCTCACCCGGCATTGCGAAGCGCTGGAAATCAAGGATATTCCCAAGCCCACCCCTGGCCCGGACGACGTGGTACTCAAGGTCGAGGCCTGCGGCATCTGCCGCTCGGACTGGCATGCCTGGCAAGGGGATGGGTCATGGATTGGCATCGCTCCGGATCTGCCGATCACGCCCGGCCATGAAATAGGCGGCGCGGTCGAGGAGATGGGCGCGAATGTGAGGAAGTTCAAAAAGGGCGATGCGGTCACCGTGCCTTTTCATTCCGCCTGCGGCCGCTGCCAATATTGCCTGGAGGGCCGGCCCAATATCTGCGAGAATCTCCTCATTTTTGGGTTCACCACCGGCTATAACGGGGGCTACGCCCAATATGTCCTGGTCCGCAACGCGGACTTCAACCTCATCGCTCTGCCGGAGGGGGTGGATGCCAAGACCGCCGCCGCCATCGGCTGTCGGTACATGACCGCCTATCACGGCGTGGTGCGGGCCAACGGCAAGCCGGGAGATTGGCTGGCCGTGCAGGGCGTGGGCGGCGTCGGCCTGTCCGCCGTGCAGGTGGCGGCGGCTTTGGGCAAGAACGTCATCGCAGTGGATATCGACGACGCCAAGCTGGCAAGAGCCAAACAGGAGGGCGCGGTCGCGGTTGTCAACGGCAAAAGCAACAACGTGCCGGAGGCGATCAAGGAAATCACCAAGGGCGGCGCTCATGCTTCGATCGATGCGCTGGGCATCGGCGCCACGGTGCTCAATTCCGTTCTTTCCTTGCGGCGCGGCGGTCGCCACGTGCAGATCGGCCTTACCACCAAGGCCGAGGCGGGAATGGTAACCCTGCCGGTTGATATGATCACGGCGATGGAGCTGGAATTCGCCGGCAGTATCGGCAACCCGCATCCGGATTATGCCGGGTTGCTGGCGCTCATCTCTACCAAGCGGCTCAACCC
>NZ_DAIEIF010000006.1 GCF_027352905.1 Acidocella sp.
CGCGCGCGGCGCCGCGCGGGCCAGCGCCCGCGCGGCCTGATCGGCGAGGGATTCGTCGCGGGCGCTGACGATCAGCGCCGCCAGCCGCCCGAAAGGCGGCCAATGGCCGGGCCGGCGCAAGGCCGCCTCCTGGGCGAGAAACCCGGCCAAATCGCCCGAGAGCAGCGCCGCGATCACCGGATGGGCGGGGTCGTAGCTTTGCAGCAGCACCCGCCCCGGCGCCCCGGCCCGGCCCGCGCGGCCCGCGACCTGGTGCAGCATCTGCACGGTGTGTTCGCCCGCCCGCAAATCCCCGCCGGTAAGGCCGAGATCGGCATCCACCACCCCCACCAGGGTGAGATGCGGAAAATGCCAGCCTTTCGCCACCATCTGCGTGCCGATGAGGATGCCGATTTCCCGGGCGAGGATACGCCGCGCCGCCTCGGCGGCCTGGGCGGGGCCCGCGATCACGTCCGAGGCCATCACCAGCGCCGGCGTTTCTGGAAACCGCTCGGCCACCTCCTCGGCGATGCGCTCCACCCCTGGGCCGACCGGCACGAAACTCCCCTCCGCCGCGCAGGCCGGGCATTGCTCCGGGCGCCGCATGGTGAAACCGCAATGATGGCAGGAGAGGCGCGGCGAAGCGCGGTGCTCCACCAGCCAGGCCGCGCAATGCGGGCAGGAGAGCCGGTGGCCGCAGGCGCGGCATAAGGTAAGCGGGGCGTAGCCGCGCCGGTTGAGAAACAGCATGGCCTGCTCCCCGCGCGCCAGCGTCTCGCGCATCGCCGCCACCAGCGGGGGGGAGAGAAAGCGGCCACGCTCGGGCGGGTGCAGCCGCAAATCCACCGCTTGCACCTCCGGCAGCGCCGCGCCGCCATGGCGGATGGGCAGATGCAGCCATTTATACCGGCCTTGGGCGGCGTTCTCCGCCGTTTCCAGGCTGGGCGTGGCGCTCACCAGCACCGCCGGGCAGGCGCAGAGCTTGGCCCGCACCACCGCCATGTCGCGGGCGTGGTAGGTTACCCCATCCTCTTGCTTGAAGGCGGTCTCATGCTCCTCATCCACCACCACGAGGCCGAGCGCGGGAAAGGGCAGAAACAGGGCCGAGCGCGCCCCCACCACGATCTCCGCCCTGCCCTCGGCCACCGCCCGGAAGACGGCGCGGCGCCGCGCCGGGGTGAGGGCGGAATGCCAGAGAAGGGGCGGCGCGCCGAAGCGGGCCTCGAAACGGGTGAGCATCTGCACGGTGAGCGCGATTTCCGGCAGCAGCACCAGCGCCTGGCGGCCCGCCCGCAGGACCGCCGCCACCGCCTCCAGATACACCTCGGTCTTGCCTGAGCCGGTAACGCCCTCCAGCAGCGTCACGGCAAAACCGCCCGAGGCCACATCCGCCGTCAGGGCCGCCGCCGCCGCCGCCTGGGCGGGGGAGAGATCCGGGCCGGGCCGGGCGGCCGGGTCCGGCCGGGCAGGCGGGTTTTTAATAAGGCGTTTGGAGGGGGGCGCCAGCAGCGACTCCTTCACCGTCAGCGCCAGCACATCGCCGCGCGGCGCCAGGGTATAGGCCGCCACCCAGTCGATGAAACGGCGCAGGCTCTCCGGCAAGGGCGGGAAGGCGAGCGCCTCCGCCACCGGGCGCGTCTTCACCGCCGCGTCCGGCGCGTCCTCCCACACCGCCCCCGTCACCAGCCGCCGCCCAAGCGGCACACGCACCAGCGCGCCCGGCAAGAGCGGAAAGGCGGTTTCATAGGTGAAAGCCTTGTCGAATTTATAGAGAAGCAGGACGCTGACGCGGCTTGTCCGGGAGGGGGGCTCCATGCTGTATGCTCTTAAACCAGAGAGCCTGCCCAGCGGAAAGCCATCCATGAAATTCTTTGTCGATACCGCCGAAATCAGCGAAATCCGGGAGCTCGCCGCCACCGGGCTTTTGGACGGCGTGACCACCAACCCCTCCCTCATCGCCAAATCGGGCCGCAAGGTTCTGGAGGTCATCGCCGAGATCTGCGAGATCGTCCCCGGCCCGGTGAGCGCCGAGGTCGCCGCCACTGACTACCGGCAGATGCTGGCCGAGGCGGCGGTGCTGCGCAAAATCGCCCCCAATGTCGCCATCAAGGTGCCGCTGACGCCGGACGGGCTGAAAGCCTGCCACGCCCTCGCCCAGGAGGGGGTGATGGTCAACGTGACGCTCTGCTTCTCTCCGGCCCAGGCGCTGCTGGCGGCCAAGGCCGGAGCGGCGTTCATCTCCCCCTTCATCGGCCGGCTGGACGATATCGGCCATGACGGCATGGAGCTGATCGCCGATATCGTGCAAATCTATGGCAATTACCCCGCCCTCAAAACCGAGGTGCTGGCCGCCTCCATCCGCCACCCCATCCATCTGATCGAGGCAGCGAAGCTGGGCGCCGATATCGCCACCATTCCGCCCGCCGTCATCCGCCAGCTTTACCTTCACCCGCTGACCGATAAGGGGCTGGCCGCCTTCCTCAAGGATTGGGCGGGTACCGGCCAGAGCATTGTCTGAGGCGCTGCTGGCCGAATATCGCGGCTGGCTTGGCGGGGAGTGCCGGGCCGGGGCGAAGACCGTGGAAACCTATGCCCCCGACGTGCGCGCCTTTCTCGCCTTCTGCGCCGAGCATACGGGCGAGGCGGTGACGCCCGGCCTGCTGGGCGGGTTGCGCGCCGCCGATTTCCGCGCCTTCCTCGCCCGCGCCGCCCTGCGGGGCGATGTCAACGCCACCCGCGCCCGCAAGCTCTCCGCGCTCAAGAGCCTCTACCGCTATCTGCGCCGCCGGCACGGCGTTGACGACGCGCAGCTTTCGCTGATCGCCCGGCCCAAGCCGAGGCCGCCTCTGCCCAAGGCCCTGCCGCCCGCCGACGCGCTGCGCGTGGTGCGGGAGATCGGCGAGGATGCGGATGAGCCCTGGATACAGGCGCGCGACACGGCGCTGATGGCGCTGCTCTATGGCGCGGGGCTGCGCATCGCCGAGGCGCTGGCGCTCGATATCGGCGACCTGCCGGCGGCGGATGGCGCCCTGCGTGTCACCGGCAAGGGCAATAAGCAACGGATCGCGCCGCTGCTGCCCGCTTTGCGCGCCGCCCTCGCCGCCTGGCTGGCGCTCCACCCCAACCCCGGGCGGGGGGAGCCGCTTTTCATCGGCGCGCGGGGCGGCAGGCTGAACCCGGGGGTGGCGCAAAAGCGCCTGCGGGATTTCCGCCGCCTGCACGGCCTGCCCGAGCACGCCACGCCCCACGCGCTACGCCATTCCTTCGCCACCCATCTGCTGGCGGGCGGGGCGGATCTGCGCTCCATCCAAGACCTGCTGGGCCATGCCAGCCTCTCCACCACCCAGCGTTATACGGAGGTGGAGGCAGGCCAGCTTCTGGATATCTGGCGCCGGGCGCATCCCCGCGCCTGAGACCCCGCAAACGAAAACCGCCCCGCCGGGAGGCGGAGCGGCTCATCGAAACGAAAGGGAGCGGCTGGTCAGGCGGCCTCGACCTCGACGCCCTGCATTTGCGCGGCCCGCGCGGCCAGCGCGGCGCGGATGGCGTGCGGCACCTGCCGGTGAGATTTGGCGCGGGGATACTCCATCTCCGCAATGGCCTCATCCGGCGCGGTGCGCGCATCCCAATTATGGAAATTGAGCCGGTCGATATTGTCGAGGAAGGTCTCCGAGGGCACGCCCTCGGCCAGGAGCAGCTCATGCCCCGCCAGCTCGACATGATAATAGGTGAACATCTCCGGCACGCTCTCATCGCGGATGATGCTGGTGCCATTCACCAGCGCGCCCGCATTCACCAATATACCATCCATGAAAACGGCATGGTCGGGAGAAAGAAGCAGGTCGCGCGCGGGCAGGTTCTCGCCCAGCGCCCCGGCCTTGATGCGGATGGGCAGCACGCGCAGAGGGTCGGCGAAGCGGGTGGAAACCGCGCTATGGCCCACCCAGCGGACCGCCGCCTCCCGGCCATCGGCCAAGCGCAGCACGGTGCTGGCGCGGATATCCTCGACCGCGATCTCCCCCTCCGGCGTGGCGATGAGCGTGCCGGCATAGAAGCACGGGACGATGCCGGGAGACGGATCGATGGTTACGGTAAAGTGGGAACCGGAGCCGGATTCGACGACCGTCAGCGGGCCGGAGTGCCCTTGTGTATAGGTTCCCGCGGGCAGTGGCGTGGCTCCGGTGGCAAGATTAACGGTAGAGGTCGCGATCGCTTTGCCAGTGGACCCATATAGCGTGATGGTCTGGGAGATGATCTTGCCAAAAATATTCTTGTTGTTGGTGATATTGTAGCTCGTGCAGGCGGAAGACAGGTTCTGGTATTGAATCTTGTCGACCGCGGCATCGAAACTATTGATATTAAGGCCATTGATTAGGCCAATAAAGGCACCGCCCGCGTTTTCGACAAAGGTGCCGCCGCCCTGCCCAAAATTAATCGTGGTGTTGTCAAGGACATTAAGAAGGGCATTGCCGTTGGAAAACGTCCCGCCATCGGTCAGGTTCACCGTCATTCCGCTCAATGCGGCCACACCGTCTGCGGCGGTAGCACTGCCGCCCTGCACCTCGATCGTGAGATTGGAAAGAAGAGAGCTCTCCGTATTAATCGTTGCGGTCCCACCAACATAAATCGTGGTGTTGCTGGCAAAAGAGCCTTCGATCTCTACCCGGCCCGAAATACCTGGCGGAATGACAACAACTGGAGATGCGAAAGCACTACCGAGATGGATCGTTCCATTCCCGGTTAGTACCGCAGCGGGAGAAATTTCCTTAACGGGCGCTCCCGACGGAACCCCCATCTCAAAAATTTGCAAAGTATAACTTTTTAGATTGCCAAAAAGCCCGTATTCGGGGGTTAACTCATAGCTGACCCCACCGGCATTTGGCCCAAAACTCAATTTTGCGCTCACCATATGAGAAAATCTCCTCTTTTTTGATAAGGAGTCGCTAGCAGGCGCAGGAATGAAAATCAAAAACTATTTGGGTTTTCTTATTTTTTAGATGCTTTTTTAGAAATTCTTGATTATTTGGCCGCCGCTTTTTGCCGGTTGTGCGCACATTCAGCCCATGGCAGGACGAGGGTTGAGATCGCGCCCGCGCGACATTCGCTTGAAGGACCAGAAACGATGCCGCTGCCCCCTGCCGCCCCGCGCCAGCTCGCCCATATGCGCGACATCAGGCTTCGCGGGTATTTTCGGGAGGATGGGCAAATCGAGGTCGAAGCGCGGCTGACCGATGTCAAACCCGGAAATATCTGGACGATTAGCGATTATCCTGTGGCCGGGGGCGAGCCATTGCACGACATGTGGATCAGGCTGACCTTGACGATGGAGGAGCTGGAGATCACCGCCTGCGCGGCGGTGACGGATGCGGCGCCGATGCTCGATTTATGCGCGCGGGCCCCGCTGGGAATGGAGAGGCTGGTGGGCTTGCGCATCGGCAAGGGCTTCATCAAGGAAGCGATGGCCCGGCTCGCCGGGGATGCGGGCTGCACCCATTTGCGGGAGTTGCTGCAGCCGCTCGCCACCACCGCCATCCAGACGCGCTATGGCGTGGCCATGGGCCACCTTCAGTCTCTGGATGAAAAGCAAGAGGCGGTGCGGCGTCTCATCGGCAGTTGCCACACCTATGGGGAAACGAGCCCGCTGGTGACCGCGCTGCTCGCCGGCATGGAGCCTGTGGAGGGGAAATAAGCGGAACCGGCGCGCCAAGGCTTCCGCAACGTCATTATGGTCTTGCTGCCGCCCAGACCCTATGTTACTGCCCCGCCGAGCCTGATCAGAGGCATTATATTTCAGAGCGCGGCAACTTAACGTCAACAAAGGCGGGCAGATTTGGTCGATATCACCGGCACATCCCTCAACGGCCTGGCGGCGCGCTACGCGGCGGCTCTCTACACGCTCGCCTCGGAGCAGGGCGCGCTGGATGAGACGGCCGAGCAGATGCGGGCGCTGGGGCGCCTGATCAAGAAAAGCCCGGCCCTGGCGGCGCTGATCGCCAACCCGCTCATCGATGCCGCCGCAGCCGCCCGGGCGCTGGACGAGGCGTTGGCCGGGCAGGGCGTCTCCAAGCTCGTGCGCAATTTCGTGGGCGTCGCCGCGGCCAATCGCCGCTTGCGGGATCTGCCGATGCTGATCGAGGGATTCGCGGCCTATGAGGCGGCGCGGCGCGGCGAGATCGTCGCCCATGTCACCACCGCCCACCCGCTGAGCGAGGAGCAGCGCCGCCAGTTGCGCCAGCGCCTGGCCGAATCCGGTTATGGCAATGTCCGGCTCGCCGAGCACCAGGACGAATCGCTGCTCGGCGGCCTCAAGCTGCAGATCGGCGACAGATTATACGACGCCACACTCAAATCACGCCTGAACCGGCTCAATTATTCTCTAAAGGGAGCTGCCTGAGATGGAGATCCGTCCCGCCGAAATCTCCGAGATTCTGAAGCGTCAGATCGCGGATTTCGACACCGAAGCCAATGTGGCCGAGACCGGCCAGGTTCTCTCCGTGGGGGACGGCATCGCGCGCGTGTTCGGCCTCGCCAATGTGCAGGCCGGCGAGCTGGTGAATTTCCCCGGCGCGGGGCTGAAGGGCATGGCCCTCAACCTGGAAACCGACAATGTCGGCATCGTCATTTTCGGCAGCGACAAGGCGATCCGCGAGGGCGACACCGTAACCCGCACCGGCGAGATCGTCGATGTGCCGGTGGGCAAGCAATTGCTCGGCCGGGTGGTGGACGCGCTGGGCAACCCGCTGGATGGCAAAGGTCCGGTGATTTATGCCGAGCGCCGGCTGGTGGAGACCAAGGCGCCCGGCATCATCCCGCGCAAATCTGTGCATGAGCCGATGCAGACCGGCATCAAGGCCATCGACGTGCTGGTCCCCGTCGGCCGCGGCCAGCGCGAGCTGATCATCGGCGACCGCCAGACCGGCAAGACCGCGCTGATCGTCGACACCATCATCAACCAGAAGGCGGTCAACGCCACCGGGGATGAGAGCAAGAAGCTCTATTGCATCTATGTCGCCGTCGGCCAGAAGCGCTCGACCGTCGCCCAGCTGGTGAACACGCTGGAGGAGTACGGCGTGATGGAATATTCCATCGTCGTCGCCGCCACCGCCTCCGACCCAGCGCCGATGCAGTATCTCGCCCCCTATACCGGCTGCACGATGGGCGAGTATTTCCGTGATAACGGCATGCACGCGCTGATCGGCTATGACGACCTCTCCAAGCAGGCCGTGGCCTACCGCCAGATGTCGCTGCTGCTGCGCCGCCCGCCGGGACGCGAGGCCTATCCGGGTGACGTGTTCTATCTGCATTCCCGCCTGCTGGAGCGCGCGGCCAAGATGTCCGACGAATACGGCGCGGGCTCGCTGACCGCCCTGCCGGTGATCGAGACCCAGGCGGGCGACGTATCGGCCTATATCCCGACCAATGTCATCTCCATCACCGATGGCCAGATCTTCTTGGAGACGGAGCTGTTCTTCAAGGGCATCCGTCCGGCCATCAATGTCGGCCTCTCGGTCTCGCGCGTCGGCTCCGCCGCGCAGATCAAGGCGATGAAGCAAGTGGCGGGCAAGATCAAGCTAGACCTCGCCCAGTTCCGCGAGATGGCGGCCTTCGCCCAGTTCGCCTCCGACCTCGACCCCGCCACGCAGAAGCTGCTGGCGCGCGGCGCGCGGCTGACCGAGCTGCTCAAGCAGCCGCAATTCAAGCCGCTCTCGGTGGCAGAGCAGGTGGTCTCCGTCTTCGCGGGCACGCGGGGCTATCTGGATAACGTGCCGGTGGACAAGGTCACCGCCTTCGAGGCGCATCTCCTGGCGAGCATGAAGGCGACGGCCCCCGAAATTCTGCAAACCATCGAGACGGACCAGCAGCTGAAACCGGAAACCGAGAAGACGCTGATCGAGTTCATCGAAGCCCAGCTCCGCAGCTTCGGGTGAAGCCATGCCCTCGCTGAAAGACCTGCGCAACCGGATCAACAGCGTCAAATCCACGCAGAAGATCACGAGCGCGATGAAGATGGTGGCGGCGGCCAAGCTCCGCCGCGCCCAGGCCCAGGCCGAGGCCTCCCGCCCCTACGCGGTGCGGATGGCTGAGATGCTCGCCGCCCTCGCCGCCTCCGAGGCGGAAAACCCCAACGCGCATCGGCTGCTGGTCGGCAACGGTAAGAGCCAGACGCATTTGCTGGTGGCGGTCACCGCCGATCGCGGGCTGGCGGGCGCCTTCAACGCCAATATTGCCAAGCAGGTGCGCCAGAAGGCCGCCGGGCTGATCGCCGAGGGCAAGACGGTGAAGATTCTCGCCCTGGGCCGCAAGGGCGGCGAGGCGCTGCGCCGCGACATGCGCGAGCGGCTGACCGGCACCCGCAATTTCGCGGCCAGGAAAACCGTGGCCTTCGAGGACGCCGAGGATGTCGCCCGCGACCTTATACGCGGCTTCCGGGCGGGCGAATACGACGTGGTGACGCTGATTTTCAACCGGTTCCACAACGTGATGAGCCAGCGCCCCTTCGAGCAGGCTCTGATCCCCGCCGCCCAGCCCGGCGCCAATGACAACCAGGCCCGCGCCGCGGCGATGGAGCATAATTACGAGATCGAGCCGGATGACGGGACGCTGCTCGACCGGCTGCTGCCCCGCAATCTCGCGGTGCAGATTTATGCCGCGCTGCTGGAAAACGCCGCCGGCTTCTACGCCGCGCAGATGACCGCGATGGACAGCGCCACGCGCAACGCGGGCGAGATGATCAAAAAGCTGACCCTCAGCTATAACCGCGAGCGGCAGGCCAACATCACCAAAGAGCTGATTGAAATCATTTCCGGCGCGGAAGCCGTTTGAGGACTGAAGAGAGATGACAAGCAACAATACCGGTCGAGTGACGCAGATCAACGGGGCGGTCGTCGACGTGGAGTTCGACGGCGCGCTGCCCTTCATCCAGAACGCGCTGGAGACCAAGGTGGGCGAGCGCCGCCTGGTGCTGGAGGTGGCGCAGGAGATCGGCGAGCGCACGGTGCGCTGTATCGCCATGGACACCACCGATGGCATGGTGCGCGGCCAGAGCGTTACCGATACGGGCGCCTCCATCACCGTGCCGGTGGGGCCGGGGATACTCGGGCGCATCCTCAACGTCATCGGCGAGCCGATTGACGAGCGCGGGCCGATCCCGGCCGCCGCCCATAGCCCGATCCATCGGGACGCCCCCTCTTTCGAGGAGCAGGCGGGCTCGGCGGAGATCCTCGTCACCGGCATCAAGGTGGTCGATCTGCTCGCGCCCTATCTCAAAGGCGGCAAGGTCGGGCTGTTTGGCGGCGCCGGAGTGGGCAAAACCGTCATCATCCAGGAACTCATCAACAACATCGCCAAGGGGCATGGCGGCGTCTCCGTCTTCGCCGGGGTGGGGGAGCGCACCCGCGAGGGCAACGACCTCTACTATGAAATGGTCGATGCCGGCGTCATCAAGCTGAACGAGCATGATACCGAGGGTTCCAAGGTGGCGCTCGTCTACGGCCAGATGAACGAGCCGCCGGGCGCGCGCGCGCGCGTCGCCCTTTCCGGCGTCACCATGGCCGAGTATTTCCGCGACCAGGGCGGCCAGGATGTGCTGTTCTTCATCGACAACATCTTCCGCTTCACCCAGGCGGGCGCGGAAATGTCGGCCCTGCTGGGCCGCATCCCCTCCGCCGTGGGCTACCAGCCGACCCTGGCGACGGATATGGGCGCGTTGCAGGAGCGCATCACCTCCACCAAGAAAGGCTCGATCACCTCCGTCCAGGCCGTGTACGTGCCCGCCGACGATTTGACCGACCCGGCCCCCGCCACCACCTTCGCCCATCTCGACGCCACCACGGTGCTCAACCGCGCCATCGCCGAAAAAGGCATCTACCCGGCGGTGGACCCGCTGGATTCGACCTCACGCTCGCTCGACCCCCGCATCGTCGGCGACGAGCATTACCAGGTGGCGCGCGACGTGCAGCGCGTGCTGCAAACCTATAAATCCTTGCAGGACATCATCGCCATTCTCGGCATGGACGAGCTTTCCGAGGACGACAAGCTGATCGTCGCCCGCGCCCGCAAGATCGAGCGTTTCCTCTCCCAGCCCTTCCATGTGGCGGAGGTGTTCACCGGCACGCCGGGCGTGTTCGTCAAGGTCGAGGATACGATTCGCGGCTTCAAGGGCATCGTCAAGGGCGAGTACGACCACCTGCCCGAGGCTGCGTTCTATATGGTCGGCACCATCGAGGACGCGGTGGCCAAGGCCGAATCACTGGCGGCGAAGGCTTGAGCCATGTCCTTGGCGCTGGAAATCATTAGCCCGGAGCGGCTGCTCCTGGCCCGTGATGTGGATATGGTCGTCATCCCAGGCACGGAGGGCGATCTCGGCATCCTGCCTGGTCACGCCAAGCTGGTCACCAGCCTGCGCGGCGGGCTGGTCGATCTTTACGAGGCGGGCGCCGTCACTGACCGGTTTTTCGTCACCGGCGGCTTCGCCGAGGTCACGGAATCGCGCTGCTCGGTGCTGGCCGACACCATCATCCGCCAGGCGGAGATCGACAAAGCCAAGGCGGAGGCCGAGCTGAGCGCGGCGCAAGCGGCCTATGCCGCTGTGGATCTGACCGATGCCGATGCGTATCGCGAGGCCTCGGACAGGCTGATCGCGGCCCAGGCGATGGTCGATAGCGCCCTCCCCTCGCCAAGCCCGGCCAAGCCTTAAACCCCACCCCGCGCGGCGCTTGCGCGCCGGCGCGTTTGGCCGTAACCCCAGCGCAGTTTCTGGGAGATCTCAACCATGTCGTACCGGGTCGCGGTCGTGGGCGCTACTGGCGCGGTCGGCCGGGAAATTCTCAAAACCCTTGCCCAACGCAACTTTCCGGTTCGCGAGGTGGCGGCCCTGGCCTCGGGCCGGTCCGCCGGGCAGGAAGTGTCCTTCGGCGAGGACAAAGTGCTGAAAGTGCAGAACCTGGAGAGTTTCGACTTCTCCGGCTGGGATATCGGCCTGTTCTCTCCCGGCGCCTCGGTTTCCGCCATTCATGCCCCGCGCGCCGCCGCGCAGGGCTGCGTGGTCATCGACAACACCTCGCAATTCCGCATGGAACCGGACGTGCCGCTGGTGGTGCCGGAGGTCAACCCGCAGGATCTCGCGAAATTTGCGAAACGGAACATCATCGCCAATCCGAATTGCTCGACCATCCAGATGGTGGTGGCGTTGAAGCCGCTCCACGACCGCTTCAGGCTCAAGCGCGTCGTCGTCTCAACCTACCAATCCGTCTCCGGCGCGGGCAAGGAGGGGATGGACGAGCTATACCACAACACCAAAATCTCCTTCGTCAACGAAAAGGCCCGGCCGCAGGTCTTTCCCAAGGACATCGCCTTCAACGTCATCCCGCAGATCGACGTGTTCATGGATGACGGGGCGACGAAGGAGGAGTGGAAAATGATGGTCGAGACGGCGAAGATCCTCGATCCCGCGGTGAAGGTGGTGGCGACCTGCGTGCGGGTGCCGGTCTTCGTCGGCCATTCCGAGGCGGTATTTGCCGAGTTCGAGACGCCGGTGAGCGTGAAGGAGGCGCGCGCGGCGCTGGCCAAGGCGCCTGGCGTGGTGGTGGAGGACCAGCGCGTGCCGGGCGGCTATATCACGCCCATCGACTGCGTGGGCGAGGACGCGACCTTCATCTCCCGCCTGCGCAGGGACCCGACGGTGGAGAACGGCCTCGCCTTCTGGTGCGTCTCGGATAATCTGCGCAAAGGGGCGGCGCTCAACGCAGTGCAGATCGCCGAGGCGCTGGTGGCGCGCAAACTGCTCCGCCAGGCCGCCTGACGCTACCGCCGGGCAAGGTAGGCCGCCGCCGCCAGCAGGCACAGCGGCAAGACCAGACCGGCGGCGGGGGCGGCTGGCGAGCGCAGCGCCGCCAGCGTCACCATCAGGCAAAGCGCCACCGCCACAACATGGCGCGCATCCCCGAATAGGGTTTTGAACAAACCGCGCATCAGGGCCGCGCCCTTGTCCCGGCATAAAGCCGGATGAGGGCGAGCCCGCCCATCGCGTAAAAAGCCAGAAGCGCGATGAGCGTGGCATCGCCCAACGGCCAGCGATAGCCGAGCGCCTCCAGCGTCCAATACGTGCCGAAGCTGAGCAGCGCCGCGCCCACCAGGAACTTGATGGCGTTCTCGGGCACCCGCGCCAGGGGCTTATGCAGCGCCGCGCCCATGGCGGCCACCACGGCGAGGGCCAGCAAGGCGGCCAAGGCGGCGGCGGCGAGATGGCCGGTCTGCACCCCCAGCGTGACCACGATGAACCAGACCTCCAGACCTTCCAGCAGCGTGCCGTTGAAGGCGACGAGCCAGGCGGCGCGGCGGTCGTGCAAATCCGCGCGTCCCCGCAAGGCCTTGAATTCCGCCGCCTCGTCGTGGAGCGCCTTCAGCCCGGCGCCGCGCGCCACCGCCTTGGCCAGCCAGCGCAGGCCAAAGAGGAGAAGGAAGACACCGATGAGGAGTTGCAGAACCCGCAGATCCTGGATGCGGGTGAGGAGAAAACTCCCCGCCGCGGTAAGCGCCGCCAGCGCCGCCAGCGCCGCGCCCATGGCTTGCAGGGCCCGGCCCCAGCCTATGGAGAGAGCAACGGCGAGAATGATGGTATAGGCTTCCACCCATTCGACCGCCGCCGTGAGAAAAACGGCGAGAAGCATGCCCGTCACGCCATCAGCTCCTCTGGCTGGTCGTGGCCGCAAGCGGCCATCACCAGCGGGACCAGCGCCCGGTACTCCCCGGCGCGGGGGCTGCCCGCCCGCCAAGCCAAGGCGAGGCTGCGGCCGCCATGCCCTTCCAGCGCCCGGATCTCAACCCCGGTGCCCGCCGCCACCCCGGCCTCCACCGCCAGGCGCGGCACCAGCGTGACGCCAAGCCCGCCCGCGACCATCTGGATGAGGGTGTGCAGCGAGGTCGCGGCGAAACGCTGTTCCTTGTCTCGTGGCAGGCCGGTGCCGCACACCGCCAGCACCTGGTCGCGCAGGCAATGCCCGTCCTCCAGCAGCAGGAAGGATTCGGCGGCCAGGTCCGCCATGCTCACGCCGGCCCGCGCCGCCAGAGCATGGCCGGGGGGCAGCGCCACCATGAAATCATCCCTCACCAGGGGGAAGGTCTCGGCATCGCCACAGGCGCAGGGCAAGGCCAGGATCAGCACATCCAGCAGCCCGGCCTCGAGCTGGTCGAGCAGGCGCTCGGTCTGGTCCTCGCGCAGAAAGAGGCGCAGGGCCTGATGATGCGCCCGCAGCGCGGGCATCAGCCGGGGCAGCAGGAACGGGCCGATGGTGGGGATGATGCCAAGCCGCATCGGGCCGGACATCGGCGCGCGGGCCGCATCCGCCGCCTCGGCGATGGCGGAGAGGGAGGCGAGCGCGGCGCGCGCCTTGGCCACCAGCTCATGCCCCAGCGGGGTGAAAACCGGGTGCTTGGCGACGCTGCGGTCGAGGATCTGGGCGTTCAGCGTCCGCTCCAGCGCCAGGATTCCGGCCGAGAGGGTGGATTGCGACACCGCGCAGGCGGCGGCGGCCCGGCCGAAATGCCGGGTCTCCGCCAGCATCACCAGATAGCGAAGCTGCTGGGGGCTGGGCAGATAGGCCATGGACCGCCCTGTCAGGCGGCCTTCGCCGCTTCCACCGGGGTGAGGCGGATGAGATAATCAAAGGCCGAGAGCGCGGCCTTGGCGCCGTCCCCCGCCGCGATGATGATCTGCTTATAGGGCACGGTGGTGGCGTCTCCCGCCGCGAACACGCCCGGCAGCGAGGTCTCGCCGCGCGCATCCACCTCGATCTCGCCGCGCGGGGTCAAGGCCAGCGCGCCTTTCAGCCACTCGGTATTCGGCACGAGGCCGATCTGCACGAATACCCCCTCCAGCTCCACGCGATGAATGGCGCCGGTGTTGCGGTCCTCATAGGAAAGGCCGGTGACCTTCTCGCCATCGCCATGAACCTCAGTGGTGCGGGCCGAGACGATGATGCTGGCATTCGCCAGGCTGCGCAGCTTGGCTTGCAGCACCGCGTCCGCGCGCAGCTGCGGGTCGAATTCGATCAGCGTGAGATGGGAGACAAGGCCCGCGAGGTCGATCGCCGCCTCGACGCCGGAATTGCCGCCGCCGATCACCGCCACGCGCTTGCCCTTGAAAAGCGGACCGTCGCAATGCGGGCAATAGGCCACGCCTTTCAGGCGGTATTCGGCCTCGCCGGGCACGCCCATCGTCCGCCAGCGCGCGCCGGGAGAGAGAATGAGGGTTTTGGATTTGAGTGTCGCGCCGCTCACCGTCCGTACCTCATAGAGCCCCCCCTTCTGGGCGGGCGGCACGAGAGTGGTGACGGTCTGCCCCTTCATGATGTCCACGTCATAGTCACGGGCGTGCTGCTCCAGCGCGGCCGCGAATTTCGGCCCCTCCGTATAGGAGACCGAGACGAAATTCTCGATCGCCATCGTGTCCAGCACCTGGCCGCCGAACCGCTCCGCCACCACGCCGGTGCGTATGCCCTTGCGCGCCGCGTAGATGGCGGCCGCCGCCCCGGCCGGGCCACCGCCCACCATCAGCACGTCGAACGGCTCCCGGGCGGAGAGCTTCTCCGCATCGCGCGCGGCGGCGCCAGTGTCGAGCTTGGCGAGAATCTGCTCGATATCCATGCGCCCCTGGCCGAACGGCTCGCCGTTCAGGAATACGGCGGGCACGCCCATCACCTTGCGCTCCTCCACCTCGCGCTGGAAGGCGGCGCCATCCACCGCCACATGGGTGATGTTGGGGTTGAGGATGGCCATGAGATTGAGAGCCTGCACCACATCCGGGCAGTTCTGGCAGGATTGGGAGAAATAGGTGACGAAATCGTACTTGCCCGGCAGGGATTTGATCTGTTCGACCACCTCCGGCGCGACCTTGGGCGGATACCCCCCGGTTTGCAGCAGGGCCAGCACCAGCGAGGTGAATTCATGCCCCATCGGCAGCCCGGCGAAGCGCACGCCCCGCCCCCCTCCCGCCTTGCGGATCTCGAAGGACGGCACACGCTGATCGGCCCCGTCCAGCCGGAGCGTGATCTTGTCGCTCTGCGCCACGATATCTTCGAGCAACCCGCGCAGCTCCTGGGAGAGCGGGCCGTCATCGAGGCTCGCCACCAGCTCGATGGGCTCGGCGATGCGGGCCAGATAGGCCTTCAACTGACCTTTGAGATTATCGTCCAGCATAGGGGAAATCCTTTCGCCGCCCGCTCGCAGCGGCGGGAGTGAATATGGGAAGCGGGCCAGCGCGGAAAGAAAATCCCGCGCTGGCCGGGGCGGTCAGATCTTGCCGACCAGATCGAGGGACGGCGCCAGGGTCTTTTCGCCCTCATGCCATTTGGCGGGGCAGACCTCGCCCGGATGGGCGGCGACGTATTGGGCGGCCTTGACCTTGCGCAGCAGCTCCTTGGCGTCCCGGCCGATGCCGCCGGCATTGATCTCGATGATCTGGATCTTGCCATCAGGATCGACGACGAAAGTGCCGCGATCCGCCACGCCCGCATCCTCGATCAACACATCGAAATTGCGGGAGATGACATGGGTCGGGTCGCCGATCATGACATATTCGATTTTCTTGATCGCCGGGGAGGTGTCGTGCCAGGCCTTGTGGCAGAAATGCGTATCGGTCGAGACGGAATAGATCTCGACGCCCAGCTTCTTGAACTCGGCGTAATTATCGGCGAGATCCTCCAGCTCGGTGGGGCAGACGAAGGTGAAATCGGCCGGGTAGAAGAACACGACCGACCATTTCCCCTTGAGGTCAGCCTCGCTGACGGTGACGAATTTGCCGTTATGGAAAGCCTGCGCCGTGAAGGGCTTCACTTCGGTATTGATGAGCGACATGGGATATCCTTCCGTTTGTTGAATCTCAACGAAAGGCGTTATAGCCAACTCCGTAGCATGAATAAAATTGATTTTATGTGATACTATGATCGATTGAAACGATGACCGCTTAAACGATCTTGCCCTCGAAAGGCGGCAGATAATCCGCCGCGTCGAATTCCAGCACCCATAGATCAGGGTCGAACCTGACTTGGCGGGCGATATACTCATCCACCACGGCTTCCGCCACCGGCTCGGGCCCGGTGGCGCGCATCCAGGCCAGATCGCCGTTCATGTCCCGGAACTGGCTGAGGACCATGCAACCGGTGCGGCCATGCAGCTTCACCAGCACACCGCCCGCATCCGCGTCGCCCTTGCGCACCACCACGCCCGGCTTGCCATCCAGCATGCCCAGCCGCAACGCCGCCGAGACCCAAACTCCCGCCTTGATCCTGGCCTCGGCCATGGTAATGCCTACCTTTCGTAACCCCGCCCCGGCCTGTTCCGCCGGTCCGCGGGTCTTGACGTTCAACCGCAAGAGTCTGGAGTCGTCCGTATGTTCCACCCGCTCCGCGTTGCCCTCGCCGCCGCCGCGCTCGTCATCCTCACCCAAGCCGCGCAGGCCGCCGATAAGATCACCTTCGGCCTGGATTGGATCGCCGAGCCCGAATATGGCGGCTATTACGAGGCGCTGGCGGAAGGCCTTTACAAAAAGGCCGGGCTGGATGTCACCATCTATCCGGGCGGGCCGCAAGTAAACACCGCCCAGCTGCTGATCTCCGGCAAGCTCGATTTCGAGATTAGCTCCAACGCCTTCCTGGCGTTGAACTTTGTTCAGGAGGCCATCCCCTACAAGGTCATCGCCGCGGGATTCCAGAAAGATCCGGATTGTCTCATCGCCCATCCCGGCCAGGGCAATGATTCCTTCGCTGATCTGAAAGGCAAGCCGATCGCCATCTCCACCAATACCAGGGCAAGCTGGTGGCTCTTTCTCAAATCCAAATACGGCTATTCCGATTCGCAGCTGCGGCCCTACGGGTTTTCTCTCACACCGTTTCTCGCCAACAAGAAAGCGATCCAGGAAGCCTATGTCACCTCCGAGCCCTATCTCGTGCATCAGGCCACCGGCAAGTGGCCGGTGGTTCTGGCGCTGCCGGATGCCGGGTTCGACGGCTATGCCAGCCTCATCGCCACCAGCGACGACATGATCCAGAACCATCCGGACGTGGTGCGGCGCTTCATCGAAGCCTCCGCCCAGGGGTGGTATGATTTTCTCTATAAAAATCCCGCTCCCGCCTTCGCCGCCATCAAGGCCGCCAATCCGGATATGAGCGACGGGCTGATGCAATTCGCCTACGGACAGTTGAAGTCGCGCGGCATCGTCGATGCGGGCGACACCAAGTCGCTCGGCATCTTCGCCATGACTGATGCGCGCTGGGCCAGTTTCTTCCACCAGATGGTCAAGGCCGGGCTGTATGACCCGGGTTTAAATTATAGGGCCGCCTATACGCTGCAATTCATCGATCATGGCCGCCCGCAAGGTTATTGATGTTCGCCCTGCGGCAGGTCGCGAAACGCTTCGATAACGGCACGGAGGCATTGGCGGAGGTCACCGCCGAAATCGCGCCGGGCGAGTTCATCGTTCTGCTCGGGCCATCGGGCTGCGGCAAATCCACCCTGCTGCGCCTGCTGGCCGGGCTGGAAAGCCCGAGCGGCGGCGAAATCGATTGGGGGCATGGCGGCAAGCCTGCCCCGGGCGAGATCGGCTATGTCTTTCAAGACCCTACCCTCCTGCCCTGGGCGGATGCGGCGGCCAATGTGGCGCTGCCCCTGAGGTTGCGGGGCGTGGCCGAGGCGCAAGCCCGGGCGCGGGCGGAAGCGGCGCTGGCGCAGCTGGGGCTGGGGGAGTTTGCCGGGATGCGGCCGAGGGGGCTTTCAGGAGGGATGCGGATGCGCGTCTCCATCGCCCGGGCGCTGGTGGGCGAGCCGGAATTATTGCTGATGGACGAGCCGTTCGCCGCCCTCGACGAGCTGACCCGCCAGAAATTGCAAGCGGATGTCCACGGTCTTTGGCGGCGCAGCGGCAAAACGGTGGTGTTCGTGACCCATTCGATCTACGAGGCCGCTTTTCTCGCCAGCCGCATCCTGATGATGTCGCCCCGGCCGGGGCGGATCGCCCAGGACTTCCGCCCCCGCCTGCCGGAGGGACGGGAGCGGCGCACGAGCGAGGCCTATTTTCAGCTTGTCGCCAGCCTCCAGGCCAGCGTCGAGCGGATCATGGCGCCATGAGCCGGCGGAGCGAGCGCCTGGCGCCGTTCGCCTTCGGCCTGTTGGCGCTGGCGCTGTGGCAGGCGGGGGTCTGGGTCACGCAAACGCCCGCCTATATCCTGCCGGGGCCGCTCGCCATCGCCCGCGCGCTTTACCAGGCGCGGGCCGCCCTGGGCGCGGGGCTGCTCTCCACCTTGGGGGTGACCTTCGCGGCGCTGGGCATCTCGGCCATCCTCGGCGTTCTCCTGGCCCTGGGCATGGCGGCGAGCCCCTTGCTGCGCGCCGCCATCCAGCCCTGGGCCGTCATCCTCCAGGTCACGCCCATCGTCGCCATCGCGCCGCTCATCATCCTCTGGGTCGGCCAGCCATTCTTCGCCCTGGTGATCTGCGCCGTTCTCGTCGCCTTTTTCGCCGTGCTTTCCAACACCGCCGCCGGGCTGGCCGCCACCCCGCCCGAGCTGCTGGATCTCTTCCGGTTGAACGGCGCCACCCGCTGGCAAACCCTGTTCTGGCTCTCCCTGCCCCATGCCCTTCCGTATTTTTTGAGCGGGCTGCGCTTGGCGGGCACGCTGGCGCTGGTGGGGGCGGTGGTGGCGGAGTTCGTGGCCGGGTCGGGCGGCTTTGCCTCAGGCCTGGCCTGGGAGATCATCGAGGCCAGCTACAGGCTGCAAATCCCGCGCATGTTCGCCGCCCTCTTCCTGCTCGGCGGGGCGGGAATCGCCATCTATGCCGGGTTCGGCCTGGTCGAGCGCATCGTGTTGTCCAAACGGGACTCGCCGTGATACGGAGACGGCCATGACCAGCGCGACGGAAAAGAAACGCAGCAAGGGCCAGACAGCCTATGAGCAGGAGCGCGCCCGCAAGGCGGGCATGAGCCTGGAGGAATGGCTGAAGCGCAAGGCGAAGCAGGCGGAGGACGAGGCGCAGAAGGCGAAGCCGAAACCTGAGAAGAAGAAAGGGCTGATCTCACGCCTCCTGGACAAGGCGCATAAACCCCTCTGAACGGAAACGACTCAGCTTTCGTCCGGGTCCGGGGCGGCGGGATGCACCCGCCGCGCGCGCAGCTTGCGGATGCGCCGGGCATCCGCGTCGAGAACGAGAAACTCCACACCTGAGGGGTGAGTGATGATCTCGCCGCGCGCGGGGACCCGCTCCGCCAGGTTGAACACCAGGCCGCCGACGGTTTCGATGTCAGCGGCGCGTTCGCTCTCGGTGAGCACGGGGCCGAGCTTTGCCTCGAATTCCTCGATGGGAAGGCGGGCGTTGAGGTCATAGGCGCCATCGGCCCGCTCGACCAGCATCGGGCCTTCGATCTCGTCATGCTCGTCGGAGATGTCGCCGACGATGGTTTCCACCAGATCCTCGATGGTCACCAGCCCGTCTATGCCGCCATATTCATCGACCACCAGAGCGAGATGAGTATGGGTCTGGCGCATTTGCAGCAGCAAATCGAGCACCGCGATCTGCGGCGCGACCATTAGCGGCTTGCGCAGGATTTTCTCGACCGAAAAATCCTCCGGCTTGCCGGTAAAGCCGAATACATCCTTGATATGCACCATGCCGGCGACGTCATCGAGATATTCGCGATACACCGGCATGCGGGAATGGCCTTCCTTGCGGATCAAGGCCAAGGCCTCGTCCAGGGTGACATCCACCCGCATCGCCACGATATCGGGACGGGGAACCATCACGTCATCGGCGGTGATGTCGCGCAGGCGCAGCACATTGGCGATCAACGCCCGCTCCTGCGCGTTCAGATCCAGCGATTCGCCCGGCGCCGGTTCGCTCTCCCCCCGGTTTTCCGGCTGCTGCACGAGTTCCGCGATGGAGTCCCGCACCGATTGCTCCTGGCTGCGCAATTTGCCCAGCAGGCGGGTCAGCGCGTTGCTCATCGGTTTTTCCATGGGTTGGGAACGCCCAGCCGGCTCAGGATGCGGGTTTCCTCCGCCTCCATTTCCCTAGCCGCGCCGGGATGGTGATGGTCGTAGCCTTGTAGATGGAGCGCGCCATGGATGAGAAGATGGCTGAGATGCCGGGCGAGGCTCTTGCCCTCCCGCCGGGCCTCGCGCGCCACGACGCCGAAGGCCAGCAGAATCTCGGGCGGCTGTTCGTAGGTCAGCACGTTGGTGGGCTTGTTTTTGCCGCGGTCGCGGAAATTCAGCCGCCGCACCGTGCGGTCGTCGGTCAGCGCCACGCTCGCAGCGCAACCGGCCGCGGCGAGAGCGCGCCGAACCCGGAGCAGAACATCCGGCACGCGGGCGCGCCAACGCCGGTCGGTGATGACAATCTCCACCCCCCGAGGGGGGCCGGGACTTTCAGGATCGTCCATGGCTAGGCGGTTTGTTGCCGGGGGGCGCGCCGTGAGTCAACCTTGCCGCTCGCGCGCCTGCTCCTTCACCGCCTTGTAACGCTGATCATAGGCCTCGACGATCCGCGCCACCAACGGATGGCGGACGACATCGGCATTGGAAAACCGGGTCACGCCGATGCCGGGTATCCCTTCCAGCGTTTCCAGCGCGTCCGCCAGGCCGGAGCGTATATTGGGCGGCAGATCGATCTGCGACAAATCGCCCGTGATGACCATACGCGTCCCCTCCCCCATGCGGGTCAGGAACATTTTCATCTGCACCGGGGTGGTGTTCTGCGCTTCATCGAGGATGACGAAGGCATGGGCAAGGGTCCGCCCGCGCATGAAGGCGAGCGGGGCGATCTCCACCTCCCCGCTGGCCAGACGCTTGGCCAGCTGTTCACCGGGCAGCATGTCGTTCAGAGCGTCGTAAAGCGGGCGGAGATAGGGATCGACCTTCTCCTTCATGTCGCCGGGGAGAAAGCCCAGCCTCTCGCCCGCCTCCACCGCCGGGCGGGAGAGGATGATCCGGTCCACCCTGCCGGCGGTCAGCATTTCCACCGCCTGGGCGACGGCGAGATAGGTCTTGCCCGTGCCGGCCGGGCCGAGGCCGAACACCATCTCGTGTTTCGCCAGGGTTTCCATATAGGCGGCCTGGCCTTGGCTGCGCGGGCCGATCGCGCCTTTGCGGGTGCGGATGGCCGGCATGTCCGCGAGCGGCAAGCGGGGCTCGGCCGCCGGGTCCGTCAGCCGCAACACGGCGTCCACTTTGGGGCCGTCGATCATCTCGCCCTCCTCAAGCTGCCGGTAGAGCGTGGCCAGCGCCGCCTCCGCCGCCGAGACCTGCGCCGCCGTGCCGGTGATCGAGATCCGGTTGCCTCTACAGGCGAGACGAACCCCCAACCTTTGTTCGATCCGGGCCAGATGGCGGTCGTGATCTCCCAGCAGCATGGAGAGAAGCGCATTGCTGCCGAACGTCATGGTGAGCGAGCGCGGCAGCGCGAGCGGGGCGGAGGCGGGGGTGACGATGATCTGGCTCAAGCGGCGATTTGCTCCTTACTTACAATCTGGCCTGCCAAAGAATTGGGGTTGGCCCGGGTGATTTTCACCCTGCCTATGGTGCCGGTGAGGTTGGCCTGGTGCTCAACCACCACCGGCTGCAACCAAAGGGAGCGCCCGGCGCTCTGCCCGGCGTGCCGCCCGGGGCCGGTAAAAAGCACCGGCGTTTCGCGCCCCACCAGCGCCGCGTTGAAAGCGGCTTGCTGGGCGCGCAGCAGGGCCTGTAATTGCTGGAGCCGGGCGTCTTTGACCGCCTCCTCGATCTGGGGCAGCGCCGCCGCCGGCGTGCCTGGGCGCGGCGAATATTTGAAGGAATAGGCCAGGGCGAAGCCCGTCTCCTCCACCAATCGCATCGTCGCGGCGAAATCCTCCTCCGTCTCCCCGGGATGGCCAACGATGAAATCCGAGGACAAGGCGATATCGGGCCGCACGGCGCGCAGCGCCTCGACGATGCGGCGAAACTCATCCGCTTTGTGCTTGCGGTTCATGGCGCCGAGGATCTTGTCCGACCCGGATTGCACCGGCAAATGCAAAAAGGGCATCAGCTTGGGATTATCCCCGTGGGCGGCGATGAGATCCTCCGTCATCTCATTGGGGTGGGAGGTGGTGTAACGCAGCCGCTCCAGCCCTTCGATCTCGGCGAGGGCGTAGAGCAGCCGGGCCAGGCTCCATTCCCCGCCATCCGGCCCTTCGCCATGATAGGCGTTGACATTCTGCCCGAGCAGGGCGATCTCCCGCGCCCCCTGCGCCACCATCCGCCGCGCCTCGGCGATGACGCCCGCCGCGGGGCGGGAGGCCTCCGCCCCGCGCGTATAAGGCACCACGCAGAAGGAACAGAATTTGTCACAGCCTTCCTGGATGGAAAGGAAAGAGACGACGCCTTGCGGCGCCGCGTCATCTGGCAAGTGGTCGAATTTCTGTTCCGCCGGAAAATCCGTGTCGATCACCACCCCCTGGCGGCGGTGCGCGGCGGCGATGAGTTCCGGCAGCCGATGATAGGCCTGGGGGCCGACCACGAGATCGACAAACGGGGCGCGGCGGGCGAGCACCTCGCCCTCCGCCTGGGCCACGCAGCCGGTAACGGCGATCATCATGGCCCCGCCCTGCCCCTCCTTCATTTTCCGCAACCGGCCGAGCTGGGAGAATACCTTCTCCTCGGCCCGCTCGCGGATATGACAGGTATTGAGGATGACCATATCCGCCCCCTCCGGGGCGTTCACCACCCGATAGCCCAGAGGACGCAGCAGGTCCGTCATCCTGGCGCTGTCATAGACGTTCATCTGGCAGCCATGGGTGATGACGTGCAGGGTGCGAGGAGATTTGGCTGAAGATGTCATACGGTTTGGTCCATCCGGTTCATCCGGATGGAGAAACGCAAGGCGGACCCGCAGGTCAAGCGCAAGGCTTGAAATTTCTCCTCAGCATAGCGCCATTCGGCAACAGGCGGCCGCGCCGTGTCAAGAAAATTTATGACATATCTCCTTTGGATTATCCGGATCTGTCGCGTCGAGACGCGCAACTTTGCTGCAGCCGCACCGGCAGCCGCCCTCAATCCCGATAGGCGCATTCACTTCGGCTGCGGCGTGGGAAGCATTGCGGCGATCATCATAGCAACGCCTTCTCCGCCGGCAGGCGGACGCGGTCACGGTGGAGTTCGAGGCGGCATGCAGAATAGGGGGCGATGACCGGGAAATCGATCTCGATTCCGGGACGGAGCCAGACGGAGGGTGGCTATACCGCCTCGGGCTCCGTGATATCCACCATGAACTCCGCCGTCAGGCTTTCAAGGGCGGCCCGGACGTCATGTATGCTCAGGCCGGCGGGCAGGCCGAGCCGGATGAGGGCGCGGAACATCTCCGCGCCGGTAAAGGGCGCGCTTTGGATATGAGAGGAAAATTCCTCGATATTGGCGCCCAATCCGCGCAGCGTCTCCGTCACCTCACGCACGATGCCCGGGCGATCATTTCCTACCAATTCAAACGTCATTTCCCGCGCCGGGGGCGCGGGAGCCGCGCCGGGCAGAACCTGGACGGTGAGACCCTCGCCCGACAGGGCGGCAAGCGAGGCCGCCAGCGCCTCCGCCTGCTCATCCGCGACCCGAACCAGGACGATGCCCGCGAACACGCCCGCCAAATGGGCGAGGCGGCTTTCCAGCCAGCTGCCGCCCATGGCGGCGATGCGCACCGAGAGGCTGTTAACCAGGCCCGGCCGGTCCATCCCGGCCAGGCTTACAACGAGAGAGGCCACAGACTCAGCGCTGGTTGCGCTGACCGAAAAGCTGCAACAGAAACATGAAGAGATTGATGAAGTTCAGATAAAGCTGCAGCGCGTCATAGACGGAGCGCTTGGCTGCCATGTCCACGCCATAGGTGGAACCGAACTGGATATAATCGGTCTTGATCCGCTGCGTGTCGTAGGCGGTGAGGCCGAGAAAGATGAACACGCCCAGGATGGACACCGCAAAGGCGATGGCCGGAGAATGCAAAAAGATATTCACCACCATGGCAACGAGAATGCCGATGAGCCCCATGAAAAAGAAGGCGCCCCAGCTGGTGAGGTCACGCCCGGTCACGTAGCCATAAAGGCTGGTGGCGGCGAACATCGCGGCGGTGACAAAGAAAACCGAGGCGATCGAGGTGGCGGTGTAGATGACGAAGATATTCGTCATGGACGCCCCCATCACAGCGCAAAAAATCCAGAACAGGGCTTGCGCGGCAGTGGTGGAGAGCCGGTTGACGCCAAAGCTGAGCACCATGACGAAAGCCAGCGGCGCGAAAATCGCGATATAGGCGAGAATGGTGGGATGCACCGCCATGCCGCCCGCCGTTTGCACCGGCTGGTAGAACAGATTCATCAAGGCGGTGTGGGAGATGGCGAACGCCACCAGACCCGTCAGCACCAGGCCGGACGCCATCCAGTTGTAAACGCGCAGCATATAGGCGCGCAGTCCCGTATCCAGCGCGGCGCTGCCATAGGCGGCATAGCCGGCCTGAACAGGGCGGTACGATTGGTTCGGGTTAAAAGCCATCGGGGTTGTTGCTCCTAAAGAACGCCCAATACGGGCACTACGTATGATTCGCAGGTTTTCCCCGGTTTTCAAGGGGAATGAGCGGTGCGGGTCATCACCATTGCGCTACAAATTGTAAGGCGGGGCCGCGCCTTCAGCGCCGCCACCACCCGGTTTTTTTCGTAGCCGCCGCCTCGCCCGCGCCGATCACGACGGGCTTGACCGCCGGCTCCGCCGGCCCGCCTTCCGCCTCAGCGGTTTCCAACCGCGCCTCGCTGGCCTCGGCCTCGGGCCGGGGGGTGGGAGCCGAACGCTCTCCTTCCGCTCCTTCCGCCGGAGGCGCTGCGGCCTCCTTGCGTTTGCGCGGCGCGCGCTTGGGGGGCGCCGGCTTCGGCTCTCCGCCATCCGCTTCATCCGCCGCCGCGCGTTTGCGGGGGGCGCGGCGTCGCTTGGGCGCCTCGGGCGCCTCGGACGCGGGGGGTTCCGGTTCTGGCGCTTCGGCCACCAGCTCTGCCGGGGAAGCCGTTTCCGGCACGGTGCTCTCATCCCCGCCAAACGCGGCGGCCAAGGCCAAATCCAGCTCAGACGGCGAGGCCGCCTCCGCCGCCGGGGGCGGTTCCGGTTCTGCCGCCGGCATGGGCTCCGCGCCGCGGCTCTCGCCCCGGCGGC
>NZ_DAIEIF010000008.1 GCF_027352905.1 Acidocella sp.
CCGCGTGCCGCGCGCGCAGCGCCGCCAGCCCCGCCGCGCCCAGGAGGCCGAAGAGCAGGAAGCCGGGCAGGGGCGTCCAGCCGAGCAGCAGGCTGCCCGCCCCGCCCGCGCTGCTGACATCCGCCAGGGCATGACCGGCGAAGGCCTGGCCGCGCAGCACGGCGAACAGGCCGAGCGACGCGCCCAGCAGCGCCGCCGCGCCGCCCAGCGCCAGCGCCACCTGCACCGGCCCGCTCTGAAAAAACCCCAGCATCAGGGAATGACCGTCACATGCTCATCCGCCTGGTCCGCTCCGCCCTCCCCCGCCACCACCAGGATGCGGCCATGGACGCGCAGCACATCGATATGGTGGCCGTAGAGCCGGGAGAGCACCTGGGAACAGACCACCTCATCGACCCCGCCGCAGACCGCCCGCCCGCCCGCGAGGTAGAGAATCCGGTCCATCGCCGGCAATAGCGGGTTCATGTCATGGGCGGCGAGCAGCACGCTCACCCCTTCCTCCCGGCAAAGCCGCTTGAGCAAGGAGACGATCCCCGCCGCGGCCTTGAGGTCGAGACTAGCCAGCGGCTCATCGAGCAGGAGGATGGCGGGACGGCGGACGAGCGCATGCGCGATCATCACCCGCTGCTGCTGTCCGCCGGATAGCCGGCCGAGGCGTTGCGCCGCGAAGCTCTCCGCCTCCACCGCCTCCAGCGCCCGGGCGATCGCCTCGCGCCGGCCTCGGCCCGGCCACGGCAAGCCGAAGCGCTGGCCATCCAGCCCCAGCCCGACGAAATCTCGCGCGCGCAGCGGCAGATCCGGGTCGAATTCGAGCTTCTGCGGCACATAGCCGAGCCGCCCGGACGCCTCGACCCTGCCTTGCGCCGGGATCAGCCCCAGCAGGGCGCGCAGCAATGTGGTCTTTCCTGCGCCATTCGCGCCAATCAGCCCGCAAAACCCGCCGCGCGGCAGGGTGAAATCGAGGCCGCGCAGCACCGGCCGTCCGCCCGGCGCGGCCGCGAGACCGGAGACGCTCAGCGCCGCGCCGCTTTCGCTCATGGCCCCGCCGCCAGCGCCTGGGCCAAGGCTCGCGTGGTATGCAGCATCCAATCCTGATAATGGCCGGCGCTGGCGGGCATCAGCTCGTAAACCGGCAGGACCCTCACCCCGTGCCGCTTCGCCAAGGCGAGCAGCGCGGCGGTCTGCGGGTCCGTCACCTGGGCGTTATAGACCAGCACCCGCACCTTGTGGCCGCGCAACAGGGCCTGCTGGGCCGCGACATCCTGCGGGGCGGGGTCGGTGCCGTTCATCACCGCCAGCTCATAAGAAAACGGGGTCATGATCCGCAGCCCGGCGGCGGCGAGCAGCGCGTCCGCCACCGGCTCGGTCACCGCCACCGGGGCCTGGCCGTATTGGGATTTGATCCGCGCCAATTCCTGGTTCCAGGGCGCGAGCGCGGCGTTGAAGGTGGCGAGATTCGCCGCGTACTGTGCTTGATGCGCCGGGTCGCGGGCGGCGAAGGCCGCCGCCGCCGCCGCCGCCACCGCCGGCATGGCCGCTGGCCCGTACCAGAGATGGGGGTTGGGGGTGCTGTCCGGCAAATGGAGGAGCGCCTGGACGCTCAGCACCTGCGCCCGCGTGCCGGAGAGCAGCCTCTTTGCCCAGGCATCGTAACCCAGCCCGTTCTCGACCACGAGATCGGCCCCGCGCAGCGCGGCGGCGACGCCGGGGGTCACCTCGAATTCATGGGGGTCCGTATCGGGGTTGGACTGGATGGCGGCGACACGGACATAGGGGCCGCCGATTTGGGCCAGCACATCCGCGTATTGGCTTTCCAGCCCCACCGCGCGCAAGCCGGTCTGCGCCAGCGCCATATGCCCGGCAAAGGCCAAGGCGAAGCCCCAGCCCCAACGGCGAAGTCTCATCCCCTCCCCCCAAAATCGGCGTCGGCGGGAATGTTATATTATAGCATTCATCCCGTCCAGCCGGGTCAGCCGCAGAGCGCGGCGAGACCCTCGCGGTCCAGAATCCGCAGCTTGCGGGCGGTGACGAGGTGCAGCATTCCCTGCCGGACGAACTGGCCCAGCGTGCGTGAGATGGTCTCGATGGTGAGTCCGAGATAATCGGCGATGTCCTGGCGTGTCATCGGCAGCTCCATCAGCTCCTGCCTTGGCTCCGCTTGCAAATCCAGCAGGAACCCCGCCAGCCTCTGCCCGGCGCTGCCCCGCCCGAGCAGCCGGGCATGGGCCTGGGCGGCCGCCAGGGCGCGCATGGCGTATCCGCACAGCCGCACAGCCGCGTGAGGATCTCGCGCCAGATCCGGCCGCGCCAGCCTCAAAACGGTGCAGGCGGTTACCGCCTCGGCGGAGAGGCCGTATTCCAGCCCCGGCTCGAAGCCGAACACATCGCCGGGTTTATGGAAGACCTCGATCTGCCGCCGTCCATCGGCATGGAAGCGGCAGCCACGCACCAGGCCGTCAACCAGCTTATACATCCAGCGCGCCTCGCCGCCCTCGCGGAAAATCGTCTCATCCGGGGCGAAGCTCAGAACCGGCTGGACCTCTGGCCTTGCCGTCTGGGGCGGCCTCGCCAGGGCTGGCCCGCTCTTTCGCTCTTGCATCATCGAAGCCGACATCGCCGCTCCTCCTCGCTGCAAAGTGAGCCGGCAGATAAGACCGGCGCGCCGCCCCGCGCCATCCGGTTTTCCCCCTACGTAATTATACGTAGGGCCGGCCCTGAGTCCGCTGGGCCCGCACCTGGCTCAGGATCGCCTCGATCAGCCGGTTGTCGAGAATCGGCCACTCCAGCACCAGCCAGAATCCTGCCGCCTCGGCGCGGGCCTGCAAGGCGGCGGTGAGGAGACCCACCAGCAAAATGGCGGGGGCGAGAGCGCCATGCTGGCGCAAAAGCTCCAAAAGGGCGCAGCCATCCGTGCGGGGCGGGTCGTCATGCAGCACCAGGCAGTGGCAGGCTTTCAACACCGGGGAGGAGAGCAGCGCGCCGGCCTCCTGGCAGACATGCACCTCCACCCCATCCAGCGCCAGGGTGAAGCGCAGGGCGTGGCCCACGGCCTCATCACGCGAATGAACCAATACTTTGGCCCCGGAATCAGCCCTCTCTTCTATCTCTGGCACGTCGTTCCATACCCTGCCACGCAAATCGCCAAAACCCCTAGCAAGATTAAACCTCTCCCGCTGAGTTTCCTTGATACAGCGCAACTTCACGGCATTTTAAGGGCCAACTCGGTCGTTGCGCTGGATTTTTAATCAGGTAATGTCATCCGACGCCGCATCCCGGCAGGCGGGCCGGGATGGACGCTCAACATGGGAGACAATATGAATAAATTCATCGCTCCGGCCCTGGCCGCGATTTTCGCGCTCGGCGCCGCGCTGCCACAGGCCGCCTCGGCCAAAACCTTCAAGGAAATCAAATTCGGGGTGGACGCCACCTATCCGCCCTTCGAAAGCCTCTCCCCCTCCGGCGAGTTCCAGGGCTTCGACATTGATCTCGGCAAGGCGATCTGCGCCGAGCTCAAGGTGAAATGCGTCTTCGTCAGCCAATCCTTCGATGGCATCATCCCCGCTTTGCAGGCCCGGAAATTCGACGCCATTCTCTCCTCGATGACCGTGACGCCCGAGCGCGCCAAGCAGATCGCCTTCTCCTCCGAGATGTATGATGAGCCGACCAGCCTGGTTGTGAAAAAGGGCTCCGGCCTGAAGCCCACCGCCGAAAGCCTGAAAGGCAAGACCGTCGGCGTGGAGGCCGGCACGATCCAGGAGACCTACGCCAAGACCTACTGGCAGCCCGCCGGGGTCAAGATCGTCTCCTATCAGGGCCAGGACCAGGTTTATGCCGATCTGCTCTCGGGCCGGCTCGACGCCTCGCTCCAGGATTCGGTGGAGGCGGATTATGGCTTTCTCAAAACATCCAAAGGCGCGGATTATGAATTCGGCGGTAACGCCACCTATGATCCGAAGGATGTGCTGGGCTCCTACATCGCCATCGGCGTGCGGAAGGACGAGACGGAGCTGCTGAAGAAAATCGATTGGGCCATCGCGCAGATGCATAAGGACGGCACCTACGACAAGATCCAGTCGAAATACTTCAATTTCAGCATCTATAATGCCGAGGCCGCCAAGCAGACACCCTGACCCTCCATGAGCCGGCCCCTTTACGGGGCCGGTTTCGCTTCCGGAAATCCGCATGTTCAATCTCGCCGGTTATGGGCCGCAACTTCTCTCCGGCACGGTGACGACGGTGGAGCTTTCCCTGCTCTCCCTGTTCCTTTCCTTCGTCATCGGCCTCATCGGCGCCTCCGCCAAGCTCTCGCGGAACCGCCCGGCCCGTTTCATCGCCACGCTCTACACCACGCTGATCCGCGGCGTGCCGGATCTCGTGCTGATGCTGCTCATCTTTTATTCACTGCAAATCTGGATCAATAATTTCACCGACTGGCTTGATACCCTGCAAAACGCGGTGGATTTCGAACTTCAGCTCGACCCGTTCACCAGCGGCGCGATCACCCTCGGCTTCATCTACGGGGCCTATTTCACCGAGACGTTCCGCGGCGCGTTTCTCGCCGTGCCCAAGGGGCAGATGGAAGCCGCCCGCGCCTTTGGCATGCGGCCCTTTCTGGCCTTCCGCCGCGTTCTCTTCCCGCAGATGATGCGCTACGCCCTGCCCGGGCTCGGCAATAATTGGCAAGTGATCCTCAAAGCCACGGCGCTCGTCTCCATCATCGGCCTCTCCGATGTGGTGAAGGCCGCCCAGGCGGCGGGCCAGGCCACCTTTCGCACCTTTTTCTTCATCTGCATCGCGGGCGCGGTCTATCTCCTGCTCACCAGCCTTTCCAACGGCGTCCTGCTGCTGCTGGAGCGCCGCTATATGACCGGCGTGCGGCAGGCGGTGCTATGATCTACATTCTCGAGCATTATTGGCGGGCTTTTCTCTATACGGATGGCTACCAGATGACCGGGCTCGCCATGACGCTCTGGCTGCTCGTCATCTCCTGCGCCATCGGCTTCTGCCTCGCCTTGCCCCTCGCCATTCTGCGCAATGCCAAAAACCCGCTGCTCTGGGGACCGGTCTGGCTCTATGGCTTCATCTTCCGGGGCACGCCGCTCTATGTGCAGCTTCTGCTGATCTATACCGGCGTGTATGGGCTCCATTTCGTCAGGGAGACGCCGTTTCTCGCCGGTTTCTTCCGCTCCGCGCTCAACTGCACCCTACTCTCCTTCGCGCTCAATACCGGCGCCTACACCACCGAGATCTTCTACGGCGCCATCCGCGACACCGCCTTCGGCGAGGTGGAGGCCGGGCGAGCCTTCGGCATGTCCCGGGCCATGCTCTACCGGCGCATCATCATCCCCTCCGCCCTGCGCCGGGCCCTGCCAATGTACAGCAACGAGGTGATCCTCATGCTGCACGCCACCACCCTCGCCTTCACCGCCACGGTGCCGGATATTCTCAAAATCGCCAATGACGCCTATACCGCCACCTACGCGCCCTTCGACGCGTTCGGCCTCGCGGCGCTCATATATCTCTGCATTTCCTTTGCCCTGATTTATCTGTTCCGCCGCGCGGAGGCGCGTTTTCTCGCCCACCTCGCCGTATAGCCGGCCGTCCCGCCACGGACTCAGGTCATTGTCTGCGACCAAACGTGTGATAGGATGCCCGCCATAACGAAAGGCCGAGCGGAGTCATGCGCGACAGCAGTTCGGACAAAGCCGCCGGCCCCGAGCCGGCGGAAAAAAGGAGTGGCCGCGACGATCCCAGCTGGCTGGACCGCGAGGCGCATTTGCACTCGATTCTGGACACCGTGCCGGATGCCATGGTCGTCATCGACGAGGCCGGAATCATCCAGACCTTCTCCGCCGCCGCCGAGCGGCTGTTCGGCTATGCGGCGGCGGAAGTCGCCGGGCTCAATGTCAGCCTGCTAATGCCCTCGCCTTATCGCGAGCATCACGACCAATATCTCGCCCGCTACCTCGCCACTGGCGAGAAGCGCATCATCGGCGCCTCGCGCGTGGTGATCGGCCGGCGCAAAAATGGAACAACCTTGCCGATCGAGCTTTATATCGGCGAGACGAAAGCGGACCAGGGGCGGCGCGCCTTCACCGGCTTTATGCGCGACCTGACGGAGCGGCAGGAAATCCAAGCCCGGCTGCACGAGCTGCAATCGGAGCTCGCCCATATGTCCCGCTTCACCGCCATGGGTGAGATGGCCTCCACCCTCGCCCATGAACTCAACCAGCCGCTCACCGCCATCGCCACCTATCTGAACGGCTGCAAGCGTCTTCTCGGCCGGGGCAAGGCGGAGAATGAGGCGCTGCTGCGCGAGGGCATAGAGCGGGCGGCGGAGCAGGCGTTGCGCGCCGGACAGATCATCCGGCGGCTGCGGGAATTCGTCTCCCGCGGCGAGACCGAGCGGCGGGCGGAAAACCTGCCGAAGCTGACCGAGGAAGCGAGCGCCCTGGCGATGATCGGCGCGCGCGAGACGGGCATCGGGGTCAGCTTCGTCTTCAGCCCGGAATGCCCCCTGGTCATCGCCGATAAGGTGCAGATCCAGCAGGTGCTGGTGAATCTGATCCGCAACGCCATGGAAGCGGT
This sequence comes from Acidocella sp., assembly GCF_027352905.1. GTDB lineage: Bacteria > Pseudomonadota > Alphaproteobacteria > Acetobacterales > Acetobacteraceae > Acidocella. Next base: position 6,589 of record NZ_DAIEIF010000008.1, read on the forward strand.
GCAGGAAAGCGAGACCAGGGACATCCTCGTCACCACCCGGCCCCAGGCGGATGGGCTGGTGCGGGTCGAGGTGGCGGATACCGGCCCCGGCATCGCCCCGGAGATCAGGGGGCGGCTCTTTCAACCTTTCATCACCAGCAAGAGTCAGGGCATGGGGGTGGGGCTTTCCGTCTCGCGCACCATCGTCGAGGCGCATGGCGGGCGGCTCTGGGCGGAGCCGCGGCCGGGCGGCGGCACGCTGTTCGCCTTCACCCTGCGCGCGCCTGGCGGGGAGGGACGATGAACGGCGCGGTGGTGCATCTGGTGGATGATGACGAAGCCGTGCGCCAGGGCCTCGCCTTTCTGCTCATCAGCGCCGGCTTCACCGTCCGCGCCCATGAATCCGCCCCCCGCCTGCTGGAGCGCGTGGTCCCCGGCCAGCGCGGCTGCGTCATCACCGATATCCGGATGCCCGGCATGTCCGGGCTGGACTTGCAGCGCGAACTGGCGGCGCGGCGCATCGCCCTGCCGGTGATCGTGATGACCGGCCATGGCGACGTGCCGCTCGCGGTGCGGGCGATGAAGGAGGGCGCGGTCGATTTCATCGAAAAACCCTTTACGGATGAAACCCTGCTCACCGCCGTGAACGAGGCTCTGATCCGCTGCCCGCGCGCCGCCGGGAGAGGCGCGGCCGTGCAGGCGCGGCTCGCCAGCCTGACCCCCCGCGAACGGGAGGTGCTGGAGGCGCTGGTGCGGGGCCTGCCGAATAAGATGATCGCCTATGATCTGGGCATCAGCGCCCGCACGGTGGAGGCCCACCGCGCCAATCTCATGGCCAAGATGGAGGCGGGCAGCCTGCCGGAGCTGGTGCGGATGGCGCTGGCCGCCGGGGCGCCGGAACCGTGACGGAGTTTTTGGGGATCAAACCCGGCGCAGGAAGGGGCCGTAATATCGGGCGGTGCCGCCCAGCTCCGCCTCGATGCGGATGAGCTGGTTGTATTTGGCCGTCCGGTCGGAGCGCGCCAGCGAGCCGGTCTTGATCTGGCCGCAATTCGTCGCCACGGCGAGATCGGCGATGGTCGCGTCCTCGGTCTCGCCCGAGCGGTGGGACATCACCGCCGTGTAGCCGGCGCGCTGGGCCATCTCCACCGCCTCCAGCGTCTCGGTCAACGTGCCGATCTGGTTGACCTTGACCAGGATGGAGTTGGCGATGCCCGCCTCGATGCCGCGCTGCAACCGCTCGGGATTGGTGACGAACAAATCATCGCCCACCAGCTGGACCTTGCCGCCCAGCCGCTCTGTCAGCGCCTTCCAACCGGCCCAGTCATCCTCGGCGCAGCCATCCTCGATGGAGGCGATGGGGTAGCGGGCGCAGAGATCGGCCAAGTAGTCGATCATCTGACCTGCATCGAACTTCCTACCCTCGCCTTCAAGGTCATAGATGCCGTTCCTGAAGAATTCCGTGGAGGCGCAATCCAGCGCGAAGGTGATATCCTCACCCGGCTTATAGCCCGCTTTTTCGCAGGCCTTGGCGATGAAGCCCAGCGCCTCGTCGGCGGAGTTCAGGTTCGGGGCAAAGCCGCCTTCGTCACCGACATTGGTGTTATGCCCTCCCTCGGCCAGCAGCTTCTTCAGCGTGTGAAACACTTCCGAGCCAATCCGGACAGCCTCGGCAATCGAGGATGCACCAATAGGCTGAATCATGAATTCTTGGATGTCGATGGGGTTGTCGGCATGCTGGCCGCCATTGACGATGTTCATCATCGGCACCGGCAGAGTACGGGCCGAAACGCCCCCAATATAGCGGTAGAGCGGCAGGCCGTTATCCACCGC
>NZ_DAIEIF010000011.1 GCF_027352905.1 Acidocella sp.
CGCACCCGCCGGAAGAACAGCGCCCGCGGGCTCAGCCGGTCGCGCGGCGGGGCGGGCTTGCGGGCGCGGGCGCCGCGCGGGCGCGGCGGGGAGGAGGGGCGTTGGAGCGTCTCTACACGCGGCATGCGGCCCTCTCCACCATCCAGGCGCAGAGCGCGGGAAAATCCATGCCCTCCAGCGCCGCCTGCTCGGGCAGCAGCGAGGTGGCGGTCATGCCCGGCTGGGTGTTCACCTCCAGCAGAATCAAGCGCCCCGCCGCCTCGTCATAGCGCAGATCCGCGCGCGTCGCCCCGCGGCAGCCCAGCGCCTTATGCGCCGCCACGGCGATCTCCTTGGCCGAGACGGCCACATCCGCCGGAATATTGGCGGGCAGCACGTGGCGGGAGCCGCCCGCCGCGTATTTCGCCGTGTAATCGTAGAAGGTCTCGGCCGGGATGATCTCGGTCACCGTCAGCGCCCGGTCCTCCAGCACCCCCACCGTCAATTCCCGCCCGGGAATGTATTCCTCCACCATCGCCGGGCCGAACCGCCATTGCGCGGCGATCTCGGCGCGGTGGTTATCCCCGGCGCGGACGATGGAAACGCCGACGGAGGAGCCCTCATTCACCGGCTTCACCACGAAGGGGCGGGGCAGCGGGTCGCTCTCGGCCAGTTCCGCGATGTCGATGATCCGGTGCGCGGCGATGGGCAGGCCGGCGGCGGCGAACACCGCCTTGGCCGCGCCCTTGTCCATCGCCATGGCCGAGGCGCGCACCCCCGAATGGGTGTAGGGCAGGCCGATATAATCCAGCACGCCCTGGATGGTGCCATCCTCGCCGAAGCGCCCGTGCAAGGCGTTGAACACCGCCTCCGGCCGGGGGGTGAGGGCGGCGAGCAGCGCCGCCAGATCCTCGGTCACCACCACCGGTGTCACCGCGTAACCGGCCTGGCGCAGCGCCTCGCATACCTGCTTGCCGGAATTGAGCGAGACCTCGCGCTCCGAGGACATGCCGCCCATCAACACCGCCACCCGCATCATGCCGGCACCCCGATCCGTTTGATCTCCCAGCGCAGGCGCACGCCCGACGCCGCCTCCACCCGCCGCCGCACCTCCTCGCCCAGCCCCTCCAGCTCCGCCGCCGTGGCGCCGCCGAGGTTGAGGAGGAAATTGCAGTGCAATTCGGAAATCTGGGCATTGCCCAGGCGCAGCCCGCGGCAGCCCGCCGCCGCCACCAGCTCCCACGCCTTGCGCCCCTCGGGGTTGGCGAAGGTGGAACCGCCGGTCCGCGCCCGCACCGGCTGGGTCGCCTCGCGGCGGGTCTTGATCTCGGCCATGCGCGCCGCGATTACCGCCGCCTCGCCGGGCCGCGCCCGCAGCCGGGCCCGCACCACCACCGCCCCCGGCGGCAGGCGGGAATGGCGGTAGGAGAGTCCCAGCTCATGGGCGTCCAGCCGGCGCAGCTCCCCGTCGCGGGTGACGATCTCGGCCCAGTCGAGCACCCCGGCGATATCGCCGCCATAGGCCCCCGCGTTCATCGCCACCGCGCCGCCAATGGCGCCGGGTATGCCGGAGAGAAATTCCAGCCCGGCCAGGCCCGCCGCCGACGCGTGCTCGGCCACCGTCACATCCAGCGCCGCCGCCCCGGCGACGATCCCCTCCGGCTCCGCCTCGATCTCCCCGAATCCCCGCGCCAGCTTGATGACGACGCCGTTGACGCCGCCATCGCGGATGATGAGGTTGGAGGCCGCGCCGATCACCGTCACCGGCATCTCCGGGGGCAGATCGCTGAGAAATGCCCGCAAATCCTCCACATCCGCCGGGCGCAGCAAAAATTCCGCCGGCCCGCCCACGCGGAACCAGGTGAGCGGCGCCAGCGGCTCGCGCTCCTTCAGCCGCCCCCGCGCGCGGGGGACCGCCGCCGCCATCATCGCCGTATCCCCGCCGCCCGCGCCTCGGCGTGCAGCTCCGCCAGCTGGTGCGGCAGCGCCGCAGCCCATTGGGTGATGCTGCCCGCCCCCAGGCAGACGACATAATCGCCATGACGGGCGATGGCGTTGACCATCTCGGGCAGATGCGCGGGGTCGGCCAGCGCCACCACAGAGCGGTGGCCATGGGCGCGCAGCCCTTCCACCAGCGCCTCCTTGTCCACGCCCTCGATCGGCTGTTCCCCGGCCGGATACACATCCGCGACGATCACGGTGCCCGCATCGTTCATGCAGGCGCAGAACTCCTCGAACAGGCTTTGCAGCCGGGTATAGCGGTGCGGCTGCACCACCGCGATCACGTCGCGCGCCCCCGCCTGCCGCGCCGCCTTCAACACCGCCGCGATCTCCACCGGATGATGGCCGTAATCATCGATCACGGCGATCCCGCCCGCCTCGCCGGTCTTGGTGAACCGCCGCTTCACCCCGGCGAACTGGGCGAGAGCGGTTTTGATCTGCGCCTCCGCCACGTCCATCTCCAGCGCCACGGCAATCGCCGCCAGCGCGTTCTGCACGTTATGGTTGCCCAGCATCGGCAGTCGGAACGGCCCCAGCCGCCGCGCCCGCCCGGTGATGCGGTCGGCCACCCGCACCTCGAAACTCGCCCCCTCCTTGGAGGAGACGATCCGCTCCGCCCGCACATCCGCCTGGGGCGAGAAGCCATAGGTGATGAGGCGGTGGTCGGAGAGATCGGGGATCATCTTCTGCACGGCCGGATGGTCGATGCACAGCACCGCGAAGCCGTAAAACGGAATATTGGCGACGAATTGGCGGTAGGCCGCCTCCATCGCCTCCTTGCTGCCCCAATGGTCGAGATGCTCGGGGTCCATATTGGTGACGATGGTGATGACGGCGGGCAGGCGCAGAAAACTGCCGTCGGATTCATCCGCCTCCACCACCATCCATTCCCCGCCCCCCAGCCGGGTATTGGAGCCATAGGCGTTGATGATGCCGCCATTGATGACGGTGGGGTCGAACCCCGCCCCCTCCAGCACCGCCGCCACCAGCGAGGTGGTGGTGGTCTTGCCGTGGGTGCCGCCCACCGCCACCGCCCATTTCAGCCGCATCAGCTCGGCCAGCATCTCGGCGCGCCGCACCACGGGGATCAGCTTGGCCCGCGCCGCCATCACCTCCGGATTCTCACGCGGCACGGCGGAGGAAACCACCACCACCTGCGCCTGGCCGAGATGTTTGGCGTCATGGCCGATGACCACGGGGATCCCCGCCGCGCGCAGCCTTTGCACATTCGCGGTCTCGGCGAGGTCGGAGCCCTGCACCTGGTAACCCAGCTCGTGCAGCACCTCGGCGATGCCGGACATGCCGATCCCGCCAATGCCGACGAAGTGGATCGGCCCGATGGACAGCGGCAGCGCCCTCATGCCGGCACCCTTTCCATCACGAGATCGGCCAGCGCCGCGGCGGCGCGCGGCTGGCCGAGGGCGGCGGCGGCCGCGGCCATGTTCGATAAGTCTTCAGGATTCATCAGCAATGTCTCGATCCGTTCAGCCAGAATGTCAGGCGTCAGCCCGGCCTGGTCCAGGCGCAGCGCCGCGCCCCTCACCGCCAGCGCCTCGGCATTGGCGCGCTGGTGGTCGTCGATCGCGCCGGGCAGCGGGATGAGGATGGCCGGGCGCCCGGCCACGGCGATCTCAGCGACGCTGGAGGCCCCGGCGCGCGAGACCACCAGCTGCGCCCGCCGCAGCCGCACCGCGACATCGTTGAAAAAAGACGACAATTCCGCCTCGATCCCGGCGGCGGCGAAGATGTCCCGCGCCGCCGGCAGATCATCCGCCCGGCATTGCTGGGTCACGCGCAGCCGCGCCCGCAGCGGCGCGGGCAGCCGCGCCAGCGCCTCCGGCACCAGGGTCGAAAATACCTTGGCTCCCAGGGAACCGCCCAGCACCAGCAATTCCGCGCGCTCGCCCGGCGGGGTATAGCCCTCGCCATGCAGGGCGGTGATGGCGGGGCGCACCGGGTTGCCCACCACCGCCACCCGGGGCGGCCGCGCGGGCAGCCGCCCGGTCGCGGCGAAATTCAGCGCCAGCACATCGGCGAAGCGGGCGAGAAAGCGGTTGGCGCGGCCCAGCACCGCGTTCTGCTCGTGCAGGATCAGGCGCGGGCGCGGGCGGGTGAGCCGCGCGCCGAGCGCCGGGGCGACCGAGGGATAGCCGCCGAACCCCACCACCGCCTGGGCGTCGAGCCCGGCGAGCAGGCGCCGCGCCTTGATCCCGCCCCAGCCGAGGGCAATCGCCGCCAGCCCGGCCCGCCAGACCCCGCGCCCGGCGATGCCGGCCCCGGGCAGCACATGCTGGTCGAGCCCCGCGAAGCCGCGCGCCCCGGCGGCGCGGGCGTCGGTCATCAGCACCACCCGCTCGCCGCGCGCCAGCAGGGCGGCGGCCAGCGCCTCGGCGGGAAACAGATGCCCGCCGGTGCCGCCGGCGGC
>NZ_DAIEIF010000022.1 GCF_027352905.1 Acidocella sp.
CCTGACGCCGCCACCGCCGCCCGGCTGCTCGCGGAGGGCGGCAACCTCTGGAACTCCGGCATGTTCATGTTCCGCGCCGGGGTTTTGCTCGGCGAGATGGAACGCCTGGCCCCGGAGGTTCTGGAAGCGGTCCGCGCCGCCATGCTGGCGCGTACGACCGATCTGGATTTCATCCGGCTTGGCCCCGAGGCTTTCGCGGCGGCACCCGATATCAGCATTGACTACGCCATAGCGGAGAAGACCGGCAAAGCCGTGGTGGTTCCCGCGGCTATCGGCTGGTCGGATGTCGGCTCCTGGTCGGCCATGGCGGAGATCTCCCCGCGCGACGCCAAGGGCAATTTCACCCAGGGCGACGTGCTGCTCGAACAGGCGGAGAATTGTTACGCCCGCTCCGAGGCGGCGCTCACCGCCTTGCTCGGCGTGCGCGATCTCATCGTCGTCACCACCCAGGACGCGGTGCTGGTCGCGCATAAAAACGAGGCGCAGAACGTCAAAAAAATCGTCGAGCGGCTGAAGGCGGCCAAACGGCCCGAGGCGGAGGCCCATAACCGCGCCTACCGGCCCTGGGGGTTTTACGAGAGCCTCATCCAGGGTGACCGGTTTCAGGTCAAGCGCATCGTCGTCTGGCCGGGGCGGCGGCTCTCGCTGCAAAAACATTTTCACCGCGCCGAGCATTGGGTGGTGGTGGCCGGCTCCGCCCTCGTCACCCGCGATGGGGAGGAGATCCTCCTGCGCGAGAATGAGAGCGTCTATCTGCCCCTCGGCAGCGTCCACCGGCTGGAAAATCCGGGCAGGATTCCGCTCACCCTCATCGAGGTTCAGTCAGGCGCCTATCTCGGCGAGGACGATATCGTGCGGATCGAGGACCATTACGGGCGGGATTGAGCCGGCGCGCCCGCTTCCTCCGGGGCGCTGAGCTGGAGGGAGAGGGCGTGCAGCCCGGTCGATAATTCCCCGGCCAGCACCGCGTTCACCGCCCGTTGCCGGGCCAGGCGGGATTGGCCGCTAAAGGCGGCGGCCACCATCCTCACCCGGTAATGCGTCTCGCCCGCCGGCAGGCCCTGGCGCCCGGCATGCCGGGCATGGCGGCGGCTCTCATCCTCGATCTCCAGCGCCAGCGGCTGAAACGCCGCCTCCAGCGCGGCCCTGATCCGTTCGGTCCGGTTCGTCATCCCGTCCTGCTCCATTTCTGTCCCGCGTTGCGCGCATGGCGGCGCCAAAGGCAGTTGCCGGGCGGCACGTCAGCGCGCACATTAGGCGCATGATTTTTTCTGACGACAAGCTGGGCGGCCCGCGCCAGGCGCCCGCGCCGGAGGCGGGCGCCCACACCCAGTGCTGCGCCACTCCCGGCTGCACCCTGGCGGGGGAATACCGCGCGCCGAAATCCCGCCACGCGCTGCGGGAATTCCATTGGTTCTGCCTCGAGCATGTCCGCGCCTATAATGCCTCCTGGGATTACTACAAAGGCATGTCCGCCGATGAGATCGAGGCGGAGACCCGCGCCGATTCTTCCTGGCAGCGCCCCACCTGGCCGCTGGGCCATAATGGACGCGCCGCGCGGCTGGCGGAGGCGATGGCGGCGGAGCTGCACGCCTTCGCCTTCGGCGACCGCCCGCGCCCCGAACCCGCCCCCGGCACCCCGCCGGAGCTGCGCGAGCCGCTGAGGGTTTTCGGCCTGGTCTGGCCGGTAACGCTGGAGGCTGTGAAGGCCCGCTATAAGGAACTCGCCAAGCGCCACCACCCCGACGCCAACCAGGGCGACCGTCAGGCTGAAGAAACCTTAAAGACGATCAACCTTGCCTATGCGGCGCTACGTGGCAAACTGGCGCCAGCTCCCCCGCAGCAGGCGCAGGCCGGATAGGGCGGGCGAAACACACGCCCAGCGCGAACGATAGGACATTGCATGAACGACGCCGTGAGGACCAGACACCCCGCCCCGCCCGCCACGATCAGCCTGCCTGACACCAAGGTGAGGGCGCGCGAGGTGTTCGGGATCGATTCGAATTTCGAGGTGCCCGCCTTTTCCGCCCGCTCCGAGCACGTGCCGGAACTCGATACCGCCTACCGGTTCGACCGTGACACCACGCTCGCCATTCTCGCGGGCTTCGCCTTCAACCGGCGGGTGATGATCCAGGGCTATCATGGCACCGGCAAATCCACCCATATCGAGCAGGTGGCGGCGCGGCTTAACTGGCCCTGCATCCGCATCAATCTCGACAGCCATATCAGCCGCATCGATCTCATCGGCAAGGACGCGATCGTGCTGAAGGAAGGCAAGCAGGTCACCGAATTCCGCGAGGGCATCCTCCCCTGGGCCTTGCAGCATCCCTGCGCCCTGGTCTTCGACGAATACGACGCCGGCAGGCCGGATGTCATGTTCGTCATCCAGCGCGTGCTGGAGGTGGAGGGGCGGCTGACCCTGCTGGACCAGAACCGGGTGATCCGCCCGCACCCCGCCTTCCGGCTTTTCGCCACCGCCAACACCGTCGGTCTGGGAGATACCACCGGCCTTTATCACGGCACCCAGCAGATCAACCAGGGCCAGATGGACCGCTGGAACATCGTCGCCACGCTCAACTACCTGCCCCACGCGCAGGAGGTGGCGATCGTGATGGCGAAGATGGGCTACGACCCGCAGGACGAGGCGGCCCGCAAGATGGTCAGCCGCATGGTGGCGCTGGCCGACCTCACCCGGGCGGGCTTCATCGCCGGCGATCTCTCCACCGTCATGTCGCCGCGCAGCGTCATCACCTGGGCGGAGAACGCGCGCATTTTCGGCGGCGATATCGGCTTCGCCTTCCGCCTCACCTTCCTCAATAAATGTGATGAGGCCGAGCGCCAGACCGTGGCGGAATATTACCAGCGCTGCTTCAACGACGAATTGCCGGCCGGCCTGCGCCAAAGCGCCTGAGGGGAGAGATGAGCGGCAAGGATCAGGGGCGGACGGAAGATTTCAAACGGGCGACCGCGGGGGCGCTGCGCGCCATGGCCCGCACCGCCGATGTGCAGGTGGCCTATCAGCCCGGCCCCTCCGGGCTTTCCGGGCGGCGGGCGCGGCTGCCCTCCCCTTCCCGCGCCCTCGCCGCGCCGGAAATAGCGAAACTGCGCGCCGCCGCGGATTCCATCGCGCTGCGCCTGCGCCATCACGACGACGCGCTGCATAACGCCCGCGCCCCGCAATCGCGCGCCGGGAAGGAAGCCTTCGACGCGCTGGAACAGGCCCGCGTCGAGATCATCGGCTCCGAGACCATGGCCGGGGTGGCGGCCAATCTGCGCCGCCAGCTGGGTGAGCATTACGACCAGCAGGGGCTGCGCCATATCTCCTCGCGCGAGGAAATGCCCCTGCCCGCGGCCCTCGCCTTGCTCGCCCGCGAGCGGATGGACCCGGAGGCGGTGCCGGAGGCGGCCCGCGCGGCGCTCGATCTCTGGCGCGGCACGCTCGGCCCCGAGGCGGAGAAGGCGCTCGACGACCTCGCCTCCTCGCGCGCCAGCCAGGCGGATTTCATCACCGCCGCGCGCAAGCTGCTCGCCGCCATGGACCTGGCCGAGGGCGAGGCCGAGCCAGGAGATGACGAGTCCTCCGACCAGGAGAATGAGGGCGGCGAGGAGACGGCTCAGCAGGATAACTCGCAGGACAGCCAGGGCGACTCCTCCGAGCAGGAGGCGGCGCCCTTCCTCGCCGACCAGGCGGAGCTGGCCGAGGCCGAGCCCGCCGGTGAGTCTAGCGGCGAGGAGGAAGCGGACGAGCTTTCCGCCGAGGAAGGCGAGGCCCCGGCCGGCCCGCAGCCGCGGCGCGCCCCGCCGGTCACGGACGACCCCGCCGCCTACCGCGCCTTCACCCGTGCCTTCGATGAGGAGGTGGAGGCGGAGGATCTCTGCGACGCGGAGGAACTCTCCCGGCTGCGCATGCAGCTCGACCAGCAATTGCAGCACCTGCAGGCCGTGGTCGCCAAGCTCGCCAACCGGCTGCAACGCCGGCTGCTCGCCCAGCAGACCCGCGCCTGGGAATTCGACCTCGAGGAAGGCATGCTGGATACCGCCCGGCTGTCGCGCATCATCGCCAATCCGCTGCTGCCCCTCACCTATAAGCGCGAGCGAGACACGGATTTCCGCGACACGGTGGTGACGCTGCTCATCGACAATTCCGGCTCCATGCGGGGCCGGCCGATCACCGTGGCGGCGATGTGCGGGGATATTCTCGCCCGCACCCTGGAGCGCTGCGCTGTCAAGGTGGAGATTCTCGGCTTCACCACCCGCGCCTGGAAGGGCGGGCAGAGCCGCGAGGCCTGGGTGGCGGCGGGCAAGCCCGCCAATCCCGGGCGGCTCAACGATCTGCGCCATATCATCTACAAATCCGCCGATACGCCATGGCGGCGGGCGCGCAAGAATCTCGGCCTGATGCTGCGCGAGGGGCTGCTGAAGGAGAATATAGACGGCGAGGCGCTGCTCTGGGCCTATCGGCGGCTTCTCAACCGCCCGGAACACCGGCGCATCCTCATGGTGATCTCGGATGGCGCGCCGGTGGATGATTCCACCCTCTCGGTCAATGCTGGGAATTATCTGGAACGCCATCTGCGCGAGGTGATCCGCGAGATCGAGGCGCGCCAGGCGGTGGAGCTGGTCGCCATCGGCATCGGCCACGACGTGACCCGCTATTACCGCCGCGCGGTGACGATCGTTGACGCGGAGGAGCTGGGCGGCACGATGATGAGCAAGCTCACCGAATTATTCGATGAGGACGCCGCCCTCGCCTGGTCGCGCTTCGCCGCCCAGCAGGCGGCGCTGGTGGCGTGACGCCCCGGCGCGCCTCCTGGAGCCAGACAAATCGTCAGAGCGTTTTCCATGAACCGAAGTGAATGGAAGCGCTCTAATACAGCCGCGCGCCGTTGGGCACCGGGCGCTCGGGCTGGATCAGCACCACCTCGCCCGCCTCGTCGGGAAAGCCCAGGGTCAGCACCTCTGAGATGAAGCGGCCGATCTGGCGCGGCGGCAAATTCACCACGGCGGCCACCTGCCGCCCGAGCAGCGTCTCCGGCGCATAATGGCGGGTGATCTGGGCGCTCGACCGCTTCACGCCGATTTCGGGGCCGAAATCGATGCTGAGCTTGAGGGCGGGTTTGCGCGCCTCCGGGTAGGGTTCCGCCCCGACCACCGTGCCAGCGCGGATATCCAGCGCCAAAAATTGGCTGAACTCGATCGGCGGCGGGGCTTCAGGCTGGGACATCGCTCTTCTCCTCCTCGTGTTCTCAAACCAGCACGCCCTCATGCTTGGCCTTGGCCTCGGGCTCGACATGGATGGTGATGACCAGCCCGGGCCACTCCGTTTTCAGCGCCGCCTCGATCCGGTCGCAGATCGCATGCGCGGCGGTCACCGTCATCTCCCCCGGCACCACCAGATGAAATTCCAGAAAGCTCGAATGGCCGGCCTGGCGCATGCGGAAATCATGCGCCTCGATGGCGCCGGAGGCGGATTCGCGCACCAGCTCGTGTACCCGCGCCGTCACTTCCGGCGGCGGCGCCTCGTCCAAAAGCCCGCTGATCGAGCTCAATACCGTGCGCAAGCCGATCCACGCGGCTTGCGCGCCGATGACCAGCGCCACTAGCGGGTCCAGCAGCGGCCAGCCGAGCAACCCCGCCCCGCCCAGCGCGGCGAGAGCGCCGGCCGTCGTCAGCACGTCGCTAATGAGATGTTCGGCATCCGCCGCCAAAGCGGGCGAGGCCTCCCGCCGCGCCACATGGCGCAGGGTTAGCGCCCAGGCGAGGTTGAGCAGGCCCGCCGCGCCGTTGAACGCCAGCCCTTCCCCGAGCCCGCCGGAGAGCGGCGCCAGCGGCACGGGATGCACGAGGCCGAGCGCGGCGCGCTGGAGAATGACTCCCACCGCGACCAGGATCATCGCCCCGGTGGCGATGGCGCTGAGCAACTCGGCCTTGGCATGGCCGTAATTATGCTCGCGATCCGCCGGCTTGGCGCCGATATGCAGGGCGTAGAGGGCAAGGCCGGAGGAGGCGACGTTGACGAGGCTTTCCAACGCGTCGGAGAAGAGCGCGGTGCTGCCGCTCACCCGGGCGGCGAGCAGCTTGGCTCCAAGAACCGCCACGCCCACCCCCAGGCTGCCGATCGCGAATTTCATGGCCCGCCGCATGGCCGCTAGCTACAGGCGCGGGCCGCCCGGCGCAATTAGCCGCCGCCCTTGAGCCGGTAGGGCATCACCCCGCGCTCGGCGGTGCCGGTATCCAGGGCGGTGCCCAGCGGCGGCACGGAGCGGTGCCGGCAATTCGTCCGCTCGCAGGCGCGGCAGCCGGGGCCGATAGGGTCCGCCGCGTCCGGATTGGCGAGATCGAGCCCCGCCGCGTACACGGTCTGCGCCGCATGGGCCGTCTCGCAGCCCAGCACCACCGCCACGGCGCGCGGCCGGGCGAGATAGGCGCCGCCGCCCCGCCCCACCGTGCGGGCGATGTTGAGATAGACCACGTCATCGGGCGTGCGGGCCAGCTGCGCCAGCACCTCGCCGGGATGGGCGAAGGCGCGATAGACGTTCCAGAGCGGGCACGGACCACCGAACTGGGCGAATTGGAAGCGCGTGGCCGAGGACCGCTTGAGCACATTACCGGCGATGTCGGTTTTGACGAAGTAGAAGGGGATGCCGGGCATGTCCGGGCGTTGCAGGGTGGAAAGCCGGTGGCAGACCTGCTCGAAACTAGCGCCGAACTGGCGCTGCAGGCGCTGGATGTCGTAGCGCGCCGCCCGCGCCGCCTCCAGAAACCGGCCATAGGGGAGCATCAGCGCCCCGGCGAAGTAATTGGCGAGGGCCATGCGGGCCAGGCCGCGCGTCTCGGCCGAGGAGAAATTCCCCCGTTTCAACTCGGCCTCGATCAGCCCCGGCTGTTCGAGCTGGCCAGTGACATGCGCCAGCCAGAAAATCTCGCTCTCCGGCGCGGCGTCGGCCGAGATCACCAGCTGCCCGGCCTTGCGGTTGAGCCGCCAGAACAACCCTTCCGCCAGCAGCCCCGGCGCGGCGGCCACGGCGATGCCGTGCCGGTCGCGCAGATGCCGGCGCAAATCCTCGCGCAGATTGAGCGGCTGGAACCCCCGCGCCTCGAACAGCGCCTCCGCCGCGCGGTCCAGCGTCTCGAAATGGTTGCGGCGGGACTGCACCCAATCCCGCACCTCATCATAAGGAAAACGCGGCAATAGCGGGTTGGTCTGCAACAGGCTCTCGCGTTGCGCCGCATAGGCCCGGTAGAGCGCCATGAAGGCCTCCGCCAGCTGCGGCGCGTTGCGCACCAGCGCCCCCACCTCCGCCTGGGCGCCGCGCAGGCCCCGGAACAGCGGGTCGGCCAGGTCCTCGCGCAGCTGCAATTCCCGCCGCGCCTCCTCGCCATCCGCGAAATAGGTTTTTCGCAAATTCAACGCCGCCGCCGCGCCCTCCATCAACCGCAGGGTCAGGGGGCGCTGGTCCGCCTCGATCTGGTTGAGATAACTCGCGGAAATTCCTAATTTTTTTGCCAGATCGGTCTGTTTGAGACCGGCGCGCTCGCGCGCCAGCCGCAACCTTCCGCCCGCGAAAATTTTCTTCTCCGCCACGCCGGAAATTTTGCAAAATTTACAAACCCTGTCCAGCGCCTTCGCGCTAATCCGCATCACGGCGTCTGGACGGGCGCGCGGCGGGGCGTGAAGAGACCCGCAAACCAACCCAAATCATTCGTAGCCGGAGCACGCCCCGATGAAATTGCATGAGGTCAAGGTCTACCCCTCCAAAACCCAATTGAAGCGCGAGGACCAGCTTGCCTGGAAAATCGCCGGCGTCGCCGCCGACAAGGTGGGGGTCACCAAGGAGGTGACGGAGATGATCATCAACCGGATCATCGACAACGCCTCCGTCGCCATTGCCTCCGTCAACCGCAGCGCCCCCACCTCGGCGCGGGGCGGCGCGCTCGGCCATCCGCGCAAGGGCGGCGCGCTGGTGTTCGGCCTGCCCGCCCGCGTGAAGGTGAGCCCGGAATGGGCGGCCTGGGCCAACGGCACCGCCGTGCGCGAACTCGATTATCACGACACCTTCCTCGCCGCCGATTACTCTCACCCCGGCGACAACATCCCGCCCATCCTGGCGGTGGCGCAGAGCATGGAGAAATCCGGGCGCGATCTCATCCGCGGCATCGCCACCGGCTATGAGATTCAGATCGACCTCGTGAAGGCGATCTGCCTGCACAAGCACAAGATCGACCACATCGCCCATCTCGCCCCGGCCCAGGCGGCGGGGGTCGGGACGCTGCTCGGGCTGAAGCAAGAGGTCATCTACCAGGCCGTGCAACAGGCCGTGCATGTCTCCTTCACCACCCGCCAATCCCGTAAGGGAGAGATTTCCTCCTGGAAGGCCTTCGCTCCCGCCCATGCCGGCAAGCTGGCCGTGGAGGCGGTGGACAGGGCGATGCGCGGCGAGGGCGCCCCCAGCCCGATCTATGAGGGCGAGGATTCCGTGATCGCCTGGATGCTGGACGGGCCGGACGCGGTCTATCACGTGCCCCTGCCCGAGCCGGGCGAGGCCAAGCGCGCCATCCTCGACAGTTACACCAAGGAGCATTCTGCCGAGTATCAGTCCCAGGCGCTCATCGACCTCGCCTTCCGGATGCGCGAATCGATCGACGATTTCGAGAAAATCGAGAAAATCGTCATTCACACCTCCCACCACACCCATTACGTGATCGGCACCGGCGCCAACGATCCGCAGAAGATGGACCCCAAGGCCAGCCGCGAGACGCTCGACCATTCCATCATGTATATCTTCGCCGTGGCGCTGCAGGACGGGTTCTGGCATCACGAGACCTCCTACGCGCCCAAGCGCGCCCAGCGCCCGGACACGGTGCGGCTCTGGCACAAGATCGAGACGGTGGAGGACCCGGAATGGACGGAGCGCTACCATACGCTCGATCTCTCCCGTAAGGCGTTTGGCGGCCGGGTCGAGATCTTTTTCAAGGACGGTTCCAAGCTGGAGGACGAGCTGGCGGTGGCCAACGCCCACCCGCTCGGCGCCAAGCCCTTCGAGCGCGAGGATTATATCCGCAAGTTCAAGATGCTCACCGATGATCTCATCACCCCGCGCGAGAGCAACCGCTTTCTGGAGGCGGTGCAGAACCTGCCGCGGCTGAAGGCGGGCGAGCTTGACGCGCTCAACGTCGCCATGCCGAACGGCAGCGTGGACGAGTCCAAGCCGGGGATTTTCTGAATTGCAGAATTTCATAATTAAGGAAACCACGTAATGAGCGAAACATCCGTCCAGCCGAAACCGAAGAAATCCGTCGCCCTCTCAGGCGTGGTCGCGGGCAACACCGCGCTTTGCACCGTCGGGCGCACCGGCAACGATCTTCATTATCGCGGCTATGACATTCTCGATTTCGCGGAGACCAGCGAGTTCGAGGAGATCGCTCACCTGCTCGTGCATGGGGCCCTGCCCAATCTGGCGGAGCTGGCCGCCTACAAGACCAAGCTCAAGGCGCTGCGCGGCCTGCCGGCCGCGGCGCGGGCGGTGCTGGAGCAGATCCCGGCCGCCGCCCACCCGATGGATGTGATGCGCAGCTATGTCTCGGTGCTGGGCACGGTGCTGCCCGAGGAGCATGACCATAACCCGGCGGGGGCGCGCGACATCGCCGACAGGCTGCTCGCCTCGCTCGGCTCCGCCCTGCTCTACTGGTACCATTTCGCCACCAATGGCCGCCGGATCGAGGTGGAGACGGAGGATGATTCCATTGGCGGGCATTTCCTGCATCTGCTTCATGGCAAGCCGCCCGCCGCCAGCTGGGTGCGCGCCATGCACACCTCGCTCATTCTCTATGCCGAGCATGAATTCAACGCCTCGACCTTCGCGGCGCGGGTCATCGCCGGCACGGGCTCGGATTTCTATTCCTGCATCGCCGGCGCCATCGGCGCGCTGCGCGGACCCAAGCATGGCGGCGCCAATGAGGTCGCCTTCGAGATCCAGAAGCGCTACGCCGACCCGGACGAGGCCGAGGCCGATATCCGCAAGCGCATGGAGGCCAAGGAGGTCATCATCGGCTTCGGCCATCCGGTCTATACCATCTCGGACCCGCGCAACGTCGTCATCAAGCGCGTCGCCCGGAAGCTTTCCGAGGAAGCGGGCTCGACCAGGATGTTCGATATCGCCGCGCGGATCGAGAGCGTGATGATGGACGCGAAGAAGATGTTCCCGAATCTCGATTGGTTCTCGGCTGTGTCCTACCATATGATGGGGGTTCCGACCGCGATGTTCACGCCGCTTTTCGTCATCTCCCGCACCTCGGGCTGGAGCGCGCATGTCATCGAACAGCGGATCGATGGCAAGATCATCCGCCCCTCCGCCAATTACGTGGGGCCGGAAAACCTCAAATTCGTCCCGATTTCGGAGCGTTGACCTCACCTTCCCGCCGGGCAGCCGGCGGGCGGATCCTTCCGGAGAGCGAGCATGACCTATCTCAGCGCAGATTTTTATTCCGACACCCCGGCGGGGGAGCGTTTCCGCGCTCTGCTGGCCCGCCCCGGCATCCTCGGCATTCCCGGCACCCATAACGGCCTCGCCGCCCAGCAGGCCCGCCAGGCGGGCTTTACCGCCTGCTATCTCTCCGGCGCGGCGATGACGGCCTCCATGGGCCTGCCCGATCTCGGCATCATCACGGTGGACGAGGTCGCCTTCTTCATCCGCCAGGTCGTGCGCGCCTCCGGCCTGCCGGTGCTGGTGGATGGCGATACCGGCTATGGCGAGGCGCTCAACGTCATGCACATGGTCCGCACCTTCGAGGAGGCTGGCGCGGCGGCGGTGCATCTGGAGGATCAGATCCTGCCCAAGAAATGCGGGCATCTCAACGACAAGAAAATCGCCCCGGCCCAGGAGATGGCCGCCAAGGTGGCCGCCGCCCGCCATGCCCGCCGCCATCTCTATATCATCGCCCGCACCGATGCCGCCGCCTCGGAGGGGCTGGAAGGCGCCGTCGCCCGCGCCAAGCTCTATATGGAGGCGGGAGCGGACGCGATCTTCCCCGAGGCGCTGAACACCGAGGACATGTTCCGCGAGTTCGCCCGCCGTATGCCCGGCGTGCCGCTGCTCGCCAACATGACCGAGTTCGGCCGCACCCCGTTTTATACCAAGGAGCAATTCGAGGAGTTCGGCTATAAAATGGTGATCTGGCCGGTGACCTCGCTGCGGGTGGCGGCCCAGGCCCAGCGCAAGCTCTACCAGGCCATCATGCGCGATGGCGGCGCCCAGAATTGCGTGGACAAAATGCTCACCCGCAAGGAGCTTTACGAAACCATAGATTACGCGGGGTTCGAGGCGCTGGACGCGACCATCGTCAAAACCATCGTGCCGGAAGGCATACCCCAGACGGCCTGACCCCTCGCCCCGCCGGGCGGGATGGCCTAGATTGGCGCCATGCCGCTTCATGCGCCCCGCCCGAGCCGGGACATCGCCGCCCGGCTGCGGGCCGCGGCGGAGATTTGCGCCGCGAACGGCGCCCAGCTGACCCCCCTGCGCCGCGAGGTGCTGGAACTCATTCTCCGCGCGGAGGCGCCGGTGACCGCCTACCGGCTGCTCGACCAGCTGAAAGCGCTGCGCAAATCCGCCGTGCCGCCCACCATCTACCGGGCTTTGGAATTTCTGCTGGAAAACGGGTTGGTCCATCGCATCGAACGGCTCAACGCCTTCGTGCCCTGCGCCGAGGCCGGGCCTCATCATGACCATGGCGGCGCGCAATTTCTCATCTGCCAGGTTTGCGGCGCGGCCAGCGAGGTGGAGGATGCGGCGGTCTCGGCGGCGCTGGCCGCGGCGGCGGCGCGGCGCGGCTTTCTCCCCAGCCGGGCGGTGGTGGAGGTGGAGGGATTATGCGCCGTCTGCGCCGACCACACCGCTAAGCCTTGAGCCGGGCCAGAAGGTAGAGGGCCGCCGCGCCGGTGCCGGTGAAAAACCCCATCGGCCAGCCGCTCGCCCAGGCCAGGGCCAGCGCCCCCCAGGCCAGGCCCAGGGCCAGGGCCAGGGCCAGCGCCATGCCCCGCGCCGGGCTGGCGCAGAGCCGCGCCGCCGCCGCGCCCGGCCCCAGCATCAGGCTGAACACCAGCAGCGCGCCGGTAACCGGCACGGCGAACCCCGCCGCCAGGGCCAGCAGGGCGAGGAACAGCCACTCGATGAGGCCGGGACGCCCGCCTTGCGCGGCGAGCAGGTCCGGCGCCAGGGCGGAGAGGCAGAGCGGCCGCAGCCCGAGGCCGAGCAGCAGCGGCACCAAGAGCCCGAGCGCCGCCAATCCCGGCAGATCCGCCGGACCGAGGGCGAAAATCTGGCCGAAGAGCAGCCCGTAAACCGTGCCGGCATAGCGCCCGGAGAGGGAGAGCAGCAGCGCCCCCAGCGCCAGCAGGGCGGCGAGCAGGAGGGCGCTCGCCGCGTCCCGCCGCGCGGCGCGCCGGGCGAGCGCCAG
>NZ_DAIEIF010000024.1 GCF_027352905.1 Acidocella sp.
CTGGCGCGTCAGCGCCACCACCCGCGGCGCGGCGCCGCCGGAGCGTGGCGTCGGCCTCATCCCCTTCGCCGGGGCGGCGCCCGCCCTCGCCTCGGCCAGCCACATCCTCGCCACAGCCGCGCCGGATGAGGCGGGCGACCCGGTGCTGGCCTGCTACCGGGCGGAGCTGCTGGCCGCGCCCGCGCGCTGGCTCGGCTATCTCTCCACCACCGGGGTGTATGGCGATGCCGGGGGCGGCTGGGTGGATGAGGACACGCCCCCCAATCCCGGCCTCGCCCGCGCCCTCCGCCGCCGCGCCGCCGAGCAAGGCTGGGCGGCGCTGGGCCGCCCGCTCGCCATCTTCCGCCTCGCCGGCATTTACGGCCCCGGCCGCTCCCCCTTCGCGGAGCTGCGGGCCGGGCGGGCGCGGTCCATCGTCAGGCCCGGCCAGGTCTTTGGCCGCATCCATCGCGACGACATCGCCCAGGCCGTGCTCGCCGCTCTCGGCCAGAACGCCACCGGCGTGTTCAACCTCGCGGATGACGAGCCCGCCACCCCCGCGGCCGTCCTGGGCGAGGCGGCCCGCCTGCTCGGCCTGCCGGCCCCGCCCTCCTTCCCCTTTGCGGCGGCCGCGCCCGCCATGTCCCCCATGGCGCTCAGCTTCTGGGCGGAAAACCGCAAGGTTTCCTCCGCCAAAACCAAATCCCGTCTCGGCCTGGCCTGGCGCTACCCCAGCTACCGGGAGGGCCTAGCCGCCACCCTCGCCGAGGAGCTGGGCCAAAGCGGTTTCGAGTAGCTGGAGATCCGCCGGGGCGGAGAGCCGGTGATCGCCCTCCTTGATATAGGTGAGATGCACGTCCGGGCTGGCGAGCCGCTCCACCAGCACCAGGCTGCGCCGCCAGGGCACGGCGCTATCCCGCATGCCGTGGAGAATCCGCACCGGGCAGGTGATGGCGATGTCCTTTTCCAGCACCAGGCAACCGGCGCTGCGCTCGATCAGCGCGCGCGAGAAGGGCAGGGGGTCGCCATATTCCGAGGGTTGATAAATCACGCCCTTTTCCTCCAGCTCCGCCCGCTGCGCCGGGCTCAGCCCCTCGCGCAGCAGCCACAGGGTGAAATCCGGCGCCGGGGCCACCAGCGCCAGCCCGCGCAGCCGCGCCCCCAGCCTTTGCCCCAGCAGCAGGGCGATCCAGCCGCCCATGGAGGAGCCCACCAGCACCACCTCCCGCCCCGGCGCGGCCTGTTCGAGGATAAAGGCGGCGTCCTGTGCCCAATCCCCCACGCCGTTCTCGGTGAACACGCCGCCCGAGGCCCCATGTCCGGCATAGTCGAAGCGCAGCATCGCTTGCCCCCGCGCCCGGCACCAGGCCGCCAGGGCCAGCGCCTTGGTCCCCGCCATGTCGGAGGCGTAGCCGGGGCAGAACATCACCACCGGCCCCGCCCCGTCGAGAAATTCGTAAGCCAGCTTGATGCCCGGCAGGCGTGAAACAAACATCATGGTCAATTCTCCTCATCCCTGGTAGCGGCGCAGCCATGATCGACCGGCCCCGAACGATTCTCCAGGTGCTGCCCCGGCTGGATGCGGGCGGGGCGGAGCGTGTCGCCATAGAAATCGCGGCGGCCGCGCGCCGGGCCGGGCACCGCGCCCTCATCGCCGCCGGGCCGGGCCGCCTGGCTCCCCTGGCCGCGCGCGCCGGGGCGGAGGTGATCCCGCTCGACCTTTCCCAAAAAAATCCTTTATCCATATGGCGCAACACCAAAAAGCTCACCAAACTCATCAAACGCGAGCAAGTGGATCTCATCCACGCCCATTCCCGCGCCCCGGCCTGGGCCGCCCATGGCGCCGCCCGCCGCGCCGGCATTCCCTTCGTCACCACCTATCACGGGGTTTACGGCGAGGCCACGCGGCTCAAGAAACGCTATAATCACATCATGGCGCGCGGGGCGCGGGTGGCGGCGGTGAGTGTCTTCATCTCCGACCTCATCAAAACGCGCTACAACATTGATCCTGAAATAATCCGCCTCATCCCCAACGGGGTCGACACCGCCATATTCGACCCCGCCGCCGTGCGCGGCGACCGCGCCGCCCGCCTTGCCCGCGCCTGGCGGATCGAGGAAGGCCAGCCCACCATCCTCCTTCCCGCCCGGCTCACCGGCTGGAAGGGCCAGCGTCTGTTCATCCGCGCCCTGGCGCGGCTGCGCCACCAGGAGGCGGTCGGCATTCTCATCGGCGGGGATCAGGGGCGCCACGCTTATACCCGGGAGCTGCTGGCGCTGGCCGCGCAGCTCGGCGTCGGCGGGCGGCTGCGCATCGCCGGGCATGTGGATGACATGCCCGCGGCGCTGATGCTCGCGGATGTGGTGGTGAATTGCTCGACCGAGCCCGAGGCCTTCGGGCGCACCATCATCGAGGCCCAGGCCATGGCCCGCATCGTCATCGCCGCCGGCCATGGCGGCGCCCAGGAGACGATCGAGCCGGGGGTGAGCGGCTTTCTCATCCCGCCCCATGACGAGACGGCGCTCGCCAGCGCGCTGGACGCGGTGCTGGAGGCCGGCGCGGCCCCGCGCGTCGCCTTCGGCCAGCGGGCGCGGGCGGCGGTGGCGGCGCGCTTCTCCCTGGAGGCGATGCAGGCGGGCTATCTCGGGCTTTATGGGGAATTGCTGGGCTGATGCGCGTGCTGGTCATCCGCCATGGCGCGTTTGGCGATATCGTTCTCAGCTTTCCCGCCTTCGCCGCCATCCGCGCCCGCCATGCCCGCGATGAGATCACCCTGCTCACCACCGCGCCCTATGCCCCGCTGCTGCGCGCCAGCCCCTGGTTCGATCGGGTGGAGACCGACGCCAAGCCCGGCTGGTGGAACCTGCCCGGCCTGCTCCGCCTGCGCCGCCAGCTTGCCGGATTCGGCATGGTCTATGATTTGCAAACCTCGGGCCGCTCCAGCCGCTATTTCGCCCTGGCCGGGCGGCCGCCCTGGTCCGGCATCGCCAGGGGCTGCCGGTTCCCGGATGCCGCCAACCGCGCCAGCCTGCACACGCGCGAGCGGCTGGAGCAGCAATTGCGCCTGGCCGGCATCCCGGCGCCGCTCCCCCGGCCGGATCTCTCCTGGCTGCGGGGCGATACCGGCCATCTCGGCCTGCCCGGCCGCTACGCCGTGTTCATCCCCGGCGCCGCCCCCCACCGGCCAGAGAAGCGCCTGCCTGCCGGCACCTTCCGCGCGGTTGCGGCGGCGCTGGGCATGCCGGTGGTGGTGGCGGGCACGGCGGCGGAGACGCCGCTGGCGCGCGTCATCGGCGGGCTCGACGCGACGGGTAAAACCGATATCTTTCAGCTTGCCTCGTTGCTGCGCGGCGCGGCCTTCGCGCTGGGCAACGATACCGGCCCCATGCACCTCGCCGCCGCGCTCGGCGTGCCCTGCGTCTCGCTCTTCTCCGCCGCCTCCAACCCGGCCCGCACCGCGCCGCGCTACCCGGATGGCGGCTGGCCGGTCATCCTGCGCGCCCCCAGCTTGCGGGAGCTGCCGGTTGCGCGAATATTGGCCAGCCTGCCATAAGGCCCGCCAGTTTCACGCCACGCCACGCAACACCACGCAAACGCAAAGAGAGAGCTCATGCCCGCAATCACCCTGCCCGACGGTTCCGTCCGCTCCTTCCCGGGCGCGGTGACGGGCGCCGAGATCGCGGCGGCGATCGGGCCGGGGCTGGCGCGCGCCGCCCTCGCCATGGAGGTGGATGGGGTGGCGATGGACCTCTCGCGCGAGATCACCGCCGATGCCCGGCTGCGCTTCATCACCCGCAAGGACGAGGCGGCGCTGGAGCTGATCCGCCACGACGCCGCCCATGTGCTGGCCGAGGCGGTGCAGGAGCTTTACCCCGGCACCCAGGTAACGATCGGCCCCGCCATCGAAAACGGTTTCTATTACGATTTCTACCGCAACGAGCCGTTCCGCCCGGATGACCTCCCCGCCATCGAGGCGAAGATGCGCGAAATCATCGCCCGTGACGCCAAATTCGTCCGCGAGGTGTGGGAGCGCGAGGAGGCGATCGAATTCTTCGAGGCGCAGGGGGAGCGCTTCAAGGCCGAGCTGATCCGCGACCTGCCGGCGGGCGAGACCATCACCATCTACCGCCAGGGGGAGTGGCTCGATCTCTGCCGCGGCCCGCACATGCGCAGCACGGGCGATATCGGCAATGGCTTCAAGCTGATGAAGACCGCCGGGGCCTATTGGCGCGGCGATGCCAGGAACCCGATGCTCTCGCGCATCTACGGCACCGCCTGGCGCGATAATAAGGAGCTGGAGGCCTATCTCCACCAGCTTGAGGAGGCCGAGCGCCGTGACCACCGCAAGATCGGCAAGGCCATGGATCTCTTCCACATCCAGGAGGAGGCGGTCGGCTCGATCTTCTGGCACCCCAAGGGCTGGAAGCTCTATCGCAATGTGGAAGCCTATATCCGCCGCCGCCAGGAGGCGGGCGGGTATGAGGAGGTGCGCACCCCCCAGCTGGTGGACCGCAGGCTCTGGGAGCTCTCAGGCCATTGGGAGAAATACCGCAAGAACATGTTCATCGCCGAGGTGGCCGAGGAGGACACCATGCTGGCGCTGAAGCCGATGAACTGCCCCTTCCATGTGCAGATCTTCAAGCAGGGGCTGCGCTCCTACCGGGAATTGCCGATGCGCATGGCCGAATTCGGCGCCTGCCATCGCTACGAACCCTCCGGCGCGTTGCACGGCATCATGCGCGTGCGCGCCTTCACGCAGGACGACGCCCATATCTTCTGCACCGAGGATCAGATCGCCGCGGAGACGGTGCGGTTCGTCGCCCTGCTGGAGCGCGTCTATAAGGATTTCGGCTTCGAGAGCTTCACGGTCAAATTCTCAGACCGGCCGGAGATCCGCGCTGGCTCCGACGAGGTATGGGACCGGGCGGAGGCGGCGCTCAAATCCGCTTGCGAGAAGGCCGGTGTCAGCTACACCCTCAACCCCGGCGAGGGCGCCTTCTACGGCCCGAAGCTGGAATTCGTATTGCGCGACGCCATCGGGCGGGACTGGCAATGCGGCACCATCCAGGTGGATTTCGTTCTGCCCGAGCGGCTGGACGCGGAATACGTCACCCCGGAATCGGGCCGCGCCCGCCCGGTCATGCTCCACCGCGCCATCATCGGCTCCTTCGAGCGCTTCATCGGCATCCTCATCGAGAATTACGCCGGGCGCTTCCCGCTCTGGCTGGCGCCGGTGCAGGCGGTGGTCGCCACCATCGTCTCGGACGCGGATGGCTACGCCGCCGAGGTGGCGCAGGCCCTCAGCGCCGCCGGGCTGGCGGTGGAGCTGGACGTCTCCAACCAGAAAATCCAGGCCAAGATCCGCGAGCATTCCCTGGCGCATGTGCCCAACATCCGCGTCGTCGGCCGCAAGGAGGCCGAGACGGGCCAGGTGGCCTTGCGCCGGCTGGGCGGCGCCAGCCAGGAGATGCATTCCCTCGCCGGGGCGGTGGCGCTATTGAAGGCGGAAGCCACGCCACCGGATCTGCGCCCATGACCTCCACCAATTTCAAAGTCGGCATCGTCCCCGTCACCCCCTTCCAGCAGAATTGCGCCCTGGTCTGGGATGAGACCACCCGCCAGGCCGCGGTCATCGACCCGGGCGGGGACGTGCCGCTGATCCGCGGCCAGATCGAGCGGCTGGAGCTCGACGTCACCGGCATCTTCCTCACCCATGGCCATTTCGACCATGCGGGCGGGGCGGCGGAGCTGGCGGCGGCGCTCGGCATCCCCATCCAGGGCCCCGGCATCGGGGATGAGTTCCTGCTCGGCGATCTGGAGGGGCAGGGGAGGAAATTCGGCATTCCCGCGCAAAACTGCGTGCCCGATGCCTGGCTCTCCCATGGCGACGAGATCACCCTGGGCGGCGAGACCTTCGCGGTTCGCCATTGCCCCGGCCACACGCCCGGCCACATGGTCTTCCTCAGCCGGGCGCTGAATTTCGGCATCGTCGGCGATGTGCTGTTCCGCGGCTCGGTCGGCCGCACGGATTTTCCCGGCTATGGCGACCACGAACAGCTCATCGCCGCCATAAAGCGCGAATTGCTGGTGCTGCCGGATGATTTCAGCTTCATCTGCGGCCATGGCCCCGGCTCCACCATCGGCGCCGAGCGCCGGACCAACCCCTTCCTGCAGGGTTGATCAACCCGCCGCGGGGGGCGGCAGATCCACCCAGGAGAGATGCCCGCCCTTGCCCGCGCCGGTATCCATGAACATCGCCGTGCCGCCCTGGCGGCCATGGCGGATATAGGGCCGTCCATCGAGTGAGCGCTGGTCATGCCCGACATAGACGGTCATGCCGGCGGGAATGTCGTCCACCCAGCGCAGGATACGCTCCGGCTTGCCCGCCCCCGTCACCCGCCCCGTGGTCTGGCCATAGAGGGCGCGCGCCCAGAGCGGGTTCGGCCTGCCGGCGGGGAAGGGGCCGGGCGGCTGCTCCAGCATGCCCGGATGAAACGCGCCGTGGACGAAAAACAGCGCCCCGGCATGGAGCCACACCGGCGCGGCCAGTATCTCCGCCAGGGTGCGCTCGCGCAGATCCTCCGGCAATTGCGCCAGGGTGCGGGCGGTCGGCTCGCCGCGCATGCGGTCGCCGCGCAGCGCCCGCGCCAGCTTGTAATCATGGTTGCCGAGCAGAAACAGCCCGCGCTTCTCATCCAGCAGGCGGAACATGATGCGCAGCGCCCCCGGCGTGTCCGGCCCGTCATCCACCAGGTCGCCGAGCTGGATCACGAAATGCTCCGTCGCCGCCGCCGCCGCGAAGGCCCGGGAATCGCCATGCACATCCCCCACGATGCGAAGCGGCTTGTCCGGGGGGATCAATCCCGTCTTGGTCATCTCGTCCGGCGCAGGCATGGCCGGTCAGAGATGGGCTGGCCCGGCCCGGCTGGCAAGGGTATCCGCCCCCGCGCCCCGGCCCAGCCCGGCATAGGCCGCCAGCGCCGCCCGCCGCCCCGCCTCCGGCGTCACCAGCGGGGGCGGGTAATCGCGGCCCAGCCGTAGCCCGGCCGCCTCCAGCGCTGCCTCCGGCGCCTCCCAGGGGGCGTGCAGATAGGCGTCGGGCAGCCGCGCCAGCTCCGGCACGAAGCGGCGCACATAGGCCCCGTCCGGGTCGAATTTCCGTCCCTGCAATACCGGGTTGAAAACGCGGAAATACGGCGCGGCGTCCGCGCCGCACCCCGCCACCCATTGCCAGGAGGCCCCGTTCGCCGCCCAATCCGCATCGCACAGCGTGTCCCAGAACCACGCCTCGCCCGCCTGCCAGGGGATCAGCAGGTGCTGGACCAGGTAGGAGGCGCAGATCATCCGCGCCCGGTTGTGCATCCAGCCGGTCTGCCAGAGTTCCCGCATCCCGGCATCGACAATGGGTATGCCCGTGCGCCCCCGCCGCCAGGCGGCGAGCGCGGCGGGCGCCTCCACCCAGGGAAAGGCGGCGAATTCGGCGCGGATCGGCCGCGTCCGCAAATCCGGGTGATGCCAGAGCAGGTTCAGCGAGAATTCCCGCCAGAGCAATTCCTTGAGAAAAACCCGGACGCCCTGGCCATCCCCGGCCGTCCGCGCCCGGTGCCAGAGCGCCCAGGGCGAGATCTCGCCGAAATGCGCATGGGGGGAGAGGCGGGAGGTGCCGGGGCGGCCCGGCGCATCCCGCGCCGCCGCGTAATCATCCACCGGCCCGGCGAGAAACGCGCGCAGCCGCGCCCAGGCCCCAGCCTCGCCGGGCGTCCAGGCGGCGCGCAGCCCGCCCGCCCAATCCGGGGCGCTGGGCAGCAATCGCCATTCCGCCAGCGCCTCGCTCTCGGCCCGCGCGCCATCGAGCCGGGCGGGGGCGGGCAGGGCGGGGGCCGGCACGCCCGCCTCCCGGCAGGCCTTGGCGAAGGGGGTGAAGACGCTGAAGGGCCGCCCTGCCTTGCTGAGAATCCGCTCCGGCGGGAATAAGGCGGTGGAATGGTGGCGGTGCAGCCCGCAGCCCAGCGGGCGCAGCGCCGCGTCCAGCGCCCGGTCCGTCTCGCGCCAATGCGGCTCGTAAGCGCGGGCGCAATGCACGGCTCCCAGCCCATGCGCGCGCGCCAGCCCGGTGATGATCTCCACCGCATCGCCCCGGCGCAGGGTAAGAGCGCCGCCCCGCGCGGCGATCCCGCCCGCCAGCGCGGTTAGCGAATGATGCAGCCACCAGCGGCTGGCCGCGCCCGCCTGTTCATCGAGAATATAGAGCAGCAGCAGCGGCTCGCCGCTGGCCGCCGCCGCGTGCAAGGCGGGGTTGTCGGCGAGGCGCAGATCGTTGCGGAACCAGACGAGCCGGGTCACGCCACTTCCGGCAGGCGTCCCAATTGCTCCAGGGCGAAGGAATAGAGCTGGTCCTGGCCGAGCAGGAACACGCGCAGCCCGCGCGGAAACAGCCGGGCGATCGGAGGCTCCCGCACGTCCAGCCCGCCGGTGAGGCTGCCGAAGGCGGGCAGGATCAGCCGGTTGGGTCCGGCGACGAAACACGGGCGGGAGATCCGCTTGGCGCGGGATTCGATGCTCGCCTTGGGGTGGAAATGCCCGGAAATCTCGATCTCGCGCGGCCCCAGCTCCAGCCGCGCCTCGTGCCGGAAGGTGAACGGCCCCTCCCGGTGCTCGGCCACGCATTGGCCGGGCAGGTCATGCGGCGCGGCGTCGTGATTGCCCGCCACCCAGATGAATTGCGCCTCGCGGCCCAGCGCCTCGATCCGCGCCCGGTCCTCGCGCGCCAGCCGCGCCGGCCCCCCGGCGTCGTGGAAGGAATCGCCCAGCGCCAGCAGCCGCGCCGGGCGGTAGAGGCGCAGCAGCCGGGTCAGCCGCTCCAGCGTCGCGCGGGTGTCGTAGGGCGGCAGCAGCGCCCCCCGCGCCGCGTGGGCGGTGCCGGTCTCAAGGTGGAGATCCGCCACCATCAGCACGCGCCGGGCGGGCCAGAAGGCGGCGCCGGAAGGGTCCAGCATCAGCCGTTCGTTGCGGAAATGGAGGGGGGCGGCGGTCATGGCGGCTGAAAAAGCATATTCGGCGCCGCCGGGCCATGGTTAAAATCAGATCCCTGGCCTTCTTCCGCCGCCGCCTCGGCGGCCAGCGCCCTGGCCTCCTCCAGCAGCGCCTCCTCGGCCTCGCCCTCCACCCGCTCGCGGCCGATATCCAGCAGCACCGGCACCGCCAGCGGCGAGACGCGGGAGAGCGCCATATGGGTGATGCGCCCGCGCGCCCGGCGCAGCAGGGCGGCGATGCGGGCGAGGTCGATCAGCCCGTGCGCCGCGTCCGCCCGGGTGGCGCGCAGCAGCACATGGTCCGGCTGGTGCTTGCGCAGCACGTCGTAGATCAGGTCGGAATTCACCGTCACCTGGCGGCGGCTGCGCTCCGCCCCCGGTAATTGGCGGGGAATCAGCCCGGCCACCACCGCCACCTGCCGGAAGGTCCGGCGCAGGAGCGAGCTGGTTTCCATCCATTCCTCCAGATCGTCGCCCAGCATGTCCTCGCGCAGCAATTCGGCGATCCGCTCCGGACGGCGGGCGGACCAGATGGCGAGCACGTAATCGCTGGCCACGAAGCCGAGCGGCGCCTGCCCGGCCCGCTCCATCCGCCGGGTCAGCAGCAGGCCGAGCGTCTGGTGGGCGTTGCGCCCCTCGAAGGCGTAGACCACCAGGTACCAGCGCCCCTCGCGCGGGAAGCTCTCCACCAGCAGCCCGTCCGGCCCCGGCAGGCGGGAGCGGCGGCGCTGCAAATCCAGCCATTCCTGCACCTGCGCGGGAAAGGCGCCCCAGCGGGACGGGTCGTGCAGCATCGCCCGCACCCGCGCCGCGAGATTGGTGGTGAGCGGCATGCGCGCTCCGGCATAGGCGGGCACTTTCGGCTCGCGCCCCGGCGCCTCCACCACCTCCGCCACCGTCTCGCGCAGGCGCAGGAAGCGCAGCACCCGCCCGGCGAAGATGAAGCTGTCGCCGGGGGTGAGCTGATTGACGAAATATTCCTCCACCTCGCCCAGATGCGCCCCCGCCCCGCCGCGCCGCCCGGCCAGGCGCAGGCGGATCATGGGCGCCTCGACGATGGTGCCGATATTGAACCGGAATTGCCGCGCCACCCTCTCATTGGCGGGGTGCACATAGCCCTGCGAATCGCGGAACAGGCGGCGGTAGCGCTCATAGCCCGCCAGCGCGTAGCCGCCATCCTCGACGAAACGCAGCACGTCGTCGAAATCCCGCCGGGAGAGTTCCGCATAGGGCGCGGCGGCGGTCACCTCGCGGTAGAGATCATCGGGCCGGAAGGGGGCGGCCACCGCCATGCCGAGCATATGCTGGGCGAGCACGTCGAGCCCGCCGGGGCGCGGCGGGTCGCCATCCAGCGCCTTTTCCCGCACCCCCTCGATGGCCGCCTCGCATTCCAGCACCTCGAAGCGGTTGGCAGGCACGAGAATGGCGCGGGAGGGCTCGTCCAGCCGGTGATTGGCCCGGCCCAGCCTTTGCAGCAGGCGCGAGACGCCCTTGGGCGCGCCGATCTGCAACACCTGGTCCACCCCGCCCCAATCGATGCCGAGATCGAGCGAGGAGGTGGCGATGACCGCGCGCAGCCGCCCCGCCGCCATCGCCGCCTCCACCTTGCGGCGCTGGGCGATGTCGAGGCTGCCGTGATGGATGGCGATGGGCAGATTATCCTCGTTGAGCTTCCAGATGGCCGCGAACAGCAATTCCGCCTGGGCGCGGGTGTTGACGAAGACGATGCTCATCCCCGCCTGGGCCAATCTCTCCAGCACCAGCCCGGCGGCGCGCAGCCCCATATGGCCGGACCAGGGGATATCCGCCTCGGGCAGGGCGAGGCGGACCTCCGGCGGCGCGCCATCCTCGGCGCGGATCAGCCGGGCCGCCGGACCCACATAACGGCGCAGCGCCTCCGGATGCGCCACGGTGGCGGAAAGCCCCGCCACCCGGGTGGCGGAGAGCGTCCGCAGCCGGGCCAGGCAGAGGGCGAGCTGGTCGCCGCGCTTGGTTCCGGCCAGGGCGTGGATTTCATCCACCACCACGGCGGCGAGGGAGGCGAAATAGGCCCCGGCATTCTCCTGCGAGAGCAGCAGCAGCAGCGATTCCGGGGTGGTGAGCAGGATATGGGGCGGCGCCTGCCGCTGGCGGGCGCGGCGGTTGGCGGGGGTGTCGCCGCTGCGGGTCTCGATGCCGATCTCCAGCCCCATCTCCGCCGCCGGGGCTTGTAGATTGCGCGCGATATCGGTGCCGAGCGCCTTGAGCGGGCTGACATAAAGCGTGTGCAGCCCGGGCGAGGGGCGCGCGGACAGGGCGATGAGGCTGGGGAGAAACCCGGCCAGGGTCTTCCCCGCCCCGGTGGGGGCGATGAGCAGCGCGTCCGCTCCCGCCGCCGCCGCCGTCAGCATCGCCGCCTGATGCGGACGCAAGCGCCAGCCCTTGGCGGCGAACCAGTTCTGGAAAAGAGGTGGCAAGGCCGCCATGCCGCACCATATGGTGTTTTCATGCTTTGTTCCATAGCGCCGTTCCGCCACGCTGATGCCGCCCCACCCCGCTAGCTGGCTCAAGCCCACCCCCTCCGGGCTGTATTGCCTGCCGGGGGATTTTTACATCGACCCGCTGCGGCAGGTGCCGCGCGCCATCATCACCCATGGCCATTCCGACCATGCCCGTCCCGGCCATGCCCAGGTTCTCGCCACGCCGGAGACCCTCGCCATCATGCGCGCCCGGATGGGGGAGCGCGCCGGGGCCAGCCTGCAGCCCTTGCCCTACGGCGAGACGCTGGAGGTGGGCGGCGTGCGGGTGAGGCTGGTGCCCGCCGGGCACGTGCTGGGCTCCGCCCAGGTGGTGATGGAGCATCAGGGCGCGCGCGCCGTCGTCTCCGGCGATTACAAGCGCCAGCCGGACCCGACCTGCCCGCCCTTCGAGCCGGTGCGCTGCGATGTTTTCGTCACCGAGGCGACCTTCGGCCTGCCGGTGTTCCGCCACCCGGAGCCGGAGGGGGAGATCGCCAAACTGCTTCAGTCCCACGCGCTGTTTCCCGGGCGGACGCATGTGGTCGGCGCCTACGCGCTGGGCAAGGCGCAGCGGCTCATCGCCTGTTTGCGCCGCCAGGGCTATGACGCGCCGATTTATCTGCACGGGGCGCACGCCAATCTCTGCGCGGTCTATGAGCGGCTGGGGGTCGGGCTGGGGGCGCTGCGCCCGGCCACGGCGGCGCAGAAGGCGGAGCTGAAAGGGGCGCTGGTGCTGGCGCCGCCCTCGGCGGTGGGGGAGCGCTGGGGGCGGCGGCTGGAAGACCCGGTGGTTGCCCAGGCCTCCGGCTGGATGCGCATCCGCCAGCGCGCCAAGGCGGCGGGGGTGGAATTGCCGCTGATCATCTCCGACCACGCCGATTGGGACGGGCTGCTCGCCACCATCCGCGAGACCCAGGCGCCGGAGATCTGGGTGACGCACGGGGCGGAGGAGGCGCTGATCCGCGCCTGCGCCCTCATGCAGATCCGCGCCCGGGCGCTCTCGCTGATCGGCTATGGCGACGAGGACGGCGAGGAGGCATGAAGCCCTTCGCCGAATTGCTGGAGCGGCTGCTCTTCGCCCCCGGCCGCAACACCAAAATTTCCCTGCTGCGCGCCTATTTCAGCGCCCGGCCGGACCCGGAGCGCGGCTACGCCCTCGCCGCCATCGCCGGGGCGCTGGATTTCCCCGGCGCCAAGGCGGCGGCGCTGAAACAATTAGCCATGGCGAACGTTGACGCCGAATTGTTCGATTTGTCTTATGATTTCGTCGGCGATCTCGCCGAGACCATCGCCTTGATCTGGCCCGCCCAGGGCGATGACCCGCCGGCGCTGCCGGAGGTGATCGAACGCCTCCGCGCCGCGCCGCGCCCCGCCATCCCGGCGCTGATCGAGGGCTGGCTCAACCGCTCCGATCCTTCCACCCGCCTCGCCCTCGTCAAGCTGCTCACCGGCGGGTTGCGGGTGGGGGCCTCGCTGCGGCTGGCCAAGCTCGCTTTGGCGGAGATGGGCGGGGTGGAGGTGCATGAGATCGAGGAGGTCTGGCACGGCCTGGCCCCGCCCTATGAGGATTTATTCGCCTGGCTGGAGGGCCGGGCGGCGCGCCCGGCGGCGGGGGCGGCGCCGGTGTTCCGCCCGGTGATGCTGGCCCATCCCATCGAGCCGGAGGATATGGGCCGGATCGACTGGCGGGAATTCCGCGCCGAACAGAAATATGACGGCATCCGGGTGCAGATCGTCGCCGGGCCGCAGGGACGGCGGCTCTATTCCCGCGCCGCCGAGGATATTTCCGCCGCCTTTCCGGAGATTTTGGAGGCGGCCGCGTTCGACGCCGTGCTGGATGGCGAGCTGCTGGTGATGCGGGAGGGCAGGATCGCCCCTTTTGGCGATTTGCAGCAGCGGCTCAACCGCAAGAGCGCCAGCCCGGCGCTGCGGGCCGGATTTCCCGCCGGGATCATGCTCTATGACCTTCTCTTCGAGGCGGGGGAGGATCTGCGGCCGCTCCCCTTCGATGCGCGGCGCGCCCGGCTGGAGGCCTGGTTCGCCCGCGCCCGGCCCGCGCGCATGCAATTATCGCCGCTGATCCCCTTTGCCTCGGCCGAGGAGCTGGCCGCCCTGCGCGAGGGCGCGCGGGAGGCGGAAAGCGAGGGGCTGATGCTCAAGCGCGGCGACGCGCCCTATCTCGCGGGCCGCCCCAAGGGGTTATGGTGGAAATGGAAGCGGGCGCCGCTGAGCCTGGACGCGGTGCTGATGTACGCCCAGCGCGGCCATGGCAAGCGCTCCTCCTTTTACTCCGATTACACCTTCGGCGTGTGGAGCGAAGCGGGAGAGCTGGTGCCGGTGGCCAAGGCCTATTCAGGCTATAGCGACGAGGAGCTGAACTTCATCGACCGCTGGATCCGCAACCATACCACCAACCGTTTTGGCCCGGTGCGGGAGGTGGAAAAGACGCTGGTCTTCGAGCTGGGCTTCGACGGGGCGCAGACCTCCACCCGGCATAAATCGGGCGTGGCGCTGCGCTTTCCCCGCGTGTTGCGGCTGCGGCTGGACAAGCCGGCCAGCGAGGCCGACCGGCTGGAGAGCGTGCGGCGGCTGATCCGTTAGCCCGCTAAAGCGAGAGGGCGAGGGCGGCGAGGGCGGCGATGAGCAGCACCAGCCAGGTGAGAACCGCCCCGGCGGCGCGAAAGAGATTGGGCTGGGGCCGGGCCATGCCATAGGCGTGCAGCAGCCGGGCGATGACCAGCAGCGCGCCGGACCAGGCGACGAGCCGGGGCGCGGCGCCCCCCTCCAGGCAGAAGGCGAGCAGGAGCAGGATCAGCGGCACGTATTCCGCGAAATTACCCTGGGCGCGGATGGCGGCGAGCAGCTTGTCGTGCCCCGGCCCGCCATCGCCCAGCAGGACTTTTTCCGAGGTGCGGTGGCGTGAGACATTGAGGGAGAGGACGAGGAAGATGAGCCCCAGCAGGCCGGCTTCCAGCAACAGGCTTTGAAATCCAGGCATGGTTGTTTCCTTGACGATTAATTGGACGCCCTGCCGGCTTACCATGGCGGCGAGGGATTTGATACGCTCACGCCCCCGCGCTATGAGCCTGGCCATGAGCGAAGCGGTCCAAGCCACGCGGCGCAGAGCCTTGAATAGGCGCGGCCTTTGCCTGGTGCTGGCCGCCCCCTCCGGCGCGGGGAAGACCACGCTCTCCCGCGCGCTGCTGGAGATCGACGACCAGCTTTCCCTTTCCATCAGCGTGACGACGCGCGAGCGCCGTCCCGGCGAGAAGGAAGGCAAGCATTATTATTTCATTTCGCAGGAGCGGTTCGACGCGATGGCGGCGGCGGGGGAATTGCTGGAATATGCGCGGGTATTCGGCCGTTCCTACGGCACGCCGCGCGCCCCGGTGGAGGAGGCGCTGAAGGCCGGGCGGGACGTGCTGTTCGATATCGACTGGCAAGGCTTCCGCCAACTGCGCGCCGCGCTGGGCGATGACGTGGTGGGCGTGTTCATCCGGCCGCCCTCGCTGGAGGTGCTGCGCAACCGGCTGACCAAGCGCGGCGACAGCCCCGAACAGGTGGCGAGCCGCATGGCCCATGCCGAGGCGGAGATCAGCCACGCCCCGGAATTCGACTATATCGTCGAGAACCGGGATCTGGACGTGGCCCTGGCGGATATAAGGGCGGTTTTACGGGCGAGCCGGCTGCAGACGCGGCGGCTTCTGAACCCCGGCGGGATCGCGCACGCGCCCGCGGACTGAAGGCGCGATTTCGCCAGATTTCCGCTCAAGCCGGACCATTGCTACAACCAGGGCGAGACACTATGTTACGTTCGGGCGTCAAGCCCGGCGTAACCAGAATAAATCATACCGGCCATGAAAGGGAGGTGGGTCTGATTTAGTGGGATTAAGAATATGTTGAAATGGTAACGGTATCAGTCAAAAGGAAAATGCCAATGCGTTTTGTTCATGTATCGGCGGCCGCGCTGTTCGCCGCTCTGGCGGGGATGGCCCCGGCGATGGCGGGCGAGGGAACCTGCAACGCGGTGATCT
Source organism: Acidocella sp. (assembly GCF_027352905.1). Taxonomy (GTDB): domain Bacteria; phylum Pseudomonadota; class Alphaproteobacteria; order Acetobacterales; family Acetobacteraceae; genus Acidocella. The sequence continues at coordinate 15,542 of NZ_DAIEIF010000024.1, forward strand.
GCAATATTCCCGACGTCCATATCCACGCCAATGGGGTGATGAGCCAGGCGGATGTCGCCAAACAGCTCAAACAGATGGGTTATACCAATATCCGTCTGAGCCCCTATTCCCCGACCACGGTCGTGCCGTGCCCGCAATTGTCGCACCCGACCCCCACCTCTGATCTCGCCAAGACCCCGGCCCATCGCGGCTGGAACGGCACCGCCGAGAAAAATGGCGACACCGCCAACGTGTATGTTGATTTCTGAACCCGCGTGAAACCGTGTGAACAGGGCGCCGCGGCGCCCTGTTCATAATTTCGGCCTGGCGAGGCGGAAAACCGTTTCGTCATGGCTGGCCGCAAGCGATGCGAATCGGCTCATGAAGACCATCCGGGTCTTGGCTGGACCAACCCGCCCCCCCGGAACAGCCGCTTGCGCTGCCCCACCTCTTGCAGGCAGATCTCTTTCTCCAAAACCCAGCGCAACCGCACCTGGAAACGCTCCCCATTGGGAAGCTCAAGGGTGGAGATTCCCGCGAGGCTGGGCGCCGGCTCCAGCTTGGTCACGCGGTAGAGAACGCCGCTATGCATTCCGAGAAATTTGCATTCATAGGGCTGGAGCCGGCCATCCTCATCGGCGCAAATGAGGCGGGTGACGGGGTTGGTGATCATCAGCCCCATCATGTTACCCTGGAGCCAGCGCACGGTGACGTCGCGGGTCCAGCCATCGGCCTTGTGGCCCAAGGTGATGTTTTGCCCCGGCTTGAACAGGAGCGCGGCGGTGTCCTGCCGGTGGGAAAGGAGCACGGCCCGGTAACCGGTGGCCGAACTATTCACGAGGCGGCATTTATGCTGAACGGAGCGGCCCGGTATTTCGAGATAGATATGCTGGCTGAGGCTGCTCTCCGGCGCCACCTGGGCGCGGTGCGCGGCGAGGCGGCGCTCATTAACCGCGGTCAAGCCGGGTTGGCTGGAAGCGAACTGGTCTGGGGAAGGTTTCATCCGGCCGGCAGCCCGTTTTCTGATTTACCGATGCCCTGGATTAGCGGGGATTGATTAAGATTTTATTGCGCAGACCCTGCTTGGCCGGACTCCCGCCAAGCCGGGCCAGAGCGAGTCCTGGCAGGACCCGAGCGGGACCCGGGTTTCACGTTCAATGTTTGCCGCGTCCAATCCGGCGACTGGAAGGTGGCTGATTAAAACGAAATAGCCGGGACGCGCCGGGATATGCCAGCGGCGCCCGGCTATCGCGGACGAATCAATCTTCCTGAGGGGCCGGTATCAGATGGTACGGCCGCCATCCACCTCTAGGACCACGCCGGTCACCAGCTCGGCCTCGTCCGAGGCCAGATAGACGCAGGCATGGGCGATGTCCTCCGGTTTCGAGAGCCGCCCGAGCGGGATGGTGGCGAGGAAGCGGGCCCGGTTTTCGGGCGTGTCCGGCACGCCCATGAAGCTGCCGAGCAGCCCGGTTTCGCCCATCACCGGTGCCACGCAATTGACCCGGATTTTCTGCGGCGCGAGTTCCACGGCCAGCGATTTGGTGACGGTGTTCACCGCGCCCTTGGTGGAATTATACCAGGTGAGGCCGGGCCGGGGCCGTATGCCCGCCACCGAGCCGATATTGATGATGTTGCCGCCGCCCTGCTTGAGGAATATCGGCACGATCGTATGGGTGGTGTGATAGATCGACTTCACGTTGATGGCGTAGACTTTGTCGAACTCGTCCTCGGTGATCTCGAGCAGGGGCTTGTTGCGGTGGGTCCAGCCCGCGTTATTGACGATGATGTCGATTTTACCGAAGCGGCTGAGCGTGGCGGAGACCATGGCCTCCACCTCGGGCCGCTTGGTCAGGTCCACCGTGACGGGCAGGGCGTTGGCGCCGATCTCGCCCGCGACGGTTTTGGCGCCCTCGCCATTGACATCCGCCACCGCGACATTGGCGCCTTCCTTCGCGAAAATCCGGGCGATACCCGCCCCGAACCCCGAGGCCGCGCCGGTGACGATCGCCGTTTTTCCCTTGAGACGCATGACTGATCCTCTCGTTTGATATTGGTTGCCCGGCTGGTGGCCGGTGCGGGAATTCTGGCCAGTTTCCCGCAAGGCCGCAAGGCTGGCGGGCGGGGCGGCGCATTTGTAAAACCCCCGCCGCCATGCTATGAATAACAGGCAATGTCTAAATTTTTTTTGAGTGACATCAATAGCTTGGGGATAGGCGGGGCACAGGCCCGCGCGGCCCGTCGCGAATCCCTGACCTGACATGAGCGGCACCGGCGAACCCGGCGAGGGGCAACCCGCCCTGCGCGGCATGGAGCCTGTCTCCATCGAGCAGGAGATGCGCAAATCCTATCTGGATTACGCCATGTCCGTCATCGTCTCGCGCGCGCTGCCTGATGCGCGGGACGGGCTGAAGCCGGTGCACCGGCGCATTCTTTTCGCCATGCACGAGGCGGGCAACACGCCAGAGAAGCCCTACCGCAAATCCGCCCGCATGACCGGCGATGTCATCGGCAAATTCCACCCCCATGGCGAATCGGCAGTCTATCTCGCCGGGGTGCGTATGGCGCAGGAGTTTTCCATGCGCCTGCCGCTGATCGACGGGCAGGGGAATTTCGGCTCGATCGACGGCGATAACCCGGCGGCGATGCGTTATACCGAGATGCGGCTCGCCCCGGCGGCGATGCTGCTGCTGGAGGATATCGACCGCGACACGGTGGATTTCCAGCCGAATTACGACGAGAGCGAGCAGGAGCCGCGGGTGCTGCCCGCCGCCTTCCCCAACCTGCTGATCAACGGCGCGGGCGGCATCGCCGTGGGCATGGCGACCAACATTCCGCCCCACAACCCGGCCGAGATCATGGAGGCGGTGCTGGCGATGATTTCCGATCCGGAGATCACGCTGGAGGCGCTGATGCGGATCGTCCCCGGGCCGGATTTCCCCACCGCCGGGATCATCCTCGGCCGCTCGGGCATTCGCGCCGCCTATGAGACGGGGCGCGGCTCCATCATTCTGCGCGCCCGCGCCGCGGTGGAGGAGATCCGCAAGGACCGCCAGGCGATCATCGTCACCGAGATCCCTTATCAGCTCAACAAATCCACGCTGCTGGAGCGTATCGCCGAGCTGGTGCGGGCCAAGGAGATCGAGGGCATCGCCGATCTGCGCGACGAGAGCGACCGCGAGGGGATGCGCATCGTCATCGAGCTGAAGCGCGACGCCACCGCCGAGGTGGTGCTGAACCAGCTCTACCGCCTCACCCAGCTGCAGCAGAGTTTCGGCATCAATATGCTGGCGCTGGACCGCGGCCGCCCCCGCCAGATGGGGCTGAAGGAATTGCTGCGCCTGTTCATCGAGTTCCGCGAGGAGATCATTCTGCGGCGGGCGCGCTTCGACCTCGGCAAGGCGCGGGACCGGGCGCATCTGCTGATCGGGCTCGGCATCGCCGTCGCCAATATCGACGAGGTGATCCGCATCATCCGCGCCGCGCCGGATTCCAACACCGCCCGCGCCGCGCTGATGGAGCGGGACTGGCCGGCGGACGATATTCTGCCGCTGCTGGCGCTGGTGGATGACGCGGGCAACAGCGTCTCCGCCCTTAACACCATCCGGCTGACCGAGGCGCAGGCGCGCGGCATTCTCGAATTGCGGCTGGCGCGGCTCACCGGGCTGGAGCGCGAGAAGATCCAGGCGGAGCTCGCCGAGGTCGCCGAGCGGATCAAGGACTATCTGGAGATCATCGGCAGCCGCATCCGGCGGCTGGAGGTGATGCAGGCGGAGATTGTCGCGGCGCGCGATAAGATCGCCAGCCCGCGCAAATCCTCCATCGAGGATTTGGAGGCGGATCTCGACGATGAAAGCCTGATCGAGCCGGGGCAGATGGTGATCACCCTGACGCGCGACGGCTTCATCAAGCGCACGCCGCTGGAGGTGTTCCGCCAGCAAAACCGCGGCGGGCGCGGGCGGGCGGCGGCGGCGACGCGCGGGGACGATATCGTCACCCGCAGCTTCAATGCCCATACCCATCAATACGTGCTGTTCTTTTCCTCGGGCGGCAAGGTGTATCGGGAGAAGGTCTGGCGCCTGCCCGAGGCCGCCGCCAACACCAAGGGGCGGGCGCTGGTCAATTTGCTGCCCGAATTGGGCGGCGACCAGATCACCACCGTGCTGCCCTTGCCGCAGGATGAGAGCCTGTGGGAAAATCTGCACCTCGTCTTCGCCACCTCCTCAGGCTATGTGCGCCGCAACCGGCTGGCGGATTTCCGCAATGTCCGCGCCTCCGGGCTGATCGCGATGAAGCTGGATGAGGGCGACCACCTCATCGGCGTCGCCACCTGCCGGAAGGGCGATGACGTGTTTCTCGCCACCCGGCTGGGGCGCTGCATCCGCTTCCAGATCACCGATGAAACCTTGCGGGTGTTTTCCGGGCGCGATTCCACCGGGGTGCGCGGCATCCGCCTGGGGGCGGGCGACGAGGTGATGAGCCTCTGCGTGCTGCGCCATGTGGAGGCCAGCGTCGAGGAGCGCGCCGCCTATCTGCGCCAGCGCAACCAGGCGGCGGAGGAGGGCGAGGAACCGGTGGTGGAGGAGAGCGAGGAGCCGGTGGCGGAGACCACCCTCTCCGAGGAGCGGCTGCGCGAGCTGGCGGCGGCGGAGGAGATCATTCTCACCGTCACCGATGCCGGGCTCGGCAAGCGCAGCTCCGCCTATGAATACCGCACCTCCGGCCGGGGCGGGCTTGGCATCGCCAATATCACGCTCAACCCCAAGCGCGGCGACAAGGCGGTGGTGGCGAGCTTTCCGGTACGCCCGGGCGATGGCGTGATGCTGGTGACCAATGGCGGGCGGCTGATCCGCCTGCCGGTGGACCAGATCCGCGTCAGCCGCCGCGCCTCGGGCGGGGTGATGCTGTTCCGCCTCGATGATGACGAGCGGGTGACCAGCGTGTTTCCAGTGCTGGAGGATGACCAGCCCGAAGCGGAGGACATGGCCAATGATTGAACGGATCGCGATTTATCCTGGAACCTTCGACCCCATCACCAATGGGCATATCGACATCATCTCCCGCGCCGCGCGGCTGGTGGACCGGCTGGTGATCGGCGTGGCGGTGAATATCGGCAAGGGGCCGATCTTCACGCTTGAGGAACGGGAGGAGCTGGTGCGCGCCGAGGTAGCGCCGCTGGCCGCCAAGGCGGGCATCGCCATCGAGGTGCGGCCTTTTTCCACCCTGCTCATCGACTTCGCCCGCGAGGTGGGGGCGCGGATGATCGTGCGCGGGCTGCGCGCCGTTTCCGATTTCGACTACGAATTCCAGATGACTGGAATGAATTACCGGCTCGACCCCGAGATCGAGACCGTGTTTCTGATGGCGACCGAGCGCCACCAGTTCATCTCGTCGCGCTTCGTGAAGGACATCGCCACTTTCGGCGGGGATATCTCCTCCTTCGTGCCCAGCCTGGCGAATGAAAAAACCAAGGCCAAAATGAAAGGGAATGCATGACGAGCCGCCGCACCCTCCTCACCGCCACCACAGCCACCCTGTTGACCGGAGCCACCATGAGCGAAGCCACGGCCGATACCCCGGCCTCCAACACCTTGAAAATGACCTTGAAATATGGGGAGGTCACCATCGCTTTGCGGCCCGACCTCGCCCCGCTGGCCGCCGAGCGGCTGCGCACCCTGACAGCGCAAGGGTTTTATGACGGCTGCAAATTCTTCCGCGTCATCGCCGGTTTCATGGCGCAGACGGGCGACCCCACCAATACCGGCACGGGCGGCAGCTCCTTGCCCAATTTGCCGGCGGAATTCACCCAGGATGCGAGTTTCCTCACCGGCACGGTGGGCATGGCCCGCACCCAGGACCCCAACTCGGCCAATAGCCAGTTTTTCATCTGTTTCGACCCGTGCAACTGGCTGGATGGGCAGTACACCATCGCCGGCCAGGTCACGGCGGGGATGGACGCCGTCCAGCAGATCAAGAAGGGGTCGGGGTCCAGCGGCCAGGTGCAGGACCCGGATTCGATCATCAAAATGGTCGTCGCCTGAGCAAACCGGGGCGGCCGCGCGCCGCCCCGCCTGGCGTCACGCCGCCTTGATGGTGTGACGCTCCTTGAGGAAGGCGAAAAATTCCACGCCCTCGCGCAGCCGCCGCACCAGCATTTGCGGCGAGAGCGCCATCTCCTTGACGATCGAGAGGATCTTGGAGGGGCGGAAGTAGAATTGCCGGTAGATTTCCTCCACGGCGTCGAAAATCTCCTGATGGGAGAGGTGGGGGTAATGCAGCGGCGCGATCTGCACGCCGTGCTCGTCGATCAATTCCGCGTGCTCGATATCGAGCCAGCCCTCCTTCACCGCCTGGTTATAGAGGAAGGTGCCCGGATACGGGGCCGCCAGAGAGACCTGGATGGTGTGCGGGTTGATCTCCTTGGCGAATTGGATCGTCTCTTGCAGAGTCTCGCGCGTCTCGCCGGGCAGGCCGACGATGAAGGTGCCGTGGATGGTGATGCCGAGCTTGTGGCAATCGGCGGTGAAGCGCTTGGCGACCTCGATGCGCATGCCCTTCTTGATGTTGTGGAGGATCTGCTGGTTGCCTGATTCGTAGCCGACCAGCAGCAGGCGCAACCCATTCTCCTTCAGCACTTTCAGCGTGTCATAGGGCACGTTGGCCTTGGCGTTGCAGGCCCAGGAGATGCCGAGCCTGCCCATCTCCCGCGCGATGGCCTCGGCGCGGGGCAGGTTGTCGGTGAAGGTGTCGTCATCGAACATGATCTCCCGCACATTGGGGAACAGCTCGATGGCGCGCTTGACCTCGGCGATGACGTTCTCCACCGAGCGGGTGCGGTATTTATGCCCGCCCACCGTCTGCGGCCACAGGCAGAAGGTGCAATGGGATTTGCAGCCCCGCCCGGTATAGATCGAGATATAGGGGTGCTTGAGATAGCCGATGAAGTAATCCTCCATCCGCAGATGCTTCTTGTAGACGTCCACGACGAAGGGAAGCTCGTCCATATTGGCGAGGAGAGGCCGGTCCTCGTTCTTGACGATCTCGCCGGCCTCGTTGCGCCACCAGATGCCCTGCACCTCGGCCAGAGGCTTGCCCTCGGCGATCTCCTTGATGGTGAAATCGAACTCATTGCCGCAGACGAAATCGAGCACCGGGGCGCGCTCCATCGACTCCACCGGCTGCACCGCCACCTTGGCGCCGACGAAGCCGACCATCATCGCCGGGTTCAGCCGCTTGAATTCCTCGGCCACCTTGACGTCATTGGCGAAGGAGGGGGTGGATGTGTGGATGATGAGCAGCTGGTGCGTCGCCGCATGGGGCAGCACGTCCTGCATGGTCAGCCGGGCGGGGGGGGCGTCGATGAGAGTCGAATCCGGCAGCAACGCGGCGGGCTGGGCGAGCCAGGTGGGGAACCAGAAGCTCTTGATCTCGCGCCGGGCCTGATAGCGCGAGCCGGCGCCGCCATCGAACCCGTCGAAGGAAGGAGGCTGCAGGAACAGGGTTTTCATCGTCATTTCGTCTCTCACTCTCTCAACTCGGTTCGACCCGGCCGGAATCGGCGGTCAACGGCGTGCCGCGCCACATGACCCGGCGGCCCGTGAAGCTGGCGATATAGATGATTATGGATAGAAAATCACGCATCGGGAACAGCCAGATCGCCCCGGTGGGCGGCAGGCGCAGCGCGGCCTCCACCCGCTGGGCGCAAAGCGCCCGCAGGGCGAGGGCGCCCAGGCAGAGCAGCGCGCCCCACCAGGCGAAACCGGAACAGGCCAGGGCGAGAACCGCCCAGAACAGGGGAATTTGCAGGATGGTGCCCGCGAAGGCGAGCGGCACCAGGGCCCGGATGGTGCGGCCCCAGCGCAGCTCATGGCGGAAGAGGGCGGCGAGATCCGCCTCTGGCACCGTGGTGGCGGGGATGACCTGGGCGAGCACGACCCCCAGCCCCGCCGCGCGCACGCGCCGGCCCAGCACCTGGTCGTCGGCGAGGTGATCCGCCAGCGCCGCGAAGCCGCCGATTCGCGCCAGCGTGGTCTTGGAGAGCGCCATGGTGGCGCCCAGGCAGTCCTGGCGGCCGAGCCAGCGGGCCAGCAGCGCGCCGGGGAGAAAATTATGGTTGATCTGCGTGGCGCCGAGCCGCGCCGCCAACCCCGGCCCGGCGGGCAGGCCGGTATAAAGCGTGGTCGCCAGCCCGGCGCCGGGCGCCTCCAGCGCGGCCGCGATGCTGTCGAGATAATAAGGCGGGACATGAACATCCGCATCGGCGATGACCAGCCGCTCATGCCGGGCCAGGGGCCGCATGTTGATGAGATTGGCAATTTTGCGGTTGCGCCCATGCGGCGTGTCATTGACCATCAGGGCCACATCCCGCTCCGGGTAGCGCTCGCGCAGCCGGGCGAGGAGGGGAAGCACCGGGTCGGCGCTGTTCTGGACGCCGAAGACGAGCTGATACTCGGGATAGTCGAGCAGAAAGAAGGATTCGAGCGCTTCCTCCAGCAGGGGCTCGACGCCGCAGAGCGGCTTCATCACGCTCACCGGCGGGCGCGCCAGCGGCGGCCGGCGGGGGGGCGCGCAGAAGCGCTCGGTCAGCCGCGCGCCGAGGGTGAGCTGCGCCATGCCCGCCAGGGCGAGCAGGGCGGTGATGAGAGCCGCGATCTGCAAGAGGGAACGGGTTTAGCCTCCCTGCAATTTCTTGATCTTGGCTTGCAACGCCGAGATCAGCTGCGAGGCGTCGCCCGATTTGACCAGGGAGGAGAAATCCGAGGCGTGGACCGCGACCTGGCTGATCGTGCCGTTGAGCAGCACGTCGTCGATCTTCCAGCCGGCGGTGGTGTTTTCCACGACGTAATCGATCTCCACATCCGCGGGCTCAAGCTTGGTGGCGATGATTTCCTTGCTGCCCAGCGGCTTCTCGCCGGGGAGGATACTGATGGTCTGGCCGTTATAATTGTCGAACTGGGAGACGTAGCTCGCAATGGTGAACTGGGTGAACAGGTTGATCAGCTCGGTCTGCTGGGCGGCGGGCAGGGTGGACCAGAGGAAGCCCACCGAATTCTGGGTGACCACCGGGAAATTATAGGCGTTTTCCACGATGGGCGCGAGGGCGGTGTAGCGGGTCTGGAAATCCTGACCCGCCGAGGCGGCCTTCATCGTGGCGATGAGGCCGTCATCCAATGCCTTCACCGGCGCCGTCGCCGCGTCATCGGCGCGGGCGGCGGAGGAAGCGAACAAGCCGCCGGCGAGCGCCAGCGCGGGAAGATAAAAAAGGGATCGGTTTTTCATGCCCCTCATATAGGTGCCTTATTGTGCTGGAATCGCGACGAAATCATGGATATTTGGTATACCGAGCGCGGCGATGGCGTTGGCGACGATATGTTGCGCCGTCAGCCCGGCCTCGATGAGCTGCGCCGCCGGCGTGTTATGGTCGATCAGCCGGTCGGGCAGGGTCATGGGACGGAATTTCAGCCCCTTGTCGAAGGCGCCGCTCCAGGCGAGGTGCTGGGCGACGGCCGCGCCGAAGCCGCCCGCCGCGCCTTCCTCGATGGTGATCAGCACCTCGTGATGGCGGGCGAGCTGGTCCACCAGCTCCGTGTCGAGCGGCTTCATGAAACGGGCATCCGCCACGGTGACGGGAAAGCCCCGCGCCGTCAGCTCATCGGCGGCGGTCAGCGCGTCGGCCAGGCGGGTGCCGAGGCTGAGCAGGGCGATGCGCCCGCCCTCGCGCAGCAGCCGGCCCTTGCCGATCTCCCAGGGCGTGCCGCGCGCGGGCAGCTCCACGCCCAGACCCTCGCCGCGCGGGTAGCGGAAGGCGGAGGGGCGGTCATCGATGGCAGCGGCGGTGGCGACGGCGTGCATCAGCTCGGCCTCGTCCGAGGGCGCCATGATGACCATGCGCGGCATCGGCCCGAGATAACAGAGATCGAACGCGCCCGCATGGGTGGCGCCGTCCGCCCCCACCAGCCCCGCCCGGTCCATGGCGAAGCGCACGGGCAGGCTTTGCAGCACCACGTCGTGCACCACCTGGTCGTAGCCGCGCTGGAGGAAGGTGGAGTAGATGGCGCAGAAGGGTTTCAACCCCTCGGTGGCCATGCCGGCGGCGAAGGTGACGGCGTGCTGCTCGGCGATGCCGACATCGAACATGCGGCTCGGGAATTTCGCCTCGAATTTGTCGAGTCCGGTGCCGGGCGACATCGCCGCGGTGACCGCGACGACGCGGGAATCCGCCTCCGCCTCGGCGATCAGCGCCTTGGCGAAGACCGAGGTGTAGGTGGGCGGTCCGGGCGGGCTCTTCTTCTGCTCCCCGGTGACCACGTTGAATTTCTGCACGCCGTGATATTTATCCGCGGCCGCCTCGGCCGGGGCGTAGCCCTTGCCCTTTTTGGTGACGACATGCAGCAGCACCGGCCCCGGCGCGTCCGAATCGCGCAGATTGCGCAGCACCGGCAGCAGATGCTCGAGATTATGCCCGTCTATGGGGCCGACATAATAGAAGCCCAGCTCCTCGAACAGCGTGCCGCCGGTGAGGATGCCCCGGGCATATTCCTCCGCCTTGCGGGCGGTGCGCTCGATGGGGCCGGGGAAGCGCTTGGCCATCTTGGCCGCGAAATCCCGCAGCGAGAGAAAGCTGCGCGAGGAGATCAGCGTCGAGAGATAGGCGCTCATCGCCCCGACCGGCGGGGCGATGGACATGTCGTTATCGTTGAGGATGACGATGAGGCGGGATTTCATCGCCCCGGCATTGTTCATCGCCTCATAGGCCATGCCGGCGCTCATCGAGCCGTCGCCGATGACGGCGATGACGTTGCGCGGGTCTTTCTCCTGCTTGAGATCCCGGGCGACGGCCATGCCCAGCCCCGCGGAAATCGAGGTGCTGGAATGCGCGGCGCCGAAGGGGTCGTATTCGCTCTCCGAGCGGCGGGTGAAGCCCGAGAGCCCGCCCGGCTGGCGCAGGGTGCGGATGCGCTCCCGCCTGCCGGTGAGAATTTTGTGCGGGTAGCATTGATGGCCCACATCCCAGATCAGCCGGTCATGCGGGGTGTCGAACACCGCGTGCACCGCGACGGTGAGTTCGACCACGCCGAGGGACGAGCCCAGATGGCCGCCAGTGACGGAGACGGTGTCGATGGTCTCGGCGCGCAGCTCATCGGCGAGCTGCTTCAGCTGGTCGGTGGAGAGGTTACGCAGATCCTGGGGATACTGAACGCGATCGAGCAAGGGGGTTTTGGGTGGCATTAGCAAGATCCTCTATGAAACCGCATCCCAGTCATCCCCATCTCGCCTATCCTTTGTCCTGATCTATTCATAGATAACAACCGATTCGGAGTCCCGCTTGCGTGAATGTATCCGTGACACTTAGGCGACCATTGCGGGAAAAGCCAGCTTTGGAGTTCCCGCTGGCCGCCCCTCTGACCTGTGGCTTTTTCATCAGCGATTTAATTAAGCGTACGCCGAAGCTTGCGAATTGTAGAGCCAATGACCTATTGCTGAGGCAGAATGCGCCGTAGCGTGACCCCCGGGCAACAGATTGGCAGGATGGAAAATATGGATGGTTCACAATCCCCGAAGAGTTTGCGGGTGATCCTCGCCCAGCCGCGCGGGTTTTGCGCCGGGGTGGAGCGGGCGATCGATATCGTCGAGCGCGCCCTGACCAAATTCGGCCCGCCCATCTATGTCCGCCATGAGATCGTGCATAACCGCCATGTCGTCGAGGATCTGCGTTCGCGCGGGGCAGTGTTCGTGGATGAGCTGGACGAGGTGCCCGAGGGCGCCTGGACCGTGTTTTCCGCCCATGGGGTCGCCCGCAAGGTGGTGCAGGCGGCGGGTGAGCGCAGCCTGCCGGTGATCGACGCCACCTGCCCGCTGGTCGCCAAGGTTCATGCCGAGGGCCGCCGCTACGCGGCCCAGGGCCGCGAGATCGTGCTGATCGGCCATGCCGGCCATGCGGAGGTGGAGGGCACGATTGGCCAGATCGACGGCACCGTATATCTGGTGCAGACGATTGAGGATGCAGAAAAGCTGCAAGTTCAAAACCATGAGCGGCTTTCTTATATAACCCAGACCACGTTGTCGGTGGATGACACGCGCGGCATCATCGCCGCGTTGAAAGCGCGCTTTCCCCAGATCGTGGGTCCGGACGTGAAGGATATCTGCTACGCCACCCAGAACCGGCAGGAGGCGGTGCATCATCTGGCCGCGCTGGTCGATGTCATCCTGGTGGTGGGCAGCCGCAATTCCTCCAACTCCAACCGGTTGCGCGAGATCGGCGCCGAGCTGGGCCGCCCCGCCTATTTGATCGACGACGCCGCCCATCTGCGCCCCGAATGGTTCACCGGGGTCAGCAAGGTGGGGTTGACAGCCGGCGCCTCCGCCCCCGAGGTTCTCGTACAGGGCGTGATCGAGGGGCTGCGCCGGTTCGGGCGGGTCGAGATCGAAATGCTGGCCGGCACGCCGGAAGACGTCAAATTCAAGCTCCCGGCCGAAGTCGCCGAGATTTAAGAGGCAAGATATGGGTGTACCGCTGAATCAGGCTCTCCGCGTCGGAGGCTATATTCTCAAACAGCATCTCCAGGGCAATAAGCGCTACCCGCTGGTGCTGATGCTGGAGCCGCTGTTCCGCTGCAACCTGGCCTGCCAGGGTTGCGGCAAAATCGACTATCCCAGCGAGATCCTCAACCAGCGCCTGTCTTTGGCGGATTGCATCAAGGCCGCCGAGGAATGCCCGGCGCCGATCATCGCCATCGCCGGAGGCGAGCCGCTGCTGCACCGGGAGATGCCGCAAATCGTCGAGGCCTATCTCAAGATGGGCCGCTTCGTCATTCTCTGCACCAACGCGCTGCTGCTGGAGAAGAAGATCGACCAGTACAAGCCGCATAAGAATTTCTGCTGGGACATCCATCTCGACGGCGACAAGGAGATGCACGACCATTCCGTTGACCAGAGCGGGGTGTATGAGCGGGCGGTCGACGCGATAAAATTGAGCAAATCCAAAGGATTCCGTACATCGATCAACTGCACCTTGTTCGAGGGCGCCGACCCTGACCGGGTGGCGGCCTTCTTCGATACGGTGGCCGGACTCGAGGTGGAGGGGGTGATGACCTCGCCGGGCTACGCCTATGAGCGGGCGCCGGACCAGGAGCATTTTCTCAACCGCCAGCGGACCAAGGAGCTGTTCCGGGCCATTTTCCGCCGCGGCAAGGAGAGCGCCAAACGCGGCAGGAAATGGAAATTCACCCAGTCGCCGCTGTTTCTGGATTTCCTCGCCGGCAACCAGACCTATGCCTGCACGCCCTGGGGGAACCCGACCCGCAATGTTTTTGGCTGGCAGCGCCCGTGCTATCTGCTGGGCGAGGGCTATGCCAAGAGTTTCAAGGAGTTGATGGAGACCACCGATTGGGACCGCTATGGCGTCGGCAATTACGAGAAATGCTCGGATTGCATGGTCCATTCCGGCTTCGAGGCCACGGCGGTGATGGATTCGGTCAAGCACCCCTGGAAGATCGCCAAAGTCGCCCTGAAGGGCATCAAGACCGAGGGGGCGATGGCGCGCGATATTCCGCTCGATAAGGCGCGCAAGGCGGAATACGTGTTTTCCAAGCATGTGGAGAGCAAGCTCGCCGAGATCCATGCCGCCAAAGCGGCGCGCGAGGCCGCGCCGGCCGCCGAATAACGTTCAAGAGCGGGGAAGGGCGCGCAGCCGCCCGGCCAGGGCGTGGCGGGCGGCGGCGGCGTCGCGCCCGGCTCTGATCAGGTCAGGGATCTGCCCAGGCCGGCGGAGCAGAGAGGCGGCGATGCCGGGCAGGTTGAGCCCGCCATCCGGGCGCAGGGCGGTGAGCGCCGCGGCGGGCAATGCCCGTTCCGCCGGGTCCGCCACCGCGCGCAGCGCCGCGAAAGGCCGGGCCGCCGCCGCCGCGATTTCAGCCACCGCGCCGGATTCGAGGTCGATCGCATCGGCCCGGTGCTGGTGGAAGAGCCGCGCCTTGGCCGCCGGGGTAGCGGCAATCTCGCCCCCGCCCAGAAGCGGGCCGGAGGTGGCGCCGCCCAGAAAGCGCAGCAGCCGCGAATCGCAGGCATAGGCCCCGGATTCGGTAAGAATGAGGGGAGGCACCAGCACCGCGCCGGGGCGCAAGCCGGGGCGCAGCCCGCCCGCGAGGCCGAAGCTGACCAGCGCCGCCACGCCCTCCGCCAGCAGCCGCCGCGCC
>NZ_DAIEIF010000034.1 GCF_027352905.1 Acidocella sp.
CCGCCGTCGGCATCCCCGCCTCGTGCTCCTTCAAAATCGCAATGATCTGCTCTTCGCTGAACCTGCTGCGCTTCATTCCGTCCGACTCCTTTGCGTCGGACTCTACTCAAAATTGGTCACATTCCAGGGGTGCACGTCAACTTCAGCGGTGTAGACGTGGCCGATGTGGCAGCTGAACTGCGTCAGCGTTCCAAGTTCGCTTTGCCGCAGGGCACCACCGCAATCCGGGCAAGTTACAGCGACGGGATGGTTGGGCGTGAACTCGGCAGTCATGCCTTTCTCCTGCGAATCTCCTGTTTGAGGGACGTTGACGGGAAGGGTAGCGTGGTGGTCAGCAACCAAGCTGGTCAACAGGGAACCGATGTCTTTCACCGGTACGACGTAATCAACAATTACATGGTCAATCACGCTCTGCGGCATATTGGGGGTGACAGAGTCTGAAGGGTCCTGCACCACGGTTGTTCCGCCCCGGGCTTTCACCTCGAACATACCGGCGGTTCCATCATTGAGGCCGCCAGTCAGGATCACCCCGACTACGCTAGTTCCATACGCTCGGGCAGCACTGCGGAATAGCGGGTCTATCGCCGGACGTGCCCAATTCTCGCGCGGCCCTTTCGTGAGCCGAATGTATCCCGTCTCCACCAGCATGTGATGGTCCGGCGGCGCGACATAGATATGTCCTGCACATATCTTCTCGCCGTCAAGGGGATGGGTTGCGGGGAGCGAACCCGCGCGGCTTAACAACCAGGGAAGGTCACTGCGGTGGGCACCGATATGAAGTGTGATCAAAATTGCTGAGTTTAGATCGCCTGGCAAAACAGAGACGATGCGCCGTAGAGCTTCAACGCCACCAGCGGACGCCCCAACGACGATTATGGCCGTCGGGGACATCATCCGTGACGAACGATGGGCCAACCAATTAGTTCCGGGTAAGGGAGTTCCATGGCGTCGGTGGAATGATCACCCATTTTAGATACGCGACGTCGCCAGCACGCTCGCCATCGCCGTTGTTTGGCTGACCGACCCGCTTCAGGTTGTCGCCGTCGCTTCACGTGCATTCGCCTTGTTCTATGCGATGCAGTGCGGGCTGGCTGTTCTCGTGTCCTGGCGGATCGGCAACGGGGGTTGGGCCATGTGTTCCGCGTTCGCTGCGATCGGGCTGGTCTGCCTAGAAGCGGCGGCAGCGGGTGCGCCCGCTGAGGGGTGAATTGCCGCTATAATCATAGAATGTTTGGTGCGTCGGAATAGCTGTAGTGGCCTGACAGATGCTCTGTTGCGTATTGGGCACACAATTGCACGAAGTGCCTCTGCCCGGAACGAACTGATCAAAGCGGAATTTCGTGCCCTATGGATTCGATAAATGTCAGCCCTGTATCTAAGCTTGACGAGGTGCCGCGCTGCATTTTGGTCGTGGATGACGAAGTGCTCATTCGTTTTGCCATCGCCGATTACCTGCGGGAATGCGGCTATCATGTGATCGAGGCGGCTGATGCGGCAGAAGCGCTCGAACTTCTCGAATCCCAGCCAGGCTTGGTCGATCTGGTTTTCTCCGACGTCCAGATGCCTGGCGAGATGGATGGGTTCGGCCTAGCCCGTTGGGTGAGATCCAATCGACAAGGGCTCCCCGTGATCCTGACATCGGGTAACGCGCGCACCGCAGAACTGGGCGCAGATCTATGTGAGATCGGTCCGCTCGAAGCGAAGCCCTACGACGCGAAATCGCTGGCGCAACGCATGGCGTCGTTGCTCGCCGCCGCCAAGAGATTTCCATAAGATCGATGGGATTATCGCGCATGTCAGATGCGCGATAATCCTATGATGCCGAGAGGCGGCCGATAACTTTGATATGGTCGCGGTCGTGCGCGACGTGAGCAAATTGGTGCTTGTGACGGTATTTTCAGCTACGATTTGTGGGTCCGATCGACCTTCCGAGGCCTGCAGCAATGAGACGAATGGGGCGAAAGGTAGCGAATGATCTCGAAACCTGCATTTCTGAAACTCAGCGAAATTTCTCAATGAAATCAACAACCCGAATTTTTGACGGCATTCATGGCGGCGTCGCGGACGGAGAAAAATATTTTGCCTAGGAAAATCAGTTAGTTATGGTGACGGCGGATAATCGAGTGGGAGTGATCCCGCGTCTGGCAAGGGTTGGTAAGGCAAGGCATCAAAGTCAGCCTAATTCACTGTAGTCCTGGACATTTTTATCGCCCTACAAAGTTTCTGGCGCAGATCGGATTATGTGCTGCCAGCGCGTTATGGACAGGGCCAGCGAAGGCGATGACCGCCTTGATTCAAAGGTGCATTTTTCTTGGCACCGTAGAGGTTAGTCTTAAAAACGATTGATTTAAAACGATTTTTTCTTTCCTTTAGATCAAGGATATCCAATTGACATCCTCATGAGAGGATTATAGTAAAGTTTTGTACGAGGCTAAAAATAATTCGGGTGATGTCTACCATCTCCTTGTTCGGGATGAATGACCGGCCTGTCCGAAACGGAACAATTTAGGGAGAAACATATATGAGACGTTCTATTTTTTCCGGATTTGCGGTGTCGCTTCTCGCCGCCGCGCCGGGCGTGGCGCAAACTGTTACCCCTCCGCATGTCGAGCAGCTGAGCACGAAAAAGATAACCGTCGCGTTTTTGCTGCCTGAGAATTCTTCCACGCGGTATGAGCAGATGGATCGGCCGGAATTCGTCAAGATGGCGACGGCGGCGGACCCGAACGTCAAGCTGATCGTAACCAACGCCAATTCTAATCCCGACACTCAGTTGAACCAAGCCCAATCCGCCATCACCAATGGGGCGGATGTGCTGGTCGTGGACCCCGTGGATGGAAAAGCGGGGGCCTCCATCGTGGCTTTCGCCATGCGCAGCCACGTGCCGGTGGTCTCTTACGATCGGTTGATCCAAGACGCCAAATTGGCAGGCTATGTCTCCTTCGACAATAAAAAAGTCGGCGAGTTGCAGGGCCAGTACCTGGCCGAGCATGTCAAGCCTGGCGGCACGATCATCATGATCGGGGGGGCTCCCACCGACCCGAACGCTTTCGATTTCCGCGATGGCGCCATGTCGGTCCTCAACCCGCTGGTCCAGCAGGGCAAGTTCAAAATCGGTTATAGCGTGATGACACCGGATTGGAGCCCGGAAAACGCCTTCCAGGAAACCCAGCAAGCGCTCACCCGGCTCGGCAATAAGGTGGACGGCGTGCTGGCGGCCAATGACGGCACGGCATCCGGCGCCATCCGGGCCCTCCAGGCGGTGGGGCTGGCCGGAAAAGTGCCGGTGACAGGCCAGGACGCCACAAATGGCGGGTTGACCTACATTCTCGCTGGGTTGCAATCCATGACCGTGTTCAAATACGTGCCACAGGAGGCGGCGGCGGCGGCGGAGTTCGCCGTGTCTTTGGCCGCGGATGGCAAGCCCCCCGCGGGGCTGGTCAATGCCAAGGTGAATAATGGAAAATATGAAATTCCTGCGGTGTTGCTGACGCCGATTGTCGTAACGGCCGACAACATGAACGACACGATCGTGAAGTCCGGTTATGCCAGCCTCTCCGCGATTTGTGTCGGCGATGCCGCGCGGGCATCGCTCTGCCAGCAGAAATAACCATAGATACGGGGGCAGGCCGTCCTTCAACCGGCCTGTCCTGATGACGGAGATAAGTCATGGAGCCAAGCAGCGGGCAAGAACTGTTGAAAGTTCAGCATCTCCATAAAAAATATGGAGCGGTCATAGCGCTGCGTGATGTCAGTTTCACCGTTCAACGCGGTGAGATTGTGGCGCTGCTCGGCGATAACGGTGCCGGAAAATCGACGACGATCAAAGCCATATCCGGCGCCGCCCCCGCGGATAGCGGCCAGATATTTCTGGATGGGCATGAAGTCACGATCCGCCGGCCGGCGGATGCCAACGCGCTTGGCATCCAAACCGTCTATCAGGATCTCGCCTTATGCGATAATCTGGGAATTTGCGCGAATCTTTTCCTGGGGCGGGAATTGGTCAGCCGCCCGCTGGGCTTTGGCCCGGGTCTGTTGCGTGAGGTCGATATGGAGGAGGAGGGTCGGCGCGTCCTTAAAACCCTGCGCGTCAACCTGCCCTCGCTCGATACGCCGGTTGCCGCTTTGTCTGGCGGCCAGCGGCAGGCGGTTGCCATCGCCCGGGCGGTGCTCTGGGGAACCAAGCTGGTGATCATGGATGAGCCGACAGCGGCCTTGGGGGTGGCGCAGACCGCGGAGGTGCTGCGGCTCGTGCGGGATCTCGCCGCGCATGGTTTCGGCGTGATCCTCATCACGCATAATATGCAAAACGTGTTCGAGGTGGCGGATAAGGTGGTGGTTCTCCGTCTGGGGGAAACCGTGCTGGAAGGCCGCAAGAAGGATTTAACGCCCGAGGATGTCGTCAGCTGCATCACGGGGTCGCGCACCACCATCGGAGGCATGGCATGAACGGAACAGCCGCCGAACCCCAGCAAGGCTCGGCCTTGCGCCGTTGGACCCACAGGCTGGTCGAGTCGTCCGACCTGGGAATGGCTCCGGTCATCGCCGCGTTGATCCTCATCTGGATCATTTTCGAAGCCCTCAATTCTAATTTCCTTACACCGCGCAATCTAAGCAATCTTTCGGCGCAGATCGTGGTGACCGGAACGCTCGCCCTGGCGGAAACCTTTGTGATCTTGCTGGGCATGATCGATCTCTCCATCGGCTGGAGCAGCGTCGTCGCCGCATCGGTGTTCGCGGTCGGCACCGTGTTTTTCCAGTGGCCGCTATGGTTATGCGTTATCCTGGGCATCGGCTCCTCGGTCGTGATCGGCTTTCTGCAGGGGTTGCTGGTTTCGCGCATCGGCGTGCCGAGCTTCGTTGTCTCATTGGGCGGCGCCATGATCGCCGAGGGCCTGACCTTGGCGATGCTGACCCAGCATGGCGGCTCGGTGCCTCTCTCGGATGATCTTTCCACCGCTATCGGCACGCTGAATTTGCCCTCCGGATGGAGTTGGGGAGTAACGGCCGTGTTGTTCCTGGCCTATGCCGGCGTGACATTGATGCGCCACGCGGACCGGCGGCGGCGGGGGGCGGGCGAGGCCCATACGATCGTTTTCGCGAAACTGGCTTTCACGCTCGCCGTGCTGGTGATCGGGGTTGGCTTGCTATGCGCCTATCAGGGTGTGCCGGTTTTATTGATCATTTTCCTGGCCGCCTTGTTCGCCAGCGCCATTCTCACCAAGTCCATGCAGTTCGGCCGGCATCTTTACGCGGTGGGCGGCAATGCCGAGGCGGCCCGCCGGGCCGGAATCAATGTCAGATTCGTTCAACTCGCCGCGTTTACCATCGCGGGCGCGCTGGTGGGGCTTGGCGGCTTGCTGGACGGCGCGCGCCTGGGCGTCGCTTCCGCGACCGTCGGGGATAGCGACATCATGCTGAATGCGGTGGCGGCGGCGGTGATTGGCGGCACCAGCCTGTTCGGCGGGCGCGGCTCCGTCTATGGCGCGTTTTTCGGCGCGCTGGTCATCGCCAGCGTCAGCAATGGCATGGATCTGATCGGGGCGCCGTCATCCGTGCGGTTTGGGGTCGAGGGCGTCATCCTTCTTGCCGCCATCACCATCGATACGCTGCTACGGCAAAAGCGCATGCGATCCGGCCGTGCTTGAAGCCCGCTGGTACTGGCGGCGAAACGGACCGGTAAAAGCCAGCCCTGTCAGGGCTGGCTTTTTGTTGGCGGCCACAAAAAACCCGGCATCCAGAAGGATGCCGGGGTTTTTAGCGAGGCATGGATTTCAGCTCTGGCTGGGAAGTCCGACCAGCTTGGCGATATCGATGTTAAACTGCAAACCGATAACGAACGCATTCGACAAATTGCCTTTGGGATAGGCCCGGCTTCCTAATCCATCGGGATTCACGATGTATTGGAAGTTAGGCATTACATCCACCCAGGGCGTCAAAAACGCGTCGTAATCCAATTCCATCATGATCAGATTGGAGGCGGGACGCTCCGTGCCGCCCAGCGTGTTGACGCGGTAGGCATAAAGCTGGTTGAGAAACGAATCCCGGTAATGTGTCGCGCTCACCATCAAGCCGGCGCTGTCCAGCGGGCGCGAGGCGAAAGGCCCCTGATACACGCCGCCGCCATTGACGTTGAAATTCGCCTGCTGATTGTCATTAGGGCCAAGGACCACGCCGCCGAAGAGTGTGAGCCCGCGCTCGCTATTCATATCCGGCCGGTAGACCATCTGCTTGGCCTGCACATATACCATGGTCCGGCCATAGGCGTGGCTGCTGCCCATCGCGCCGGTCATCGAGTTATATTGCGCGTAGGTATAGGGGCTCCGGTCAAAAACCACGCCGACATCGTAACGGCGCGGCAAGGCGTCGTCCGCGAAGCTGGTTTGATAATCGATCTCCAGCGGCAGCTCGAAACCGGTGGAGCCGGAAAGCCCCCAATCGAAACCATGATGATAGGAGGCGGAATCGTCAGGATCCTGATCGGCGATGCCGGCCTTCATATACCAATCCTGCACGGGCGAAACGATAACCTGCCCGGCCCAGACGGCGACCGGCCAAAACGTCGCATTGATGATCTTCCCCATGATATCAGGCTGGCCGCAAATCGCGTTGGATTGGAAGTGGCAATAAATGGGATCGTGCAGGGTCAGCTGGTCCAGTTCCGTCCGGCCGGCGAGAATATCGACCTTACCACCGGCCAGCTTTTGTTCCAGGGTCAGCGTGGTCAAATAATATGTCTGCCCGCCGCCGTAGATTTGCTGGGTGGCGACGGAGTTATTGATGACATCGGCGCCCTGGTTATGCCCGTCACGATTCGTGAATTCGATATGCAGGGCACCCCCTTGCCAGCCGGCAAGTTTTTGCAGATCGATATCCGCCCCGGCCGCCACCTGGTCGGCGTAATCAGAGCCTTGCGCCGCGCCGCCGGTCGGGTTGCCGGCGAACTCGCCGAAATAACTGGCGTTCAGGTAAATGCCGCGGTCAGCAAGCGTTTTTCCAACTTGCTGGATAGGCGATATGTTCACCTCCGTCGCGGAGGGTGTTTGGGCAAGGGCCGGCAAACCGGCCAAAATCATCCCAGTCAACGCTGTCGATGCCAGGCAAAGCCTGCGCTGTCTCGTCGTGAATTTCATCATTGTCTCCTCTCCTGTTCAGGGCTGCCGGTTGGCTCTTGTTACAAGACGCGAGATCGCCCCATCCAAACGCGCGTTCGCGATCGCTTCATAAGTGACTAGGACGAGACTCTCCCCTAATAATTTTAGCCTCAAACAAATTAATATTGCTCTGTCGTTGAAGTGTCAAATAGAAATTGCTGGACCTTTAAGGGTGCGCTAAGCCCAAGGCGATATGAAGGCACCACCTCGCATCAATTCCAACATTATTCGCCGGATCAATCTCGCCCGGGTTTTTCATGGCATTCGCAGATCACCCGGGATCTCGCCCCGGGTGCTGTCGAAGGAAACAGGAATCGACCTCGCGACCATTTCAACCATTCTTTCCAGCCTGGAGCAGGATGGGTTGGTCATCCGCAGCGTGCGGACACCCAGCGGGCGCTCCGGCCGTCCCAACAGCCAGTTGAGCATCAACGAGACGTCGGGCGTTCTCGCGGGTGTCGCGATCGATTTGCGGGAAATCCACATCGTGCTCGCAAGTTTCGGCGGGACGCGCCTGGCAAGCCTGCAGGTGGAGGGCAGCCGCGACGTGAGCCATACTTTATCGGCGGTCAAATCGGGAATTACCGGCCTGCTGAAGCAGACGGGTTCGCCGCGCAGGCGCCTCGCCGGGGTGGGCATAGGCATGCCGGGCCTTGTCGGCTTGGATGGCAAGCTGGCCCTGGCGCCGACGCTTGACTGGCACGATGTCGATTTTGGCGGAGCGGTCGCGCGCGCCCTTGCGGTTCCCACCCACCTGGAAAACGATGTGAAGGCCGCGGCCCTCGCGGAACATCTGTTTGGCACCGGCGTGCGGGACACGGATTTTATTTATGTCTCCGGGCGCACCGGTGTCGGCGGCGGGCTCTATCTCAATGGCGGGCTTTATCGTGGTCCGCGAGGCATGGCGGGTGAAATCGGCCATATGAAGCTGGTGCCGGGCGGAAGGGCCTGCGCCTGTGGCGCCTTGGGCTGTCTGGAGGCTTATGTTTCGGAACGGGCCATTCTCGAGTCCCTGCGGGAGGCCGGGCTCGGATTGGCCGATATCGGCGCGGTGCGGGAGGCGGCGTTGCGGGGCGATGCGCAAGTACTCGCCGTTCTGGCCGATTCCGGACGCCAGCTGGGGCTTGGCCTCGCCAATCTCGCCAATATTTTCGCGCCGAACAGCATCATTCTGGGCGGCGCCATGGCGGCCCTCGCCGATTTCCTTCTCCATACGGCCCGCCCCGTTTTCGAGGCCAATGCCTTGGCGGAAATCCGCCGGGACGTCGCCATTACCGTCTCCACCTTGGGCGATCTCGCGGTACCCATGGGGGGCGTGGCGATCGCGCTGCAACGTTTCCTGGGGGAACCGCCAGCCACAGCGCTCGGCCCGGCCGCTTTCACGTAGCGGCGGGGCCTTCAGTCAGGCGCCATAACTGTCATCGAACCGCCATCATGCGCCCAGGTGACAAGACCGGGCGGCATGGTTAAGGGGGGCGGCGTATCCACCCGAAGCCAGGCGCGGCCCGATGACGAATTATACCCTTCCGGCCCTGGCTGGGCACCGCATGCCGAACCGTTTCGACGGGGCGGCCATGCTCATCGTCATGGGGCTGCTCATCGCCTTGGTGGAGGTCGGGCGCACGACCATCGGCACGCCCATTGCCCAGATCCAGAACAGCCCCATCCATCTCGACCCGGCCTGGCTGCCTTATTACGCGCTGCGCTCCACCGCGCGCATGTTCGCGGCCCTGGTGTTTTCGCTGCTCTTCACCTTCACCTACGCCACGCTCGCCGCCAAATCCCGCCGGGCCGGCATGGTGCTGATCCCCATTCTCGACATCCTCCAATCCGTGCCGATTCTTGGCTTTCTCACCTTCACCACCGTTTTTTTCCTGCATCTCTTTCCTGGCCGGGTGTTGGGGGCGGAGCTGGCCTCGGTCTTCGTCATCTTCACCAGCCAGGCCTGGAACATGGCGTTCAGCTTCTACCAATCCCTCACCACCCTGCCGGCGGATCTGCAGGAGGTGGCGCGCAGCTTCCGCCTCTCCGCCTGGCAGAAATTCTGGAAACTCGACGTGCCCTTCGCCATACCCGGCCTGGTGTGGAACACCATGCTCTCGATGTCGGGCGGCTGGTTCTTCGTTGTCGCCTCGGAGGCGGTGACGGTGGGCAACACCCAGTTCACCCTGCCCGGCATCGGTTCCTACGTGGCGGAGGCCCTGGCCCGGCAGAATCTTCCCGCCATTCTCTACGCCATCCTCGCCATGCTCGTCGTCATCCTGCTTTATGACCAGCTTCTCTTCCGCCCGCTGGTGGCGTGGTCGGGCAAATTCCGCTTCGAGACCACGGCCACCCTTTCCGGCCCCGAGCCCTGGATGCTCAAGCTGCTGCGCCGCGGGGCGCTGTTCCGCGCCATCGGCGAGATCATCGGCGGCGCCTTCGCCGCCATCTTCCGCCTGCGCCTCTCCTTGCGCCAGCCGGGCCGGGTGGACGAAACCAGCGAACCCTCCCGCGTGGTGGATGGCCTCTGGTTCCTCGCGATCGCCGCGGTGGCGCTCTACGCGGCCTGGCAGATTTTCGGCTATGTGGCCTCCACCCTGCATTGGCGAGATCTCGGCACGGCGCTGGTGATGGGGGTTTATACCGCCCTGCGCGTGGCGGTGCTGATGATCGTCGCGGCGGCGGTTTGGGTGCCGGCGGGGGTATGGATCGGCCTGCGCCCGCGCGCCACGCGCATCGCCCAGCCGGTGGCCCAGTTTCTCGCCGCCTTCCCCGCCAACCTGCTCTTTCCCCCGGTGGTGCTGGCCATCGTCCATTTCCACGCCAATCCGAACATCTGGCTGACGCCGCTGATGCTGATCGGCACCCAATGGTACGTGCTGTTCAACGTCATCGCCGGGGCCGCCGCCTTTCCGGGGGATATGAAGGAGGTGGCGGCGAATTTCCACATTCGCGGGCTGCTCTGGTGGCGCAAGGTGATGATCCCCGGCATCCTGCCCTATTTCATCACCGGCGCGCTCACCGCCTCGGGCGGGGCCTGGAACGCCTCCATCGTCGCGGAGGTGGCGAGCTGGGGCAACAAACAACTCGCCGCGCAGGGGCTGGGCGCCTATATTGCCCAGGCGACGGCGGCGGGGGACACACCCCGCGTCGTGCTGGGTGTCGCGGTGATGTCCTGTTTCGTCATCGTCTTCAACCGGGTTTTGTGGCGGCCGCTCTACGCCTACGCCACGCGCCGCGCCACGCTGGGGTAAAATGGCCATGGATCAGCAAAGGCTCCCGCTCGTCACCGTCCGCGATTGCCGTCAGGCCTACCATAAGGAGGCCAGCGCCGATCTGGTGGTGCTGGATCACGTCGATCTCACCCTGCAGGAAGGCGAGATCGTCGCCCTGCTCGGCCGCTCCGGCTCGGGCAAATCCACCTTGCTGCGCATCGTCGCCGGCCTGCTCAAGCCCACCGCGGGGGAGGTGCGCTGGCGCGGCGAGCCGCTGAAGGGCCCGGCCCCCGGCGTCGCCATGGTGTTTCAGAGCTTCGCCCTGTTTCCCTGGCTCACCGTGCAGGAGAATGTGGAGCTGGGGCTGGAGGCGCTGGGCGTGCGCAAGGATGAGCGGGAGGAACGCTCTGAGGAGGCGATCGACCTCATCGGCCTTGGCGGCTATGACGGCGCCTATCCCAAGGAGCTTTCCGGCGGCATGCGCCAGCGCGTGGGGCTGGCCCGCGCCCTGGTGGTGCACCCCGATCTGCTGTTGATGGACGAGCCCTTCTCGGCCCTCGACGTGCTGACCGCCGAGACCCTGCGCACCGACCTCATCGATCTCTGGATGGATGGCAAGCTGCCGGTGAAATCCATCCTCATCGTCACCCACAACATCGAGGAGGCGGTGCTCATGGCCGACCGCATCCTGGTGTTCTCCTCAAACCCCGGCCGCGTCGCGCATGAGTTGCGGGTGCCCTTCGCGCATCCGCGCAACCGTTTCGACCCCGCCTTCCGCGAGATGGTGGATGAGATCTACGGCATCATGACCCGCCGCCGCACGCCGGAGGTCCACACCGCCGCCCTTGCCCCCAACCCTTTCGCGCACCCGCTCCACCCGGTCGGCACCAACCTCATCGCCGGCTTGCTGGAGACCCTGAGCGGCGAACCCTATCATGGCCGCGCCGACCTGCCCGCCCTCGCCGCCGCCCTGCAATTCGAGGTGGATGAGCTTCTGCCCCTCGGCGAAACGCTGAGCATTCTCGGCTTCGCCGTGCTGGAGGAGGGCGACATCCAGATCACCGAGACCGGGCGGCGCTTCGCCGAGGCGGAGACCGAGGACCGCAAGAAAATCTTCGCCGAGGCGCTGCGCGCGCATGTGCCGCTCATCGCCGCCATCCGCAACGTGCTGGAGCAGCGCTCCAACCACCGCGCGGCGGCGGTACGCTTCCGGGACCAGCTCGAGGATCACATGTCTCCGGAATATGCGGAGGAGACGCTGCGCACCGTCATCGCCTGGGGACGCTATGCGGAAATCTTCGAATATGACGAGGAAGCCCAGCAATTCAGCCTCGAGGAAGAGGATGAGGAGGAGGAGCGCGCCCGGGCGGGCGAATACCGGGGATGATTTGACTTAGCGCATGGCGCGGCGGATCAGCCTGCCGCCAAGGCAGGAGAAACGGCTCGCCCGCGGGCTGCCGCCGAGACATGCAAGGAAGATGACCGCCCATGAACCGCATCAGGTCCGCGACGCTGCGCCAGAAACTCATCCCCGCCAAGGCCGCCGCCGCCCTCATCCCGCCCGGCTGCACCATCGGCATGAGCGGCTTCACCGGCTCCGGCTACCCCAAGGCGGTGCCGCAAGCCCTGGCCCGGCGGATCGAGGCGGCGCGGCTCGCGGGCGATCCGTTCCGGGTGAGGATATGGACCGGCGCCTCCACCGGGCCGGAGCTGGACGGCGTGCTGGCCAAGGCGGACGGTATCGAGTTCCGCCTGCCCTTCAATTCGGACCCCATCGCCCGCGAGAAGATCAATAATGGCGAGATGGAATATCTCGACATGCATCTGAGCCAGGTGGCGCCGATGGCCTAGCAGGGCTTCCTCGGCAAGCTCGATATCGCGCTGATCGAGGTGGCGGGCATAGACGAGGATGGCGCGCTGATCCCCTCATCCTCCGTCGGCAACAACAAAACCTGGGTGGAGCTCGCGGATAAGATCATCATCGAGGTGAATCACTGGCAGAACGAGGCGCTGGAGGGCGTGCACGATATTTATTACGGCACCGCCCTGCCGCCCAGGCGCGTGCCGATTCCGCTGGTGCGCCCGGATGACCGCATCGGCCGCCCCGTCATCGCCTGCGACCCGGAGAAGGTGATCGCGGTGGTGGAAACCCACGCGCCGGACCGCAATCTGCCCTTCGCCAAGCCGGACGCCGTCGCCCTGGCCATCGCCGGGCATCTCATCGAGTTTTTCGAGCATGAGGTGAAAATCGGCCGCCTGCCGCGAAACCTGCTGCCTTTGCAATCCGGCGTCGGCAACATCGCCAATGCCGTCCTCACGGGCCTCAACCAGTCCCGTTTCGAGACTCTCACCGCCTATACCGAGGTGATTCAGGACGGCATGCTCGACATGCTGGATAGCGGCAAGCTCCGTTTCGCCTCCGCCACGGCCTTCTCGCTTTCGCCCGCGGCGGCGGAGCGGATGAACGCCAACATGGCCGATTACCGCCGTCACATGATCCTGCGGCCGCAGGAGATCTCCAACCACCCGGAGCTGGTCCGCCGGCTCGGCTGCATCGCCATGAACGGGCTGATCGAGGCGGATATCTACGGCAACGTGAATTCGACCCAGGTGATGGGCTCGCGCATCCAGACCGGCATTGGCGGCTCGGGCGATTTCGCCCGCAACGCCTATGTCTCGATCTTTATGACACCCTCCATCGCCAAAGGCGGAGCGATCTCCTCCATCGTGCCGCTGGCCGCCCATGTCGATCACATCACCCAGGACGTGCAGGTGCTGGTGACGGAGCAGGGGCTCGCGGATCTGCGCGGCCTCTCCCCCAAGCAGCGCGCCGCGCTCATCATCGAGAAATGCTCCCATCCTGATTACCGGCCGATGCTCCAGGATTATTTCCGCCGCGCCCGCGAGCATTCCTACGGCCAGCAATCGCCCTGCCTGCCGGGCGAGGCGCTTTCCTGGCATCAGCGCTTCATCGAGACCGGAACGATGCGTCTTTGAGCCCCATCCCCTTGCGGCCGGGGCGCCCCGGCGGGATATAGGGCCAAAGGAGCCCATTTGACCCGGATCGTTTCCTTCACCCGCGTCCTCAACGAGGATGACATCATCGAGGCGTTCGTGCGCCATAACGCCGCGCATGTGGATGAGATGCTGTTTCTCGATAATGGCAGCACGGACCGCACCCAGGAGATTCTGCGCGCCCTGCGGGAGGAGGGCTTCCCCCTCAAGCTGTTCCGCAACCATGCGGTCAGCTTCGACGAGGTCGCCATCAATAGCTGGGGCTATCAAATGGTCTCGCAGGTGATGGCGGCGGATTGGGTCGCGTTTCTCGATGCGGATGAGTTCATCGCCACCCCCGGCTCGCAGCCTTTGCCATCCCTGCTGCCCGCGGGGGCGCGCGCCATTCGCCTGCCCCTCGTCAATTACGGCCAGGTGGGCGGCGAGGACCCGGCGGAGCCGGTGGTGCCGTGGCGTCTGCGCTGGCGCTTCGCCGGGGAGACGGGGGTGGATAAGGTCATGGCGCGGGCCAAAATTCCGCATCTCATCGTGGGGGCCGGCAACCATGAAGTGTTCGAGGCTGGCCGCGAGGTGCCGGCGGAGACCATAGCGGGGCTCAGCCTCGCCCATTACCCCCGCCGCGACGCCTGGCAGGCGATGCAGAAATGGGTGGCGGGCCGCATGAAGGCGCTGGCCGCCGGCGGCCAGGGCGAATATTATTCCGGCCATTACGTGTCCCCCTTCGAGACGCTGCGCGACAAGCCCGGCGAATTGCTTCTCAACCCCGGTTTTTTCGAGCGGGAATTCGATAAGAGCTTCGCGGTCGAGGCGCCGCTCGCCTATCTCGGCGGTCCGCTCGCCTATTATCAACCCGCCGATCCCCGGCTGAAGGCCGCCACCAGCCTGCTGCACGCTCTGGAAAACCTCGCCCGCCAGCATGGGCGGCTGCTGGACGAGCTGCCCGAGGCCAGAACCCTCACCGAACGCTGGAACGCCCGGCGGGATTTCCTGTTTTGACCATGTGCCCCGGGATGCCACCTCTGCTGGCGGACACGTTGCAATCCGGCCGGGATTCGGCATAAGCCCGGTACGACCAACCAAGACAGGAGACTTTCCGATAGCCAGACCGCCAGCGCCGCCCGTTCCTCCATCCCGCGAGGGCCCCAGGGTCAATGAGGAAATCCGTATCCCCCAAGTCCGCTTGATCGATCAGGATGGCGAAATGATCGGCGTGCTCAGCACCCGCGACGCCATCGCCCGCGCCTATGCGGTGGGGCTCGATCTGGTCGAGATCAGCCCCAACGCCGATCCGCCGGTCGCCAAGATCCTCGATTACGGCAAGTTCAAATACGAGCAGCAGAAAAAGCGCAACGAGGCCCGCAAGAAGCAGAAGATCGTCGAGATCAAGGAGGTGAAGGTCCGCCCCAATATCGACGAGAACGATTATCAGGTGAAGCTGCGCGCGATGAAAAGCTTCATCGGCGAGGGGGATAAGGTGAAGGTCACGCTGCGCTTCCGGGGGCGGGAAATGGCCCATCAGGAGCTGGGCGTGAAGGTGCTTGAGCGGATCCGCGGCGATATGGAGGCGGATACCAAGGTCGAGCAGATGCCGAAAATGGAAAACCGGCAGATGGTCATGGTGCTGGCGCCCAAATAACGGGCGGCATAAAAAAGCCCGGCTCAGCCGGGCTTTTTTACGTCATTCCGCGCCTTCCGTCTCCTTGGCCTTGGCGCGGGGCGGGCGGCCGCGGCGCTTGGGCGCGGGCTGCGGCGTCTCTGGCTCCGTCAGGGTGAAATTCCCGCCCGCGGGCGGCGCCTCGGAGGCGATGGGAATGGCCCGCGCCTCGCTGGCGGGCGCCTCCCGCGTTTCCGGCTGGGCGCCGGTGCCGGCGGGCCTGTCCTCGATGGCGTTGCGCAATTCCGCTTCCAGCGCGGCGCTGATATCGATCGGCGCGTCGGCGACGGGTTCGGAGGGGCGGAAGGGCCGCTCCTGCCGTTCCGGGCGCTCGCTCCGTTCCGGGCGTTCCTGGCGGTCCGGCTGCCGGTCCCGGGGCTGAAATTCCTGGCGCGGCCGCTGCTCGAACCGCCGCTCCTGCCGGTACTCCGGGCGCGGCTCGCGCGTCTCCCGGTTTTCCTGCCGGTATTCCGGGCGCGGCTCGCGCGGCTGGGCGGTTTCGCCCTCGCCATTCGCCTCGCGGCGCTGGGGTTCGTTCGCGCCGCCGAAGCGCTCGTTCCCCTGGCCGTTCTGGCCGGGGGGCGGCAGGCCCTGGGCGGCGTTGATGGCGCTCAGGATACGGAAATAATGCTCGGCATGCTGGTAATACGCCTCGCCCAGCACCCGGTCGCCCGAGGAGGCGGCGTCCCGGGCCAGCTGGGTGTATTTGTCGAAAAGCTGCTGGGCGGTGCCCCGCACGCGCATCTCCGGCCCTGAGCTGTCGAAGACGTGATTGCGGTTAAGCGGGATACCGTTCTGCTGGTTGCGAAACCCGCCCGCGCTGCCGCCGCCCGGGCGGTGGTTGCGTCCACGCATGCGCTTCATATTCATAGGCTCGTGTCTATCCTCATTTTCTGGCTTGCGCGGGGCGGCAGCAAAATCTTGCTACCCCTGTCTGGCTCCGGTTCGGAGACTGGGGCTACATTCCCGCGCTCATTCTGCTTAGCCGTAAAATTTCATTCTGCCAATCGCTTATTTGCGGAATCTGAGTAAAATGGCCCGTTCGATTCCTGAAAGATCGGCTTTCAAAGCCGGGGTGAACCCCGCCCGGCGGGCCATCGCACTCACCATATGAGCCTGCCCGGCGCCCAGTTCAAGCACGGCCAGCCCCTCCGGGGCGAGAATCCGGGGCAAATCGGCGATGATGGCGCGGTAGGCCGCCAGCCCATCCGCGCCGCCATCGAGCGCGGCGGCAGGTTCGTGCCGCGCCACCTCCGGCATCAGCCCTGCAATCGCCTGGCTCTCGATGTAAGGCGGGTTGGCGAGAACGAGATCGAACGGCCCGGCGAGGGCGCTGGCCCAGCGCCCGGCCAGAAAAGCGGCGCGATGCGCGAGGCCGAGCCGCTGGGCGTTGCGCCGGGCCAGAGCGGTTGCGGCGGGGCGGATATCGACGCCGATGCCGAAGGCGGACGGATGTTCAGAGAGGGTGGCGAGCAACAGGCAGCCAGTGCCGGTGCCAAGGTCGAGGCACCGGCCCGGCTGCGCGCCCGCCTCCAGAACCGCCTCCACCAGGGTTTCCGAATCCGGCCGGGGAATGAGCGTGGCGGGGGAGGTGAGGAAATCCAGTCCCCAGAACTCCTTATGGCCGGTGATATAGGCGAGCGGCTCGCGCGCCGCCCGCCGCGCCAGCGCCGCGGCATAGGCGTCCGGGTCCACCTCGTCCATGGCCAGCAGCCCGGCGGCGGATACGCCCAGGGCATGGGCCAGCAGCAGGCGGGCCTCGCGGCGGGGCGATTCGAGTCCCGCCGCGGCCAGCCGCGCGGTGATCTCCGCCAGCGCCTGGGCGGTGGGGATCACGCCTGGGCGGCCAGCCGCGCCGCCTGGTCCTCGGCGGTCAGCGCGTCGATGATCTCGTCGAACTCGCCCAGCATCACCCGGTCGATCTTGTGGAGGGTGAGGTTGATGCGGTGATCCGTCACCCGCCCCTGGGGAAAATTATAGGTGCGGATGCGCTCCGAGCGGTCGCCGGTGCCAACCTGGGATCTGCGGTCGGCGGCGCGGGAGCTATCCGCCGCGTGGCGCTGCTGCTCATAGAGCCGGGCGCGGAGAATTTTCATCGCCTTGGCCCGGTTCTTGTGCTGGCTGCGCTCCTCCTGCATCGCCACCACGATGCCGGTGGGCAGATGAGTGATGCGCACGGCGGATTCGGTCTTGTTGACATGCTGGCCGCCCGCGCCGGAGGCGCGGTACACGTCGATGCGCAGATCCGCCTCGTTAATCGCCACATCCACCTCCTCCGCCTCGGGCAGCACGGCGACGGTGACGGTGGAGGTATGGATGCGCCCCTGCGTCTCGGTGGCGGGCACACGCTGCACCCGGTGCACGCCGGATTCGTATTTCAGCCGGGCGAATACGGACCGGCCGGTAATTTCCGCCATCGCCCCCTTGATCCCGCCCAGCTCGTTCTCGTCATAATCCAGCACCTCGAAGCGCCAGCCCTGGGCGGCGGCGTATTTCTGATAAGCGGTGAACAGCTCGGCGGCGAACAGCCCGGCCTCGTCCCCCCCGGCGGCGGGGCGGATTTCCAGAATCGCGGACCGCTCATCCGCCTCGTCCCGGGGCAGCAAGGCGAGGCGGACCTCCATATCCAGCGCGGGCAGGCGCTGGCGCAATTCCGCCAGCTCCGCCTCGGCCAGCTCCTTCATCTCGGGCTCCTTGAGCAGCGCCTCCGCCTCGCGGGCCTGTTTTTCGGCCCCGCGCAAAGCGAGAATTTTCTCCTCGACCGGCGTCAGCTCGGCCAGCTCGCGCGAGGCTTTAACAAACTCCTCCCCCGCCAGATTGCCCGAAAGGAGAAAGCGCAGCTCCGCGGCGCGGGCGAGAATGCGGTCCAGCCTGTCATCCAGCCTGGCACTCATGCGCGCAGCCGCCCGATCAGCGCCGCCGCGTCCACATCCTCCTGGCTGCCATCGGCGAGGCGGCGCAGCTTGATCCCCTCCGCGGCCACCAGCACCGCCCAGGCCGCGCCGCTCTTGGCGGCCCGCTCCAGCCGCTTGCGGGCATTGCCGGCATAGCCGGTTTCGGCGCCGATACCCTCGGCCCGCAGCAGGGTGAGCAGGCTAAGCGCCGCCGCCTCGGCCTCGGCGGCCAGGGGGATCACCGCGACGGGCGAGGGGGGGGCGGGCGGCGGCGGGGTCAGCATGGCCAGCCGCTCGATCCCCGCCGCCCAGCCGATGCCGGGCACGCGCGGCCCGCCCATCTGCTCCACCAGCCCGTCATAGCGCCCGCCCGCCATCACCGTGCCCTGGGCGCCCAGCGCGCTGGTAATGAATTCGAATGCGGTATGATTATAATAATCGAGACCGCGCACGATGCGCGGATTCTCCGCGAAGGGCACGCCGAGCGTCGTCAGATATGTTTTCAGCCCGTCATAAAAACTGGCGGCCTCTGGGGTGAGATGTTCATGAATTAGCGGCGCCCCGGAGATGAGCGCCTGGTCTCCCTCATCCTTCGAATCGATGATGCGCAGCGGGTTTTTTTCAAGCCGCGTCCGGCTCTCGGGGGAAAGCCGGTCCACGCGGGCGGAGAAATAGGCGATGAGCGCGGCGCGGTAGGCGGCGCGGCTCGCGGCGTCACCCAGCGTGTTGATGTGCAGCGTCACTTCATCCGCGACGCCGAGCTCATTGAGAATATGCCACCCCGCCGCGATCACCTCGGCATCGGCGAGCGGCGCGGCGGGGCCGAGCAATTCCACGCCGATCTGGTGGAATTGCCGGTAGCGGCCTTTCTGCGGCCGCTCGTAACGGAACATCGGCCCGGCATAGAACACCTTCTGCGGCAGGGTCTGGGTGAGGCCGTTGGTGATCAGCGCCCGGCACACCCCCGCCGTCCCCTCGGGGCGCAGGGTGACCGAATCGCCGCCGCGATCGGTGAAGCTGTACATCTCCTTGGTCACCACGTCCGAGGTCTCGCCCAGCGTGCGGGAAAACACGCGCGTATCCTCGAAGATCGGCGTCTGCCATTCGGAGAAGCCATAGAGCCGCGTCACCCGCCGCGCGGTCTCGATCACATGGAAATGCCGCGCCGACTCCTCGCCGATGAGATCGCGCGTGCCCCGCACGGGCTGCAATGGGTTGGTCATCCTGTTCTCACCACAACGAAACGCCGGAGCGGCGGCCGCCCCGGCTGGCCTGTTTATCCGGAACGCCCGCTATTCGGCGGCGATCTGCGCCGCTTTGGCCGCCTCGATCTGCGCCGCCTTGGTCTCGACCAACTCGACGAGATGCTCGATCATCGCCTCATCGGAAATGGTATGGTCGGTCTTGCCCGCCGCGTACACCATGTGCCGCCCGCCGCCGCCGCCGGTCAGGCCGATATCGGTCATCAGCGCCTCGCCCGGGCCGTTCACCACGCAGCCGATGATGGAGAGGGTGATGGGCGCCTCGATATGGGCGAGCCGCGCCTCCAGCGTCTCCACCGTCTTGATGACGTTGAAGCCCTGGCGGGCGCAAGAGGGGCAGGAGATGATGCGCACGCCGCGATGGCGCAGCCCCAGCGATTTGAGAATATCCCAGCCGACCAGCACCTCTTCCTCCGGCTCGGCGGAGAGGGAGACGCGCAACGTGTCGCCGATGCCAGCCCAGAGCAGCGAGCCGAGCCCGATCGAGGATTTCACCGTGCCCGCGCGTTTGCCCCCCGCCTCGGTGATGCCGATATGCAGCGGATGGTCGCATTGCTCGGCCAGTTGCTGGTAGGCGGCCACGGCCATGAACACGTCGGAGGCCTTCACCGAGATCTTGAACTCGTGAAAATCGTGATCCTGGAGAATTCTGGCGTGTTCCAGGGCGGATTCCACCAGCGCCTCCGGGTTCGGCTCGCCGTATTTCTCCAGCAGATGCCGTTCCAGCGAGCCGGCGTTGACGCCGATGCGCATCGAGCAATCATGGTCGCGCGCGGCCTTGATCACCTCTTTCACCCGCTCCGGGCTGCCGATATTGCCGGGATTGATGCGCAGGCAGGCGGCTCCCGCCTCGGCGGCCTCGATCCCGCGCCGGTAATGGAAATGAATATCGGCGACGATGGGCACGTTGACGCGCTTGACGATCTGCTTGAGCGCCCGGGTGCTTTCCTCATCCGGGCAGGAGACGCGCACGATATCCACCCCCGCCTTCTCGGCGCGGAGAATCTGCGCCACGGTCGCCTCCACGTCGGTGGTCAGCGTGTTGGTCATGGTCTGCACCGTGATCGGCGCGTCCCCTCCCACCTTGACATTGCCGACATGGATCTGCCGGGATTTGCGGCGCTCGATCTGTTGATATTCGCGGTAATTCATCGGGATTCCTTCAGGGGGCGGGCGTTTGGCCTGGCTGGCTGGCGGCGGCTGGGGGGGTGAGCTGGTAACCGCGCAGCACCACGCCCGTGGCGCCCAGCGGCGGGCCCGCCTGGCCGGCGGTGACGATCTGGGTGCCGCCGGCATTGCCGGTGGTCAGTTTCAACCCGGCCTCCTTGGGCACGGGCCAGCTATCTCCCGCATGCATCACCTTGCTGAACAGGATGTTGCCGGTGGCGTCGGTCACCTGCACCCAGGCATCCTGGGTGGCGGTGATCACCATGCCCGCCGGGGCCGCCGCCGCGGGGGGCGGGGATGCGGGCAAGGCCGGGGCGGGGGCAGGGGTTTGAGCCGCCGCCGGGCTTTGGGCTGGGGCCGCCGCGGGGCTCTGGGCCGGGGCCGCCGCCGGGCTTTGGGCCGGGGCGGCGGCGGG
>NZ_DAIEIF010000005.1 GCF_027352905.1 Acidocella sp.
CGCGCAGGGGCGCGGGCAACCCGGCCAGCACCATCCGCGCCAGGCTGCCCGCCGCCGCGCGCGGCGTGAGGGAGGCGGCATAAGGGCCGAGCCGCCCCACATGCGGGCCGGCGACGCGCGCCCATTCATAGCGCTGCACCGGCGCGGCCAGCCGCATTCCGGTCAGCATCAGGGTAACGTCATGGCCTTCCTCGCGCAGCCAGGCGAGGATGGCGTGATTCATGGCAAGATGCCCGGCGGCGCCGGGTCTGGGCAGTTCGTCAGTGACGAAGACGATCAACTGGCCGTCGCGCGGCGGTCACGCCGCGCTCTGGGCGATGCCCTTTTCCACCAGCAGGCTCTGCAGCTCGCCGCTCTGATACATCTCGGTGAGGATGTCGCAGCCGCCGATGAACTCGCCCTTGACATAAAGCTGGGGAATGGTCGGCCAGTTGGAGAATTGCTTGATCCCCTCGCGGATCTCCGGGTTTTCCAGCACATTCACGGAGGCGAAGGGCACGCCCGCATGTTTGAGGATCTGCACCACCCGGGCCGAGAAGCCGCATTGGGGAAAGAGCGGCGTCCCCTTCATGAACAGCACCACCGGGGCGGCATCGAGCTGTGACTGAATCTCGGCGAAAACGGGATTATTCATGATCTTTACCTTGGTCCTTATTCCGGCGCCGAGGTTTGCAGCGCCAGAGCGTGAAGCGCGTTGCCCATGCGGCCCTGGAGGGCGGCATAGACCATCTGATGCTGGCGCACGCGGGTGAGACCGCGAAACGCCTCGGACACCACATAGGCCGCGTAATGGTCGTTATCGCCCGCCAAATCCTCGATCTTGATCAGGGCGTCCGGGAAAGCCGCCTTCAGCAAAGCCTCGATCTCGCTTGCCTGCATGGCCATGCCGCCCGAACCCCTTTTCAAGCGAACCAGCGGGGAAAAAACCCCTCATGGGCTTCGCGTAATTGAGGCAGAGATATGGCAAGCCCGTCGGGCAGAGTCAATTCCTTCGCCGCCACGGCGCGGCCGATATGCTGGGCCGGCACCCCCGCCGCCACCGCCGCCGCCAGCAGCGCGGCCGGCTCGGCCACCGCCAGCACATAACGCGCCTGATCCTCGCCGAACCAGTATTCCGCGGTGCCGGCGCCCTCCAGGGTCACGCCGCAATCCCCGGCCAGTGCCATTTCCGCCACGGCGACAAGCAGCCCGCCATCGGAAACATCGTGGCAGGCCGCCACCCCGCCCGCGAGAATGCGGGCGCGGACGAAATCGCCGTTGCGGCGCTCGGCGGCGAGATCCACCGGCGGCGGCGCCCCCTCCTCGCGCCCGTAAATCTCGCGCAGAAAGAGCGAGCAGCCCAATTCGCCGCGCGTCGCGCCGATCACCACGAGAGCGAGGCCGGGGCGCGCCGCGTAGCCCACCGCCTGGGCGGCGTCCTCCAGCACGCCCACCGCGCCGATGGCGGGTGTGGGCAGGATGGGGCGGCCCTCCGTCTCGTTATAGAGCGAGACATTGCCGGAGACGACCGGAAACTCCAGCGCCGCGCAGGCCGAGGCCATGCCGCGTATGGCGGCGGCGAACTGGCCCATGATCTCCGGCTTCTCCGGATTGCCGAAATTCATGTTGTCGGTCACCGCCAAGGGCCGCGCCCCGGTGGCGGTGAGGTTGCGCCACGCCTCGGCCACCGCCTGGCGGCCGCCCTCCTCCGGGTCGGCGGCGCAATAGCGGGGGGTGCAATCCACCGTCATCGCCAAAGCGCGGCGGCCGCCCTCGAGCCGGATGATGGCGGCGTCCGCCTCGGCCGGGCGCTTGACCGTCTGGCCGCCCACCGTCGCGTCATACTGGTCGAAGATCCAGCGGCGCGAGCAGAGATCGGGGCAGCCAATCAGCGTCAGCAGCGCCCGGTCCAGCGGCGCGTGGCGTTCCAGCGGCGCCAGCCGGGCGGGCTTGGGCGGCAGGGCCGCCGGCCGGCGGTAAAGCGGCGCCTGATCCGCGAGCGGGCTCAAGGGGATATCCGCCTCCACCTCGCCCCGGTGCCGCACGACGATGCGCCCGGTATCGGTGATGCGGCCGATGACCGCGTAATCCAGCTCCCATTTCTCGATGATCGCCCGCGCCATCTCCGCCCGCTCGGGCTTGAGCACCATCAGCATGCGCTCCTGGCTCTCGGAGAGCATCATCTCATAGGCGCTCATGCCGGTCTCGCGCTGGGGCACGGCGTCGAGGTCGAGCTCGATCCCCACCCCGCCCTTGCCCGCCATCTCCACTGAGGAGGAGGTCAGCCCCGCCGCGCCCATATCCTGGATGGCGACGATGGCGTCGGTCTCCATCAATTCCAGGCAGGCCTCGATCAGCAGTTTTTCGGTGAAGGGGTCGCCCACCTGCACGGTCGGGCGCTTCTCCTCGCTGGCGGCGCCGAATTCCGCGCTCGCCATCGTCGCGCCGTGGATCCCGTCCCGCCCGGTCTTGGAGCCCACATAGACCACCGGGTTCCCCACCCCCGCGGCGGCGGAGAGAAAGATCCGGTCGGCCCGCGCCACCCCCACCGTCATCGCGTTCACCAGCGGGTTGCCGTTGAAGGCGGGGTGGAAATTCACCTCGCCGCCCACGGTCGGCACGCCGACGCAATTGCCGTAGCCGCCAATGCCGCGCACCACGCCATCCACCACCCGCCGGGTCACCGGCAGAGCCGGGTCGCCGAAGCGCAGGGCGTTGAGGTTGGCGATGGGCCGCGCCCCCATGGTGAAGACATCGCGCAAGATCCCCCCCACCCCCGTCGCCGCGCCCTGGTAGGGCTCGATGAAGCTGGGATGGTTGTGCGATTCCATCTTGAAGACCGCCGCCAGCCCCCCGCCGATATCGATCACCCCGGCATTCTCGCCCGGCCCGTGGATCACCCAGGGGGCCTCGGTCGGCAATTCCCGCAGCCAGACGCGGGAGGATTTATAGGAGCAATGCTCGGACCACATCACCGAGAAGATGCCAAGCTCGGTCAGGCTGGGCGCGCGGCCCATGATCTCCAGCACCTTGCCCCATTCCTCGGCATCGAGGCCGAAGGAGCGGGCGAGCGTCTCGCTGACCTCGCTCATGCCGCCGCCAGGGAGTCGAACAAAGGCTTGCCGTCGGTGCCGCCCAGCAGCGGGTCGACGAGATCCTCGGGATGCGGCATCAGCCCCAAGACGCGCAGATTGGGGGAGAACACCCCGGCGATGCGCCGGGCCGAGCCGTTGCGGTTCTCATCGGCGTAGCGGAAGGCGACCAGCCCCTCCCCCTCCAGCCGGTCGAGCGTTTCCGTCCTGGCCGTGTAATTGCCGTCGCCATGGGCCATCGGCGCGCGGAACACCGCCCCCGGCGCCCAGTTGCGGGTGAAGACGGTATCGGCGCGCTCAACCGAGAGCCGCGTCTCCATGGAGAGAAAGCGCAGCCCGGCATTGCGCAGCAGCGCGCCGGGGAGCAGCCCGGCCTCGGTGAGAATCTGGAACCCGTTGCACACCCCCAGCACATAGCCGCCGCGCCCGGCATGCTCCCTCACCGCCCGCATCACGGGGCTGTGCGCCGCCATGGCGCCGCAGCGCAGATAATCGCCGAAGGAAAACCCGCCCGGCAGAATGACGAGATCCGTGCCGGCCGGCAGCTCAGTCTCCTTGTGCCAGACGATGGCGGGGGCGCGGCCGAAGCTCTGGCGCACGGCCTGGATCATGTCGCGCTCCCGGTTGATGCCGGGGAAAAGCAGGAGGGCGGCTTGCATGGGGCGCTTCTGCCGGAACTCCCGCGGCCAGGCAATATCGCGGCCTTTTCAGCCCGCCGGCTTCGCCCCCGCATCCAGCATCCGCGCCACCAGCGCGTCGCCGTCGATCTTCTCCTGGGTCAGCGCCATGGCGAGGATCTCCCCGCCGAACACGTTGGGGGCGAAGACCATGTCCGGCTGCACCCGGCGCATGCGCTCGAGATTCTTGCGGCTGCTCACCGCCGCCACCTTGCGGGCGTCCACGTTCAGCTCGCGCGCCGCGAGAATGACAAAGGCGTTCTCGGAATCATCGGGGGAGAGGGCGAGGATGGCCCGCGCCGCCTCCGCCCCGGCCTTGCGCAGCGTCTCCAGCTCGGTGGGGTCGCCCAGCATCACCTCGGCGTCGCCGAACTCGATCTCCTTGTCGCTGATGACAACCACGGATTCACCCCGCGCCAGCAATTCGCGCGCGGTGTTATAGGCCAGCGCCCCGGTGCCGATGATGATGAAGTGGTTCACCCGTTTCATGCGGCGTCTTCCTTCTGGTTCGATGATCCGGTGCAGCCGCCCCTGCACCACCGGCCCGACCACGGCGGTGATGGAGGTGGCGAAGACCGTGATGCCGATGACGATCAGCGACATCACGAAAAGCCGCGCGTCCTCGCTCTTGGGCAGGATGTCGCCATAGCCGACCGTGGACATGGTGACGATGGTGAAATACGCGGCCTGGGGCAGGCTGAGGATGGGCGGGGTGAATCCCTCCCCCAGGATCAAGGCGCCGAGCACGCCATAGGAGAGCACGAGCAGCGTGGCGGCGAGGGCGAAGAGCGTGCCCGCCGCCAGGGAGGAGCGGCGGAAATCCCGCCCGGAGACGCTGAGGATGAAGAACAGCGCGGCGATGTAGAGCACCGCCCAGGAATCCCAGGGCTGGTGATTATAGAGGACCGCGACCGCCCCTTGGGCGAGGGTGATGACCAGCGCGCCGATCCAGGCCAGGCGGGAGCGCAGCAGCAGGCCGATGGCGACGAAGATCTGCAACGCCCCCACCACGGTGGTCGGGACCCCGCGCAGGATGAGGGCGGGCACGTTGGGGTCGAGCGGATGCAGCGCGTCGAACAGCCCGTTGAGCTGAAGGTGCAGATATTCCCGCACATAGCGCCGGATGCTGGGCAGCAGCGCCTGCATCCCGGCGAAGCCCACCGCCAGGGCCAGCGGCACATGGGGAAACCAGAGATCGAGCCGGGCCAGCCGGTAGACGCGCCAGAACAGGCGGCGCGGCGCGGCCAGGATTTTCGGGGCCTTGCCCGGAGCGGCGGGCGGCGGCGCGCCCGTCGGCGTCACGCCAGGATCTCGACCTTGAAGCTCTCGATCACCGGGTTGGCCAGCAGCTTGCGCGCCATCTCCTCCGCCTCTTGCCGGGCGCGGGCGGCGTCGGTCTCGGCCAGCTCCAGCTCGATCACCTTGCCCATCCGCACCTCCCCCACCCCGGCGAAGCCGAGATTATGCAGGGCATGGCCGATGGCCTTGCCCTGCGGGTCCAGCACGCCGGTTTTCAGCATGACGGTGACGATCGCCTTCATGATTCATAAACCTTGCTTATGGATAAGCCCGGACCCATAGACCGGGCTTATCATTGCATCGTCTCCGGGCCCTTGAGGTCGCGCGAGCCGGCCTCGGGGAGAATGCCGAGGCGGCGGGCCACCTCCTGATACGCCTCCTCGATCTTGCCGAGATCGCGGCGGAAGCGGTCCTTATCCATCTTCTCGTTGGTCTTGGAATCCCAGAGCCGGCAATTATCCGGGCTGATCTCGTCGGCGAGGACGATGCGCATCTCGTCATTCTCGTAGAGCCGGCCGAATTCCAGCTTGAAATCCACCAGGG
The DNA here is from genome assembly GCF_027352905.1 of Acidocella sp. Lineage (GTDB taxonomy): Bacteria > Pseudomonadota > Alphaproteobacteria > Acetobacterales > Acetobacteraceae > Acidocella. The sequence goes on from NZ_DAIEIF010000005.1 coordinate 5,591, forward strand.
TGATGCCGACGCCGAGAAACAGCCCGGTGAGGAAATCGTTGATCCGTAGCGCGAGATGGATGATGTCGTCCATGTCGTGCGGGCTGGCCCAGCCGAAGGCGGTGATATGCTCCTCCGCCACCATCGGGTCGCCGAGATGGTCGTTCTTGTAATAATATTCCACGATCGACCGGGGCAGGCGCGTGCCCTCCGGGATGCCGAGGCGCTGGGCGAGGCTGCCCGCGGCGATGTTGCGCACCACCACCTCGATGGGGATGATCTCCACCTCCTTGATCAGCTGCTCGCGCATGTTGAGGCGGCGGATGAAATGGGTGGGGACGTTGATCTCCGCCAGCTTGAGCATGAGAAACTCGCTGATGCGGTTGTTCAGCACGCCCTTGCCGGTGATCGTGCCCTTTTTCTGGGCATTGAACGCGGTCGCGTCATCCTTGAAATACTGGACGAGGGTGCCGGGCTCAGGCCCCTCGAACAGGATTTTTGCTTTGCCTTCATAAAGTTGGCGGCGGCGAGCCATGGAGCGCGAAACCCTTCGGAAATGAATCGAGCCGGTCTATACCAACCCGGCGCCGCGAAGACCATGGGGGCGGCCGCATGGGCGGGTCCAGCCGGGCGGGCGTGCCACCCCGCCCGGCGCCGGGCTAACCTGCCGGCATGGAGACCGCGACCCCCTTTCCCATCCAGCGCGCCGCCTTCTCCGGCCTGCTCGCGATGTTCGTGGGGCTGGGGGTGGCGCGGTTCGGCTTCGCGCCGCTGGTCCCCGCCCTCGCCCAGGCCCATTGGTTCAGCCCCGCCGGGGCGTTCTGGCTCGGCACCGCCAATCTCGCCGGCTATTTCATCGGCGCGGCGGCGCTGCGCGCCTGGCGCCGTCCCTTCCCCGCCAAGCCCGCCGTGCTGCTCTGCATGGGCCTCGCCACCGCCGCCACACTCGGCTGCGCGCTGGATTGGGGCTGGCTCTGGTACGGGTTCTGGCGGCTGCTCTCCGGCATTGCCGGGGGGGTGCTGATGGTGCTGATGGCCGCCGCCGTGGTGGGCCGCGCCCCGCCCGCCGCCAGGGGGCGGGTCTCCGGCATCACCTTCGCCGGGATGGGGACGGGCACCGCCTTCAGCGCCATCCTCATGCCCCCGCTGCTCACCCATGGCCTCGTCTTCACCTGGGTAGCGCTCGGCCTCATCTGCCTGCTGGCGACGCTGGCCGTGGCGGCGCTGATGCCCGCCGCCCGCGTCACCCCGCCGCCCCATGGCGAGGCCGGGGGGCTGCCGCCGCTCAAGGTGCGGCTGCTGATCGCGGGCTACGCGCTCTCCGCCCTCGGCTTCGTGCCGCATATGCTGTTTCTCTCCAGCTTCGTCGCGCTGGGGCTGGGGCGGGGGGTGGCGGCGGGGGCGCAGATCGCCGCCTGGCTGGGGCTGGCAGCGATGCTGGGGCCGCCGCTGCTCGGGCGGGTGGCCGACCGCTTCGGCTTTCTGCGCACGCTCGGGCTCGGCTATGTGGTGATGGGCCTCGGCGTGGCCGCGCCGTTGGTGATCCACGCCCAGCCGGGGCTGATCGTCTCCGCGCTCTGTGTCGGCAGCGTCGCCCTGGGGGCGGTGATGCTGGCGGCGGGCACCATCGCCGGGATGGTGCCCGCCGCGCGCCTGCCCGCCGATTGGGGGCTGGCGACGATGATTTACGCCGTGACCCAGGCGGGGGCGGCGGCGCTGTTCTCCCAGCTGTTCCACGCCACCGGCAGCTATGCCCTGCTCTTTGGCATCGGCACGGCGGCGATGACGATGACCTGCCTGCTCATCCTCGCCACCGCCCGCCTCGCCGCGCGGGATCAGGCCGGGGCCGATGCCAGCGTGGGATAGTCGGTATAGCCGCGCGGCCCCTGGGCGTAGAAGGTCTCCGGGTCCGGCGGGTTCAACGGCGCGTTGCGGGCGAAGCGGGTGACGAGATCCGGATTGGCGATGAACAGCTTGCCCCAGGCCACCGCGTCGCAAATGCCGGCGGCGAGGGCGGCCTCCGCGCTCTCCTTGGTGAAATTCTCATTAGCGATATAGACGCCGCCGAAAATCCGCTTCAGCTCCGGGCCGAGGGAATCCGGCCCTTGATATTCGCGGGCGCAGATGAAGGCGATCTCCCGCTCCCCCAATTCCCGCGCCACGTAGGAGAAGGTGGCGCGCGGGTTGGAATCGCCCATGCTGTGGCTGTCGCAGCGGGGGGCGAGATGCACCCCCACCCGGTCCGCCCCCCACACGCTGGCGGCGGCGTCCGTGACCTCCAGCAGCAGCCGGGCGCGGTTGGCGATGGGGCCGCCATACTCGTCCTGGCGCTGGTTGGTGGAATCCTGGAGGAACTGGTCGAGCAAATAGCCGTTGGCGCCGTGGATCTCCACCCCGTCGAACCCGGCCATCTGCGCGTTCATCGCCGCCTTGCGGTAGGCCTCGACGATGCCGGGAATTTCACCGGGATCGAGGGCGCGCGGCGTGACGTATTCCTGCTTGGGCCGCACCAGGCTGACATGGCCCCGGGCCGCGATGGCGCTGGGCGCCACCGGCAGCTGACCATCGAGATAGAGCGGGGCGGAGATGCGGCCCACATGCCAAAGCTGGGCGAAGATGCGCCCGCCTTTCTCATGCACCGCGCGGGTGACGAGCTTCCAGCCCTCCACCTGCTCCTCCGACCACAGGCCCGGCGTGTCGGGATAGCCCACCCCCATCGGCGTCACCGAGGTCGCCTCGCCGATGATCAGCCCAGCATCGGCGCGCTGGGCGTAATATTCCGCCATTAGCGCGTTGGGCACGCGGCCCGGCGAGGCGCGGCAGCGGGTGAGCGGCGCCATGATGATGCGGTTGGGCAAAGTGAGATCGCCGAGCTGCAACGGGTCGAACAGGCTGGGCATGAAAGCTGATCCTTCTCTACGTTCATGAATGCGGGGGATATAGACCGGCGGGGCGGAACCCCAAACCTCGCGCAAACCTCACAACGGAATTTTGCCGAGCCCGCCGGGGCGGTCGAGAATATAGATGGGGAAGGCCGTGCCGCTCAGCCGCCCGCGCAGATTGGCGAGAAGCTCGCGCCCCCGCTCCGGCGGGACATGAAAACGCGCCGTGCCGGGGGCGGGGTCGAGCTGGTGCAGGTAATAGGGCTTCACCCGCGCCCGTAGCATGGCGGCGAAGAGATCGGCCAGCGCCGCCTCCGAATCGTTGACGCCCTTGAGCAGCACGCTCTGCCCGAGCAGGGGGATGCCGCGCCCGGCGAGGCGGCGCAGCGCGGCATTGGCCTCCGGCCCGAACTCCCGCGCATGATTGGCGTGAACGGCGAGGTAGAGCGGCTTTTCGGTCACCAGCGCGGCGAGCAGGCCCTCGCCCACCAAAGCGGGCTCCGCCACCGGGACGCGGCTATGGATGCGCAGCCATTCGACATGCGGGATCGCCTCCAGCCGGGCGAGAATCGCCCCGAGCCGGCGGGGGGAGAGGATTAGCGGGTCGCCGCCGGTGAGGATGACCTCGCGGATGGCGGGACGGGCGGCGATGTAGGCATAGGCGGCCTCCAGCGCCGCCGGGGCCAGCACCCCGCCCTCCGGCCCCACCTGCTCGCGCCTAAAGCAGAAGCGGCAATAGACCGGGCAGGCGAGCAGCGGCTTGAGCAGGACGCGGTCCGGGTAGCGGTGGACGATGCCCGGCACCGGCGAGAGGGCTTCATCGGCCACCGGATCGGCCAGCTCGTGCGGGGCGGTGACCAGCTCCGCCGGGTCGGGCAGGAATTGCAGGCCGAGCGGGTCTTGCGGATGCTCGATCCGCGCCGCCAGGGCGGCCGGCACGGCGATGGCGTAGCGCGCCGCCACCGCCTGTGCCCCGGCCAGGCTGGCGGGCGGCAGCAGCCCGGCGGCGACGAGCTCGCCCGGGCGGCGCAGCGCGCGGGGTTTGGGCGGGGAAATTCCATCAGGCACGGGGAGCGTGTAAACCCGGCGGCATGAGCTCTCAACCCTGGCGGACCCTACCCGGCCGCATGGCGCCGCTGCGCCGCCGCAACCTGCTGGCGGCGGGGGTGCGCGCCTTTTTCACCGCCCGCGGCTATACCGAGGTGGAAACCCCCTACGCCGTGCCCGCGCCGGGCGAGGAGGTGCATCTGCGCGCCCGCCCGGCGGGGCGGCTATGGCTGCACACCTCGCCGGAATTCGCGATGAAGAAATTATTGGCGGGCGGCGCGGGGCCAATCTTTCAGCTGGCGCGGGTATGGCGGGAGGAGCCGTGGTCCGCCACCCACGCCCCGGAATTCACCATGCTGGAATGGTATGCCCTGCACGCGGATATGGGAGCGCTGATGGCGGAGAGCTTCGCCCTGCTGCAAGCGGTGCTGCCGCCGGAGGTGACGTGCCGGGGCGTCACCACCCGGCTGGACGCGCCGGAATATCTGAGCGTGGCCGAGGCCTTCTCCCGCTTCGCCGGGGCGGATGTGCTGGCGACGGCGGGGGACGCGCCCGCGCTGGCCGCGCAGGCCGGGGCGAGGCTGCGCGAGGGGGAGGATTGGGAGGATTTGTTCTTCCGCCTGCTGCTGGAGCGGGTGGAGCCGCATCTGGGCCGCGAGCGCGCCACCTTCCTCACCCATTGGCCCGCCGCCCAGGCGGCGCTGGCGCGGCGCAGCCCCGGGGACCCGCGCGTGGCCGAGCGCTTCGAGCTTTATGTTTGCGGGATGGAACTCGCCAACGCCTTCGTCGAGCTGACCGACGCGCGGGAGCAGCGGGCGCGCTTCATCGCCGACCGGGCGCGGCGCCACGCGCTTTACGGGCCGGACTGGCCGCTGGATGAGACGTTTCTGGAGGCGGTGGCGGCGCTGCCCGCCTGCGCGGGCATCGCGCTCGGCTTCGACCGGCTGGCGATGCTGGCGGCGGGGGCGCGGCGGATCGCCGATGTTTTATGGCTGCCGGACGAGTAAAACAGACGGCGCGGAAAAGGAGGGGGCGAATGCGGCGGATCTTGAGGATGGCGGCGGCGCTGATCGGGCTGGGCCTGGCCGGGTGCGCCCATGGCCCCAGCCTGCAATCGCGGCTGGCGGGCTATATCGGCGCGCCGGAATCGCTGCTGGTGGCCCGGCTGGGCGTGCCGCAGCGGCAGATCACGGTGAACGGCGTCTCCTATCTCGCCTATCTGCTGCGCTACGATACCCAGGCGATGCCGCTGGGCCCCGCGCCCTGGTGGGGGCCGGGATGGGGCCCGGCCTGGGGGCCGGTGGCGGTGCAAAGCTGGGCCTGCGAGGCGACCTTCGCGGTGCGGGAGGGCAAGGTGCAGGGCTTCACCCTGCGCGGAAACGATTGCGATTAGAGCGCGTTGCTCGCCTCCATCGCCGCCAGCATCGCCCGCACCCCGGCGGCCGGGCCCTGGGGATGCGCCCATACCGCGTGGGAGACGGCGAGGAAATCCGCCCCGGCGCGCACCAGCGGCGCGCAGTTTTCGGCGGTGATGCCGCCAATGGCGACGCAAGGCAGTTCCATCGTCCCGGCCCAGATTTGCAGCGTTTCGATCTCCGCCATTGCCGGCGGGGCCTTGGTGGCGCTGGGGTAGAAGGCGCCGAAGGCGACATAATCCGCCCCGGCCTCGCCCGCCTCCATCGCCAGATGGCGGGAGTTGTGGCAGGTGACGCCCAAAGTGAGATCGCCAAGGATCTTCCGCGCCTCGCGGGCGGGCATGTCGGTCTGGCCGACATGGGCGCCGTCGCAGCCGGTGCGCCGGGCGAGAGCGGGATCGTCATTGAGGATGAAGGCGACATCCCGGCTCTGGACGATGGGGCGCAGCGCGCCGATCACCCGCTCCAGCTCCGCCGCCGGCGCGTTTTTCAGCCGCAGCTGCACGGCGGCGACATCCCCCGCATCCAGCGCGCTGGCGAGGGCGCGGGGGAAATCCGCCGCCAGCACGGGGGGCGTGATGAGGTAGAGGCGGCAGGCGGGAGGCAGGGCGGGTCTCAGGCCTTGTTGAGATAGATGTCGATGATGTTCTGCAGCATGGCGAGGGCTTCCTCGCGCGGGCGCTGGAAGGTGTTGCGGCCAATGATGGAGCCATTGGCGCCGCCATCACGCAGGCCGCGAATTTCCTCGTACAGCCCGTCCAGGCTCTTGGATTCGCCGCCCGAGAACACGACGATGCGCTTGCCGTTGAAGCAGGACTGGACGATATGGGCGACCCGCTTGGCCATGGTCGAGCCATCGAACCCGGCATAGGATTTCTTCGCCGCCTCCAGCGAGACGACCTCCGTGGGGGGCTTGACCTTGATGATGTGCGCGCCGAGCAGCGCCGCCATATGGGCGGCATAGGCGCAGATATCGAGCGCCGTCTCGGCCGCCTTGTCGAGATTGGGGCCGCGCGGATAGGACCAGATGACGACGGCGAGGCCGGCCGATTTGGCTTCCTCCGCCATCTCGCGGATCTCCTCCATCAGCTCGAAAGCGTATTCCGAGCCGGGATAGATGGTGAAGCCGATGGCCGAGCAGCCAAGGCGCAGCGCGTCCGAGACCGAGCCGGTGAGGGCCTGGTTCTTCTCGCTGGCGAGGGAGTTGGAGGAGTTGACCTTGAGGATAGTGGGGATCTGCCCGGCGAACTCGGCGGCGCCGGTCTCGATCATCCCGAGAGGGGCGGCATAGGCGGAGAGCCCGGCATCGATGGCGAGCTGGTAGTGGTAATACGGGTCATAGGCCGCCGGGTTGGGGGCGAAGGAGCGGGCGGGGCCGTGCTCGAAACCCTGGTCCACGGGCAGGATGACCAGCTTGCCGGTGCCCCCCAGCCTGCCCTGCATGAGAATGCGGGCGAGATTGGCCTTGGTGCCGGGATTGTCGCTCTCGTAATGCGACAGAATTTTCTTCACGGTCTCGGTCATTGCCATGGGAACCCTCCTCCTTGGGAAACTGGCCGCCATGTAGCCCAGTCCGGCGGCGCTGTCATCCGCCCAGCCAGGCGGAGAGCCGCCTTTCATCACCCTTTAATCCGAGGTCGAGCGCGGCGGGCGGCGCGCGCAGCAGCAGCGCGCCGGTTTGCGCCGCCAGGGCCGCGACCTCGCCCCAGGCCGGGCAGGGCGCCAGCACGACGCCGCCCA